>NZ_MWLO01000129.1 GCF_002198735.1 Ideonella sp. A 288
ATCGGGTGGGTGGAGGGTGGGTGCAGGGCGGCGCGCTCACGCGGCCTTCGGCTTGAGCAGCACCAGCGACAGCGCGGCGGCGCAGCAGGCCATCGCCGCCCACTGCAGCGCGCCCAGCGGTTCGCCGTGCACCAGCGCGCCGGAGAGCATCGCCACCACCGGCACCAGGATGGCCGACAGCCCGGCGATGTTGACCGGCAGCAGCCCGACGATGGTGAACCAGGCCAGGTTGCCGATGCACATCGGCACCAGCGCGATGTAGCCGATCAGCACGATGCTCTGCCAGGTGGGCACGAACCAGATGTGGTCGCCGAAGATCAGCGCACCGATGGCGGTGGGCACCGCGGTGATCAGCAGTTGCCAGCCGGTGAGCACGGTGGTCGGCACGTCGACGCCGCTGCGTTTGAGGATCAGCGTGCCGATGGCCCAGCCCAGCCCGGCCAGCAGGCCCAGCGCGAAGCCCAGCGGCGCCTGCGCATAGGCGGCCATGCCCGGCCACATCAGCAGGCCCACGGCCGCCGCACCCAGGCCCAGTGCCAGTTGCAGCCGGCCGGTGAGGCGTTCGCCCAGCACGGCCCACGAGATGAGCGCCGACCACAGCGGCATCGTGAAGCCGAGGATCGCCGCCTGGCCCGAAGGGATCATCACCGCGGCATAGGTGCTGGCCACGTTCCACAGCATCAGGTAGAAGAAGGTGGCGGTGAGCACCGTGCCCCAGTGGCGGCGCGGCAGCACCAGCGACTGCCCTCGGGCGCGGGCGGCGGCCAGCAGCGCTGCGCCGGCGATGGCAACGGCCACGGCGCGGAAGGTCCACACCGACACCTCGCGCACCGCGTAGGGGAACAGCGGCCAGTTGGTGCCCCACACCAGCGTCAGCAGGGCCAGCAGGACGAGCGCACGCGGGGGCAGGGTGGACAAGGGCATGAGCCCGCGACTGTGCCACGTGGCGGGTGCCCCGGCTGTCGCCTGTCCGTCAGGGCTTGCCCTGCCTTGTGACGGTGCTGTGCCCTGGGAGGGCAGGGCGCCGGGCATGACCAGAAGCGCCCGGGTTGGGGGCGGGCTGGGGCCGGGTTGGGCCCCCTCGAGGTGGCCAGGCGGCGAGGCGGCGAGGGGGCCGGTGCGCAGGGCAGCGCCCGGCGGGAGGTCAGCGCCGGTCGGTGGGTGGGCGCCGCGGCCGGTCGTCGCCGGTGCGCGCCGGGCGATCGCCACGCGGGGGGCGATCCCCCTGAGGCGGACGGTCTCCCTGCGGCGGCCTGTCGGCGCGCGGCGGGCGGTCGCCCCGCGCGGGACGATCGCCCGGCGGCCGGCGGTCGCCACCGCCACCCGGCCGAGGGGGGCGGTCGTCGCGCGGCGGTGGCGGCGGGGCTTCGTCGCGCTCGCGGCGGGCGATGGCCAGCAGGCCGTCGAGTTCTTCGGCGGCCACGCCCTTGAGCACGCAGAAATTGGCCAGCGTCAGCGTGGTGCGCTCGAAGTCGCGCAGCAGCCCCGCGCGGTTGAAGCGCTGCTGGTCGGCCAGTTCGCGCTGCTTGGCTTCCAGGGCGCGGCGCTCGTCGTGCAGCGTGCGGCGGCGGGCGAGCTCTTGCGTGGCGGCCTCGCGGTGCTCGTCGGACAGGTCGCCGGCCGGCTGGCCGTCGAGGTCGAAGCGCTGCCTGGACTTCGACAACGCCATCAGGTACGAGGTGCTGCCTGTGTGGCGGTGCAGGAAGGCCGAGAGCACGCGCCGCGAGAACAGGCCCGGTGCGCGCGCCTGGATGTCGGCCTGGATCTGCAGCTTGATCGGCTTGGGCGTGCCCGCGAACAGGCCCGGGAAGCGCTGCTTGAGCAGGGCAGCGACGGCGGCCGGGTCGAGCGCGGCGGGCGCCGGGGTGGCCGCCGCAGGTGCAGCCTCGGTGGCGGTGTCGGGGGCGGCCGCACCGGTGGCGTCACCATCGGCATCGGCGGCTGCCGCGCCGGGCGGTTCGACCGCTGCCGGGTCGGCGGGCGCCACCTCGGCGGCCTCGGCCTCGGCCTTGGCCTCGGCGTCGACCACGGGCAGGCTGGCGGGCTGGGTCTCGGGCGGGGTCGCCATCGCATCTGCCGGCGCCGCCTGGTCGGCGGGCATGTCGGCCGGCAGGTCGTGACTGTCGGGCTGGTCCGGCATGGCCAGAGGGGTCGTCGTCGGTGTCGTGGTCATGGGGTCGCGGTCACATCAACAGGTGCTCGCCGGCATTCTCGCCGCCGAGGATCACGTAGTTGACTTTTTTCAGGTCGGCGAGCACGCGGCCGCCGGAGTAGCTGATGGAGCTCTGCACGTCCTCGCGCATCTCGCGCAGGGTGTCGGCGAGCTTGCCCTTGATGGGTTCGAGGATGCGCTTGCCCTCGACGTGCTTGTACTCGCCCTTGTTGAAGTCGCTGGCCGAGCCGTAGTACTCCTTGTAGAGCTTGCCGTCGACCTCGACCGTGGCGCCCGGCGATTCCTCGTGGCCGGCGAACAGCGAGCCCACCATCACCATCGCGGCGCCGAAGCGCACGCTCTTGGCGATGTCGCCGTGGTGGCGGATGCCGCCGTCGGCGATGATGGGCTTGGTGGCCACGCGGGCACACCACTTCAGCGCGCTGAGCTGCCAGCCGCCGGTACCGAAGCCGGTCTTGAGCTTGGTGATGCACACCTTGCCCGGGCCCACGCCCACCTTGGTGGCGTCGGCGCCCCAGTTCTCGAGGTCGATCACGGCCTCGGGCGTGGCCACGTTGCCGGCGATGACGAAGGTCTGCGGCAGCTTCTGCTTGATGTGCTCGATGGCCTTGCGCACGCTGTCGGCATGGCCGTGGGCGATGTCGATGGTGATGTAGTCGGCGCCCACGCCCTCGGCGGCCAGGCGGTCGATGACCTCGAAGTCGGCCGCCTTGACGCCGGAGCTGATGGACACGAACAGGCCGCGCTCGCGCATGCGCTTGGCGTAGGCCACGTTGTCCAGGTCGAACCGGTGCATCACGTAGAAGTAGCCGTTGGCCGCCAGCCACTGGCTGATCGGCTCGTCGAGCACGGTCTTCATGTTCGCCGGCACCACCGGCAGCGCGAAGCGGCGGCCGCCGAACTCGATCGTGGTGTCGCACTCGCTGCGGCTGTCGACCCGGCACTTGCGGGGCAGCAGCAGGATGTTGTCGTAGTCGAAGATTTCCACGGTCGGGCTCCTGGTCGATCGGCGGAGACGCGTCGGCGTCCCCGTGCGGGGGAATGGGTCCGGGCCAGCCTCCCGCGGCGCCTCGTGGCGCCGACCCGGTCGGAAGCTCGGTCAGGGGTTTGGATCGGTCGGTCGAGTTTCGGGATCGGCCCGGGCGATGGCCCGTCGAAGCCGCCGTCCTGGGACGGGTCTGTGCCGGCAACCGCCCGGCGATCGACCCGGGCCGGCTTGTCCTGGTGGCACGGGTGGGTCTGCCGGGCACTCCGTGGTGGCAGGCCGGACCGAAGCGGCAACCGGGCGCCGAGAACAAGGGCCCGGTGCGGAATTCTACGCGGCCGACGGCCCTGGGCGGCCTGGCGGCTCAAGGCCCCCGCTGCCTGGCCGATAGCAGGGAGGCTGTGCCTCTTCCCCTCCCCACCCNCCCCACCCCCTTCCCGACCCCGGATGCTCCCGCTGATCGGCGCAGCTCCGGGCTGGCGGCCGTCTGGCGACGCCTTTCCGACTGGTGCTTCGGCCCGGCGTTGCCGGTGGCGGTGTCGTCCAGCGCGCCCGACCCCTGGTTCGTGGCGCTGTTCGAGAGCGCGTCCGAAGGCCTGCTGGCCTGCGATCCTGCCGGCCGCGTGGTGGCCTGCAGCCTCGAGGCAGCCCGGTTGCTGCACGCCGAGCCCGGCGACGTGCAGGGCGGCCGGGTGGTCGACTGGATCACCCAGGACGCCTGCGAGCATGTCACGGGCGCCGCGGCGCCCGCGGGCCTGGGCCTGGAGCCCGGCGACGCCTTTGCCCGCGAGGGCGGCGGCCTCGGCCGCCCCCTCGACCTGCGCCTGACCGCGGTGGACACACCGTCGGGCCGCCACTGGCTGGTGCACCTGCGCGACGCGACGCAGCGCGTCAAGGCCGAGGCGCACCTGGCGCACATGGCCAACTACGACAGCCTCACCGGCTTGCCGAATCGCCTGCTGTTCCAGGACCGGCTCAAGCAGGCCATGAAGAGGGCGCGCCGCTCGGGCACGCCGATGGCGCTGATGTTCCTCGACCTCGACCGCTTCAAGCTGGTCAACGACAGCCTGGGCCACGAGGTCGGCGACCGCCTGCTCAAGCACGTGGCCACCACGCTGACGGCCTGCATGCGGCAGGTGGACTCGGTGGTGCGCCTGGTCGACCAGGAGGGCTTCACGCTCTCGCGACTGGGCGGCGACGAGTTCACGCTGATCGCCGAGGCCATCGAATGCGCCGAGGACGCCGCGCTGATCGCGCGCCGGCTGCTCGAGGCGCTGCACTCGCCGTTCAGGTCGGGCGACGAGGAGATCGTCGTCTCGGCCAGCATCGGCATCGCGATGTACCCCAACGACGACGTCGACCTGGACGGCCTGGTGCGCCATGCCGACATGGCGATGTACCGCTCCAAGTCGCTGGGCCGCGGCACCTACAGCTTCTTCAGCGACGACCTCAACGCCGCCGCCGCGGCGCGCCTGTCGCTGGAAAGCGGGCTGCGCCGGGCCATCGAGCGGCAGGAGTTCCAGCTGTACTTCCAGCCCAAGGCCGACCTGCACACCGGCGAGATCACCGGCGTCGAGGCGCTGATCCGCTGGCACTGCCCGGGCCAGGGCATGGTGCCGCCGGACAAGTTCATCGCCGTGCTCGAGGAGACCGGGATGATCCTGCCGGTGGGCGCCTGGGTCATCCGCGCGGCCTGCTCGCAGCTTGCCGAATGGGACCGCATGGGCCTGCCGCCGCTGCGCATGGCCGTCAACCTGTCGGCGCGCCAGTTCCGCCACCAGTACCTGGCCTCGATGGTGGCCGACACGCTGCGCGAGAACTACATCAACCCGCGCCGGCTGGAGATCGAGCTGACCGAGTCGCTGCTGATGGAAGACAACGAGACCAACCGCGGCATGCTCGAGAACCTGTCGCGCATGGGGGTGCGGCTGGCCATCGACGATTTCGGCACCGGCCACTCGTCGCTCAGCTACATCAAGCGCTTCAACATCGACACGCTGAAGATCGACCGCTCGTTCGTCCAGTCGCTGCCCGAGAACAACGAGGACGTGGCCATCGCCACCGCGGTGATCGCGCTGGGCCGCAGCATGCGCATGAACGTGGTCGCCGAAGGCGTGGAGACGCAGGCCCAGGCCGACCTGCTGCGCCAGCTGGGCTGCGACGAGATGCAGGGCTACCTGCTGGGCCGGCCGATGGCCGCGCCCGACCTGGTGGCCTGGCTGCAGGCCCGGCAGCGCGCCGACGCGGCGCGCCGCGGCGCCTACGGTGCGTCGATCGACCCGATGCCGCTGGTCGATCTGGGCGAGCCGGCGGCGGCCACCTGAGCGGGGCGCAACGGCAGTTCGAGGATCACCTCGCCCTCGTCCAGGCGGCCGGCGTGGCGGAAGCCCAGGCCCAGGTAGAAGGGCTCCGGGCAGCCGGGCCCGGGCACGTAGGACAGCTCCAGCGTGTCGACCAGGCCCTTGGCGCGCACATGGTCGATGACCTGCTGCAGCGCGGCCCGGCCGATGCCCCGGCCCTGGAAGCGCAGGTCGATCATGAAGCGCCAGACGCCGATGCCCGGGTGGGCGGGCGGCGGGTCGAGCAGCGATTCGTCTTCGAGCATCACGAAGCCCACCATCTCGTCGCCATGCCAGATGGCGCGGTACCAGGCCTCGGGGGCGAACAATGCCTGCGCCAGCGACACGGCGTTGGGTGCGACGAACTGCTTCTGGTGCTCGGCGACCGACAGCTTGATCACCTGGACCACGGTGTCCGCGGTGATCTCGCGCAGGCTGACTTGGGCAGGGTCGATGGGCATGGAGGCGGCCCGTGCCCGAGGGCGGGCGCAGGCGACGCCATCCTAAGCCTGTCGGCGCGCGCCTGCGTCGGGCGGGCCGCGAGACCCCTCGCCCGAGCCATGGGCATGGCGGGCGGCGCCCGGGCCGATGGCCCGGCTCGGCGGTCAGTGGCGCCGAGCCGGGCGTGGTGCCCTCAGCGGTCTTCGAGGTAACCGCGCGCCAGGGCCGCGGCCTGATCGTCGAAGATCGCCATCGCCGTGGTCATGCGCCTGAAGCCGAGCTTGCGGTAGAACGGCTCCTTGCCCGGCACCGAGTACAGGATGATCTTGCGGTGTCCGCGGGCGGCCTCCACCAGCCGGCTGACGATCTGCCGGCCCAGGCCGGTGCCCTGGTGGCTGGGCAGCACCGCCACGTCGCAGAGGTAGGCGCAGTCGATGCCGTCGGCCAGCATCCGGCCGGCCCCGACCAGCACGCCATCGTCGTAGGCCAGGGCCCTGAACATGCTGTGGCTGAAGGCGGTTTTCAGGCCCTCGGCCGTCTTGTTCCCGAGCGGCGCGGCGCGGTAGAGCGCGGCCAGTTCATGCCAGTCGATGGTGTCGAGGGTGCTGGACCAGGTCAGGGCCATCGCGGATTCCTGCAGGGCACGGGCTCACGAAGGAGGGACAGCCACGCCACGGTGCCCGATCGCGGCGCTGGCCTGGCACCTTCAATGGCGCCGGCAGAACTCGGGCCTTGCCGGCTTGGCCGGCCCGCTGCTTCAACGGCCCGGGTCACCGGGTCATTTGCGGCAATCGCCGCCGACCGAGACCCGGCCGTCCTTGCATTCGGTCAGCAGCGGCTCGTCCCGCGGCCTGGCCACCGCGGCGCGGCCGCCGGCCGCGGCGTCTGTCGAATAGACGATCTTGCGGCTGCCCATGTCGCAGGTGCCGACCACCCGGCCGGCCACCTTGGCCTGGGCATCGACGATGGCCAGTGCGAACTGCTGCACGCCCGACGCACGGACCTTGGCGCCGATCTGGTCGCGGATGGCCTCGCAGTTGCTGGCGGCACCGGCCGGCCCGGCCGCGGCCAGCGTGCACAGCAGCAGCCATCGGCGCGTCGATGGGCGTCGTTCGTGCAGAGGGCTCGAATTCGTCATGGGCGCGGCGGGGTGGGTCGGATAGACGGGATGCAGTCGACGATCGGTGGCCGGCGGCTCAGGGCTCGTCGCGCCGCGCCAGCGTGGCCCAGGCGGCCATCTCCGACACGAATCCGCCGACCAGCAGCAGGCCTGTCGCCCAGCCGCTGGTGCCGGCGATGTAGAGCACGAGTGCGAGGACGAACAAGCTGGTCGCGAGGAGGTGGCGCGCTGTCATGGCAGGCAAAGTATGCAGCAGGGCGCGACGCCGGACACACGCCCAAGGTCTGGGTGGGCCGGCCGGACACGGCATCGGCCGACCGCGATCAATCGGCTCAGGGCTCAGGGCTCAGGGCTCAGGGCTTGGGGATGCGGATGCGGCTGATCATCAGCGAGCCGGAGACGGCGAACATCAGCACCAGCGGGTGCAGCGTGAAGCCGAGCAGCCTGAGCTCGCCGAACCACAGGTCCTGCCGGATGGCGCCGGACGCCGTGGCCAGGGCGAGCACGCCGACCAGCACGATCGACGTCGGGATCGGCGTGCCCTCGAAGTACTTCACCTTGTCGCCGCCCTGGGACAGGGTTTCGGCGGTGACGTTGTAGCGCGCCAGGCGCGAGACGCCGCAGGCCACGAAGTAGGCCAGCACGATGCGGTCGTACAGGCCCTGCATGCCGCAACCGTAGGCGATGATCGCCGGCGCGACACCGAAGGAAATGACGTCGGCCAGCGAATCGAGCTCGCGGCCGAGGATCGAGGTCTTCTGCCGCCAGCGGGCGATGTTGCCGTCCAGCACGTCGAAGACCAGTGCCGCCAGCACCAACCCGCAGGCGAAGTACATGTGCCTCGCGTCCTGCACCTCCAGGAAGGTCATCACCGAGAACAGCGCGCCGACGCCGCACACCGCGTTGGCCAGCGTGAACCAGTCGGCCAGGTGGAACTCGCGGATCATCGAGAACGGCTTCTTGGGCAGGCTGGTGGCCATGGTCCTCCGCGGTGCGGGTTGGGTGCCTGCCACTCTACTCCCAGCCGAAATGCGCCCGCACCGCATGGGCAGTGAGGTTGATCGGCGTCGTGGTGGCCAGCGGAAACTGCCGCAGCACCGGCGAGCGCACGCTGCCGCCGTTCTGGCCCAGCACCGCGATGGCCTTCACACGCCAGCCCGCCGCCTTGAATTCGGCAAGATAGGCCGGGGCATCCGGATAGGGGCTGGCCTCGGTCGACCGTGCGTTGGGCGCCAGGCAGCACAGCGCCGCGGTGCAGCGGGTGGCCTGCACCTCGGCCAGGAAGGCCTCGGGCGTGGTCCGCGTGTCCTGCAGGCAGCCCACCCGTGCGTACAACCGCAACGCCGCCTTGCCGCCCACCGGCTGGATGTCGCGCAGGCTGCGGTTGAAGCAGCCGGTGAGGCTGCGCACCAGCGACGACTTGCGGGTGTTGGGGTTGCCGATGACGACGTAGACGTCCATGGGGATTCACCTGGGAGCCGCGATGGCCGATGCCAGCATGCGGCGTGCCAGGCCGGCCCGGTGCGAGCCGCGGCGGCGTTCCCGCAGGGGCGGCGCGCGGTGCGGCCGGCAGGCCCCCGCCGCGGCCGGCGCTACCGCCGTCAGAACGTCATCTTGAACTGCGCGCCCCAGGTGCGCGGGTCGTTGATGAAGCCGACCAGGTTGTTGAAGTCGACGCCGCCGACGGCGCGGACCTGGTTGGTGATGTTGCGGCCGAACAGCGCGGCCTCGTACTTGCCGTTGCCCCAGTTGTAGCCGACGCGCACGCCGCCTTCCAGCAGCGACGGGCCGATGAACTCGACCGACTCGTACAGGAAGAAGTTGACCTTGCTGCGGTACACCCAATCGGTGAAGACGAACAGCTCGGCGCCCGGGCCCATCGGCATGCCGTAGCGTGCCGTGAGGTTCATCGTGTACTTGGGCGCCTGCGGCAGCGAGTTGCCGTTGATGCTGTAGAACGTGGCCGCGCCCACCGCGACGGGCGGGTCGGTCATCGTGCACTGGGCGCACTTGGGCAGCGACAGGCTCGGGTCCTTGATGGTCGTGTCGTTGACGCTGCCGCCCACGGTGACCAGCAACTGCGGCGTGACGTAGGCATCGAGGTTGAACTCCACCCCCTGGCCCACGGTCTTGGCGGCGCTGATCAGGCTGGTGACGTTGGCATTGCCGCCCACCGCGGTGAGCTGCTGGTTCTTCACGTCGTAGCGGAACACGCCGACCGACAGGCGCGCGCGCTTGTCCAGCAGGTCGCCCTTCAGGCCGGCCTCGTAGGAGGTGATGGTCTCGGGGCCGGCCTGGGTCATCGGGCCGAAGGCCGACGCCGCCTGGATGCTCGAGCCGCGGAAACCGGTGGCCACGCGCGCGTAGGCGTTGAGCGACGGGCTCAGCGCGTAGGTGCCGCTGGCGTCCCAGCTGAGCTTGCCGTCGTTGGTGCTGGCGGTCAGGCCGGCGGTGGTGTTGACCGTGCCCTGCACCGCCACGGTGGAGAAGTCCTTCTTGTCGCGGGTGTAGCGCAGGCCCGTGCGCAGGCTGAGGTCCTTCGACAGCGCGAAGTTCACCGAGCCGAAGGCCGCCCAGGCCTTGTTGCCCTGCGTGGAGGTGGTCAGGCCGGTCTGCACGCCGCCGCCCAGCGAGTTGTAGTCGAAGCTGTCGATCGAGTACTTCTCGTCGAAGTAGTACAGGCCCGCCTGCCAGGCGATGCCGCCGCTGCTGGCCGACTCGAGCCGCAGTTCCTGGCTGATCTGGCGGTGGCCGTGGATGCCGCCGGCCGTCTCGCTGGGGAAGGGGATCAGGCCCGGCCCGCCGCCGCTGGGCAG
Source organism: Ideonella sp. A 288 (assembly GCF_002198735.1). Lineage (GTDB taxonomy): Bacteria > Pseudomonadota > Gammaproteobacteria > Burkholderiales > Burkholderiaceae_C > Pseudaquabacterium. Next base: position 9,875 of record NZ_MWLO01000129.1, read on the forward strand.
GAAGGCGGCGCCGAAGCCGCCGTCGATGTCGCCGCGGCTGTAGGCGTTGACGCTCTCGTAGCCGGTGATCGAGTGCAGCGTGAGCCCACCGCCCAGGCCGATGCGCAGGCGCATGCTGCCGCCGGCGCTTTCGAGCTCCTGGTGGTTCTTGCCGTCGGTGGTGATCCGTTCGGGATCGAAGCCGGCGACGAGGCGATTGGTGCCCTTCTCGATGACATTGGCGCGGAACAGCCGGGCCGAGCCCTGCAGCGCGCGGCCGTGCAGGTTGAACAGCGCCTGGAAATCCTGGGCCGGGGCATACAGCGCCTGCAGGCGGATGGCGCGGTCGTCGTAGCCCTCGAGCTTGGGCGAGACGGCGTTGGGGAAGGTGTTGGTGACCCAGTCGTCGCGGTGCTGCGATTGCGCCGAGACGCGCGCCGCCCAGGCCCCGCCCAGCGGCAGGTTCATCGCACCCTCGACGTTGGTGGTGCCGTAGGTGCCGAAGGAGGCGCTGACGTAGCCGTCCTGCTTCTTCGACGGGCGCACCGAGTCGAACTTGACGACGCCGGCCGGCGTGTTGCGGCCGAACAGCGAGCCCTGCGGGCCGGCCAGCACTTCGACGGCCGCCAGGTCGAACACCGGGAAGCCCTTCAGGATGGGGTTCTCCTGCACGATGTCGTCATACACCAGCGACACCGGCTGCGACGCGTTGCTGCGGAAGTCGGTGTTGCCGTAGCCGCGGATGTAGAAGCGCGGGAAGGCGCGGCCGAAGGACGATTCGATGTTCAGGCTGGGCACGCGGCCCGACAGCATGCGCACGTCCTGCCCGCTGGAGTTGATGACGTCGAGCTTCTCGCCCGAGAGCGTGAACACGGCGCTGGGCACGTCCTTGATGTTCTCGGTGCGGCGCTCCGCGGTGACGGTGATCGTCTGCAGCTTGCCGGGCTCGACCGGCTCGGCACTCTGCGCGTAGGCCGGGGCGGCGAAGGCCAGCGCCAGGGCGGCGGCCAGCGCGTGGGGGGCGTGTCGGGTCATCGCGGGGTCCTCTCTCGGTGGGGTGTTCTCGGGGGGCAAGGCCTCATGCAAGCGCCATGCCGCAGCCGACGCCTCAGGCGTTCACTTCCTTGGCGCTGATGGCGTAGCGGAAGGCGTCGGGTGCCAGTTCGTCGAAGCGGCCACCGGCGTTTTCGCCGTTGGGGTACATCAGGAAGGGCAGCGTGCCCTTGGCGGTGGTGCCCGGCAGGCGGATGTCGTGCGCGGTGTTCCAGGCCACCCAGTTGCCTTCCCAGCCGCCGAACAGGCCCTTCATGACCGGTGCCACCAGCGGGTGCTTGGGGTCCTTGATCCACTCGGGCGTCTCCTGCCGCATCACCTTCAGCACGTCGGCCGGGTCCATCGCCACCCAGCCGTACTGCTTCAGGAACACCTCCGCCCGGCAGTGCTGCGCGCCCTGCAGCTTGGCCGAGCCGGCGCCCAGTTCCTTGTAGCCGAAGGCCGACGGGGCGACGCGCACGCCGTACACATCGCGCGCCGGGATTCCCGACGCGCGGCACAGGCCGACGAAGACGGCGTTGAGGTCGGCGCACTTGCCGCCCAGGTTGCCGGTTTCGAGCATGGTCTTGATGTCGCCGGTGCCGCAGCCGCGGGTCTTGGGTTCGCGGTGGGCGTTGGCCACCACCCAGTCGTACAGGGCGCGCACCTTGTCGAGTTCGGTGCGGGCGCCGCGGGTGGCTTCGGCCGCGGTCTTGCGCACGATGCCGTCCACCGGCAGCAACTCGGTGGGGGCCAGGTTGGCGCGCAGCAGGGCCGGGTCTTCGGCGACGTTGCCGGCGGTGTTCCAGTCGATGGCGCGGTTACGCGTCTGCACGCGGCTGGTGAGGTTGAGCACCGGCGGGCCGGCTTCGGCGCCGAATTCGGCGTGCAGCATGCGCACGCCGCGTGCCGGGTCGGACACCAGCGCCACGTTGCGCGCATTGCCCGACCAGCTGTTGCCCTGCGTGCGCTGGTAGTCGGTGTCCACATCGGGCACCGGCAGCCAGAGATGGGTGGTGCCCTTGGCCTCGGGCACGCGCACTTCGGTGGTCAGCTCGAAGCTGCGCCAGGCGCCCGGCTTGGGCTCGAAGCGGCGGCTCTCCTGCGCCAGCGCCGCCATCGGCAGTGCGGCGGTGGCCGCGGCGGCGCAGCCGGATTGCAGCAAGGTGCGGCGGGACAGGTGCGGGGTGCGATCGTGGTGCATGGGGTTCTCCGGTGTGGGCGTGGATCGGTGGGCAGGGCAGGTGGGCGGCTCACAGCAGCTCGGCGACCCACTGGCGCGCCGGTTCGGCGCCCCAGTCGATCTCGCCCAGCACGGTGAACACGGCCCGGCCGTCGCGGCCGACGGCGACGGTGGTGGGAAACATGCGGGCGCCCCAGGCGCGCGCTGCGTCGCCGTCGGCGTCGCGCAGGATGGGCAGCGTGAGCGAGGTCTGCTCGGTGAAGCGGCGGATGGTCGACTCGCCTTCCTTGAAATTGACGGCCACGACCACCAGGCCCTGGCGCTCGTGGCGCTCGGCCAGCAGTTCGAGCGAGGGCATCTCGGCGCGGCAGGGTTCGCACCAGCTGGCCCAGAAGTTGATCAGCACCACCTTGCCCTTGGCCGAGGCCAGCGTCCAGGCCGGGCGGTCGACACCGGGCAGCGCCAGGCCTGGCGTGGCCACGCCACGCGGCCAGGGCTTGCGCTGGGCCGCGGCCCGGGCCGGCCGCGTGCCCAGCAGGCCCATCGACGCCAACGCGGTGCCGGCGACCACGCGCCGCCGCCCGGGGTCGGCCGGGCGCGGCGTGGCGCCGACGGTGGGGCGGGCAGCTGGGCGTGAAGACATGCAGCGTGGATCGGCGTCGGGCGGTCGGGGGGGGCGTGCTGGCGTGCGGGCGTTGATCGGTGTGTACGGGCCGCGGGCGATTGTGCTTCCAGTGCCGTTCGTCTGCTGGGCTCAGCGCGCGGCGCGGCAGCCCTCGCCGGCCACGGCCAGCAGTTGCCCGTCGGGCGATTCGATCCAGCCGCGCGCGGTGAGGCGCTCCACGGTGGCGCCCTCGGGCACCCGCACGGCGCGCAGGTGCGACAGCGGCCGGCCCGGCTGCAGGCTGGCCAGCGGCAGCGGCCCGGCGACTGCGCGCAGCAGTTCGCGGGCCACCGCGCTGCCGTTGGTGCCGGCGGGCACCGCCTCCACCAGCGCCACCCAGCCGGTGGCACCGGCGGGCACGCGGCCGGTGGCGCGCAGCTCGAGGCCGAAGTAGCCGTTCCAGGCCGGGCCGGAGCGTGCCTCCAGGCGCACACCGGGCCGCGTCGGCAGGCGGCTGCGCAGCACCAGCACCTGCTGCCCCACCGGCGCCATCGCACCGGCGCGCCGCGCCCGTTCACCGGCCTCGACGGGCGCACCCACCGACAGGGGCGCGTCGGCGCCGTTGGGCGTCGGCGTGAGCCAGTCGAACAGCCAGCCGCCCGCGCCCGACACCTGCTCGGGCGCGGCCCAGCATTCAGTGCAATCGGCGCTGGTGAAGCGCTCGAGCACCGCCGCGCCCGGCCCGGGGCAGGCCGGCGTCGCCGCCGACGCGATGGCCGCGGTGGCGAAGAGCGCGGCTCCTAGAATCCCTCGATGCATGATGCGCATTCTCAGGGCGGCCCGACCGACCTGCCCGGCACCGGGTCTCTGCTCCAGAACCTCAACCCGGAGCAACTGGCGGCGGTGACGCTGCCGCCCCGGCCCGCGCTGATCCTGGCCGGCGCGGGGTCGGGCAAGACGCGCGTGCTCACCACGCGCATCGCCTGGCTGGTGGCCACGGGCCAGGTGTCGCCCGGCGGGCTGATGGCGGTCACCTTCACCAACAAGGCCGCCAAGGAGATGCTCACGCGCCTGTCCACCATGCTGCCGGTGGCCGTGCGCGGCATGTGGATCGGCACCTTCCACGGCCTGTGCAACCGCTTCCTGCGGGCGCACTGGAAGCTGGCGGGGCTGCCGCAGTCGTTCCAGATCCTGGATTCGGCCGATCAGCTTTCGGCCGTCAAGCGCATCATCAAGGCCAAGGGCCTGGACGAGCAGCGCTTCGTGCCCAAGCAGGTGAGCTGGTTCATCGCCGGCCACAAGGAAGAAGGCCGGCGCGCCGCCGACGTGGAACTGCGCGACCCGCAGACCCGCACCATGGTCGAGGTGTACCAGGCCTACGAGGAGCAGTGCCAGCGCGAGGGCGTGGTCGACTTCGCCGAACTGATGCTGCGCACCTACGAACTGCTGCGCGACCACGCCCCGCTGCGCGAGCACTACCAGCATCGCTTCGCACACGTGCTGGTCGACGAATTCCAGGACACCAACCGGCTGCAGTACCGCTGGCTGAAGATGTTCGCGCCGCCGCCGGGGCACGACTCGGCGGCCGTCGGCGGGCAGAGCGTGTTCGCCGTCGGCGACGACGACCAGAGCATCTACGCCTTCCGCGGTGCCCGCGTCGGCAACATGGCCGACTTCGAGCGCGAGTACCGCGTCGACCAGGTCATCAAGCTCGAGCGCAACTACCGCTCGTTCGGCAACATCCTGGACAGCGCCAACTCGCTGATCTCGCACAACACCCACCGCCTGGGCAAGAACCTGCGCACCGAGGCCGGCCCGGGCGAGCCGGTTCGGGTGAACGAATCGAACAGCGACTACGCCGAGGCGCAGTGGCTGTTGGACGAGGTGCAGCAGTTGCACCGCGGCGGCATGGCGCGCCGCGAGATTGCGCTGCTGTACCGCAGCAACGCGCAGAGCCGGGTGCTGGAAAGCGCGCTGTTCAACGCCGGCATCCCCTACCGGGTGTACGGCGGCCTGCGCTTCTTCGAGCGCGCCGAGGTGAAGCACGCGCTGGCCTACCTGCGGCTGATCGAGAATCCGAACGACGACACCTCGTTCCTGCGCGTCGTCAACTTCCCCACCCGCGGCATCGGCGCGCGCACGCTCGAGCAACTGCAGGACGTGGCCCGCGCCAGCGCCCGCAGCCTGTACCAGAGCGTGGCCGGCGTGCCGGGCAAGGGCGGCGCGCACCTGGTGGCCTTCACAGCGATGGTCGACGCGCTGCGCGACGGCACGCGCGGCCTCACGCTGCGCGAGATCATCGAGCAGGTGCTGCAGCGCTCGGGCCTGGTCGACTTCTACCGCACCGAGAAGGAAGGCACCGACCGCATCGAGAACCTGGAAGAACTGGTCAACGCCGCCGAGGCCTTCGTCACCCAGGAGGGTTTCGGCAAGGACGCGGTGGCGCTGCCGGTGGACGAGATCGGGCCGGGCAGCATCGCCGGCGCGCCGGCCGGTGCGCTGCCGCCGGCCGAACTGGCGCCCGATGCCGAGACGGGCGAGATCGTCTCGCCGCTGGCCGCCTTCCTGACGCATGCCGCGCTGGAAGCCGGCGATAACCAGGCCCAGGCCGGGCAGGACGCGGTGCAGCTGATGACGGTGCACTCGGCCAAGGGCCTGGAGTTCGACGCGGTGTTCATCACCGGGCTGGAGGAAGGGCTGTTCCCGCACGAGAACTCGATGTCCGATGCCGACGGGCTGGAGGAAGAGCGGCGCCTGATGTACGTGGCCATCACCCGCGCCCGCCAGCGCCTGTACCTGAGCTTCAGCCAGACGCGGCTGCTGCACGGCCAGACCCGCTACAACGTCAAGAGCCGCTTCGTAGAGGAACTGCCCGAGGCCGCGCTGAAGTGGCTGACGCCGCGCAACCAGGGCTTCGGCTCGGGCTTTGCCCGCGACTACCAGGCGGCCTGGGCGCGCGGCACGGGTCTGGGCTCGGTGGTGGGCGCCGGCCGCGTCGAGGGCCGGCCGGCCTACGCGGCGCCCCCGCCACCGCCGCCGATGGTGTCGAAGACGCCGCCCTCGCACGGCCTGCACGTGGGCCAGTCAGTGTTCCACAACAAGTTCGGCGAAGGCGTGGTGCTGACGCTCGAAGGCAGCGGCACCGATGCCCGCGCCCAGGTGCACTTCGGCCGGCACGGCGCCAAGTGGCTGGCGCTGTCGATCGCCAAGCTCACGCCCGTGGAATGACCCCGCTGAAGTGAAAAAGCCCCGGCCAGGGCCGGGGCAAGGCACGCTGCTACACGTGGGATGGCACTGGGTGGGCCGATCGAGTGCCGTCAGGTGCCGATCGTGCCGCCGTCCCGGCGCGTCACCACCACGGTGGACGAGCGCGGGCGGGTGGCCGCAGCGGCGTTGGTCTGGCTGGCCGGCCAGGCGCTGCCGAACTTGCGGGCGGCGAAGTCGGTCGCGCTGTCTTCCCCCGGGTGCTGCACGTTGACGAACATCGTCTTCGCGTCGGGCGTCAGCACGATGCCGGTGATCTCGCATTCCTTCGGGCCGACGAGGAAGCGGCGCACCGTGTCGGCACTGGCGTTGGCGCCCTTGCGGGTGGCCATGCCGCCGGCGGCGGTGGCGGTGCCGCCGTCGCCCACCTGGCCCGGCACCGCGGCCAGCATCATGCAGTTGGTGACGTCGGTGAAGGCGCCGTCGTCGGTCTGGATCCACAGCATGCCGCGGGCATCGAAGTACAGGCCGTCGGGGCTGGAGAAGTCGTTCACCGCGGTCAGGCCCGACAGGTTCACGTCGACTGCGGCGTCGGACTGGGCGGCGAAGAGGTAGATGTCCCAGGCGAACTTCGTGGCCGACACGCGGCCGGCGTCCTCGCGCCAGCGGATGATGTGGCCGTTGGGGTTGCCGCGGTTGGTGCGGCTGCTGCCATCGGCGTTGGCAAAGCTGTCTTCGTAGTAGCGCGGATTCGCAGCGTCCGGCTTCAGCTGGCTGCCGGTGGGCGTGGCGGACGCGGCCACGCGGTTGCTGTTGTTGGTGAGGGTCATGTACACCTCGCCGTTGAGCGGGTTGACGGCACCCCATTCCGGGCGGTCCATCTTGGTCGCGCCCAGCTTGTCGGCGGCCAGCCGCGCATGCGTCACCACGTCGGCCTGGTCGGCGAAGGCGTAGGGCGTGGCCGTGGCGTCGAGGCCGTTCTTGCCATGGCTGAGTTCGAGCCAGGCACCGCTGCCGTCGGCGTCGAAGCGGGCCACGTACAGCGTGCCCTCGTCCAGGTACTTGGCACCGGCGGCCAGGCCCTTGCCGACGTCGGCCGCATCCCACACCGCCTTGGAGACGAACTTGTAGATGTACTCGTTGCGCGCGTCGTCGCCCATGTACATCACGATCGGCTGGCCGACCACGGCCGGTGCGGGCCAGGCGCCCTCGTGGTTGAAGCGGCCCAGCGCGCTGCGCTTGACCGGTGCCGCGGCGGGGTTGAACGGGTCGATCTCGACCACCCAGCCGAAGGTGTTGATGGTGGTGCGGTAGTCGGCGGTGGCGGCGGCGCCGGTGACCGACGAATTCCAGCGGGCATACAGGTCGTCGCTGCCGGCGGTCTCCCACAGGTAGGGGCTCTTGCGGTTCTCGGGCAGGCCGTAACGGTTGAGCGCCAGCACCTCCTTGGCACTGCGCTTCGCGTTGTCGCCGGCGGCGCGGCTGATGACGTTGAGGTAGTTCTCCTCGCAGGTCAGGTAGGTGCCCCAGGGCGTGTAGCCGTGCGCGCAGTTGTTGTTGGTGCCGCGGGTCTGCGTGCCGGTGGGCGAGAAGCTCGTGGCCATCAGCGCAGAGCCCTTCACCGGGCCCGTGAAGTCCATGGTCGTGGCCGAGGTGACGCGGCGGTTGAAGCGCGAACCGCGCACCATGGCCATGCCGTTGTCGCTGCCGCGGCGCACCTCGCAGATGCTGACGCCGTGAGCGTAGATCTCCTTGTCGACCTCCGAGGCCACGCGGGCAGCGCCGGCGGTGCGGCCCGCCGGGTGCAGGCCGAAGGGCGCGGGCACGTACTCGTGGTTGACGCACAGCAGGCCGCGGTCGGAGCGCTCGGCCTGGAACGCGCCGGCCTCGGACAGGCCGAACCAGTGCATGCCGTCGTGCGCATCGCCGACGCGGCGGTTGTACGACTCGGCCGATTCGCTGCCGTCGTCCTTCCAGCTCTCGTCGCCGAACATCAGCGGGTCGCCCAGCGAATGCAGGATGCTGACCTGGTAGCCCTCGGGCACGGTGACCACGTCGAGCTTGTTCTTGGCCACGGCGGCGAAGCCCAGCGCCGGGGCCTTGGGCTTGTCATCGTCGCCGCCGCCGCAGGCCGACAGGCTGAGGCCGCCGAGCAGGGTGCTGGCGACCAGGCCCATGCCACCGCGCAGCGTGTCGCGGCGCGTCAGGCGGGCGGCAATCAGCTGCTCGATGTGGGGATTGGCTGACGCATTGACGATCTCGTTGTCGTCGTAGGAATTGGCAGGGGCAAGGGTCAGGTCCGTGCGATCGGTCAAGGCGTTTCTCCGCGATATCGAATACGCGGCATTGTTCGCAGGCCATGTGGCAGGCCCGTGGCAGGGCCGTGTCAGTCGCGTGACGGTGCGACGTCGGCCGCGCGGTCGGGTCTGTCGCGGCGGCAGGGCCGCGCGCGGCGGCGCGTCAGTCCGGCGCCGAGTCGTCGCCGAAGCTGTCGGTGAAGCTGAACCACAGCGACACGTAGAACATCGCCGACAGGATCAGCCCGGCGGGCATGATCAGCACGCTCACCAGTTGCCGGCTGCCCAGCATCAGCACCGCGGCGGTGGCCAGCAGGCCCAGGCCGATGGTGATCATCGCCCAGCCGGCGGCATAGACCAGGAAGGCGCCCTTGGCACGCCACAACGCCAGCGAACTGGAGAACATCGCCTGCAGCGCGCCCTGGCCGCCCCAGTGCACCAGCGCTGGCGCGTGCCAGAACGGCACCGACAGCAGCCCGGCCAGGCCGAAGCGCACCAGCATGCCGTCGCTCAGGCGCGGGTCGGCGAGGATGCGGTTGACCTCGGCCGCCGGCGTGTCGGGCTTGGCCAGCGCGATCTGCAACTGCTCGAACAGGCCGGCGTCGACATAGCCGGCGAGTTCGATCACCCCGATCGAGCTCAGCGCATACACGACGCACAGCATGATCTGCGCGTTGCGGCGCGGGCGGTCGGGCACGCGCAGCCCTTCGACGATCTGCAGCGCGTGCACCGGGCCGCCCTGCAGCGCGCTGCGCGTGGCGATCATGAAGCCCAGCGTCAGCATCGGCAGCAGGGCCAGGCCGAGCAGCGGCCCGATGAAGGGCACCACCATCAGCAGCAGCACGCTGAACAGGAAGAACATGAACAGGCCGACGAAGGCCAGCGGGCGTTTCCACCACAGCGCCAGCGCCTGGCGGATCCATTGCGCGCCTTGTCGCGGCGCCACGTCGTGCAGTCGGAGTCCCATGGGTGTGTGCGTGGCCAGTCAGCGCGGCGGATGCCAGGGTTCGGCGATGCGCTGCCGCAGCACGCGCTCGAAGTGGGCCGGGTCTTTCGGCTGCAGCAGGTCGGCCTCGCGCGGCAGGTGCCAGTCGCCCAGGCGCGACAGCCAGAAGCGCAGCGCCGCGGCGCGCAGCAGCGCCGGCATCAGGCGCACCTCGTTGGCGTGCAGCGGGCGGACGCGTTCATAGGCCGCCAGCAGTTGCGCCGCGCGGTCGCCATCGAGGTGGCCGCTGTCGGGGTCGATGCACCAGTCGTTCAGGCACACCGCCAGGTCGTAGCCGAAGCTGTCGATGCCGGCGAAGTAGAAGTCGAGGCAGCCGGTGAGCTTCTCGTGGCCCGGCAGGCCGTCGAACAGCACGTTGTCGCGGAACAGGTCGGCGTGCACCGCGCCGCGCGGCAGGGCCTGGGCCGCGGGCGAGTCGGCCAGCGCCTGCTGGAAGGCCAGTTCGCCGTCGAGCAGCGCCTGCTGGCCGGCATCCAGGTGCGGCCGCACGCGCGGCGCGATGTCGAGCCACCAGGCCAGCCCGCGCAGGTTGGGCTGCTGCAGCGCAAAGTCGGCCACCGCCCCGTGCATGCGCGCGAGCATGGCGCCGAGCTGGCCGCAGTGGTGGCCGTCGGGCGCATGCTGGTGGTGGCCGGGCAGGGCGTTGACCAGCGCGGCCGGCTTGCCCGCCACGGCGTGCACCAGGGCGCCGTCGGCGTCGGCCAGCGGCTCGGGCACCGGCAGGCCGCGTCGGGCCAGGTGCTGCATCAGGCCCAGGTAGAAGGGCGCCTGCGAGAAGGACAGTCGCTCGAACACCGTGAGCACCCAGCGCCCGCGGTCGGTCTCGACGAAGTAGTTGGTGTTCTCGATGCCGGCGCCGATGCCCTGCATCGACTGCCACTCGCCGGCGCCCAGGCGGCGGGCCAGCGCGCGGGCTTCGTCGGCCCCAACGGGGGTGAACACGGCCATGCGCGATCGATCAGCCGGCCGGGCACCAACCGCCAGCCGCCGCCGCGTCGGCGGTGGGCTGGCAAGCGGGTCGGGGCGAGGCGCGGCGCAGGCTCATGCGGCGGATTTTAGGCGCCGTGGCCCTGGCCGCGCCCGTGCGGTGCGGGCTGACCCCGGGGCGCGGTGGACCCGGCGTCCCCGGGCCGCACAATGCGCGCCATGGACGACACCTCTACGCCCGCGCCGACGCTGCTGCTGGTCGACGGCTCCAGCTACCTGTACCGCGCCTACCACGCGATGCCCGACCTGCGCGGGCCCGACGGCTTTCCCACCGGGGCCATCCACGGCATGGTGGCGATGATGAAGCGGCTGCGCGAGCAGGTGCTGGGCGAGGCCGGCGGCCACGCGGCCTGCGTCTTCGACGCCCCGGGGGGCACCTTCCGAGACGAGTGGTACCCCGAGTACAAGGCCCAGCGCGCGCCGATGCCCGACGACCTGCGCACGCAGATCGCGCCGATCCACGAGGTGGTGCGCCTGCTCGGCTGGCCGGTGCTCGAGGTGCCCGGCATCGAGGCCGACGACGCCATCGGCACGCTGGCGCGCGTGGGCGCGGCCAGCGGCCACCAGGTGATCATTTCCACCGGTGACAAGGACCTGGCGCAGTTGGTCAACGGCCAGGTCACGCTGATCAACACGATGAGCAACGAGCGGCTCGACACCGAGGGCGTGAAGGCCAAGTTCGGCGTGCCGCCCGATCGCATCGTCGACTACCTGACGCTGGTCGGCGACGCGGTCGACAACGTGCCCGGCGTCGAGAAGGTGGGCCCCAAGACGGCGGCCAAGTGGATCGCCGAGCACGGCTCGCTCGACGGCGTGGTGGCGGCGGCCGACGGCATCAAGGGCGTGGCCGGCGAGAACCTGCGCAAGGCACTCAACTGGCTGCCCACCGGCCGACGCCTGATCACCGTGAAGACCGACTGCGACCTGGCCGGACACCTCGAAGGCTGGCCCTCGGTGGAGCGCCTGGCCATGGGCCCGGTCGACCGCGAAGGCCTGCTCGACTTCTACCAGCGCTACGGCTTCCGGGCCTGGCGCAAGGAACTGGAAACCGCGCTGGGCGTGGCGCCGGCCGACGCACCCGCGGCCACGGTGGGCCTGTTCGATGGTGACGCAGCGGCGGCGCCGGCGCGGCCCGACAACACCGGCCTGGCGCGCAGCTATGAGACCGTGCTCACCCGCGACCGGCTGGACGCCTGGATCGAGCGCCTGCGCGCCGCCGAACTGTCGGCGCTGGACACCGAGACCGATTCGCTCGACCCGATGCGCGCGCAGATCGTCGGCATCTCCTTTGCGGTGCAGCCCGGCGAGGCGGCCTACGTGCCGCTGCGGCACGACTTTCCCGGCGCGCCCGACCAGTTGCCCTTCGACGAGGTGCTGGCCGCGCTGCGGCCCTGGCTGGAGGACGATGCGGCGGCCAAGGTGGGCCAGAACATCAAGTACGACACCCATGTGCTGGCCAACCACGGCATCGCGGTGCGCGGCTGGCGGCATGACACGCTTTTGGAGAGTTATGTCTTCGAGGCCCACCTGGGCCACAGCCTCGAGAAGCTCGCCGAGCGGCACCTGGGCCGCAAGGGCCTGAGCTACGAAGACCTGTGCGGCAAGGGCGCCAACCAGATCCCGTTCTCGCAGGTGGACCTGGAGCGCGCCACCGAGTACAGCGGCGAGGACAGCGAGATGACGCTGCAGGTGCACCAGGTGCTGTACCCGCGCGTGGCCGCCGAGCCGGGCCTGCTGCACGTCTACCGCGACATCGAGATGCCGGTGTCGGCGCTGCTGGGCCGCATCGAGCGCCACGGCGTGCTGATCGACGCCGCGGTGCTGGCCACGCAAAGCCGCGAACTGGCCGAGCGCATGGTGCAGCTGGAGCAGAAGGCCTACGAGATCGCCGGCCAGCCCTTCAACCTGGGCTCGCCCAAGCAGATTGGCGAGATCCTCTTCGGCCGCCTGGGCCTGCCGGTGAAGAAGAAGACGGCTTCCGGCGCGCCCAGCACCGACGAGGAGGTGCTGCAGGAACTGGCCGCCGACTTTCCGCTGCCGGCCACCATCCTCGAGCACCGCAGCCTGGCCAAGCTCAAGGGCACCTACACCGACAAGCTGCCCGGCATGGTGAACCCCGCCACGGGCCGCGTGCACACCAACTACGCGCAGGCGGTGGCGGTGACCGGACGGTTGTCCAGCAACGACCCCAACCTGCAGAACATCCCCATCCGCACGGCCGAGGGCCGGCGCGTGCGCGAGGCCTTCATCGCGCCGCCGGGCCACGTGATCCTGTCGGCCGACTACTCGCAGATCGAGCTGCGCATCATGGCCCACATCAGCGGCGACCCGGGCCTGACCAAGGCCTTCGCCGAGGGCATGGACGTGCACCGGGCCACCGCCGCCGAGGTCTTCAACCTCGCGCCCGAGGCGGTGACCAGCGAGCAGCGCCGCTACGCCAAGACCATCAACTTCGGCCTCATCTACGGCATGGGCGCGTTCGGCCTGGCGCAGGCGCTGGGCATCGAGCAGAAGGCGGCGCGCGACTACATCGACCGCTACTTCGCGCGCTTTGCCGGCGTCAAGCAGTACATGGACGACACCAAGGCGCAGGCCGCGGCGCGCGGCTATGTCGAGACGCTGTACGGCCGCCGCATCGAGCTGCCCGACATCCGCGGCGGCAACGGGCCGCGCCGCTCGGGCGCCGAACGGCAGGCCATCAACGCGCCGATGCAGGGCACGGCGGCCGACCTGATCAAGCTGGCGATGATCGCGGTGCAGGGTGCGCTGGATGCGCAGCAGCGCCGCACGGCGATGGTGATGCAGGTGCACGACGAACTGGTGTTCGAGGTGCCCGAGGACGAACTGCTGTGGGCCAAGGCCGAGATCCCGGCGCTGATGGCCGGGGTGGCGCAGTTGAGCGTGCCGCTGCTGGCCGAGGTGGGCGTGGGCCCCAACTGGGAACAGGCGCACTGAGCCGACGGCGGCCCGCGGTCAGGCGGGCCGGGCGCAGCCCGGCCCTGGGGGCGCTCAGAGCGGGTTGAGCGACTTCTTGTCGCGGTAGTGCAGGTAGCCGACGCTGGCGCCGCTGCGCAACCCGACGCCGAGGCGGATGGGGGCCAGCGTGATGCCGTCGAGGTGCTGGTAGTTCACGCCGACGCCGCCGATCCAGTACAGGCTGCCATCGACGCCCGGGAAGCGCTGGTAGATGTCGGCGACCTTGGGCAGGTGGTAGACCAACGTGAAGACCTTCGACGCGTTGGCCCCGGCGTCGATGCCGATCGACGGGCCGGCCCAGAACACCTTGGCGCTGGCACCGCTCTTGAGCTTGAGTCGGCCCTCGCCATAGCGCAATCCGATCCCCAGCGCCGCCGAGGCTTCCTCGCCCTCGATGTAGCCGTTGGGGCGGCCCTGCTCCTTGAAGGCCTTCTCGATGATCTTGGCCAGGCCTTCGGTGGTCTTGCCGAAGAAGGCCGAGGCCTCCTTGAACATCTCGGCCTCGTCGTAGGTGGTGGCGTCGTCGGCGGCGCCGGCGGTGCCGGCCAGGCCCACGGCGGCCAGTGCCGCCAGCGCGTCGCGGCGGCGCAGGGGGATGTGCAGAGGTTTCATCGCAACTCCTTGGGGCATGGTCCCGCCCCAAAGCGTAGCGCGTTTGCCGGGCCTCGTGTGTCCGTTGGTGGCGCCGCCGGCAAGGCGCCGGTTCCGGCCTTGCGCCGAATCAATCGGGCAGCACGAGGCGCAGCGCGCCCTGGCGCGCCCAGGCCTGCGACTCCTCGCGCAGCAGGTGCAGCGTGCGGGGATGGGAGGTCGCCCATTTGGCGGGGTAGGACAGTCGGGCCGCGCGGCCCTCGCGCTGCAGGCGCAGCGCGGCTTCGTCGATCTCGCCGCGCGCGTGGCACTTGATCACCGCCAGCCGCAAGGCCATTGCCTGCCAGGCGAAGGGCTCGTGGCCCATCACGTGCTCGAGCTTGCGCAGGCCGCCGCGCTGCGACAGCACCAGATCGCCGACCCGACGCTGCTGGCTCTGCGAGAAGCCGGGCGCGTCGACATGGGCCATCAGGTAGGCGCCGTGGCGGTGGTGGTCGTGGTGCGAGACCATCAGGCCGGTCTCGTGCAGGTCGGCGGCCCAGCCCAGTTCGCGCTGGGCGTCGGCGTCGACCTCGGGGCACACCGCCCGCAGCAGCCGCAGTGCCAGCGAGCGCACCCGCAGGGCCTGGTCGGTGTCGACCTCGAAGCGCACCTGCAGCTCGCGCACCGTGTGGTCGCGCATGTCGCCGGCGCCCTGGCCGCGCTGCGCGGCATTGCGCTCGTGCAGGTCGACGATCACGCCCTGCCGCAGCGCGCCCTTGGCCGGCTTCAGCTCCTGGATGCCGAAGTGGGTGACCAGCGTGTACAGCAGCGCCAGCCCGCCGCCGATGATCGGCTTGCGGTCCTCGCGCAGCGTGGGCAGGTCGAGCCGCTGCACGCTGCCGGCGGCCAGGCATTGCTCGATGCACCAGCGCAGGCCTTCGGGGGTGATGCGGCCGTCGGTGACGCCGGTGGCCTGCAGCACCTGCGCCACGGCGCCCGAGGTGCCGGACGAGCCCAGCGCCTCGCGCCAGTACACCGGTGCGAAGAGCTGCAGGGCCTCTTCCAGTTCGGCGCCTGCCGCGACCTGTGCGTCGCGGAAGGCTTCGGCGGTGAACCGGCCCTCGGGAAACCAGCGCATCGACAGGCTCACGCTGCCCACCTGGAACGACTCGGCCGTCACCGGCACGCGGCCGTGGCCCAGGATCATCTCGGTGCTGCGCCCGCCGATGTCGATGACCAGCCTCGGGGTGGTCGAGGGCTGCAGGTGCGACACGCCGGCGTAGATCAGGCGGGCCTCCTCGCGGCCCGAGATCACCTCGATGGGGAAGCCCAGCACGGCCTCGGCCCGGCGCAGGAACTCGTCCCGGTTGCGTGCCTCGCGAAGCGTCTGCGTGGCCACGGCGCGCACGCGGGTGGCACTGAAGCCTCGCAGGTGGCCGGCGAACGTGGCCAGGCAGGCCAGCCCGCGCTCCATGGCCGGTTCGGTGAGCCGGTTGTCGGCATCGAGCCCGGCACCCAGGCGCACGGTTTCCTTGAGGTACAGGTCGCGCTTGTAGCGGCCGTGCTGCACCTGGCCGATCTCGACGCGGAAACTGTTCGAGCCCATGTCGATCGCGGCCAGCGGGCCATCGTGGGCGGGGGAGCGGGTGGCCATGGTCTTGCATCCTACCTGCCAAACCCCGGCGCCCGGGCGGGTTCGGCACCGGCTTCCTAGAATCGGGCCTTCCTTGGAACGCAGGAGACCCGCTATGGTGCGTGACCAGCCACAGCTCGATTCATCGGGCGAGATCGACAGCCTCGCGCCGGGCGCCGCGATGAACCGGCGCGGATTCGTCGGTGGCGCCATCGGCACCGGCTTTGCCGCCGCCGTGCTGCCCGTGACCGCGCAGACGGTGATCAAGACCGACACCGCCGGCCTGGTGACCGGCGAGGTGACCATCCCGGTGGGCGACTTCAAGATGCCGGCCTACCGCGCCGCGCCGGCCGGCAAGGCGAATGCGCCCGTGGTGCTGGTGGTCAGCGAGATCTTCGGCGTGCACGAGCACATCGCCGACGTGGCCAACCGCTTCGCGCGCCTGGGTTACTTCGCCATTGCGCCCGAGTTGTTCGTGCGCCAGGGCGATGCCGGCTCGTATGGCGAGATCGCCAAGCTGCTGTCCGAGGTCATTGCCAAGGTGCCCGACGCCCAGGTGATGGCCGACCTGGACGCTGCCGTGGCCTGGGCCCGGGGGCAGGGCGCCGACGCTTCGCGGCTGGGCGTCACCGGCTTCTGCTGGGGCGGGCGCATCACCTGGCTGTACAGCGCGCACAACCCGGCGGTGAAGGCCGGCGTGGCCTGGTACGGCCGGCTCGTCGGGGCCGCCAGCGAGCTGAACCCGGCCCACCCGGTGGACCTGGCCGGCAAACTGAACGGGCCGGTGCTGGGGCTCTACGGGGGCCAGGACACCGGCATCCCGCTGGACACGGTCGAGAAGATGAAGTCGGCGCTCGCGGCCGGCAGTGCCGCCGCCAGGCGATCGGAGTTCATGGTCTATCCTGACGCACCCCATGCCTTCCATGCCGACTACCGGCCCAGCTACCGCAAGGACGCTGCCGAAGACGGCTGGAAGCGCTGTGTGTCCTGGTTCAAGGCCCACGGCGTGGGTTGATCGACCGAGCAGGGCTGGCTGGCCCGCAGCGTGCCAACCGCGCCAACCGGCGCGGTTCACGCTCACTGGACGACCCTCCGCGCAGCGCGCTGCGGGATTCGCGCTTGGGAGCGGCCCGGCGCGCTCATGGAGGAACGACGAGGATGACCCTGCTCTACATCGTGCTGGCCACCACCGCCGGGGGAGTGCTGTCGGTGTTGATCGCAGGCCTGGTGACCGTCGGCGTGCTGACCCGCCTGGTGCGCAACCTCGTCAGCCTGTCGGTGGGCATCCTGCTGGGCACGGCCATGCTGCACGTGCTGCCCGAGGCCTTCGAGAGCCAGGTCGAGCCGCACCAGTTGTTTGCCACGCTGCTGGGCGGGCTGCTGTTCTTCTTCCTGCTGGAGAAGGCCGAGCTGTACCGGCACGACCACCACCACGAAGGCGACGGCCACGACCACCACCACCACTTCGATGCCGAGCGTGTCGGCCGCGGCGGCTGGACGGTGCTGGTGGGCGACGGCATCCACAACTTCTGCGATGGCGTCATCATCGCCGCCGCGTTCCTGACCGACGTGAAACTCGGTGTGGTCACCTCGCTGGCCATCATCGCCCACGAGATCCCGCAGGAGGTGGGCGACTACATCGTGCTGCTCAACGCCGGCTTCTCGCGGGCCAAGGCGCTGGCCTACAACGCGGTGTCGGGCCTGGCCGCGGTGCTGGGCGGCGTGCTCGGGTACTGGGTGGTCGGCCCCTGGGCCGACCTGTTCCCGTACCTGCTGGTAGCGGCCAGCAGCAGCTTCATCTACGTGGCGGTGGCCGACCTGCTGCCGCAACTGCAACGGCGCCTGCCCTGGCGCGAAACGGCCGCGCAGATCGCCTGGATCGGCACCGGGCTGCTGCTGGTGGTGCTGGCCCGCGGGCTGCAGCACAGCCACTGAGCGCACCTGATGCCCCGCAGGGGTTGCGGGGCCCGGCCTGACAGGCCCAGCGGCCGTGGTGGCCGACTACTTGACCACCAGCACCGGCAGCGGGCTACTTGACCACCAGCACCGGCAGCGGGCTGTGCGTGAGCACGCGGCTGGTCTCGCTGCCGATCAGCAGCGCGGCCATGCCGCGGCGGCCGTGCGAGGCCATCACGATGAGGTCGCAGCCCTGCACCTTGGCGTGGTCGAGGATGGCCTCCCAGGGGTGCAGCGCCTCGACGGTGAAGCCGCTGCAGTTCACGCCTGCCGCGGCGGCGGCATCGGTGACCTGCTTGACGCGCCCGGCCGCGATGCGCTCCTGGGCGTCGTAGAACTCCTGCGGCGGCACCGGCTGCATCTCGGAAATGGCGCTGTACGGGAACGGCTCCTTGACGCAGATGGTCGTGAGTGCCGCACCGCTCAGCTTGGCCAAGGCGACCGCGGAGTCGACGGCCTTGCTGGTGATCTCCGACCCGTCGGTGGGAACAAGGATGCGCTTGTACATGCTGATCTCCTGAGTGGGCGCGGACCATGATCCGCTCAACCGCCAGTGTGCGCCGGAACGCGCGGCGACGCTTGACATGCGTCACCGGTAGCGTACTGCCGACATGGCCCGCCGTCCTGTCGCAAGGGCATCACAAACGCGCCGCGCTTGTGCGACCGAAAAACCCTGTGCTATAGTGCAAGGCTTCACCGACGCGGAGTGGTAGTTCAGTTGGTTAGAATACCGGCCTGTCACGCCGGGGGTCGCGGGTTCGAGTCCCGTCCACTCCGCCAACCAATTCAACGGGTCAGCAACGAAAGTTGCTGACCCGTTTTCTATTCCGGCGGCCTTGGGGGCCACCAACCCTTGGGCCCGTGCACGAGTCGGCGGCGTGCCGTGCCAGCGCGGGCCGGGCGGCGATGCATCGGTCCGCGCCTCCTTGCGCCATCCTGATGGGTGACGTGGTACGTTGGCGCCATGCAATCGTCTCGCGAGACTGGCCGCGCGGCGCCCCAGTGTCTTTGGTGGCGCGCCGTTGCCGTCTGGGTGCTGGGCTGGGCCGCCATGCTCGGCCTCGACGAGCGCATCGACCTCGCGAACATGGCGCTGGTGCTGGTCCTCAGTGCGGCCGTGGCCGCCATCTGGTCGACGCACTGGGCGGCGCTGGCCGCGAGTGCGGCGTCCGTGCTGGCCTTCAACGTGGCCTTTGTCCCACCGCGCGGCGCCTTGACGGTGGACCTGCGCCAGCACGTTCTTCTGCTGGTCACGATGCTGGCGGTCAGCTGGATCGTGACACTGCTGGTCGCACGCCTGCGCTGGCACGCGGCTCAGGCGACGGCGCATGCGTTGCGCGCCGACCAGATGCAGCGCCTGGGCGAGGCTTTGCGCGCGGTCGAGGAGCCGGTCGCCCAGGTCTCGGCGCTGCAGCGGGCGCTGTCGGATCTTGTCGGTGCCTCCACCAGCGTGCTGTTGCCCGGAGGGCGCGGCGACGGCGACCCGGGGGCCGATCCGACACGACTCGTCGGGGAGGCCTCGCCGGATGAGGTCGCCGGCCTGCGGCTTTGCCTGCGCGACGGCCGAGCCATGGGGCCAGGCAGCGGGCGGCACGAGGAGCAGCCTGCGTGGTATCTGCCCTTGCGCGGCCTGCAGGGCACCCACGGTGCGGCCATCGTCCGGCACGGCACCCACCAGCGCACACTCGATGGCCTGCTCGACCACACCCAGGCCCTGTGCGACCAGCTGGGCGCGGCGCTCGAGCGCGGTGCCGCTCTGCGGGCCGCTGCCGCCGCGCACGAGCAGGCGCAGGCCCACGCCCTGCGCAACACCCTCCTGTCGGCCATCTCGCACGATCACCGGACGCCGCTGGCCACCATCCTGGGCGCTTCGAGCGCGCTGCATGACCAGGGAGAGCGGCTCTCGGCAGCGCAGCGCCGTCAGCTCGCGGGCACCATCGTCGACGAGGCCACGCAGCTGTCCCGGCTCACCGACAACACGCTGCAGCTGGCCCGGCTCGGTGCGGTCGGACTGGCGTTGCAGCGCGACTGGGAATCTGTCGAAGAGATGGTCGGCACCGTGCTGCGCCGGGTGCGCCAGCGGAACGCCAGCCGACGGGTCAGGGCGCGCGTGGAGCCCGGCCTGCCGCTGTTGCGTTGCGATGCGGTGCTGATGGTGCAGTTGCTCGACAACCTCGTCGACAACGCGCTGAAGCATGGCGGCGCCGATGCGCCGATCGAGGTCATGGCCCGGCGCCTCGGCACAGGCGTCGTCATCGCGGTCCGTGACCGCGGCCCGGGCGTGCCGCCGGCGCAGCGCGAGCTCATCTTCGACACGTTCCAGCGTGGCGAACGCGTCATGGGACAGGCCTGCGGCGACCACCCTGCGCGGACCGGTGCCGGCGTGGGCTTGGCACTTTGCCGCGCCATCGCCCAGGTCCATGGCGGCGAGCTCCGGCTCCGCCCTCGGGGTCACGGGGGCTCGAGCTTCGAGGTCGAGCTTCCGGTCGAAGCGTTGCCCGAGGACGCCTCGCGCGAGGTCGGTGACGGTGCGCCATCATGAGTCTGGGCGTGTTGCTGATCGAGGACGACCGCGAACTGAGGACCATGCTGCGCGAGGCATTGCAGGTGGAGGGCTATCGCGTGATCGCATCGTCCAGCCTGGTCGATGCGCGCGCCGTGATCGCCACGGCGCTGGCGCAGGGCGGCCTCGACATCGTGTTGCTGGACCTCGGCCTGCCGGACGGCGACGGCGCCGAGCTCCTGGCCGAACTGCGGCGCCAGCGCGGCACACCGGTGATCGTGGTCTCGGCCCGTCCGGGCGAAGAGCACAAGGTGCGCTTGCTCGATGCCGGTGCCGACGACTACCTGGTCAAGCCGTTCAGCCTGGCCGAACTGCTGGCCCGCATGCGCGTGGCCTTGCGCCACCGTGGCACGCTCACCCGCCCGGCGACGCTGCGTTACGAACGCGCCGGCGTGTCCGTCGACCTCGGCTCCCGGCGTGTGCAACGCGACGGGAACGAGGTGCACCTGACCCCGACCGAGTACCGCTTGCTGGCGCGTCTGGTGCGCCAGGCCGGCCAGGTGGTGACCCATCGCCAGCTGTTGCTCGACGTGTGGGGCCCCGAGTGCACCGAGCACACCCACTACCTTCGGTTGTACATGGCCCAACTGCGGGCCAAGCTCGAGGCCGAACCGGCCGACCCGCGCGTGCTGCTCACTGAGCCCGGGGTGGGCTACCGCCTCGCCGAGGCCGGCGACTAGGCGCGGCCTGCGCGGGTCCGTGGCGTCCTTATGCGTTCCTGATGCCGTGGCGCCGATGCTGCGGGGCATCGCAACGCCGAGGATTCCGCATGACCACAACGCCGGGCAGTGCCGAGCCAGGCCCCTCTACCGCCACACCGCCGCCCGCAGGCCGGCACGGACTGGGCGCGCTGACCCTGGGGGCCATCGGTGTCGTCTATGGCGACATCGGGACCAGCCCGCTGTACACCGTGAAGGAAGTGTTCGCGCCGCACACCGGCGTGCCGCTGGACACCCCCCACCTGATCGGCGCAGTCTCGGTGATCTTCTGGGCGCTGATGCTGGTGGTCATGCTGAAGTACGTGATCCTCATCCTGCGCGCCGACAACCACGGTGAAGGCGGCGGGCTGGCGCTTGCGGCACTGGCGGCGCAGGCCGTCGAGGAACGCCCCGCCCTGCGCCATGCCGTGCTGATGCTGGGCGTGTTCGGCGCCACGCTGTTCTATGGCGACAGCCTGATCACGCCGGCGATCTCGGTGCTGGGTGCGATGGAGGGCCTGGAACTCGTCACGCCCGCGCTGGCGCCGCATGTGGTGCCGATCACGGTGGCGATCCTGGTGGGCCTGTTCATCGTGCAACGCTTCGGCACCCGCTTCGTCGGCCGATTCTTCGGGCCGGTGATCGTGGTGTGGTTCGTCACGCTGGGCGCGACGGGAGTGGTGCACATCATCCAGCAGCCCGCCATCCTGGCGGCCCTGCACCCGCTGCACGCCTGGCACTTTCTCGCCGAACGTGGATGGCAGCTCTTCGCCGCGGTGGGCGCCATCGTGCTGGCACTCACCGGGGCCGAGGCCTTGTACGCCGACATGGGGCACTTCGGGCGCAAGCCGATCCAGCTGGCCTGGACCGGCCTGGTCCTGCCCGGGCTGGCACTGAACTACCTGGGGCAGGGCGCGCTGCTCATCGGCGACCCCTCGGCCATCGCGAATCCCTTCTACCGCCTGTTCCCGGAAGCGGCGCTGCTGCCGGCGCTGGTGCTGGCCACGCTGGCCGCCATCATCGCCTCACAGGCCGTTATCTCCGGCGCCTACTCGATGACCCAGCAGGCCATCCAGCTCGGTTTCCTGCCGCGCATGGCGATACGCTACACCTCGGCCCGCGAGAGGGGTCAGATCTACATGCCGGCAGTGAACTGGGCCTTGCTGGCCGGCGTGATCGGGGCCGTGCTCTTTTTCGGCAGTTCCTCGGCACTGGCAGGGGCCTACGGCATCGCCGTGACCTTGACGATGATGATCACCACCGTGCTGACCTACTTCGTGGTGCGCCGGGCCTGGCGGCTGCCGGCCCCGGTGGCGATCGGTGCCACCGCCTTCTTCCTGTCGATCGATGCGCTCCTGGTGGCCGGTTGCGCCGTGAAGCTCTTCGATGGGGGTTGGTTTCCGCTCGTGCTGGGACTGCTGCTGTTCGGCATCATGACCACCTGGGCGCGCGGCAGCGCCATGCTGCGGCGGAGCATCCAGCGCCACGGGATCGAACTGCAGCCCTTCATCGACGGACTCGATCCGCGTTCGCTGAACCGCGCCGGGCGCACCGCGGTGTACGCGGTTGCCGACCCGACGACGGTGCCGCAGGCCTTGCTCCACAACCTCAAGCACAACCAGGTGCTGCACGAGCGCAACGTCATCCTGACCGTGGTCTTCCACGAGGTGCCCTGGGTGCCGATGGATCGGCGCGTCGAGGTGATGCCGTTGGGCCGCGGCTTCTGGCGGGTGAGCTTGAACTTCGGCTTCATGAACACGCCCGACGTGCCCAAGGCATTGGCGCTCACGCGGTCCCATGGTCTGGACGTCCCGGTTTTCGAGACCAGCTATTTCCTGAGCCGCGAGACCGTCGTGCCGACCCCGGGCGGCGGCATGGCGAACTGGCGCGAGCGGTTATTCGCCGCCATGAGTCGCAACGCCGGAGGCGTGGTGGAGTTCTTCCGGCTGCCGAGCAACGCGGTGGTCGAACTGGGCTCGCGCGTGCAGATCTGATCCGGCGACCGCCGCATCCGGCCTGGTCCGGGGTGCGGTTCTGGGCAGTCTGCTCTAAAAATGCTGCAGTGCAGCAAAAATCGCTTGCATTGTGCGGAAACGGCCTTAACATTCGATCCATGCTGCACCGCAACATTTCTTGTCCGACGGATTGCAGATCAACCCCAAGGAGCTCTGTATGACCACCCAACCCGCTGAACAATTCCTGTCCTCTGCCAAGGCCGCCGTGACCGAACTGAACACCATGGCCACGACCACCATGGCTGGCTTCGAGAAGCTCGTCGAGCTGAACATGGCCACCGCCAAGAGCGCCCTGGCCGACGCCGCCGAGCAGATGCAAGCCGGCTTTGCCGCCAAGGCGCCGCAGGACATGGCCTCGATGGCTGCGTTCGCCCAGCCGATGGCCGACAAGGCCGCCGCCTACGGCCGTGCGGTCGCCGGCATCGTCACCGAGACGGGCACCGCCCTGAGCAAGGCCGCCGAAGGCAAGTTTGCCGACGTGCAAGCCCAGGCCGTGGCCAACATCGAAGCCGCCATGAAGCACGCACCGGCCGGCAGCGAGACCGCCGTCGCGGCCTTCAAGAACGCGCTGGCCACCAGCCAGACCGCCGTGGCCACCGCCCAGGCGCAAGCCAAGCAAGCGGTCGAGACGGCCGGCAAGAGCTTTGCCGCCGCCACCGACATGGCCGTCAAGGCCTCGAAGTCGGCCTCCAAGGCCAAGTGAGCGCCCCAAGGACGCCGCCTTGCGGCGCCCGCCCCCCGGGGGGATCGAGCAAAGTGGCTAAGCCACATTTGCTCGAGAGCTGAGCCCGGCGCGCGCGCCCCGGCGTCGCCTTTGGCGACCTGCCACGGGTGAGCACCGCCGGCTCGAGATCGAACGCCCCGCTTGCGGGGCGTTCGTGTTTCCGGGCACCGTGTCGTCGTCGCCGGTCGGCCGCCCGTCAGCCGCTCGTCGCCCGCTGACGGCCCGCGTGCGGCGCGGGCCTACAGGTCGGCCAGCAGGCCGGTCGAGGTGGCCTCCGCCGCCAGTTGGCCCGTGGGGCTGTACAGCGAGGCTTCGAGGAACGCGACGCGCTTGCCGCGCCGGATCACCCGGCCCTCCACCCAGCCGTCGCCGGGCCCCACCTTCTCGTAGAAGCTGACCTTGATCTCCAGGCTGAAGACGGTCTGCGCATGGGCGGTGTCGTGAATGACCGCATGGGCCATCGCGGCGTCCAGCCAGGCGGTGATGAAGCCACCCTGGGCGATGGTGCCGTTGGTGTGGCAGTACTCGCGCCGCACCGTGAACGCGGCCTTGACCGCCTTGCGCTCGGGGTCCCACCCGGTCACGTGGAAGTGGCCCATCGATTCGCTCAGCGCCTTGCCCGAGCGGATGCGTGCGTCCAGGTCGTCGTCCATTGATGGGCTCATTCGATGCGTCGGCGGCGATTGTCGGCGACGCGCCCCGCTGCAATGGTTCAGCCCGCGCCCACCTGCAGTTCGCGCACCGGTCGCACCTCGATGCTGCCGTGCTGGGCCGGCGGGATGCCGGCGGCGATCTGGATGGCCTCGTTCAGGTCTTTCGCGTCCACCAGGTAGAAGCCCGCGAGCATCTCCCTGGTCTCGGCAAAGGGCCCGTCGAACAGGGTCACCTCGCCCTGGCGCACGCGCACCGTGGTGGCGGTGTGCGTGCCGTGCAGCGGCTCCGCCGCCAGCAGCCGGCGGCTGGCGGCCACCTGCTGCGCGTAGTCGGCACACACGGCGTCGTCGCACGCGCTCCAGTGGGAGGCGTCCAGGTAGACCAGGCAAAGGTACTTCACAGCGTGGCCGCCAGTTCGGCCAATTGGCTGGTGCACTGGCCCCAGCCTTCGTGAAAGCCCATCTTCTCGTGCGCTTCGCGGTCGGCGGCGGTCCAGTGGCGGGCGACGGCCGTGTAGCGGGTGGTGCCGTCGCCCAGGGCCTCGAAGCGGAGGATCAGGGTCATCATGGGCTTCTCCGAGGGTTCCCAGGCGCGGGTGTAGGCGTCGGTGGTGACGATGCGCTCGTTGGGCACCAGTTCAAGGTAGACCCCGGGGTTGGGAAACTCCTGCCCGTCGGGCCCGCGCATCACCACCAGGCAGGTGCCGCCGACACGCAGGTCAACCTCGGCATGCGGCGTGGTCCAGGGCTTGGGCGCGAACCACAGCTTCATCAACTCGGGCTCGGTCCAGCAGCGGTAGAGCTTGTCGGGCGACGCGGCGATGTCGCGGGTGATGACGAGGTCTCGTTGGGGGTCCATGGGGTGCTCCTGCGGGGGTCATTCGATGGCGATGGGCTCGCCGTTGACGGCCCAGCTCACGCCGAAGCGGTCGGTGAGCATGCCGAAGGTCTTGGCCCAGAACGTGGGCGACAGCGGCATCGTCACCTGCCCGCCCTGCAACAGCGCGTGGAAGGCGCCGTGGGCCTGGTCGACAGTGTCGTACTGCAGCGCGATCATCACGCCTTTCATGCCCTCGTAGGGCATGCCCGGCGGCGTGTCGCCGGCAAACAGCATGGCGCCGCCGGGCAGCACCAGGCAGGCGTGCATGATGCCGTCGCCACTGGGCGGCGGGCCGCCGCCGCAGCCGGCGTCGGTGCCTTCCGGCGGCGCCGGCATGTCCGCGTAGGTCAGCATGGTCTGGACGGTGGCGCCGAGCGCCTGGGCGTAGAAGGCATACGCCTCGCGGGTGTTGCCGCCGAAGCTGAGGTAGGGGGTCAGGGTGGTGGGCATGGAGTGTTTCCTGCGGTGGAAGGCGCCGGCCTGTGTTGCGCCGACCCTCATTGGTCGAACGGCGGCGACGGCTTTCGACAGGCTTCTCGAAGAATCTTTCAGCCCCCCACCTCGGCCAGCCGCCGCAGCAGCACGCGCCGCTCGGGCTCCTGCCGGGCCAGGGCCACGGCGGCGCGGTAGTGCGCCTGCGCGTCGTGCAGCCGGCCGGCGCGCCGGCACAGGTCGGCGGCGGCCGCCGGCGCGGCGTGGTACCCGGCCAGCGCGGGCAGCAGGGGTTCGATCAGCGCCAGGCCGGCCTCGGGGCCGTCGCGCATGGCCACGGCCACGGCGCGGTTCAGCGCAATCACCGGGCTGGGCTCGACGCGCAGCAGCACGTCGTACAGGCCAATGATCTGCGGCCAGTCGGTGTCGGCCGCGCGGGCGGCCTCGCCATGCAGCGCGGCGATGGCCGCCTGCAGCGTGTAGGCGCCGAAGCCGTGCTGGCGCAGTGCGGCGTCGACCAAGGCTGCCCCCTCGGTGATGGCCTCGCGGTCCCACAGCGTGCGGTCCTGTTCGTCCAGCGGCACCAGGTCACCGGTCGCGGTGCGGCGCGCGGCCCTGCGGGCGTTGTGCAAGAGCTGCAGCGCCAGCAGCCCGGTCACCTCGGGCTCGGGCAACAGCTGGTGCAGCAGTCGGGCCAGGCGGATGGCCTCGTCGGCCAGTGCCTCGGCGTGCGCCGCATGCCCTTCGTTGAACACCAGGTACACCACGCGCAGCACGCTGGCCAGCCGCGCCGGCCGCTCGGCCGGGCCCGGCACCTCGTAGGGGATGCGCGCCGCGGCGATCTTGGCCTTGGCGCGCACGATGCGCTGCGCCAGCGTGGGCGTGCCCACCAGGAAGGCGCCGGCGATGGCCTCGGTGGTCAGGCCGCACACCTCGCGCAGGGTGAGGGCGATGCGCGCCTCCTGCGACAGGCTGGGGTGGCAGCAGGTGAAGACCAGCCGCAGGCGGTCGTCCTCGATGGCCTGCGCCTGCTCGGTCAATTGCTCCCAGCCGGGCGCCTCGTCGGCCACCGCCGCGGCCTGTTCGGCGGCCTCGTCCCAGGCGACGAAGCGCCGGTCGCGGCGCATGCGGTCGATGGCCTTGAAGCGACCGGCCGAGATGAGCCAGGCCACCGGGTGGGCCGGCACGCCCTGCGTCGGCCACTGCTCGGCGGCGGCGACGAAGGCATCGTGCAGCGCCTCTTCGGCCGCATCGAAGCTGCCCAGCAGCCGCACCAGCGTCGAGAACACGCGCCGCCCTTCCTGGCGGTACAAGGCAGACACGATCTCGTTCATGCGGCCCGACTAGACCACGTCGTGAGTCGGTGATCAATCCCTTGCCAGACGGGTTGGATCGCGGGTTCGGCTGTGCTCGGCGCCCGGCATGGCATCGCTCACGCCGCGGAGCTCGGCTTCCAGTTGCACCGGCTGGGCTGGCCCGTCGAGCGGCTGTTCGTCGACTCCGCCGGCAAGGTGGTCGAAGCCGTCAAGGCCGGCAGCGTGGACCTGGCCTTCGTCGCGATCGACCCGGTGCGTGCCGTCGACCTGGACTGCACCGTGCCCTGTGTGACACCGAGGGCGCTCACCTCGTACGGCAGGAATCGGCGCTGCAGCGCGGCGGCGACGTCGGCGGCCCCGGCACCCAGGTGGAGGTCGGCCGTGCCAGCAGGCCATGGGCGCGCCGGGGGCGGCCTACCTGGCCTCGTGGCCGGCGAACTTGGCCTGCGAGATCGACGTCGCGGCCACCTGCACGTGCGACACGAGCTTGGCCTCGGCGGTGGCCAGCGTCCAGCGCGTGGTCGGCACCGAGATGTTGATGGCCGCCACCGCGAGCCCGCGGTGGTCGGTGATGGGCGCGGCCACCGAGATGTCGCCCAGCACCGTCTCGTTGGTCACCATGGCATAGCCCTGCTCGGCCGCCAGCTGGATGCGGTCGAGCAGCCGCTGCCGGTCGAGTTCGGTGTGGGGCGTGATCGCCACCATCGGGGTGCGATCGAGCACCTCGATGCGCTGCGCCAGCGCAAAGCGCGACAGGATCGCGGTGCCCGACGCCGTGTGCACCGCGGGCAGTCGGCTGCCCACCGCGAAGTCGACGTTGACCAGGTGGCGGCCCGGGAAGCGGGCCAGGAAGACGATCTCGTGGCCGTCGAGTTCCTGCAGGTTGGTGGTCTCGCCCAGCGTGCGGCTGATCTCCAGCAGGTAGGGCGAAGCGCGGTCGATCAGCTCGTTGGCGCGCAGGTAGTTGTAGGACAGCCGCAGTACCTTGGACGTCAGGCCGTAGAGCAGCGAATCGGGGATGCGGCGCAGGTAGCCCAGTGCCTCGAGCGTGTGCACCAGGCGCTGCGTGGCACTGCGGTCGAGGTCGGCGGCGCGCGCGATCTCGGCCATCGTCATGTGCCGGTGCGGGCCGTTGAAGGCCTCCAGCACCTTGAACGCCTTCTCGGTGGACCCCACGAAGAGGGACGATCGCTCCTGCAGCCTGGCGGCCCGCCTGTCATTGGTCTTCCCGGTCACCGCGCTCGCCTTTCCCGATCCTGCATCGAAGTCGGCCAGTATCGGTGGCGGCGGCTCACAGCCCGCGCAGCCGCTCGAGGCTGTCCGGCCGCAGCGCCCTGGCGTCGAGGTCCTGGGCGCGCGTCTGCCCCAGCAGGCGCAGCGTGATCTCGAACTCGTCGCGCAGCAGGGCCAGCACCTCCGCCACACCGGCCGGCCCGCGCGCGGCCAGTCCGTACAGCGGCGCCCGGCCCAGCAGCACGGCCGTGGCGCCCAGGGCACGCGCCTTGGCGATGTCGCTGCCGCGGCGCACGCCCCCGTCCACGAACAGCGCCAGCGGGCCTGCGGCGGCCACGGCCTCGGGCAGCAGTTCCAGTGCGCTGGGAGCACTGCCGAGTTGGCGCCCACCGTGGTTGCTGAGCACGACGCCGTCCAGTCCCTGGCGCCGGGCCTCGCGCACGTCCTCGACCGAGAGCACGCCCTTGACCACCACCGGACCTGCCCAGTGCGCGCGCAGCCACGCCACGTCGGACCAGGCCAGGGACCGGTCCATCTGCCGGCTCATCGCCGCCGCCTGCGCTGCCAGCCCCGTGCCCAGGCCGGCACTGCGGGCCAGGTTGACCAGCCGCGGCGCACCGCCCTGGCGCAGCATGCGCAGGCACCAGCGCGGGTGACGCAGCAGGTCGGCCGCCAGGCGCGGCGTGATCGGCACGGGCAGCCGAAAGCCGTTGCGCACGTCGTGGTCGCGCTTGCCGTGCACCACCGTGTCCACGGTGAGCATCAGCGTGGTGAAGCCGGCGGCACGGGCCCGTCGCATCATGTCCTGCGCGATGCGGCGGTCCTGCTGCACGTAGAGCTGCAGCCAGAGCTCTCCGTCGCTGGCGGCGCGCACGTCCTCGATCAGCGAGGTGGACGCCGTCGACAGCACGAAGGGCACGCCGGCCGCGTGCGCGGCGCGGGCCAGCACCTCTTCGGCACGGGGCCAGTACAGGCCGTTCAGTCCGGTGGGTCCCACCAGCATCGGCATCGCCTGGCGCCGGCCGAACACCTCGACGCCGGCATCCACCTCGGCCACGTCGCGCAGGATGCGCGGGCTGAACAGCACGCGCTCGAAGGCGGCCAGGTTGCGCGCCAGCGCCTGCCCGTCCTCGGCGCCGCCGTCGAGGTAATCGAAGGCGAAGCGCGAGAGCCGGCGCCGGGCCAGGTCCCGGTAGTCCTTGACGGCGGGCAGCACGCCAGGGACCTCAGGCCAACGCCGCCTCGGCCTCGAGGCATTGCGCCAGATGCACCCGCAACCGGGCCTGCAGGTCCGCCGCCGGCGGCACCAGCGGGGCCAGCACCCGTGGCGCGTCCACGCCGATCAGGTCCATCACCGACTTCAGCGGCCCCGGGTTGGTCTCGGCAAAGGCCAGGTTCATCAGGGGCATCAAGCGCCGATGCAGGGCCAGGGCCTGGTCGAGCTGGCCGGTGGAGGCCAGGTCGTGGATGGCTCGCCAGGTGCGCGGCAGCACGCTGGCGGTGACGACCACGCCGCCCTTGGCGCCTGCGGCCACGTGCAGCGGGAACAAGGTGTCTTCGCCGCTGAACACCGCGAACGCATCGGACACGCCGGCCACCACCTCGAGGAAGTGGTACATGTCGGTGTTGCAGGCCTTCATGCCGATGATGCGTTCGTGCCGTGAGAGCTCGTGCAGCACCGCGGGCGTGATCGCCACCCGCGTGCGGTAGGGGATCTCGTAGATCATGATCGGCAGCGGCGACTCGTCGGCATAGCGCATGAAGTAGTCGCGCACGCCTAGCTGCGTGGGGTTGGTGTAGTAGGGCGTGACCACCATCAGGGCGTCGGCGCCGGCCCCGGCGAAGGCCTTGCCGGCCTGCAGCGCGTCGTGGAAGCCGGGGTCCAGCACGCCGGGCACCACGGGCACCCGGCCGGCCACCGTCTCGACGCAGATGCCGGCCATGCGCACGCGTTCTTCGCGTGCCAGGGCGCCGTACTCGCCGGTGCCGCCCAGCGGCACGAGGCCGTCCACGCCGCGCTGGACCAGGTGGGTCACCAGGGTGCGTGTGGCGGGCACGTCGATGGTGTCGTCGGCCTGCACCGGGGTCGGGATGGCAGGGAAGATGCCCCGCAGCCTGGACGCGTTCATGGGATGCCTCGAAGGGTGGGTCATGGGTG
>NZ_MWLO01000013.1 GCF_002198735.1 Ideonella sp. A 288
GCCACTGCCGCGAGCATGGCCGCAAGCTGCGCGTGCTGTGGCTCGACGCCCACGCCGATTTCACCACCCACCTGCTCGCGCCCAGCGGCCACCTGCACGGCATGCCGGTGGCCTGCCTGTGCGGCCACGGCCCGCAGGCGCCGGTCGAGCTGCCCTTGAGCAGGGTGCTTGACGAACCCGGGCGCAAGATCGACCACAGCTCAAGGGGGCCGGAGGCGGACGGCGGCGCGGACCCATCGCAGGCCCAGCGGCGGCCGAGCCACAGGCCCTGCTCGGCCACGGAGGGAGGTTCGACCGAGCCGATGTGAAGCATCGGCCCTGTGCGGCGGGCAAGATCAGGCGGCGGTCGGACACCGCTTGCGACGGTGTACCAATGGGCCACCGCCGTCCCTTGGTGCGACACGAAGCCGACCAGCTCCAGCCCGCAGCAGGGGCTGTTCGACGCCGACGTCGCGTTGCGGGAGTGCAGCGGTGATGTTAGGGATGTCGCCCCCAAGCTCGTTTGTTAGGCTGCCCAAGATCAGGCTGCCCAACCCATCGCCACTCCGCGGAGTTTCGACATGACTGCTTCCACCCCCTTGCCCGAGCCGTGCCCTTCGCGATGTCCCAGCCGTTCGTCAGCCATGACCAGCCTCGTGCCGTTGCTGGCGCTGTGGCTGTCATGGGCGCTGACACTGGCGACGCCGCCGGCCTGGGCGGCCAGACCGCCCGCACCAGCCCATCCGTTGGCGGCGCCAATCACGCTGGAAGTGGACGCCACCAACACGGCGCAGTGGATCTACGAGGTCCGCGAAACGGTGCCTGCGTCGCCTGGATCGCTGCGGCTGCTGTACCCGCGATGGCTGCCCGGCTTTCATGGCCCGCATGGCGACACCGGGCAGATCGGCGGGCTCACGATCCAGGCCGGCGGCAAGCGCCTGGCCTGGCGCCGTCCCGCGGACAACCTGAGCGCCTTCGACGTGGAGGTGCCCGACGGTGTCACGCAGGTCGAGGTCAGGTTCCAGTGGCTCGGCAACCCGAAGGGCGGCGAGTATCCACCGCCCATGTCGAAGGACCTGCTGGGCGTGCAATGGCACGGCGTGCTCATGTACCCGGCCGGCCACGAGGCGGCGGCCATCCAGGTGCGGCCCGCACTGCGCTTGCCGGCCGGCTGGCAATGGGGTTCGGCGTTGCGGGCTCGGGAAGAGCGCGACGGCTGGATCCGCTTCCAACCGGTGAGCCTCGAGGCGCTGGTCGACTCACCGGTGTACGCCGGTGCAGCCTACCGCCGCATCGATCTCGACGAGCCGGGTGCAGCCCAGCCCGTCGTCCTGCACCTGTTCACCGACCCAGCCGAAACCAAGGCGCCCACCGATCAGCAGATCGACGCCCATCGCCGCCTCGTCCAGCAGGCCGACCGGCTGTTCGGATGGCGCCCCTGGCGCCACTACGACTTGCTGCTGGCCAACATCAAGGGGATCAGCTTCACGGCGCTCGAACACCAGGAGTCGAGCGAGAACGCCTACGACGGCCGCTATTTCGAAGATTGGGCCACGGCGTCTCGCCGGCGCGACGACGTGGCGCACGAGTTCGTGCACGCCTGGAACGGCAAGTACCGCCGCCCGGCCGACCTGTGGGCGCCAGACTTCAACACCGTGAGCAGCAATGCCTTGCTGTGGGTCTACGAAGGGTTGACGCAGTACTGGGGCATCGTGATGGCCACGCGCAGCGGGCTGATCACCCCCGAGCAGGCGCAACTGCGCTTTGCCAACGGTGCGGCGTGGTACCAGGAACTGCCCGGGCGCCAGTGGCGCAACCTGCAGGACACCACCAACGACCCGGCCGCGCGGTCGTCCGGCCAGGACCGCTGGCCGGCCTGGTCGCGCGGATGGGACTATTACGGCGAATCGGCGCTGCTGATCTGGCTCGACGCCGACACGCTGATCCGCGAATCGACGGACGGGCAGCGCTCGCTCGACGACTTTGCGCGCCTCTTCTTCCGCGGGACAGCGGGTGACAAAGGGCCCGACCTCTACACGTTCGACGATGTGGTGGCGGCGCTGAACCAGGTGCATCGGCACGACTGGCGCACGTTCATGCGCGAGCGGCTCGACCGCACGGCATCCCAGGTGCCGCTGGATGGATTGCGGCGCGCGGGCTGGCGGCTCGACTTCAAGGACCAGCGCAGCGCGCTGCAACTGTCGTCGCTGGACCCGAAGGATCCGACGCTGCGGCTGCTCAACTCCATTGGCTTGGCCATCGGCAAGGATGGCGAAATCAAGGAGGTGCAGTGGGGATCGCTCGCGTTCGGTGCCGGCCTGGCCCCGGGCGACAAGCTGGTCGCGGTGCATCTGAAGGCCTATGACGCCGTGCATCTGGAGGCCGCCCTGGTGGCCAACAAGAGCGGCGGAAAGCCGATCGACTTGCTCGTGCGACGCGATGACGACTTCCGCCACATCGCCTTCGACTACCGCGGAGGACCGCGCCACGCGGCGCTCGTGCGCGTGGACGGCGCGCCGGACCGTTTGGCCGACATCCTTCGGGCGCGCTGACGGCGCCGTGGGGGCGCCACGCGTTGCCGTGGCAGGCCCGGGTTTCGGGGACGCTCTTCGGCAAAGAACGCGTTTGGGGATGCGGTAGTACGTGAGCGGGGTGGTGCGGCGCGTCGGCTCGGTGGCCTCCCAGCGCAAGGGCCTCTACTAGCTGGCCTGCGCACCGCTGCCTCGGGCCGCGGTGGCCGGCAAGATGCGCACGATGGACAACGAATGCATCAGCGCCACCGACACGGACGCAACGGATGCGGTCACGCTCTGCCTGTCCCGACGCCGAGCGCGGTCGCCGGCAGCGAGCGAATTCACCCTTCTCCCGACTGCCGATTTCCCGCATGAAGCACGGCGCCGGGCCAGCCACAATGCGCCCGATGAACCGCCAGATCAGCCTCATCGGAGCACCCACCGACATTGGCGCCGGCAGCCGCGGGGCCAGCATGGGGCCCGAGGCGCTGCGCGTGGCCGGCCTGCAGGCCGCGCTCGAATCGCACGGCCTGGAGGTGGTCGACCGCGGCAACCTGGTCGGTCCGGCCAACCCCTGGCTGCCCCCCGTGGACGGCTACCGCCACCTGCCCGAGGTGGTGGCCTGGAACCTGGCGGTGCACG
>NZ_MWLO01000130.1 GCF_002198735.1 Ideonella sp. A 288
AGCCGGTGGCCAGCAGCATGATCGGCAGCAGGGAAAGACACCACCGGCGCCTAGAATGAGCGCGCAATGCGCCGAGATCGTGCATCGCATCTCCATCGGCGAGGCGCTCACCGCCGCCGACCGGACCGTTCTCAAGGAGGAATGCCGAAGATGACCACCTCGACCCTGTTGCAGGCCCTGCGCCGGTGGTGTCTTTCCCTGCTGCCGATCATGCTGCTGGCCACCGGCTTGGCGGGATGCCAGACCTCGCCGCCGGTGTCGTCCAGCACCGACGCGGTGTCGCTGGACCAGGCCGTGGCCTTCGCCACCGACAGCCTGGCCGCGCAGTTGCAGAAGATGCCCGGCCTGCTGGCCAAGATGGAGGCCAAGCGCCCGGTGCTGATGGACCCGGCGCTCGATGCCGCGTCGGGCCAGCAGACGGCGCTGACGCGACAGCTCGACCAGAAGGTCACCGACCGCCTGCGCGCGCAGCCGCTGTTCGAAGTGCTGCCCTTCCAGCAGACCAGCCTGGCCAAGGCGCAGTACCTGCTGGTGGGCACCATCACCCGCATCGAGGTGGGCAAGGGCGCCTACCAGCTGCACCTGGCGCTGGCCGAACTGAAGACCGGCCAGATCGTGGCGCAGGCTTCTTCGCGCGCCCGCGACGAAGGCTTCGACACCACGCCCACCGCCTACTACCGCGACACGCCGGTGCTGATGGTCAAGGACAAGGTCGTCGAGGGCTACATCCGCACCGCGCAGACGGCGGTGGGGCAGAAGGCCAATGCCGCCTACCTCGAACGCGTGGCGGCCGCCGCCGTCATCAGCGAGGCCACCGCGCTGTACAACGCCGAGCGCTACAAGGACGCGCTGGGCCTGTACCGCAGCGCACTCGACACGCCGGCCGGCGAGCAGATGCGCACGCTCAACGGCATCTACCTGTCGAGCTGGAAGCTGGGCAACCTGCCCGAGGCCGAGCAGGCCTTCGGCAAGCTGGTGTCGCTGGGCCTGGCCAACAAGGCGCTGGGCGTGAAGTTCCTGTTCAGCCCGGGCAGCACCGATTTCTGGCCCGATCCGAAGATCAACGGCCCCTACGGCCTGTGGCTGCGCCAGATCGCGCGGCAGGCCGCCGGCGCCAAGGTGTGCCTCGAGGTGGTCGGCCACACCAGCCGCACCGGCTCGGAGGCCGTCAATGACCGCCTGTCGGCGCAGCGCGCGGCGGCCGTCCAGCGCAAGCTCGAAACCGAGTCGTCGGCCCTGGTCGGCCGCATGAAGGCCAGCGGCGTGGGCTACCGCGAGAACCTCATCGGCACCGGCACCGACGACGCCAGCGATTCGCTGGATCGTCGGGTGGAGTTCAAGGTCAACGGCTGCTGAAAGGCCTCCCGCCTTGGCGGGGATGCGGTGCGGCGCCGGCCCAGCGGGCTGGCGTTGCGTGGGCCGGAGCGCGTCGCCGCCTCAGCCCACCACCCCCGCCCGCTCCAGCATCGCGTGCAGCAGCACATTGCACCCCGCGGTGATGTGCTCGGGCTTGGCGTCCTCGATCTCGTTGTGCGAGATGCCGTCCTTGCAGGGGATGAAGATCATGCCGGCGGGGGCCAGGCGGGCCATGTAGACGGCGTCGTGCCCGGCGCCACTGACGGCGGGCATGTGGCTGTAGCCCAGCTTCTCGGTGGCGCGGGCCACGGCGTCGATGCAGTCGGGGTGGAAGGGCTGCGCCGGGTAGTTGGAGACCAGGTCGATCTGGATCGGCAGGCCGCTGTCGGCGCTCAACCGGGCGGCCACCGCGCGGATGTCGGCGTCCATCGCCTCGCACAGCGCGTCGCTGGCGTTGCGCAGGTCGATGCTGAACTTCACCCGGCCGGGGATCACGTTGCGGCTGTTGGGGTGCACCTGCACCATGCCCACGGTGCCGCGGCCGTGCGGTGGATGGCGGTGGGCGCAGGCCACCACCTCCTGCATCAGTGCGGCGGCCACCTGCAGCGCGTCCTTGCGCAGGGCCATCGGCGTCGGGCCGGCGTGGGCCTCCATGCCGGTGACGGTGCAGTCGTACCAGCGGATGCCCAGCACGCCGGTCACCACGCCGATGGTCTTGTCGTGGTCTTCCAGCACCGGGCCCTGCTCGATGTGTGTCTCGAAGTAGCTGCCGATGGGGTGGTCGCCGGGCTCCTGCTCGCCGATGTAGCCGATGCGCGCGAGTTCGTCCTTCACGCTCTTGCCGTCCACGTCCTTCGCGGCATAGGCATGCTCCAGCGTGAAGGCCTTGGCGAACACGCCCGAGCCCATCATCACCGGCACGAAGCGCGAGCCTTCCTCATTCGTCCACCAGGCCACCTCGATCGGTGCCTCGGTCTCGATGCCGGCGTCGTTGAGCGTGCGCACCACCTCCAGCCCGGCCAGCACGCCGTAGTTGCCGTCGAACTTGCCGCCGGTGGGCTGGGTGTCGATGTGGCTGCCGGTGACCACCGGCGGCAGGCTGTTGTTGCGGCCTGGGCGGCGCAGGAAGCCGTTGCCGATCTTGTCGATCGTCACCGTCAGGCCGGCCTCCCTGGCCCAGCGCGAGACGAGGTCGCGGCCCTGCTTGTCGAGGTCGGTCAACGTCAGGCGGCACACGCCGCCCTTGGGCGTGGCGCCGATCTGCGCCAGTTCCATCAGCGAATCCCACAAGCGCGGGCCGTTGATGCGCAGGCCCTGCACCTTCTCGGGCAGGGGCTTCGTCTTCATGTCCATGCGGATCTCCTCAGCGCGCCACGGGCGTGGGCGCATCCAGCGCGGCCTTGCGGGCCAGCGCATCGAACGGCGGGCCGAAGGGCGGGCGCTTCACGTACTGGCCGGCGCCGCGCACGGCGCGCAGGTCGCCGTCGGCCAAGACCAGTCGGCCGCCGCTGACGGTGTGGGTGGCCACGCCGGTGACGGTGCGGCCCTCGAAGACGTTGAAGTCGCCCAGCGAGCGCTGGGTCTTGACCGACAGCGTCTTGGTGGCCTTCGGGTCCCACAGCACCACGTCGGCGTCGGCGCCCTCGACGAGGCAACCCTTGCGCGGGTAGATGTTGAACAACTTCGCGGCATTGGCCGAGGTGACGGCGACGAACTCGCTGGGCGTCAGCCGTCCGGTGTTGACGCCTTCGTCCCAGATCACCGCCAGGCGCTCCTCGACACCGCCGCAGCCATTGGGGATCTTGCTGAAGTCGTCGCGGCCGGCGGCCTTCTGCTCGGCGCAGAAGGTGCAGTGGTCGGTGGCGGTGGTGTGCAGGTTGCCCGACTGCAGCCCACGCCACAGCATCTGTGCATGGCCCTTGGGGCGGAACGGCGGGCTCATCACGTGGCCGGCGGCAAACTCGAAGCGCGGGTCGCGGTAGACGCTGTCGTCCAGCGTGAGGTGTCCGGCCAGCACCTCGCCATAGACGCGCTGGCCGCGGGCGCGGGCGCGGGCGATGGCCTCGGCGCTTTCGGCGCAGCTCACGTGCACCACGTAGATCGGCACGTTCAGCACGTCGGCGATGGCGATGGCGCGTTGCGCGGCCTCGGCCTCCACCGCGGGCGGGCGGCTCAGCGGGTGGCCTTCGGGGCCGAGGATGCCCTTGGCCTTCATCTCGGCCTGCAGCAGGAAGACGAGTTCGCCGTTCTCGGCGTGCACCGTGGGCATCGCGCCCAGTTCCAGCGCGCGCTTGAAGCTGTTCACCAGCGTCTCGTCGTCGCACATGATGGCGTTCTTGTAGGCCATGAAGTGCTTGAAGCTGTTCACGCCTTCGTCCTGCACCAGCGTGCCCATGTCGCGGCGCACCGACTCGTCCCACCAGGTGACGGCGACGTGGAAGCTGTAGTCGCCGGCGGCCTTCTCGGCCCAGCCGCGCCAGGTGCGGTAGGCGTCCATCAGCGGCTGCTTCGGGTCGGGGATCACGAAGTCGATGATGGTGGTGGTGCCGCCGGCCATGGCCGCTGCGGTGCCGCTGTAGAAGTCGTCGCGCGTGACCGTGCCCATGAAGGGCAACTGCATGTGGGTGTGCGGGTCGATGCCGCCTGGGATCACGTATCGGCCACCCGCGTCCAGCACGTCGGCACCTGCAGGTGCGGCGAGGTTGGCACCCACGGCGGCAATGCGCCCGTCGACACACAGCACGTCGGCACGGAACTCGCGGTCGGCGTTCACCACCGTGCCGCCACGGATCAATAGGGGCTTCATCGAAGGCGCTCCTGCGGGGAAAGGGCAATGGTTGCGCCCGGGGCGCGTGGCGTCAAGCCGGCTGCGCGGCCTTGCGCATCGGGTTGTTCGGGTGCGTGGTCCAGTCGGCCGGCGTGGCGCTGACGGCGCGGCCGGTGCGCTGGTCGACCTCGCCGGGCGCCAGCGTGCGCAGCGTGATGCACTCGGGCACTGGGCAGACGGTGACGCACAGGTTGCAGCCGACGCACTCGTCTTCCTTCACCTCGAAGTGGCGCTGGCCGTCCTTCATCGCGGTGATGGCCTGGTGCGAGGTGTCCTCGCAGGCAATGTGGCAGCGACCGCAGGCGATGCACTTGTCCTGGTCGATGGCGGCCTTGCTGATGGCCTCGAGGTTGAGGTACTGCCAGTCGGTGACGGTCTTCAGCGCGCGGCCCTGGAAGTCGGCGGTGGTGGCGAAGCCCATCTCGTCCATGTAGTTGGCCAGGCCGTCGGTCATCTCCTGCACGATCTTGAAGCCGTACACCATCGCGGCGGTGCACACCTGCACGTTGGTGGCGCCCAGCGCGAGGTAGTCGAGCGCGTCGCGCCAGTTGC
This sequence comes from Ideonella sp. A 288, assembly GCF_002198735.1. Classification (GTDB taxonomy): domain Bacteria; phylum Pseudomonadota; class Gammaproteobacteria; order Burkholderiales; family Burkholderiaceae_C; genus Pseudaquabacterium. The sequence continues at coordinate 4,736 of NZ_MWLO01000130.1, forward strand.
CCACGCCGCCGATGCCCGAGATGGGCAGGCCGGCGGTCTCGGCCGAGCGGCCGATCTCGGCCACCATGTTCAGCGCGATCGGCTTGATGGCCGGGCCGCAGTAGCCGCCGTGGCTGCCCATGCCGCCGGTGGCCGGGCTCATGGTCAGCGTGACGGGGTCGACGCCCATGATCGAGTTGAGGGTGTTGATCAGGCTCACCGCATCGGCGCCGCCGCGCCGGGCGGCGGCCGCGGGCTGGCGCACGTCGGTGATGTTGGGCGTGAGCTTCACGATCACCGGCAGCCGGCTGTACTGCTTGCACCAGCGGGTGACCATCTCGATGTACTCGGGCACCTGGCCCACGGCGGCGCCCATGCCGCGCTCGCTCATGCCGTGCGGGCAGCCGAAGTTCAGCTCCACGCCGTCGCAGCCGGTGTCTTCCACCATGGGCAGGATCGCCTTCCAGGCCTGCTCGGTGCACGGCACCATCAGGCTCACCACCAGCGCGCGGTCGGGCCAGTCGCGCTTGACCTGGCGGATCTCCTGCAGGTTGAGTTGCAGCGGCCGGTCGGTGATCAGCTCGATGTTGTTGAAGCCCAGCATGCGCCGGTCGGGCGTGAGCAGCGCGCCGTAGCGCGGGCCGTTGACGTTGACCACCGGCGGGCCTTCCTCGCCCAGCGTCTTCCAGACCACGCCGCCCCAGCCGGCCTCGAAGGCGCGGTTCACGTTGTAGGCCTTGTCGGTGGGTGGCGCGCTGGCCAGCCAGAACGGGTTGGGGCTCTTGATGCCGGCGAAGTGGTTGGTGAGGTCGGCCATGGCGGGCCCTTCCTGCGGTGGGGTGGGGCGCCGCTCAGCCGGCGGCGACAGGGGTGCCGATGAGGGCATGGATGGCGGCGGCGGCGCGCTTGCCGTCTTCCACTGCCTCGACGGTGAGGTCGCGGCCGCCGAGGCGGGCGTCGCCGCCGACGAACAGGCCCGGCGTGGCGGTGCGGCCGTCGTCGTCGGCCACGATGCGGCCGCCCTGCAGCGTGAGGCCCGTGCCGTCCAGCCAGCCGGCGTCGAGCTTCTGGCCGATGGCCTTGAGCACCATGTCGGCGACGAAGCTCTGGTGCGCGCCGGTGGCTTGCAGCACGCCGGCCGCCAGCCGCTGCCGCACGAAGCGCATGCCGGCCACGTGGCCCTGCGAGCCCAGCACCGCCTCGGGTGCCAGCCAGTGGTGGATGGCCACGCCTCGCGTCTGCGCCCACTCCTGCTCGGCACGCGACGCGCCCATCTGCTCGGGCCCGCGGCGGTAGACGATGTGCACCTCCTCGGCGCCCAGCAGGCGGCTCTGCACGGCCGCGTCGATGGCCGTCATGCCGCCGCCGATGACCACCACGCGGCGGCCGATCGGCAGGGTGGACTTGTCCTGCGCGACGCGCAGGTCGGCGATGAAGTCGACCGCGTCGCGCACGCCGGCCAGGTCTTCACCGGGCACGCCGAGCGTGTATGTGCGGCCCAGGCCCACGGCCAGGTAGACGGCCGCGTACTCGCGGCGCAGGGCGGCCAGCTGCGCGGCGTCGGCCAGGCGCCAGCCGGTCTCGAGGCGGATGCCGCCGATGCCCAGCAGCCAGGCCAGTTCGCGCTGCGCAAAGTCGTCGGCCACCTTGTAGGCGGCCAGGCCGTACTCGTTCAGGCCGCCGCCCTTGGGTCGTGCGTCGTGCACCACCACCTCGTGGCCCAGCCGGGCCAGCCCCACGGCGCAGGCCAGGCCCGAGGGGCCGGCGCCGACCACGGCGACGCGCCGGCCGCTGGGGGCCGCCCGCGGAAACAGCGAGGCGAAGGGCCGGTCCATCACCGCGTCGACCGCATGGCGCTGCAGCCGGCCGATCTCCACCGCCTTGCCCTGCTGGGCGTGGCGCACGCAGACCTGCTCGCACAGCACCTCGGTGGGACAGACGCGGGCGCAGGTGCCGCCCAGCGGGTTGGCATCGAGGATCACCCGCGCCGCGCCGCGCAGGTTGTCGTCGGCGATGCGGCGGATGAAGCTGGGCACGTCGATGCCGGTGGGGCAGGCGGTGCTGCACGGGGCATCGTGGCAGTACAGGCAGCGCTCGGCCTCGACCAGCGCCTGCGCGCGGGTCAGCGGGGGCACGGCGTCGCCGAAGCGCTGCGCCACCTCGGCCGGCCCCAGCCGGCCGGCCTTCACGTCGGGTGGGCCGCCGTCGATCGTTCCAGGGCTCGTGGACACGGGGCAACTCCTCGCGCACCGGGCAGGGCAGGTGGCCCGGATTCACACCGAAGCTGACCATTTGGTCAGAAATCTCGAGGGCATGGTACGCAACGGCCGTGCCCGGCGGCGACCCCGGAAAAACCCCCGCCGCGGTGCAGGGGCAGGTGTCTGCCGGGTTGCCCTTGGTGCACGCCGCCTCGGGGCGGTGCAGGGGCCGGACGGTGCGGCGGCGGCGCCGCTGCGGGGTGCGCTCGGCACTGCCGGCGTGGCGCACGTGGGGTCGGGCACGTGGGGTCGGGTCAGGCCCGACGGCCAGTCCCGTGCCCGAGAGGCTCAGGCCGCAGCGGACAAGCCCGTCAGCGCCTGGTGCATGGCCTCGGTGGCCTGCTCGACGATGCGCTGCTTCCAAGCGTCGGTGTCGGTGTAGAACGCGTCGCGCACGCGGCGCTTGATGGCCTCGCGCTGGGGCTCGCCGGCCTCGGGGTGGTTCTCGAGCCACTGGTCGGCGCGCAGGGCGTCCAGCACCTCGCCGATCGGCACGGTGCCGTACTCGAGCGCGATGCCGCTGTATATGGCCTGCGGGCATTCCTCGTAGGCGGACAACCACATCAGGCCCGACAGCAGCGCCGACGTGGACGAGCCGTCGTAGATGGACGTGACGCCAGCGCCCCACCAGCCGCGCACCCGCGCCAGCGCGGCGGCATCGTCGCGGCAGGCGAAGATGCGCTCGCCCACGCCGCTGGGGCCCAGGCCGGTGTGCAGGTCGATCCAGCCCAGCTGGCGGCAGCGCTGGCCGTGGTCGCGCAGCACCTGGCGCAGCGTCTGCTGGCTCCAGGTGGGGTTGCGTCCGCCGTAGAACAGGCCCTCGGGGTGGTCGTACTGGCCCGCGGTGATGGCCGTCTGCCAGGCGCGCAGGCCGTGGCGCGCGATGTAGTCGTCCTGCGCGGCCTGCACCCCGGCGCTGGGCGGCCAGGTGGACGGCACCAGCAGGTGGGCGATCTCGTCGTAGCCGGTGTTGCGCGGCAGCGGCCGGTGGAAATCGTGGAAGTTGCGATTGAGGTCGACGTTCTCCTGCGTCGTGCGCCGCCACCACGAGAAGCCGTAGGGGTTCAGGCCATGGATGTACAGCACCGCCACGCCCGACCGGCGCACCGCCTCGCGATGCGCCGCATTGCCCACCAGCGCCACCTGCGCGCCCGAGCCGCAGAAACCCTCGACGCCGTGGCAGGCGCTGCTGAGGATCAGCACGCTGGCGGCGTCGGCAGGGCCGTCGCGCACCACGTCCATCGACAGCGCTTCGCCATCGCGGCCGATCATCGGGTGCGGGTGCACCTCGACGTCGAGCCCGGCCGCCTCGGCCGCGGCCACGAACTTGCCGCGCGCCTCGGCGTAGGTTTGCGAGAAGGCCGCCGACACCGTGCCGTTCACTTCGGCGTGCCCAGCCAGGCCTCGGCCATCCGCACCCAGGCTGTGGCGCCGAGCGGGATCAGGTCGTCGTTGAAGTCGTAGCTGGGGTTGTGCAGCATGCACGGGCCCAGGCCGTGGCCGCCGTCGCGGTGCGATCCGTCGCCGTTGCCGATCAGGAAATAGCAGCCGGGCTTTTCGAGCAGGTAGTAGCTGAAGTCCTCGGCGCCCATCGTCGGCTCGAACTCGTGCACGTTGTCGGGCCCGACCACCTCGCCCAGCACGCGGCGGGCGAAGGCGGTCTCGGCGTCGTGGTTGACGGTGGGTGGGTAGTTGCGGACGAACTCGAACTCGCAGCCGCATTCGTAGGCCGCGGCGGTGGCCTCGGCCATGGCCTTCATGCGGCGCTCGATGAGGTCGAGCACCCCGGTGGTGAAGGTGCGCACCGTGCCCTCGATGACGCAGCTGTCGGGGATGACGTTGGTGGCCTCGCCGGCGTGGATCATGGTCACCGAGATCACGCCGGTGTCGATCGGCCGCAGGTTGCGCGAGACGATGGTCTGGAACCCCTGCACCATCTGGCAGGCGGCCGGCACCGGGTCGACGCCCAGGTGCGGCATCGCGCCGTGGGCGCCCTTGCCGCGCAGCGTGATCTTGAACTCGTTGCTGGATGCGAAGCAGGGCCCGGACTTCAACGCGAACTGGCCCACCGCCATGCCCGGCCAGTTGTGGGCGCCGAACATCGCCTCCATCGGGAACAGCCGGAACAGGCCGTCCTTGATCATCTCGCGGGCACCGCCGCCGCCTTCTTCGGCGGGCTGGAACACCAGGTAGACGGTGCCGTCGAAGTTGCGGTGCCGCGCCAAGTGCTTGGCCGCCGCCAGCAGCATCGCGGTGTGGCCGTCGTGGCCGCAGGCGTGCATCTTGCCGGCGTGGCGGCTGGCGTGCTCGAAGCGGTTGTGCTCGGTCATCGGCAGGGCGTCGATGTCGGCACGCAGGCCCACGGCGCGGCCGGAATTGCCGTTCTGGATGATGCCGACCACGCCGGTCTTGCCCAGGCCGCGGTGGATCGGGATGCCCCAGTCGGAGAGCGCCTGCGCGATGACGTCCGACGTGCGCTGCTCCTCGAAGCACAGCTCCGGGTGGGCGTGGATGTCTCGGCGCAGGGTCGCGATGGTCGCGGCGTCTGCCAGGATGGATTCGATCAGGCGCATCGCGAATGTCTCCGTTGGTGTTTCGAAAAGTCTACGTCCAACGCGATGGCCCCGGCTGAGCGCGGGTCAGCGCCGCACCCGGCCGTCCTCGGTGAGCATGGTCAGGTCGACGAAGGACGACCCGACGTGGTTGCGTGGGCCGAAGCCGACATGGAAGCCGCCCAGGTCGAGCCGCTGGATCGATTCGAGCGCGCCGATCAGCGTGTCCCGCGTGACGGCCCGGCCCGCACGCTTCAGCCCCTCGACGAAGACGCGGGCGGCGATGAAACCCTCCATGCCCGAGTAGTTGGGCTTGTGCTGGTCGCCAGCCCGCTTGGCGGCGTCGAGGTAGTCGCGCGAGATGCCCGCGGCGGTGCTGAAGGGGTAGGGCATGACCTGGCTGATCATCACGCCGCGGCCCTCCTTGCCCAGTTCGTCGGCCAGCGCCTGCGTGCCGACGAAGGACACGTTGTAGAAGGTGCCGCCGTAGCCGGCCTGCCGGGCCGCCCGGATGAAGGCCGCGCAGCTCTTGTAGGCGCTGATCTGCACCACCGCATCGGGCTGCTTGGCCACGATGGCCTGCACCGCCGCGGCCACGTCGACGCTGTTGCGTTCGACCAGGCCGACGACCGTGGGCGCCAGCCCCTGCGCCGACAACGCGCGGGTCACGCCATCGAGCCCGGCCTGGCCGTAGCTGTCGTTCTGGCGGAAGACGGCGATCTTCTTCAGCCCCAGGTGGGTGAGCTGGCGCACGATGAGCGCTGTCTCGTCGAAGTACGAGGCCCGCACATGGAAGACCTGGCGGCTGAAGGGCTCGCGCAGTGCCTGCGCGCCGGTGAAGGGGGCGAACAGCGGCACCCGCGCGTCGTTGACCAGCGGTAGCGCCGCCAGCGTGGTGGGCGTGCCGACGTAGCCGAACAGCGACAGCACGTCGTCGCGGATGAAGGTGTCGGTGTTGGCGCGGCAGCGGTCGGGCTCGTAGCCGTCGTCGAGCAGGCGCAGTTCGATGGGCTGGCCGTTGACGCCACCCTGCGCGTTGACGGCATCGAAATGCAGCTTCGCGCCCTGGTTCATCTGGATGCCCAGTTGCGCGGCAGCGCCCGTGGTCGGAGCCGACTGGCCGAGCACGAGGCGGCGGACCGGCTGCGCCAGGATGGGGCCTGAGGCCAGGGTGGCCGCGGCAGCGAGGTGGCGCAGGACGTGGCGTCGATCGAGGGTTCGGGTCATGGACAGTGGGTCGGCGACAGGCCGCGTGATGCTGCAGTGTTCGCGCGGCCGCCGCAACCTGGGAGCACCCCATCGGTTCGGACCGACCGTGCGAAGGTATGCAATAGTTGCCGCATGCAGACAAACACTGACCTGCGCATGGTACGTGGTGCCTGTCCGCACGATTGTCCGGACACCTGCGCGTGGATCGCGACGGTCGAGCGTGGCAAGGTCATCCGCCTGCAGGGCGACCCCGACCACCCGCCCACCCACGGAGCGCTGTGCACCAAGGTTTCGCGCTACGCCGAGCGCACCTACCATGCCGGGCGCGTGCTCACCCCCCTGAAACGGGTGGGCCCCAAGGGCGCCGGGCAGTTCGTGCCGGTGGGCTGGGACGAGGCGCTCGACGACATTGCCGCGCGCCTGCGCGAGATCGCGTCACGAGACCCCGAGGCCATCCTGCCTTACAGCTATGCCGGCACGATGGGCATGCTGCAGTCCGAGAGCATGGACCGGCGCTTCTTCCATCGGCTCGGCGCGTCGCTGCTCGACCGCACCATCTGCTCGAACGCCGGTGGCGAGGCGCTGGCCGGCACCTACGGCGGCAAGCTCGGCATGCACCTCGAGGACTACGCGGCGAGCCGGCTGATCCTCATCTGGGGCAGCAACTCGATCGCGTCGAACCTGCACTTCTGGACCTTCGCGCAGCAGGCCAAGCGGCAGGGCGCGCGGCTGGTGTGCATCGACCCGCGGCGCACCGAGACGGCCGACAAGTGCCACCAGCACATCGCCCTGCGGCCCGGCACCGATGGCGCGCTGGCGCTGGGCCTGATGCACGAGCTGATCACCGCAGGCCTGCTCGACGAAGACTACATCGCCCGCCATGTCGACGGCTTCGACGCGCTGCGCGAGCGCGCGCTGCAATGGCCGGCGGCCCGGGCGGCCGAGGTCTGCGGGCTCGACGCGGCCGTGATCACCGCCCTGACGCACGAGTACGCCGCCACGCGGCCCGCCGCCATCCGCCTGAACTACGGCGTGCAGCGCGTGCGCGGTGGCGGCAACGCGGTGCGGCTGATCGCGCTGCTGCCCTGCCTCACCGGCGCCTGGCGCGAGCGCGGCGGCGGGTTGCTGCTGTCGAGCTCGGGCTGGTTCCGCGCCTTCCGCAACGACGCAGTGCTGCAGCGGCCCGACCTGCTCGGCGATCGCCGGCCGCGCACCATCAACATGAGCACCATCGGCGACGACCTGCTGCGCGACAGCTCGCCTGCCTTCGGGCCGCGCGTCGAGGCGATCGTCGTCTACAACAGCAACCCGGTGGCGGTGGCGCCCGATTCCAGCAAGGTGGTGGCGGGCTTCCGGCGAGAGGACCTCTTCACCGTGGTGCTCGAGCACTTCCTCACCGACACGGCCGACCACGCCGACTACGTGCTGCCGGCCACCACGCAGCTGGAGCACCGCGACCTGCACACCGCCTACGGCCACACCTACGTGGTGGCCAACGAGCCGGCGGTGGCGCCGCTGGGCCAGGCGCGGCCCAACACGCAGGTCTTCCGCGACCTGGCTGCGCGCATGGGCTTCGACGAGCCGTGCTTTGCCGACACCGACGAGCAACTCGCCGCGCAGGCGCTGCAGGGCCTCGACCTGCAGGCCTTGCGAGCGCAGGGCTGGGTGAAGCTGCCCGTGCCCGACCGGCCCTTCGCCGACGGTGGATTCAGCACGCCCAACGGCCGCGCGCAGGTGGCGCCGCCGGGCTGGGCGGTGCCCGATCACCTGCCGCCGCACGAGTCGCCGGCCTCGGCGCCCGCGCTGGCCGCCCGCTACCCGCTGGCGATGATCTCGCCGCCGGCGCGCAACTTCCTGAACTCCACCTTCGTCAACGTCCAGAGCCTGCGCGACATCGAAGGCGAGCCGCTGCTCGAGATCCACCCCGACGACGCGGCCGCGCGCGGCATCGCCGACGGCAGTGTGGTGCGCGTGTTCAACGACCGCGGCACCTACCGCTGTAAGGCGGCGGTGTCGACACGCGCCCGGTCGGGCGTGGTCATCGGGCTGGGCGTCTGGTGGCGCAAGCTGGGGCTGGACGGCACCAACGTCAACGAGCTCACCAGCCAGCGCCTCACCGACATCGGTCGCGCGCCCACCTTCTACGACTGCCTGGTCGAGGTGCAGCCGGGATGACGTGGCGGCGGGTGGCCGCCACGGGCGGCGCGGTGCTGACGGCGATGCTGGCCAGCGGCTGCGACAGCATGGGCTACTACGCGCAGTCGGTGGGCGGCCACCTCGACCTGATGCGTCGCGCGCGGCCCGTGGCCGAGCTGCTGGACGATGCCGCCACCTCCGAAGCGCTGAAGCAGCGGCTGCAGCTCGCGCAGCGCCTGCGCCGGTTTGCGGTCACCGACCTCGCGCTGCCCGACAACGCCAGCTACCACCGTTACGCCGACCTCGGCCGCCCGTCGGCGGTGTGGAACGTGGTGGCCGCGCCCGAGCTGTCGCTGACGCTGCAGACCTGGTGCTTCCCGGTGATGGGTTGCGTCGGGTACCGCGGCTACTTCGACCGCGGTGGCGCCGAGCGCATGGGCACCGAGCTGCGCGGGCGGGGCCTCGAAGTCAGCGTCTATGGCGTGCCGGCCTACTCCACGCTCGGCTGGAGCAACTGGGTCGGCGGCGACCCGCTGCTCAACACCTTCATCGCCTGGTACGAGGCCGATCTGGCCCGGCTGATCTTCCACGAGCTGGCCCACCAGGTGGCCTATGCCGCGGACGACACCACCTTCAACGAGTCCTTCGCCACCGCGGTCGAGCGGCTGGGCAGCGCGCGCTGGTTCGAGGCCGCCGGCCGGCCGGTCGACACCGATGCCGCCTCGCGCCGCCGCGTCGAGTTCAAGGCGCTGACGCTGCGCACCCGATCGGCGCTGGAGGCGCTGTACCGCAGCGACCTGCCCGATGCCGACAAGCGCCAGCGCAAGGCCGAGCTGATGGCCACGATGCGCGCCGAGCATGCCGCGCTGAAGGCCGGGCCCTGGGCCGGCTTCACCGGCTACGATGCCTGGTTCGCCGGTGCCAACAATGCCGCACTGGCCGTGCAGGCCGCCTACGATGCGCTGGTGCCCGAGTTCGAGCGCCTGTACGAGCGCCAGGGCCGCGACTTCACCCGCTTCTATGCCGAGGTCAAGCGCCTGGCCGCCTTGCCCAAGGACCAGCGCCGCGCCACACTCGCGGCCAATCCCTGAACCCCTTGCCGTCCCCGGAGTCCTCTCGAATGTCCGACATCCGCATCCACCGCGACCACAGCCTCGGCCTGAAGAAGGCGCGCGAGGTGGCCTGGCAATGGGCCGAAGAGGTCGAGCAGAAGTTCGACATGGAATGCACCGTGCTCGAGGGTGAGTTCAGCGACACGGTGGAGTTCACCCGCAGCGGGGTGAACGGCACGCTGACGGTGGCCGCCGACCACTTCGACCTGCAGGCCAAGCTGGGCTTCCTGCTCGGCGCCTTCGCCAGGACCATCGAAGGCGAGATCGAGAAGAACCTCGACGCGCTGCTGGGCCAGGCCGGGGCCACCGGCAAGAAGGCTGCCTCACCGGCCAAGAAGGCCGCCGCGCCGCGCAAGACGGCCGCCAAGCGCTGAACCGCGTGGCCGCGCGCAGGGCCTCGCCGGGCCCCGCCGTGTCGACTTACTTCAGCGATTCGATCAGGTCGACGTACTCTTGCATCGCGTCGTCGGTGGACTTGCCCTTGAGGCCGTTCCAGGCGTCCCACTTGGCGCGGCCCACCATGTCGGTGAAGCCCGGGCGCTTGCCTTCGACGTCGCCCGCGCTGGCCTGCTTGTACAGCGAGTAGATCTGCAGCAGCGTCATGTTGTCGGGCTTTTCCGGCAGGTTCTTGCTGTCGGCCACGGCTTTTTCGAAGCGGGCTTTGAGGTCGGCCATGGGGGTCTCCTTGGGGGTCGGGATGTCGCTGACAATCGAAAACCGCGATTGACGACCCGGATGTTAACCAGCATCGTCGTCCGGACACCACCCAGAACAGGAGACGATCGATGACCGCACCCGCCGCCAGCCGCATGTCGAGAGTCGACACCGCGTGGCTGCGCATGGACAACGACGTCAACCTGATGATGATCGTCGGCGTCTGGTTGCTCACCCCGGCCATCACGGTGGAGGCCCTGCGCGAACGCATCGCCGACAAGCTGCTCAAGTACGAGCGCTTCCACCAAAAGGTGGTGCTCGACACGATGGGTGCCAGCTGGGTCCCCGACGGCGATTTCGACATCGCCCGCCACGTCTTCGTCGAGAAGCTCGTGCGCCGCCGCGGGCAGGGCGAGCGTGCCGCGCTGCAGGCGCGCTGCGGCGAACTGGCCACCACGCCCCTCGATCCTGCCCGCCCGCTGTGGCAGTTTCACCTCATCGAGCAGTACGAGGGCGGCTGTGCGCTGATCGCCCGCATCCACCACTGCATCGGCGACGGCATCGCGCTCATCTCGGTGATGATGTCCATCACCGACGGTGGCAGCGATCCCCCGCAGCGCCGCCGCCGCAAGGGCGCCGACGCTGACGGCGAACACGGCCACGAGGGCGACTGGCTGGCCGAGGCGGTGCTCAAGCCGCTGAACGACGTGGCCGTCAAGGCGGTTGCCATGTATGGCGGCGGCGTGGCCCGGTCGATCGACATGCTGGCCCATCCGCAGCAGCCGCTGCTGGGCTCGCTCGACATGGCGCGCTCGGGCCTGCAGGTGGTGGGCGACGTGGCCGCGCTGGCGCTGATGCCCGACGACTCGCCCACGCGGCTGAAGGGCAAGCCGGTCGGCAAGAAGGTGGTGGCCTGGAGCGAGCCGATGCCGCTGGACCGCGTCAAGGTCATCGGCAAGGCGCTGGGCTGTTCGATCAACGACGTGCTGCTGGCCTGCGTGGCCGGCGCCATCGGCCAGTACCTGCGCGAGCAGGGCGACGAGATCGACGGCCAGGAGATCCGCGCCATGGTGCCGGTGAACCTGCGCCCGCTCGAGAAGGCCTGGCAACTGGGCAACCGGTTTGGCCTGGCGCCGCTGGTGCTGCCCATCGGCATCGAGAACCCGGTGGAGCGCGTCTACGCCGTGCGCCAGCGCATGAACGACCTGAAAGGCAGCTACCAGCCCTTGCTGGCCTTTGCGGTGCTGTCGGTGGCGGGGCTGTTCATCAAGCCGGTGCAGGACGCGATCCTGGGGCTGTTCGCCAAGAAGTCGACCGCGGTGATGACCAATGTGCCGGGTCCGCAGGTGCCGCTGCGTTTCTGCGGTTCCACCTTGCGGCAGACCATGTTCTGGGTGCCGGCCTCGGGCGATATCGGCGTGGGCGTCAGCATCCTCAGTTACGGCGGCGGCGTGCAGTTCGGGCTGATCACCGACCGCAAGCTGTGTCCCGACCCTCAGGCCATCATCGACCGCTTCGAGCCCGAGTTCGAGAAGGTGCTGTGGCTGGCGATGATGCTGCCCTGGGGCGGGCAGGCCGACGGGTTCGACGGCTGATCAGGCGTTGCCGGCGTCCGGTGCCGGACCGGCGCCGGGGGCCGAGGGCGGCTCGCCGTCGAGGTGGCCGTCGTCGGTGGGGCGGCCGCGCATGCCGCCGCGCAGAAAGCGGTTGTGCTGGTGCGCCGCGCGCGGCAGGAACCGCGCCAGTTCGGACAGCGCCATCTGGTACACATCGCGCTTGAACTCGATCACCAGTTCCAGCGGCACCCAGTAGTCGTTCCAGCGCCAGGCGTCGAATTCGGGGTGATCGGTGGCGCGCAGGTCGAGATCGGAATCGCGGCCCGTCAGGCGCAGCAGGAACCAGATCTGCTTCTGGCCCCGGTAGTGGCCACGCGCATCCTTGCGGATGAAGTGCTCAGGCACTTCATAGCGCAGCCAGTCGCGCGTGCGCGCCAGGATGCGGACGTGCTCGGGGCGCAGGCCCACTTCCTCGTGCAGCTCGCGAAACATGGCCTGCTCCGGCGACTCGCCGTACTTGATGCCGCCTTGGGGGAACTGCCACGAGTGGGTACGCAGACGTTTGCCCCAGAACACCTGGTTGCGCGAGTTGAGCAGGATGATGCCGACGTTGGGCCTGAAGCCTTCCCGGTCGAGCATAATCAACCCCAATTCTTGAATTGAAATCATTATTGCACCGGCCTCGTGCGGCATGCGAACTCTCGCTTACCCGCACGCTCCAAAGGCCTCGGTGCCCGCTGCGGCCCCACCGCGGCGGCCTCAGCGAGCCCCCATGAAAGCCACCCAGTTCTTCATCGCCACCCTGAAGGAAGCGCCTGCCGACGCCGAGGTCGTGAGCCACCAGCTCATGATGCGCGCCGGCATGATCAAGCGGCTCGGCGCCGGCATCTACAACTACATGCCCATGGGCTTGCGTGTCATTCGCAAGGTCGAGGCGATCATCCGCGACGAGATGAACCGCGCCGGGGCGGTCGAGCTGCTGATGCCCGTGGTGCAGCCCGCCGAGCTGTGGCAGGAGACCGGCCGCTTCCAGGCCTATGGCCCCGAGCTGATGCGCGTGAAGGACCGCCACGACCGCGACTTCATCATCCAGCCCACCAGCGAAGAGGTCATCACCGACATCGCCCGCCAGGAGCTGCGCAGCTACAAGCAGCTGCCCCGAAATTTCTACCACATCCAGACCAAGTTCCGCGACGAGCGCCGGCCGCGCTTCGGCGTGATGCGCGGGCGCGAGTTCACGATGAAGGACGCGTACTCCTTCGATCGCGACAAGGCTTCGGCGCTGAAGAGCTACCAGGTCATGTTCGATGCCTACAAGCGCATCTTCGACCGTTTCGGCCTGACCTACCGCGCCGTGGCTGCCGACACCGGCGCCATCGGCGGCGATGCCTCGCACGAGTTCCAGGTCATCGCCGACACCGGCGAGGATGCCATCGTCTACTGTCCCACCAGCGACTACGCGGCCAACATCGAGCTGGCCGAGGCGGTGGCGCCTGCGGCCCCGCGCGCCGCGCCGTCGCAGCCGCTGCACAAGACGCCCACGCCGGGCAAGAGCACCTGCGAAGACGTGGCTGCTCTGCTGAGCCTGCCGCTGGAGCGAACCGTGAAGTCGCTGGTGCTGGCCACCGACGTCAAGAACGAGGCCGGCGACATCGTCGAGAGCACCGTGTGGCTGCTGCTCGTGCGTGGCGACCACAACCTCAACGAGATCAAGGCCGGCAAGCTGCCGGGGCTGAAGGACGGCTTCCGCTTTGCCACCGTCGCCGAGATCGAAGACCGCTTCGGTTGCAAGCCCGGCTACCTGGGCCCCATCGGTACCGCCAAGCCGGTGAAGGTGGTGGCCGACCGCACCGTGGCGGCCATGGCCGATTTCGTCTGCGGCGCCAACGACGCCGACTTCCACTTCACCGGCGTCAACTGGGGCCGCGACCTGCCCGAGCCCGACCTGGTGGCCGACATCCGCAACGTCGTCGTCGGCGACCCCTCGCCCGACGGGCAGGGCGTGCTCGCCATCCAGCGCGGCATCGAGGTCGGCCATGTGTTCTACCTGGGCACCAAGAAGTACAGCGAGCCGATGAAGGCCCACTTCCTCGACGAGACCGGCAAGCCGCAGCCCTTCGAGATGGGCTGCTACGGCATCGGTGTCACGCGCATCCTGGGCGCGGCCATCGAGCAGAACCACGACGAGCGCGGCATCATCTGGCCGGTGGCCATCGCCCCCTTCGCGGTGGTGATCTGCCCGATCGGCTACGACCGCAGTGCCGAGGTGCGTGCCGCGGCCGACCAGTTGCACGACACGCTGGTGGCGCAAGGCATCGACGTCATGCTCGACGACCGTGGCGAGCGCCCCGGCGCGATGTTCGCCGACTGGGAACTGGTGGGCGTGCCGCAGCGTGTGGTGCTGTCCGACCGCGGCCTGAAGGCCGGCACCGTCGAACTGCAGGGCCGTCGCGAGGCCCAGGCCACCGTGGCGCCGCTGGCCGAGGCCGCCGCCCTCGTGAAGGACCGGCTCTCGGCATGACCGGGCGGCTGCGCCGCCGCGCGGTGCTGGCCGCGGCCGCCGGGGTGGCTTGGCCGCCGGCCCAGGCCGGCCGGCAGGCCGAGGAGCCGCTGGCCGACTCGGTGCGCACGGCCTTGTCCGCGGCCATCGGCAGTGCGGCGCCGCCGCGGCCGCAGTTCGACCAGATCGAGGCCCGCCTGGCTTACCTGCGCTGGCTGGGCGCCATGAGCGAGCGGCTCAAGCGCCGCAAGAGCGAACACAGCACCCGCGTCGAATTCCTCGAGACCCTGTGGTACGAGAGCAAGCGTGCCGGCCTCGAACCCGAACTGGTGCTGGGGCTGATCCAGGTGGAGAGCGGCTTCCGCAAGTACGCCATCAGCTCGGTCGGGGCACGCGGCTACATGCAGGTGATGCCGTTCTGGGCCCGCCTCATCGGCGACGGCGACCCGGCGCGGCTGTTCCACATGCAGACCAACCTGCGCTTCGGCTGCGTGATCTTGCGCCACTACCTGGGCATCGAGCGTGGCGACCTGTTCCTGGCGCTGGGCCGCTACAACGGCAGCCGAGGCAAGCCCGAATACCCCAGCGCGGTGTTCGCAGCGCGCCGCCAGTGGTCGGCGGCCTGACCCTCAGCGCCTGAGGCCTTGCCAGTGCCGCGGACGGGCGTCGGCCACGCCCAGCAGCGACAGCACGCGTTCCACGCTCTCGTCGACCAACTCGTCGATGCTGCTCGGCCGGTGGTAGAACGCTGGCAGCGGCGGGAAGACGATGCCGCCCATCTCGGTGACGGCCGTCATGTTGCGAAGGTGGGCCAGGTTGAAGGGCGTCTCGCGCACCATCAGCAGCAGCGGGCGGCGTTCCTTCAGCGTCACGTCGGCGGCGCGCGTGAGCAGGTTGTCCGACAGGCCGTGGGCGATGGCCGCCAGCGACTTCATCGAGCACGGCGCCACCACCATCGCGTCGGTGGGAAAGCTGCCGCTGGCCACGCACGCTCCCACGTCGCCCACACCATAGGCCTGGTCGGCCAGCGCCTCGAGCGCCGAACGGTCGAGGCCCAGTTCATGGTGGCCGTTGAGCACGCCGGCGGCCGTGACCACCAGGTGCGTCTCCAGGCCGAGTGCTCTCGCGCGCTGCAGCAGCCGCACGCCATACACCGCCCCGGTGGCGCCGGTGATGCCGACGACGAGCCTGCGTGGTTCGTCGCTCACGGCGATGGCCTACGCGCGTGGCGGTCGGTCATGCGGCGACCGCGCGGGGTGTCACTTCGCCAGCATCTGCTGCAGTTCGCCGGACTCGTACATCTCCATCATGATGTCCGAGCCGCCGACGAACTCGCCCTTCACGTACAGCTGCGGGATGGTCGGCCAGTTGGCGTAGTCCTTGATGCCCTGGCGGATGGCTTCGTCCTCGAGCACGTTCACGGTCTTCAACTCGGTCACGCCACAAGCCTTCAGCACCTGGATGGCCCGGCCCGAGAAGCCGCACATCGGGAACTGCGCATTGCCCTTCATGAACAGCACCACGGGGCTGCCCTTCACGATGTCGTCGATCTGCTTGTGCACGTCAGTCATGTCTTGCCCGGTCCAATGTCTTGATCAGGTCGAGGTTATACGGCAAACCGGGTCGGCGCCGCCACGGCCGGTCATGTAGGCCCGTCGCGTGCGACGGCTTCTGTGGCGCCGGGCGCTCAGAAGCTGTAGGTCACGCCCAGGCGCACCATGGGCTGCAGGCGCAGGTCGCGCAGCGCGTCGCCGACGCTCAGGCCGCCGTTGAGCACGCGTCCCAGGCGGGCCGCGGCCCCCAGGCTCTGCGCCGCCATGCCGACATCGGCGCTGAAACCCCAGTCGCCGCGCTGTCCGGCGCCAGAGTAGCCGATGCCGAGGTAGGGCCAGGCGCTGACGGCATCGCCGTCGGTGGCCGCCGACACGATGCGCTGGTTGAGCACCAACCCGCTGGTCAGCCGCAGGCCACCGGTGTTGCCGAACCTCAGTGCGTCGAGGTGGTAGTCACCGAACAGGCGCGCCGATCGCTGCAACGCGCCATGCCCGAGGTCCAGCGGCGACCAGCCGGGTCGGGGCAATGCCGTCTCGAACTCCAGGCGCGCCTGCCAGTGCGCACTGGGCTCCGGCGCTCGCGGCACGGACAGGCCATCCGCCCACGCCGCCAACGGCGCCAACAGCAGGCAGGTGGCCAATGCGATCGACGTGCGGTTCATGGCGTACTCCTTGCGCAAGGGACTGCCAGATCATCGTACGCCCGGCTCGGCAGTCTGTCTCGGCACTGGCTTGCCAACCACACCCCGCGCGGCCTTTGCCTCATCCCCAGAGGGGACCGGGCCACCGCCCGCCGGTGCACCGATCGTGTCCGGCCAGATCGCATCGGGTCGCGATGTCGTCCAAGCCCCCGGCATGGAGCAGCGCACGCACGGCGGGCGCCTGGTCGAAGCCATGCTCGAGCAGCAGCCATCCGCCGGCCTCGAGGTGCGCCGGCGCGCCGGCGACGATGGCGCGGAGGGCGTCGAGTCCGTCCGGCCCGGAGGTCAGTGCGAGCGCGGGCTCGTGCCGCAGCGCCGGCAGATGCGGGTCGGCCTCGGCGATGTAGGGCGGGTTGGACACCACCAGGTCGAAGCGACGGCCCGCCACGGCCTGCCACCAGGCGCCGGCCCGCCATTCGACGGCCAGGCCCAGCCGGTGGGCATTGCCGCGGGCCACGGCCAGCGCGGCCGGGCTCAGGTCGGTGGCCGTCACGCGCCAGGCGGGCCGGGCGTGGGCCAGGGCCAGGGCCACGGCGCCGCTGCCGGTGCCCAGGTCCAGCACCTCGGCCGACCCGGCGCCCCGGGCGTCGAGTGCCCAGTCGACCAGCGTCTCGGTGTCGGGCCGCGGCACCAGCACGTCGGGCGTGACCTGCAGCGACAGGCCGTGGAACTCGCGTTCGCCCAGCAGATAAGCCACCGGCCAGTCGTCGGCGCGGCGCTGGCAATCGGATTGGAATGCCACCCAGGTGTGAGCCGGCAGCGGATCGCCGTCATGGGCCAGCAGCCAGGCGCGTGGCTGGCCGAGATGGTGCGACAACAGCAGGTGCGCGTCGAGCCGGTCGAGGCCGGCCTGCTGCGCCCAGGCCAGCGCCTGCGCCACCGTGGCGGGTTGGGTCGGGCCTGGCGGCAGGCTCACGCCGCGCTGCCGTCCAGCGCCGCCAGCTGGGCCTGGGCCTGCGCGGCCTGCAGCGCCGCCACGACGTCGTCGAGTTCGCCGTCCATGATCGCGCCCAGCTTGTACAGCGTGAGGTTGATGCGGTGGTCGGTGAGCCGCCCCTGCGGGAAGTTGTAGGTGCGGATGCGGTCCGAGCGGTCGCCGGTGCCGACCAGGCTCTTGCGCGTGGCGGCCTCCTTGGCCTCGCGGGCCACGCGGTCGCGGTCGCGCAACCGGGCCAGCAGCACCGCCATGGCCTTGGCCTTGTTGCGGTGCTGCGAGCGGTCGTCCTGGCATTCGGCCACCAGGCCGGTGGGCAGGTGGGTGATGCGGATGGCCGAGTCGGTCTTGTTGACGTGCTGGCCGCCGGCGCCGCTGGCGCGGAAGGTGTCGATGCGCAGGTCGGCCGGGTTGAGGGTGACGTCGGTGGCCTCGTCCGGCTCGGGCATCACGGCCACGGTGCAGGCGCTAGTGTGGATGCGGCCCTGCGACTCGGTCTCGGGCACGCGCTGCACGCGATGGCCACCGGACTCGAACTTGAGCTGGCCGTAGACGCCGTCGCCCTCGATGCGCAGCACCAGTTCCTTGTGGCCGCCCAGGTCGCTGGGGCTGTCGCTCATGACCTCGCTGCGCCAGCCCTTGCGCTCGCAGAAGCGCAGGTACATGCGCGCCAGGTCGGCGGCGAACAACGCCGATTCCTCGCCGCCGGTGCCGGCGCGGATCTCGAGGAAGGCCGGGCGGGCATCGTCCGGGTCTCGGGGCAGCAACGCCGCCTGCAGGTCGGCCAGCCCCTGTTCGAGGTCGGCCTGCGCGGCATCGATCTCCTCTCGGGCCATGTCGGCGAGGTCCGGGTCCGACAGCATCTCGTGCGCGGCGGCCAGGTCGGCCTCGCGCTGCTCATGGCGCCTGAAGCGCGCGACCACGTCGGACGCCTCGGCCTGTTCCCGGGCGATGCTGCGGTAGCGCTGCATGTCGGACGTGACCTGCGGGTCGGCCAGGCTGGCATCGAGCTCGGCCAGGCGCATGACGAGGCGCTGGAGCTGCAGGCGGAGGCTGTCTTTCATCGGCGGCGAGGGCAGGGTGGCGCTGGGCACGCGCGACGTGGTCGCACGTGCCGGTGGCGGCGTAGCAGCCGCTAACGGCCGTCGTCGGCGGGATTGCGGGTGGTCTGGCGCAGGAACAGACGCGACACCGTCTGCGCCATCTGCGCGCGCTGCTCGCCATCGCTGGCGTGGAGTTCGGCCATCGTGCCGTGCAGCATCTTCTGCGTCAGGCCGCGGGACAGCGCCTCGAGCACGGTGTCGATGTCGGCTCCCTTGGCCAGCAGCTTGCGGGCCCGCGCGATCTCGGCAGCGCGCCAATCGTCGGCCTGCCGATTGAGTGCCTGGATGAGCGGCACGCTGGCGCGCTGGTCGAGCCAATGGGTGAAGCTCTGCACGCCGGCGTCGATGATGGCTTCGGCCTGGGCCACGGCGGCCTGGCGCTTCTCGCCGGCCGACTGCACCTGGGCGGAGAGATCGTCCACCGTGTACAGGTAGACGTCGGACAGCGCGGCCACTTCGGGCTCGATGTCGCGTGGCACGGCCAGATCGACCATGAACATGGGGCGGTGGCGGCGGGCCTTCAGCGCGCTGCGCACGGCACCCAGGCCGATGATCGGCAGGGTGCTGGCGGTGCAGGACACGATGGCGTCGAACTCGTGCAGCCGATGCGGCAGATCGGCCAGGCGCAACGCCTGGGCGCCGAAGCGGCCGGCCAGTTTCTCGCCGCGCTCGAGCGTGCGGTTGGCGATGGCCATGCCCTTGGGGGCACGCGCCGCGAAGTGCGTGGCCACCAGCTCGATCATCTCGCCGGCGCCGACGAACAGGACCTGGATGTCTCGCAGGTCTTCGAACAGTTGCGCGGCCAGCCGCACCGAGGCCGCGGCCATGCTGATGGAATGCGAGCCGATCTCGGTGGACGTGCGCACGTCCTTGGCCACCGAGAAGGTGCGCTGGAACAACTGGTGCAGCGTGGTGCCCAGGGTGCCGGCCATGTCGGCCTCGCGCACGGCCTGTTTCATCTGTCCCAGGATCTGGGGCTCACCCAGCACCATGGAATCGAGGCCGGACGCCACACGGAAGGCGTGGCGCGCGGCGTCGCGGTGCTCGAGCACGTAAGTGTGGTGGCGCAACTGGTCGGTGCTGACGCCGCCGTGACCGGCCAGCCAGTCGATCGCCGGGGCAACCAGACCATTGACTTGGGCCGGTTCGGCCGCGACGTAAAGTTCGGTGCGGTTGCAGGTGGACAGCAGCGCCGCCTCAGGCAAAACGCGCTGCAGGTTCTCGCGGAACGCGCGCAGTGCCGGAGAGAGCTGCTCGGGCGCGAACGCGAACCGGCCACGCAGATCGACGGGCGCTGTCGTGTGGTTCAGGCCGAGGGCGAACACGCTCATGCACCGATTATAGAATTCGGTCCTCGAAAAACGCGGCATCCAGCCCACGAACTTGACGTGAGTCAAGTCGACACGACTGGACATCGACACGCCCATGGGACCGCTCGACGCCGCCTGGCACCTGCTCAACTTCTTTGCCCCGGCGGTGGGCGTCGGGCTGCTGTCGGCGGCGGGCGCCAAGTGGCTGTGGCGGCGCGAACTGGGCGCTGTGCCGTGGCGCCGGCTGGCCAGCGCGGCCAGCGGCGCCTCGGCGGCGGTGCTGGTGGCCGGCCTGGTGCTCAGCGGCCGCGACGGCCGCATGGTCGTCTACGCCGCGATGGTGCTGGCCTGCGCCGCAGCCCTGGCCTGGGTGGGCTTCGGGCCTGGCCGGCGCTGAGCGTCAGCCGGCGACCACCGGGGCGACCGGCGCGTCCCGCATCGTCGGCACCAGCACCTCGCCGCGCAGCGAATGCGGCAGCGCCTGCGTGATGCGCACGTCGATCATCTGCCCCACCAGCCGCTGCGGCAGCGGTCCGCCGTCGAAATTGACGATGCGATTGCACTCGGTGCGGCCCATCAATTCTGCAGCGCTCTTCCGGCTGGGCCCCTCGACCAGGATGCGCTGCACCTGGCCGACGAGTCCGGCGCTCAGCCGCTGCACGTTCTGCTCGATCAGCGCCTGCAACTGCTGCAGGCGGGCGAGCTTCAGCGCCTGCGGCGTGTCGTCTTCCAGCGCGGCCGCGGGCGTGCCCGGGCGCGGGCTGAAGACGAAGCTGAAGCTGGCATCGAAGCCGATGTCCTCGATCAGCCTGAGCGTGCGGGCGAAGTCGTCCTCGGTTTCGCCCGGGAAGCCGACGATGAAGTCGGTGGACAGGCTCAGGCCGGGGCGTGCTGCGCGCAGCTTGCGCACCAGGCTCTTGTACTCGAGCACGGTGTAGCCCCGCTTCATGGCCATCAGGATGCGGTCGGCGCCGTGCTGCACCGGCAGGTGCAGGTGCCCGACCAGCTTGGGCAGGTGCCCGTGGGCCTCGATCAGCCGCGCGGTGAACTCGTTGGGGTGGCTGGTGGTGTAGCGGATGCGCTCGATGCCGGGGATCTCGTGCACCACCTCCAGCAGCAGCGCGAAATCGGCGATCTCGCCGCTGGCGCCCATGCTGCCCCGGTAGGCGTTGACGTTCTGGCCGAGCAGCGTCACTTCCTTGACGCCCTGTTCGGCCAGCCCGGCCACTTCGGCGAGCACGTCGTCGAAGGGGCGGCTCACCTCCTCGCCGCGGGTGTAGGGCACCACGCAGTAGGTGCAGTACTTGGAGCAGCCTTCCATGATCGACACGAAGGCGCTGGCGCCTTCGGTGCGCGCCGGCGGCAGGTTGTCGAACTTCTCGATCTCGGGGAAGCTGATGTCCACCTGCGGCCGCCCCGCCAGCCGACGAGCGGCCAGCAACTGCGGCAGGCGGTGCAGGGTCTGCGGCCCGAACACCACGTCCACGTAGGGGGCTCGTTCGATGATGGCCGCGCCCTCCTGGCTGGCCACGCAGCCACCGACGCCGATGAGCACACCCTTCTGCTTGAGGTGTCGCACCCGACCCAGGTCGGAGAACACCTTTTCCTGCGCCTTTTCGCGTACCGAGCAGGTGTTGAACAGGATGAGGTCGGCCTGCTCGGGGTCGTCGGTGGGCTCGTAGCCGTCGGCCGCGTGCATCACGTCGGCCATCTTGTCGGCGTCGTACTCGTTCATCTGGCAGCCGAAGCTGCGGATGTAGACCTTCTTGGTCATCGCTGCCTCCGCCGCCTCAGCGTTTGGTCCAGACCTGGGCCGCCGGATCGAAGGCCCAGCGCTGGGCTTCTTCCGGCGTGCTGGGCCAGGGCTTGCGTGACATCTCCTCGGCCGTGAGGATCCACACGTTGTGCACCATGCCCATCGTCTCGAGCGTGTAGTGCACGACGACCTTCTGGCCGGCCAGCGCGCCGGACAGCACCAGCAGGTTGTTCTCGCCGCGGATGCGCGAACCGGGCGACAAGCGCGCGGGCTGACCGTTGAGCAGCACTTCCGGGCCCTGGTTCACTTCGAGCGTGCCGCGCAACGCGTTGGCCGGGAACGGGCGAGGCGCCTGGGCGGCGGCGGTGCCGGCCAGCAGCATCGAGGCCACGATGGCCGGGGCGGCGGTCGCCCACCGCACAGCGGGCAGGACACAGCGGATCATGGTGTTCATCCAGTGGCTGTGGAAAGAAAAACGGCCCGAGCTCATCGCTCGGGCCGGGATCTGGTGGCGCTTCAGGGATTCGAACCCCGGACCTGCGGATTATGATTCCGTCGCTCTAACCGACTGAGCTAAAGCGCCTTTCAGCCTGTCATTATAGCGGTCTCCAACGACGGAATCGAATGTTCAGTTTCTTCAGGAAGAAGGCGCCCGCGGCGGCGCCGGTCGAAGTCCCCGTTCCGGCGGTCGACAACGCACCCGTTGCAGCACCCGCTGCCACGTCCCCACAGGCTGCGCCGGCAGTCGACCTCACCCCAGCGATGGCACCGCCGGCAGCGGCCGCGACGCCCGCGCTGTTCGGCCTATTCAAGCGGAAGTCGGCAGCGGCGCCGGCGGCCGACACGCCTGCACCAGCCGCCGCCGAGGCGATCGTGGCCGCCCCGGTCGTTGCGCCGGCTTCGGCACGGCAGGGCTGGCTCGACCGGCTGAAGAATGGCCTGCGCAAGACGGGCTCCAGCATCGCCCAGGTGTTCACCGGCACGCAGATCGACGACGCGCTGTACGAAGAACTCGAGTCCGCGCTGCTGATGGCCGACACCGGCGTCAGGGCCACCGAGTTCCTGTTGCAGGACCTGAAGCGGCGTGTCAAGGAGGCCAAGGCCACCGACCCGTCACAGGTGAAGGCGCTGCTGGCGGATGCACTCACCGACCTGCTGGCGCCGCTGGAGCGGTCTCTGGCCATCGGTCAGCAGCACCCGACCGTGATGATGGTGGTGGGCGTCAATGGCGCCGGCAAGACCACCAGCATCGGCAAGCTCACCCGGCACCTTGCCGATGCCGACCAGTCGGTGCTGCTGGCGGCCGCTGACACGTTCCGCGCGGCAGCCCGCGAGCAACTTGCGGTGTGGGCCGACCGCAACAAGGTTGAGATCGTCAGCCAGGAGGGCGCCGATCCCGCGGCCGTGGCCTTCGATGCCGTCAGCGCGGCCAAGGCACGCGGGCGCGACGTGGTGATCGCCGACACCGCGGGCCGCCTGCCGACGCAACTGCACCTGATGGAAGAGTTGCGAAAGATCCGCCGCGTCATCGCCAAGGCGGACGCGAGCGCGCCGCACGAGGTGCTGCTGGTCGTCGACGGCAACACGGGGCAAAACGCCTTGACACAAGTGAAGGCCTTCGACGACGCGCTGCAACTGACCGGTCTGATCGTCACCAAGCTCGACGGCACGGCCAAGGGCGGGGTGCTGGCGGCCATCGCACGCGAGCGCCCGGTGCCGGTCTACTTCATCGGGGTGGGCGAAAAGCTCGAGGACCTGCAGACATTCAACGCGCGGGAATTCGCCCAGGCCTTGCTCAGTTGAGGCATCTCCCCGCTGCGCCTGTGTCGCGCATCGGACGCCTGGCGTCAGCGCTTGGCGGGCAGCGGCAGGTCGGGTGCAAACTCGTCGAACAGCGCCGACGGCACCGGCTCCATCGCGCTGTCGCCCTCGCTGTCCGCATGGTCGGCATCGCCTTCGGCGAGCACCTCGGCCACCGGGATCAGCGGCATCGGCCGAGACGACGTGCCGGCCGACGATCGTGCCGCCTGCCCGGTGAGCAGCGGCAAGATCTGGTTGCGGATCATCGTCACGTCGGGCAGCGCGTCTTCGTTCCAGGACAGCACCTTGATCCCCGCCGCCTTGAGCAGTCGGTTCATCTTGTCGTGCCGACGGCGGCTGCCGTCGCTGGATCGCGCCGACCGCACATCGACCACGGCGAGCACGCGAGAGCCCGAATCACAGACCAACATGTCCACGCTGAGCCCATTGGCCAATTGCAGCCACTCGCTCTGCTGGGTGTCGACGCGCAGGAACCGCGTCACCGGAACCTGGGCCAGCACAAGGTAGCCCGGCAGTGCCTGGCGCAGCAGCGTGTGGGCGCGGCGCTCGGCGACCGTGAGCACCCGGACCGCCTGGGGCACGAAGCGGGGCAGAGATGAATCGGGCGCGCGCTGGGGGCGGCGACCTGCGTTGCGTCGGCGAACCACGGCGGCGCGCAGCGTCAACATCAGCAGCAGGGCGGCGACGAGGGCGAGGGCGGAGGAGGGTTCTACGGCAAACATGCTCGGTGTTCGGCCAGGTGAGCGTCAACTGTAGGCGGTCACCCTGCGCGCCTTGGTGACGAGTCGGCCGATTCTGTATCGGCTTGTTTCATGAATCAGGGCATCAGGCCTTTCATGCCGCCCATGCGCTTCATCATCTTCATCAAGCCGCCACCCTTCATCTTCTTCATCATGCCCTGCATCTGGTCGAACTGATTGAGCAATCGGTTCACCTCCTGGACATGCACCCCGGCGCCGGCCGCGATGCGCCGCTTGCGGCTGGCCTTCAGCAGGTCGGGCTTGCGCCGCTCCAGCGGAGTCATCGAGCGGATGATGCCTTCCATGCGGCGCACGTCACGTTCGGCACGGTCCATGTCGACCGCGCCGGCCTTGGCGGTCATCTGCGAGGGCAGCTTGTCCATCAGGCTGGACAGGCCGCCCATCTTCTTCATCTGCGAGATCTGCATCAGGAAGTCGTCGAGATCGAAGACCTCGCCGGACTTGACCTTGTTGGCCAACTTCTGCGCGGATTCGAGGTCGACGCCCTTCTGCACCTCCTCGACCAGGGCAACGATGTCACCCATGCCCAGCACGCGGCCGGCATGCCGTTCGGCGTCGAAGACCTCGAGGCCGTCGATCTTTTCGGACACGCCGGCGAACTTGATCGGTGCCCCGGTGATCTGGCGCACCGACAGCGCGGCGCCGCCGCGCGAATCGCCGTCGAGCTTGGTGAGCACGATGCCGGTGAGCGGCAGCGCCTCCTTGAAGGCCTTGGCGGTGTTGACCGCATCCTGGCCCTGCATCGCATCGACGACGAACAGCGTCTCGATCGGCCCGAGGGCGGCGTGCAGGTCGCGGATCTCGGCCATCAGCGCTTCGTCGATGGCCAGGCGGCCGGCGGTGTCGACCAGCAGCACGTCGAAGTAATGGCGCTTGGCGTGATCGAGCGCGGCCAGCGCGATGTCGCGCGGCTTCTGCGACGGGTCGGACGGGAACCACTCGGCGCCCGCCTGGCGCGTCACGGTCTTCAACTGTTCGATGGCCGCCGGGCGGTAGACGTCGGCGGACACCGTGAGCACCTTCTTCTTGCGGCGCTCGATCAGGTGCTTTGCCAGCTTGGCGGTGGTGGTGGTCTTGCCGGCACCCTGCAGGCCGGCCATCAGGATGACCGCCGGGGGCTGGGTGGCGAGGTTGAGATCGGCCACCCCTGCGCCCATCGTGGCGGCCAGTTCCTTGTGCACCACGCCGACCAGTGCCTGGCCGGGGTTGAGCGACCCGACCACTTCGGTGCCGAGCGCCTTTTCCTTGACCCGCGCGATGAAGTCGCGCACCACGGGCAATGCGACGTCGGCTTCGAGCAAGGCCATGCGCACCTCGCGCAGCATGTCCTGCACGTTGGTGTCGGTGATGCGGGCTTGCCCGCGCATCGTCTTGACGAGGCGCGACAGGCGGTCGGAGAGGGTGGAGGCCATCTGGATGGCGCCCGGGGGGTCTGCATGCCGCAGGGCCGGCCGCGAAAGTACACTGTCCGTGATGATTCTATCGTTCGCATCCTCGGCCTCCGCCGGCTCGCCGCCGATCGCCCTGGCGGTGATGGCCCTGGTGGCCTACCTGGTGGCGGCGGGCCTCGTCGGCACGTCCGAACGCGTGCCCACCATCGCGCTCAGCGTGGGCTGGCTGCTGCACGGCCTCTGGCTGGTGCTCGACATCGCCGGACTGCACCGGCCCGAGGCTGGCGTCCGGCTCGGCTTCGGGCCGGTGTTGGCGCTGGCGGCCTGGCTGATCCTGGCGGTGCACACCGTCGAGAGCCGCTTCGTTCCCTTGCCCGCGGTGCGCCGTGTGTTGGCGCTGCTGGGTGCCGTCACGCTGCTGCTGGCGTGGGCCTTCCCGGGCGAACTGCGGCAGATGGCCTCGCGCTGGGCCCCGCTGCACTGGGCGCTCGGTGTCGCCTCCTACGGCCTGTTCGGCGCGGCCGTGCTGCATGCCACCATGCTCGATTCGGCGGAGCGCCAGATGCGGCATCGCGGCCCCGCCATCAGGGGGCCGCTGGGCATGCCGCTGCTGCGGCTGGAGCGCCTCACCTTCCGCTTCGTCGACATCGGGTTTGCGGTGCTGACCCTCACGCTGCTGCTGGGCGTGGCCACCTCGACACATTGGCGGCTCGACCACAAGTCGGTGTTCTCGCTGTTGGGCTGGGGCGTGTTCGCGGCCTTGCTGGCCGGTCGGCACTGGAAGGGGTGGCGAGGCCAGCGTGCCACCCGCTGGCTGTACGCCGGCGTGACCTTGCTGCTGCTGGCCTATGTCGGCTCGCGCTTCGTCTTCGAGGTGTTGCTGGGTCGCGGAGGGGCCTGACCATGAAGTACGTGCTGGTCCTGGCGGTCGTGGTGGCGGTGCTTTGGATGCTTTCCACGAAGACGCGCCGACCCGGCGGGCGCACCGAGAGCCCCCGGCCTCCGCCTCCGCAGGTGCCACAGGCCATGACCCGCTGTGCACACTGCGGTCTGCACCTGCCGGCTGCCGACGCAGTGGTCGACGGCGCGCAGCAGTACTGCAGCGACGCCCACCGCCGGCTCGGCCCCACGGCCGGTTGATGTCGGCGTCTTCGGCCCACGAGCGGCGCCGCGTCGAGCGACGCCGCACCGATCGTCGGCAACCGCCCAAGCCGCCGGGCGAAGATTCCTGGTTCGGCGCGCTGGCCGATGGCGGCGACACGGTGCAGCGCGGCGATGGCGCCGATCCGTCGGCCCTGCCCGACGCGGGCCGCCCATCGGTCACCGACAGCCGGTTCCTGGCGCGGGAGGCCCGGCGCATCGTGTCGGGCGAGGGCACCGCGCTGCACCGCGTGTTCCGCGCCTATGTGACAGCGCGAGCCGTCATCGGGGCCGCGTTGGTGCTGGCGCCCTGGGCGATGTCGATGATGGGGTCCCGGCCTCCATTGGCCCTGGTGCTGGTGTGCCTGGGCTATGCCAGCCAGGCCGCGTCGATGTGGTTGCTGGGTGGCCGGGAAGAATCTGGCCAGCCCGCGGCTGCGCGCTTGCGGCGCCGCCAGTGGGTGTTGACCATCGGCGTTGACCTGGTCGCCTTTTCGGCCCTTCACCTGATGGAGACCACGCAGCCGCTCAACTTCTCGGCCCTGCTGGCGTTGCCGGTGCTGATGGCCGGGATCATGACCAAGCGGCTGGCGGCGCTGGCCACGGCGTCCTTTGTGGCGCTGGTGCTGCTGGTGGGCGTGTGGCGTCTGGCGCTGCAGGGGGGCGATCCAGTCGTGCTGTTCTCGCAGGCCGGCGTGGCCGGCATCGGCGCCTTTGTCATCACGCTGATCGCCAGCGAGCTGGCGCAGCGGCTGGCGCGCGAGGAGCGCTCGGCGCGCGGCAGCCTGGAGATCGCCCGCCAGCAGGCGCAGCTCAACCGGCTGGTGCTCGAGGAAATGGCCGATGGCGTCATGGTGATCGACCGCCGCTCCCGCGTGCGGGCCGCCAACCCGGCGGCGCGCGCCATGCTCGGCGTGGCCGCGCGCGGTGTGCCGATGCCGTTTTCGCTGCAGGGCGAGCCGACCTGGAAGGAGTTGATCGAATCCGTCGAGCAGGCTTTCGCGCTCGGTGGCTGGCCGGAGACGAGCCGCGAGCTCCGCCTGGGCGGGCCGACCACGGCGATGCGCATGGTGCAGGCCCGCGCACGGTTCACGCGGCGCGGCAGCATCGACGGATCCGACGACCAGCCCGAGGACGTGTGCGTGCTGTTCCTCGAAGACATGCGCCACGTGCAGGCCCGCGTGCGTCAGGAGAAGCTCGCGTCGATGGGCCGCATGTCCGCCGGCATCTCGCACGAGATCCGCAACCCGCTGGCGGCCATCGCGCAAGCCAATGCGCTGATGCTCGAGGATGCGCTCGACCCGAGCCAACGCAAGCTGGCGCGCATCGTCGAGGACAACGTGCTGCGGCTCAAGCGCATCGTCGACGATGTGCTGGCCGTGGCGCCGACCGAGGTGGTGCGGCCGCACCCGGTGGACGTGGCCGCCCTCGTCCGCGAGATCTGCGACGACTGGATGAAGGGCCTGGCGACGCCGGCCGGCACCGGGGCCGCCGGGCGGGTGACCCTGCTCCTGCCCGAGGCCGCGATGCTGGCGCTGTTCGACGCCGAGCACATGCGCCGGGTGCTGGTCAACCTGCTCGACAACGCCAACCGCCATGCCACGCAGGCGGAGGGTTCGATCCTCGTCGGCCTGCGGGCGCAACACCCCGATGGCATCGTCCTGAGCATCGGCAGCGATGGCGCGCCGATCACGCCCGACGTCGAGCGGCACCTGTTCGAACCGTTCTTCTCGACGCGCAGCCGGGGCACCGGGCTGGGCTTGTATATTTGCCGCGAGCTGTGCGAGCGCTATGGGGCCACGATCGACTTCCGGCCCGGCCAGCCGGGCGACCGCCACTGCAATGTCTTCCGCGTCGTGATGCGACCGGCCCCCAGTCCCTGACCACCGAGGCATGCCACGCCGATGTCGGACTCGACCGCTTTCAGCCTGCTCGTCGTCGACGATGAGCCGGACCTGCTCACCCTCTACGAACTGACGCTGCTCCGCGAGGGCTACAACGTCGAAACCGCGGGCACGGTCGAGGAAGGATGGCAGTGCCTCACTGCCGGCAGCTTCGATGCGGTGATCACCGACATGCGACTGCCCGACGGCAGCGGCCTCGATCTGCTGCACCGGCTCGAGCAGGCTGGGCGCAGCGAGAAGACCATCGTGATCACCGCCTACGGGTCGGCCGAGAACGCGGTGGAGGCGCTCAAGGCGGGCGCCTTCGACTACCTCACCAAGCCGGTCGACCTGCGGCAGTTCCGGCACGTGGTGGCGTCTGCGCTGGGGCGCAGCCTGCCGGTGCCAGCGCCGGCGAAGGCCGCCGGGACTGCAGCGCCCGGTGCGGCGCGGCCACAGACCGCGGCGGCCTCGCCGTCTGGTGCGGCAACGCCGCCGGTCGATCGGGGCGCGGCAGCCACCGCCGCCGCGCCGCCGCCGGTCCATCCGGCGTTGAGAAGACTGTCCGGCGAGTCCACGGCCATGCAACAGGTTCGCTCCCTGATCGAACGGGTGGCGCGAGGCATGGCGCCGGTGATGGTGCAGGGCGAGTCCGGCACCGGCAAAGAATTGGTGGCCCGGGCCATTCACGACGTCAGCGCCCGTGCGCCACAGGCCTTCGTGGCCGTCAACTGCGGGGCCATCCCCGAGCAGTTGCTCGAGGCCGAGTTCTTCGGCTATCGCAAGGGCGCCTTCACCGGGGCCAACGAAGACCGCGACGGCTTCTTCCAGGCCGCGCACGGGGGCACGCTGTTCCTCGATGAAATCGGCGACCTGCCGCTGGCCATGCAAAGCAAGTTGCTGCGCGCGATCCAGGAGCGATCGGTGCGGCCGATCGGCTCGGTCACCGAATCGCCGATCAACGCGCGCATCGTCAGCGCCACGCACAAGGACCTGGCCACGGAGGTCCACGAGGGCCGGTTCCGCCAGGACCTGTACTACCGGCTCAATGTCATCCAGATCCGCATGCCGCCGCTGCGCGAGCGGCTGGACGACCTGCCGACGATCTGCCGCGTGGTGCTCGAGCGCATCTCCCGCGATGCCGACGTGTCGCCGGCGCCCACGCTGTCGGCCGACGCGTTCGCGCTGTTGGCCCGCTATGGCTTTCCAGGCAACGTGCGCGAGCTGGAGAACCTGCTGCACCGCGCCGTGGCACTGTCGGGCGGCGGGGTGATCGATGCCGCCGCCCTGGGCCTCGGCGACGAGGCCTTCGAGGAAAGCGGCTGGCAGGCCCTGGAGGCCGTGGCACCGGCGCCACCGCCGACGGCCGCCGGCGCCGACCTGCCCAGCGACCTGGTCGGCCACCTCGACCATGTCGAACGCGACATCCTGGTTCGGGCCCTGGAACGGCATCGCTTCAACCGCACGGCAGCGGGCGCGAGCCTGGGTCTGTCGCTGCGCCAGATGCGCTATCGCATGGCGCGCCTGGGCATCCACGCCGGCGACCTGGGCGGCGACTGAGGCCGTGGCGGGGGCGGCATCGGGTGCCAGGCCTGGCGCCTGGACGCAGGGCTGGTGGCGCGGTGCGCGGATCATCGAGTCGCCGAACCACGGACCGCGTCCCGACGGGCTGCCGATCGAACTGGTGGTCCTGCACTCCATCAGCCTGCCGCCGGGACAGTTCGGCGGCGATGCCGTCGAGCAGCTGTTCACCAACCGACTAGACCCGTCGGCGCATCCGTCATTCGAGCCGCTGCGCGGCCTGGCCGTGTCGGCGCACTTCTTCGTGCGGCGCGACGGCGAGGTGTTGCAGTTCGTGTCGTGCGACCGCCGTGCCTGGCATGCCGGGGTGTCCTGCTGGCAGGGCCGAGACAATTGCAACGACTGGTCGATCGGCATCGAGCTCGAGGGCCTCGAGGGCGATGTGTTCGAGCAACCGCAGTACCTGGCGCTGGCCACGCTGATGCGCGCGTTGCGGCGGCGCTATCCGATCACCCTGGTGGCCGGTCACGAGCACGTCGCACCGGTGCGCAAGCGCGATCCCGGTCCGGGGTTCGACTGGTCCTTGCTGCAGCGCCTGCTGCGCTGGCGCCTCACGATCTTCCCGGCGTCGCTGCCCGGCGGCGGCGGGGCACCTTAGCCACGCGGTCTGCGTGGGGTTGGGCGCGGCGCGAAGGCGCGGCCGGCCGGTTCGACCAGCGCCGCGTCTGCGCCCCCACATGAGGGTAAGCACGCTACGGGTAGTGCTTGAGGCTCTTCGAGCCCCCAGATATAGTGTCGGCATGCTATTCTTTGCGCCGATCGAAGCTGAGCTTTGCAGCGCGCGACATCACAGGGGCGATCACTTCCAGGCCGGGCACGGCGGGGGTGAATGCAGCCCAGGCCGCAGGCCTCGATCCCGATAGACCACGCACGAGCCGGCGTCGCGAGTACCACCGACGCTGGGCGCTGCCCGCATCTTTTTGACTTCACACAGCGCCAGCCGCTGACCAAACCACGAGGGGAATCCATGCAGACCATTGCCACCACCCAAGCATCTGTCACGCCGGTGCCGCGCCTGTCGACGGCCGCGGGCCCGGCTGCGTCGGCCTATGCCGGCTACCAGATCATCCGGCGCAACGGATCGGTGGTGTCCTTCGAGCCCAACAAGATCGCCGTCGCGCTGATGAAGGCCTTCCTGGCCGTGCATGGCACGCAGGGCGCGGCTTCGGCCAGCGTGCGCGAGACGGTCGACGGGCTCACGGAGTCGGTGGTGCGCGCGCTGCTGCGCTCGCGGCCGGGCGGTGGCACCTTCCACATCGAGGACGTGCAGGACCAGGTCGAACTCGGCCTGATGCGCGGCAGCCACCACGAGGTGGCCAGGGCCTATGTGCTGTACCGCGAGCGCCGCACGCAGGAGCGTGCGCGTCAACTGCACCAGGCGCAGCCGAGCGAGCCGCAACTGCACGTGGTCGACGGTGGCCACCGCCGCCCGCTCGACATGAAGGCGCTGCAGTCGTTGGTCGAGTCGGCTTGCGCCGGCCTCGGCGACGATGTCACCGCCGAGCCGATCCTCGCCGAGACGCGCCGCAATCTCTACGACGGCGTGCCGATCGAAGAGGTGCACAAGGCGGCCATCCTGGCCTCGCGCACGCTCATCGAGAAGAGCCCGGCCTACACCCGTGCCACCGCGCGCCTGCTGATGCACACCATCCGCAAGGAGATCCTCGGCGAGGAGATCGACCAGGCCGCCATGGCAGAGCGCTACGCCGACTACTTCCCGCGCTTCGTCAAGCAGGGCGTCGAGGCCGAGCGCCTCGACCCGCGCCTGCTGCAGTTCGACCTGGCGCGACTGGGTGCCGCGCTGCAGGCCGAACGCGACCTGCGCTTCGACTACCTCGGGCTGCAGACCTTGTTCGACCGCTACTTCCTGCACATCGACGAGCGCCGCATCGAGATGCCGCAGGCCTTCTTCATGCGCGTGGCCATGGGCCTGGCGCTGAGCGAGATCGACCGCGAGGCCCGCGCGATCGAGTTCTACAACGTGCTGTCCACCTTCGACTTCATGGCCAGCACGCCCACGCTGTTCAACAGCGGCACGCTGCGTTCGCAGCTGTCGAGCTGCTACCTCACCACGGTGGCCGACGACCTGGACGGCATCTACGAGGCGCTGAAGGAGAACGCCCTACTGTCCAAGTACGCCGGCGGCCTGGGCAACGACTGGACCCGCGTGCGCGCGCTGGGCAGCTACATCAAGGGCACCAACGGCAAGAGCCAGGGCGTGGTGCCGTTCCTGAAGGTGGTCAACGACACGGCGGTCGCGGTCAACCAGGGCGGCAAGCGCAAGGGAGCGGTCTGCGCCTACCTCGAGACCTGGCACCTCGACATCGAGGAGTTCCTCGAGCTGCGCAAGAACACCGGCGACGACCGTCGGCGCACGCACGACATGAACACCGCCAACTGGATCCCCGACCTCTTCATGCGCCGCGTGATGGAAGGCGGCCAATGGACGCTGTTCTCGCCCAGCACCTGCCCCGACCTGCACGACAGGTTCGGCAAGGACTTCGAGCAGGCCTACGTCGGCTACGAAGAGAAGGTCGACCGCGGCGAGCTCAAGCTCTACAAGCGCCTGCCCGCCAAGGACCTGTGGCGCAAGATGCTCACGATGCTGTTCGAGACCGGGCACCCCTGGATCACGTTCAAGGACGCCTGCAACGTGCGCAGCCCGCAGCAGCATGTGGGCGTGGTGCATTCGTCCAACCTGTGCACCGAGATCACGCTGAACACCAGCGACACCGAGATCGCCGTGTGCAACCTCGGCTCGGTCAACCTGGCGCAGCACCTCGACGGCGGCCAGATCGACCATGCCAAGCTCAAGCGCACCATCGCCACGGCGATGCGCATGCTCGACAACGTCATCGACATCAACTACTACGCCGTGAAGAAGGCGCGCGACTCCAACCTGCGCCACCGCCCGGTCGGCCTGGGCATCATGGGCTTCCAGGACGCGCTGTACGAACTGCGCATCCCGTATGCGTCGCAGGCCGCGGTGGAATTCGCCGACCGCTCGATGGAGGCGGTGTGCTACCACGCCTACTGGGCCTCGACCGAACTGGCCGAGGAGCGGGGCCGCTACTCCAGCTACCGCGGCTCGCTGTGGGACCGCGGCATCCTGCCGATCGATTCGCTGAAGCTCCTGTCGGAGCAGCGCGGCGGCTACGTCGAGGTCGACACGTCCTCGACCATGGACTGGGATGCGCTGCGCGCCCGCATCGCGCAGCACGGCATGCGCAACTCCAACTCGGTGGCCATCGCCCCCACCGCCACCATCTCCAACATCATCGGTGTCGACGCATCGATCGAGCCCTGCTTCGGCAACCTCTCGGTCAAGAGCAACCTGTCGGGCGAGTTCACCGTGGTCAACGAGTACCTGGTGCGCGATCTCAAGAAGCTGGGCCTGTGGGACGACGTGATGGTCATGGACCTCAAGCACTTCGACGGCTCGCTGCGCCGCATCGACCGTGTGCCCGAGGAGATCAAGCAGCTCTACGCCACCGCGTTCGAGGTCGATGCGCAGTGGCTGGTCGAGGCCGCGGGCCGGCGCCAGAAGTGGATCGACCAGGGCCAGTCGCTCAACATCTATCTGGCCGGTGCGTCGGGCAAGAAGCTCGACGAGGTCTACAAGCTCGCGTGGCTGCGCGGACTGAAGACCACCTACTACCTGCGCACGATGGGCGCGACGCATGCCGAGAAATCCACCGTCACCGCCGGCGCCATGAATGCGGTGTCGAGCGGCTCGGGCTCAGGTGGTCTGTCGGCGCATGAGACAGCGTCCTCGTCGGCGATCGATGCATCGCCCGCGAGCGACATCAAGTTCTGTTCGATCGACACGCCGGATTGCGAGGCCTGCCAGTGATGCGATGAGCCATGCACGATGCCAGACGGCGTGTCCGACGATGGCATCGTTGCATCGATCACGCGCCGGCTTCGACGGTGTTCATCACGATGCGAGGTCGCAACATCGCGTCCGCTTCGTTGTCAAGAAGTGCTTGGTGTTTGAACACAACACTCCGATAATTTGAGCCATAGGAAGTACACACATGCTGGTCTGGGAAGACGACGTCAGACTCCCATCGACGATTTCACCGAATGGCTCCGCGCCGCTCCCTCCGAGTGCCGCGCGGACAGCCGTCCCGCCACCTCCCACGCAGTTGCAGCCCGTCACCTCCGCCATCGCAGAAGCGGTCGCCTACGTGGCCCCGGTGGTGGCATCGCAAGCGGCCCAGCGAGCGGCCATCTCGAGTGACACGCGCCGTGTCAACGTGGCCGAGAAGCGCATCATCAACGGCCACACCGATGTGAACCAGTTGGTGCCGTTCAAGTACAAGTGGGCCTGGGAAAAGTACCTCGCCACGTGCGCGAACCACTGGATGCCGCAAGAGATCAACATGTCGCGCGACATCGCGACCTGGAAGGATCCCAACGGACTCACCGAGGACGAGCGCCGCATCATCAAGCGCAACCTCGGCTTCTTCGTCACCGCCGATTCGCTGGCCGCGAACAACATCGTGCTGGGCACCTACCGGCACATCACGGCGCCCGAGTGCCGGCAGTTCCTGTTGCGCCAGGCCTTCGAGGAAGCGATCCACACGCACGCCTACCAGTACA
This sequence comes from Ideonella sp. A 288, assembly GCF_002198735.1. Classification (GTDB taxonomy): domain Bacteria; phylum Pseudomonadota; class Gammaproteobacteria; order Burkholderiales; family Burkholderiaceae_C; genus Pseudaquabacterium. Next base: position 39,231 of record NZ_MWLO01000130.1, read on the forward strand.
TCGTCGAGTCGCTCGGCTTGGACGAAGGCGAGATCTTCAATGCGTACCACGAGGTCACGTCGATCCGCGAGAAGGACGAGTTCCTGATCCCGTTCATCGACGCGATCATGGACCCGATGTTCAAGACCGGCACGCTCGAGAACGACCGGACGCTGCTGCGCTCGCTGATCGTCTTCGCCTGCCTGATGGAAGGGCTGTTCTTCTACGTCGGCTTCACGCAGATCCTGGCGCTGGGTCGGCAGAACAAGATGACCGGTGCGGCGGAGCAGTACCAGTACATCCTGCGTGACGAGTCCATGCACTGCAACTTCGGCATCGACCTGATCAACCAGATCAAGCTCGAGAACCCGCAGCTGTGGACGGCACAGTTCAAGGCCGAGATCAATGAGCTGTTCCGCAAGGCCGTCGACCTCGAGTACCGCTATGCCGAAGACACCATGCCGCGCGGCGTGCTGGGCATGAATGCGAGCATGTTCAAGGGCTACCTGCGTTACATCGCCAACCGGCGTGCCACGCAGATCGGCCTGGAGGCGCTCTTCCCGAACGAGGAGAACCCGTTCCCCTGGATGAGCGAAATGATCGACCTGAAGAAGGAGAGAAACTTCTTTGAAACCCGCGTCATCGAGTACCAATCCGGTGGCGCACTGAACTGGGATTGAAGGGCCGGCCCGCGTTGCCGGCGTTCACCCCAGGAGCAGATCAAGATCCGCGCGCGTGACATTGCTGCCGACAGAAGCAGCGAGCACGGGCGCTCCCCCGTTCATCGGGGCAGGCCCCAAGCCGGCATCAGACGGCGCGGCCTGACCCGATGAATTGCCTCACCTGGAATGCAGGTGCGGCGTCTATGCAACTTGATCAAGGAGATCGAAATGGCAACTGCGAAGAAGGCTGCGGCGAAGAAGGCCGCCCCGGCGAAGAAGGCTGCACCGGCGAAGAAGGCTGCCCCGGCGAAGAAGGCTGCCCCGGCGAAGAAGGCTGCACCGGCGAAGAAGGCCGCACCGGCGAAGAAGGCGACCGTCAAGAACGCGCCGGCGAAGAAGGCCGCTGCGAAGAAGGCGGCCCCTGCCAAGAAGGCGACGGCGAAGAAGGCTCCCGCAAAGAAGGCTGCAGCGAAGAAGGCTCCGGCCGCTCCCGCTGCGCCTGCGCCTGCGGCGAAGACTGCGCTCAGCCCTGCTGCCGCTTGGCCGTTTCCGACGGGAAACAAGCCCTGACGAGCACGTGGAATGATGTAAGCAACCCGGCATCTGCCGGGTTTTTTTGTTGCTAGGCAATCATTTGGGCAATCGGCTCTATCAGCACTTTCAGTTGGCTCCTGTCCGAGTTGAACTTGGCGAACGCGGTTCGTGCTGAAGTCATGAGGGACTGGGCACGGACGTGGTCGCCACCTTGTTCGGCGATCTGTGCCAGTCGCGCATGTATGAATGCCACCTCATCGAGGTCTGTCGAGGCGTTGACCAATTCGAGTGCGTTCTCTGCGAGGGAAGCGGCCTCGTCGAACTTGCCTTGCGCAGCAAGACTCCACGCGGTATCCACCAACAGCAAGGGCAGGGATCTCGCGGCTAACGCCGTGCGGTCTATCGAATCCAGCATCTGATTTGCGCCTGCAAAGTCCCCTTGGACAATCAACAGATGGCCCTTTTGCAGAGGGATCAAGGTCTGGAGAGATGTAGTGCCGATTGCGGTGTCATAGTTCCAAGCTGAGTTGGCCTGCATTAGTGCGAACTTGGTATCGACGGAATACTTCTCTCCGAACGCGTCCGCCATCCTGATGTTGTCGGTGAGTAGTGCAGCCATGTTGTGCATGAGCGCACTGAGCGTGGCCTGATCGCCCTCTGCGGTCGCGTGGAGTCGAGTTTTCTCGTACCAAGGCCGGGCGAGTTGGAAGTCTCCACAGTAATTGAGGACATCCGCCACATTCAACGATGCCCGCGCAAGGGCCTGGTGGTCGTCCGGTCGGGCCAACGTGAGTGCATCGCGCAGGTGCTTCACCATGCTTTCGAAGCGCAGCTCATTGAAGTCGATGTGTGCCATCCAGGCGGCGCAAGTCGGTTTGGCCTCCTCCACGTTCATTGCGAAGGCGATCGCATGCGCGCGGCGGGTGCGATCGAAACTGTCCTTCCACCGGCCCTGGAAGAAGTGCAGGATCCCTTCCGACAGCATCAGCCAGACACCGCCCGGGGCACTCAGGTCCTTGCCGTAGGCGGCCCGAACGCCACTGATCGCCGACAAGGCCTCTTCGGTGTGGCCCTGCCGGGCGTAGGTCGATGCCGCCCGGCACATGGCGCGCGCCCAGTCATCGCGGTGGGTGCTGGATCGGGCCTCTGCGAGCAGCGTCTCGAGCAGGCGGGAGTTCATCGCCAGTCCTCAGGCGGAGGCCGTCAGCGCGTCCAGCGCCTGCCGGTAGCGCTCGGCCGTGGCCGCGGCCACGGCATCGGGCACGTCCGGCGCCGGGGCCACCTTGGGCCAGGGCTTGCCGTTCACCGTGGCGGTTTCCAGCCAGTCGCGCAGGAACTGCTTGTCGAAGCTCGGAGGGTTCTCGCCCTCGCGGTACGAGTCCACCGGCCAGAAGCGCGATGAGTCGGGGGTCAGGATCTCGTCCATCAGCGTCAGCCGCCCAGTCTCGTCGAGACCGAACTCGAACTTGGTGTCGGCGATGATGATGCCGCGGGTCAGGGCATAGGCGGCGGCCTCGGTGTACAGCCGGATCGCCACGTCTCGCACCTGCGTGGCAAGGTTCGGGCCGATGATGTCGGCCATGCGCTCGAAGGGGATGTTCTCGTCGTGGTCGCCCTGCTCGGCCTTGGTGGCCGGCGTGAAGATCGGTGTCGGCAGGCGGCTGGCGTTCTTCAGGCCCGGGGGCAGTGGCACACCGCAGACCTGGCTGTTCTGCTGATATTCCTTCCAGCCCGAGCCAGCCAGGTAGCCTCGCACGACGGCCTCCACCGGCAGGGGTTTCAGGCGCTTGACGAGCATCGCCCGGCCGGCCACCTGCGCCACCTCGTCGGGGGCCACCACGGATTCAGGCGCCTGCCCGGTCAGGTGGTTCGGCACGATGTGCGACAGCTTGTCGAACCAGAACAGCGCCATGCGCGTGAGCAGTGCGCCCTTGCCGGGAATGGGCTGGCCCATCACCACGTCGAACGCCGAGATGCGGTCGGAGGCGACCATCAGCAGCCGATCGCTGCCGACGGCGTAGTTGTCCCGCACCTTGCCACGCGCCAGCAGCGGCAGCGAATGCAGGCGGGATTCGAGCAGGGCGGTGGGCGAGGTCATGTCGGCTCCAGGGGAAGGCTCGGGCACGGTGCAGGTCCAGGCGCACGGGGCAGCATCCGGGGCGCACGGGCGGACATTGTGCCCGCGCCACTCCGGCGCGCGGTGCGCGGTCGTGGCGGCCGTGCAGCGGCTTGGCCGCGCCCAGAAAAAAGCCCGCCGGTCAGGGCGGGCTGGTGGCAACGGTCGGGCCTCGTCAGCTCAGTTCACGACCTGGGCCAGATCGCCGCTGGCATAACGCTGCGCCACCACCGTCAAAGTCAGCGGCTTGATCTTGCTGCCCTGACCGGCGCAGCCGAACTGCTGGTAGCGTTGCATGCAGATGCCCTTGGCGGCCTCGCGCGCGGGCTTGAGGTAGTCGCGCGGGTCGAACTTGCTGGGGTGCTCGGCGAAGAAGCGGCGGATGGCGCCGGTCATCGCGAGGCGGATGTCGGTGTCGATGTTGATCTTGCGGACGCCGTACTTGATGGCTTCCTGGATCTCTTCCACCGGCACGCCATAGGTCTCCTTCATGTCGCCACCGAACTGGCGGATCTCGGCCAGCAGGTCCTGCGGCACGCTGGAGCTGCCATGCATCACCAGGTGGGTGTTGGGGATGCGGCGGTTGATGGCCTTGATGCGGTCGATGGCCAGGATGTCGCCGGTGGGCTTGCGGGTGAACTTGTAGGCGCCGTGGCTGGTGCCGATGGCAATGGCCAGCGCGTCGAGCTGCGTCTTCTTGACGAAATCAGCGGCCTGCTCCGGGTCGGTGAGCAGTTGCTCGCGGGTCATCGTGGCGTCGGTGCCGTGGCCGTCTTCCTTGTCGCCCTTCATGGTCTCGAGCGAGCCCAGGCAGCCCAGCTCGCCCTCGACCGTGACGCCCAGCGCGTGCGCCATGTCGACCACCTTGCGGGTGACCTCGACGTTGTAGTCGTAGCTGGCGATGGTCTTGCCGTCGGCCTGCAGCGAGCCGTCCATCATCACCGAGCTGAAGCCCAGGCCGATGGCGCCGCGACAGACGTCGGGGCTCTGGCCATGGTCCTGGTGCATCACCAGAGGCACGTTCGGCCAGGCCTCGGTGGCAGCCTGGATCAGGTGCTTGATGAAGTGCTCTCCGGCGTACTTGCGGGCGCCGGCACTGGCCTGCAGGATCACGGGGGCGTCGAGCTCCGCGGCGGCCGACATCACGGCCTGCACCTGCTCGAGGTTGTTGACGTTGAAGGCAGGGATGCCGTAGCCGCTTTCGGCGGCGTGGTCCAGCAGCTGGCGCATCGAGACGAGTGGCATGGTGGTTCCAGTGGGAAGTGGGGAAATCGCGTCGGTCGGGCGAATCCATGGTGCCGGGGCCGCGGACGAGCACACCGGGGCGATGAAACCACCCTGAAACTCGGCTCGATTGTATCGGCGGCACTCCGACACGACAGTGCTCTCGGTCAGGCCGGCCGAACGGCGCGCGCCACGGATTTGGCAGGCGATCGACCCGCTTTTCCGGCTCAAGCCGGCGCTCGGCGGTCCGACACTGCGTCCACGACCCCACAGGGCACGGCGCCCCGCCGCAAGGACATCCCATGAAGCAGCCAGCGTTGAACGACGTGACCACCTGGATCACCGAGGCCGTCCGACAGCACCCGGCCGACCTGCCCGCGCACCTGGCCGAGCGCCTGGGCGTCGGGCGGCGCAGCGCCCTGGCGCTCGTGCGCAAGCTGGTGGAGGCGCAATGGCTCGTCCGCGGGGGCACGCCACGGCAGCCCAGCCACGCGCCGGGCGCACTGAGGCAGGTGATCCGCCACTACCCCGTCGACGGATTGCAGGAAGACGCCGCCTGGCGCCGCGATTTCGCGCCGCAGTTCGACCTGCCGGCCCACGTGGCCCGCATGGCGCAGCATGTGTTCACCGAACTGCTGAACAACGCGACCGACCACAGCGGCGGCACGCAGGTGACGGTGTCGATGCGGCAGACGCCGCTGCAGGTGCAACTGCTGGTCAGCGACAACGGCCGCGGCGTGTTCGACGCCATCCAGCAGGCCTTCGGCATCGACGAGCCGGCGCTGGCCATGCTGGAGCTGGCCAAGGGCAAGCTCACCAGCCAACCCGATCGGCACTCGGGCCGTGGCCTGTTCTTCGCGGCCAAGCTGGCCGACGTGTTCGACCTGCATGCCAACGAGGCGGCCTTCGCGCAGCGCGACTGGCAGCGTGACCGCTGGGTGGCCGGGCGGCCGGCCTGCCGCCGCGGCAGCTCGATCTACGTGGCGATCTGCCTGGACACCAGCCGCACGCTCGACGCCGTGATGGAGCGCTACAGCACGGCGGGCGATGGCATCGGCTTCGACCGCACGGTGGTGCCGCTGGCGCTGGCCACCACGCCGCAGGCGGGGCTGGAATCGCGGGCGCTGGCCCGTCGCGTGGCCGCGCGCCTGCCGCAGTTCAAGCGTGCCGTGCTCGATTTCGATGGCCTGACCGACATGGGCCACGGCTTTGCCGACGAACTGTGGCGGGTCTTCGCGCGGCAACACCCGGGCCTGGAACTGGTGCCGACGAACATGTCGCCGCACATCGCCGCCCTGGTGGACAGCGTGCTCCACCCGGCGCCGGCCTGAGCGCCCGGCGCGGCGGGCCGTTGGTCAAGCCGCGTCAGGCGACCCGGCAGACCTTCAGCATGTTGGTGCCGCCGGGGTAGCCCATCGGCTCACCGCAGGTGATGGCGTAGGTGTCGCCGGGCTTGAGCACGCCGCGCTCCACCAGCACCTGCTCGGCCTCGGCCAGCGCCTGGTCGCGGTCGTTGTGGGTGGGCATCAGGATGGGCTGCACGTTGCGGTACAGCGCCATGCGGCGCTCGGCGATGTGCTTGTGGGTCAGGCCGAAGATCGGCACCTTGATGTTGTGGCGGCTCATCCACAGCGCGGTCGAGCCGCTCTCGGTCAGCGCGATGATGGCCTTGCAGCCCAGGTGGTGCGCGGTGAAGAGCGCGCCCATCGCGATGCTCTGGTCGATGCGGCCGAAGTGGCGCTGCATGAAGTCGTCCTTCAGGCCGAACTCCTCGGCGCGCTCGGCCTCGTGGGCGATGGCGGCCATCTGCTCCACCGTCTCGACCGGGTACTTGCCGGCGGCCGTCTCGGCGCTCAACATTACGGCGTCGGTGCCGTCGAGCACGGCGTTGGCCACGTCGCTGACCTCGGCGCGGGTGGGCACCGGGTTGACGATCATGCTCTCCATCATCTGCGTGGCGGTGATGGCGATCTTGTCCATCTCGCGGGCCATGCGGATCATGCGCTTCTGCAGCGCCGGCACGGTGGCGTTGCCCACCTCCACCGCCAGGTCGCCGCGCGCCACCATGATGCCGTCGCTGGCGCGCAGGATGGCCTCGAGCTGCGGAATGGCCTCGCTGCGCTCAATCTTGGCGATCATCGCCGGCTTGTGGCGATAGGGCTCGCCGGCCACGTTGGCCAGCTGGCGGGCCATCTCCATGTCGGTGGCGTTCTTCGGGAAGCTCACGGCCACGTAGTCGGCCTGGAAGGCCATCGCGGTCTTGATGTCCTCCATGTCCTTGGCCGTGAGGGCCGGCGCGGTGAGGCCCCCACCCTGCTTGTTGATGCCCTTGTTGTTGGACAGCTCGCCGCCGATCTTGACGAGGGTGTGCACCTGATCGCCACGCACCGCCTCGACCGTCAGCACCAGCAGGCCGTCGTTCAGCAGCAGCGCATCGCCCGGCCGCACGTCGCGCGGCAGTTCCTTGTAGTCGAGGCCGACGATCTCGACGTTGCCGGGCTCGGTGCGGGCGGCGTCCAGGATGAACGGCGCGCCCGGCACCAGCATCACCTTGCCCTCGGCGAACTTGCCGACGCGGATCTTCGGCCCCTGCAGGTCGGCCATCAGCGCGATCGGCTTGCCCACGCGGTCGGCCACCGCGCGCACGAGGTTGGCGCGGTCGATGTGGTCCTGCGCCGTGCCGTGGCTGAAGTTCAGGCGCACCACGTCCACCCCGGCGCGCAGCAGGCGCTCCAGCACCTCGGGGGCGCTGGAGGCCGGGCCGAGGGTGGCAACGATCTTGGTGGCACGTGGCATGGGGCGGTCCGTCGAAGGGGAAGTGGCCGCGATTATCGGGCCGCGGCCCGGTGCCGGTTACCGCTGGGTTTCACGCAGGGCCGCCGCGTCGGCAACCGCCAGCGCGGTCATGTTGACGACGCGGCGCATCGTTGCCGACGGCGTGAGGATGTGCACCGGCGCGGCCGCGCCCAGCAGCATCGGCCCGACCGTCACGCCGTGGCCGCTGGTCACCTTGAGCACGTTGAACAGGATGTTCGCGGCGTCCAGGTTGGGCAGCACCAGCAGGTTGGCCGCGCCCTTGAGCGTGTCGTCCTGCAGGAAGCTGTGGCGGATGGTCTCGGACAAGGCCGCATCGCCTTGCAGCTCGCCGTCGCATTCGACGTCGGGCGCCAGCGTCACGAACAGGTCGCGTGCCGCGCGCATGCGCCGGGCCGACGCGCGCTGCGACGAGCCGTAGACCGAGTGCGACAGGAAGGCCACCTTGGCCGGCATGCCGAAGCGGCGCAGCTCGGCCGCGGCCATCACCGCGATGTCGGCCAGTTCCTCGGCAGTGGGTTCCTCGTTGACGAAGGTGTCGGTGACGAACAGCGTGTGCTGGTCGAGCATCAGCGCGTTCATCGCCGCCATGGTGCGCACGCCGGGGCGCATGCCGATGATGGCGCGCACGTGTTCGAGGTGGGCGTCGAAGCGCCCGACCAGGCCGCACAGCATCGCGTCGGCCTCGCCCCGGCTGAGCATCAGCGAGGCGATCAGCGTGCTGCTGCGCCGCACGGCGGCCTTGGCGGCCTCGGGCGACATGCCGTCGCGGCCCATCAGCCGGTGGTATTGCTCCCAATAGCTGCGGAAGCGCGGGTCGTTCTCGGGGTCGCAGACTTCGAAGTCGACACCCGCCTTGATGCGCAGGCCGGCGCGCTCGATGCGCATCGCGATGACGCTGGGCCGGCCGACCAGGATCGGCTGGGCCAGGCCCTCGTCGCGCACCACCTGCAGGGCGCGCAGCACGCGCTCGTCCTCGCCCTCGGCGTACACCACGCGCGCCGGCCGGGCCCGCGCGGCGGCGAACACCGGGCGCATCACCATGCCAGTCTGGTAGACGAAGCGGCCGAGCTGCTGGCGGTAGGTGTCGAGGTCTGTGATCGGCCGCAGGGCCACGCCGCTGTCCGCCGCGGCCTGGGCCACGGCCGGCGCGATGCGCAGGATCAGCCGCACGTCGAAGGGCTTGGGGATGATGTACTCGGGCCCGAACTTGAGCTCCTGCCCGGCATAGGCCGCGGCCACCTCGTCGCTCGTCTCGGCCTTGGCCAGTGCGGCGATCTCGCGCACGCAGGCCAGCTTCATGGCCTCGTTGATCGTGGTGGCGCCGCAGTCGAGCGCGCCGCGGAAGATGTACGGGAAGCACAGGACGTTGTTGACCTGGTTCGGGTAGTCTGACCGCCCGGTGGCCACGATGCAGTCGGGCCGCGCGGCCTTGGCCAGTTCGGGACGGATCTCGGGTTCGGGGTTGGCCAGCGCCAGGATGATCGGCCGGTCGGCCATCGTGCCCACCATCTCGCCGGTCAGCACGCCCGCGGCCGAGCAGCCCAGGAAGACGTCGGCGCCACGCACCGCATCGGCCAGCGTCTTCGCGTCGGTCTTCTGGCAGTAGCGCTGCTTCGATTCGTCGAGCTTGTCGCCACGGCCTTCGCGGATCACCCCCTTGGAGTCGACCGCGAAGACGTTCTCGATCTTCACGCCCAGGCCGACCATCAGGTCGAGGCAGGCGATGGCCGCCGCGCCGGCGCCCGAGGCCACCAGCTTGACCTCGCCGATGGACTTGCCCACCAGTTCGAGCGCGTTCAGCAGCGCGGCCGACGAGATGATGGCGGTGCCGTGCTGGTCGTCGTGGAAGACGGGGATCTTCATCCGCTCGCGCAGCTTCTTCTCGATGTAGAAGCACTCGGGCGCCTTGATGTCCTCGAGGTTGACGCCGCCCAGCGTGGGTTCGAGCGCCGCGATGATGTCGACCAGCTTGTCGGGGTCGTTCTCGGCGAGTTCGATGTCGAAGACATCGATGCCGGCGAACTTCTTGAAGAGGCACCCCTTGCCCTCCATCACCGGCTTGCCCGCCAGCGGGCCGATGTTGCCCAGGCCCAGCACCGCGGTGCCGTTGGTGACCACGCCCACCAGGTTGGCCCGCGAGGTGTACTCGGCGGCGAGGCTGGGGTCCTCCTCGATCGCCAGGCAGGCATAGGCCACGCCGGGCGAGTAGGCCAGGGACAGGTCGCGCTGGTTGGACAGCGGCTTGGTCGGCGTGATCGAGATCTTGCCGCGCGTGGGCGAGCGGTGGTATTCGAGCGCGGCCTCGCGCAGGGCTTGTTCGGCGTCGGAAAGGACTGGCTTGGTCACGTCGCGTGTCTCCATCGTTGTCGGGTTCGACCGGACGCGGAGATTACGCCCGTTTCGGCCCGGCAGGCGTTGTGGACAACCGCAATGCTGCGTTCGCGCCGGCGGCATTGCCGCCGGCCGGGGGGGTCAGCCGTCGGCGCGCTGCTGCAGGATCTCGAAGGCCGGCAGGGTCTTGCCTTCCAGCACCTCGAGGAAGGCGCCGCCGCCGGTGGAGATGTAGCCCACGTCCTTCTCGATGCCGTACTTGGCGATGGCCGCCAGCGTGTCGCCGCCGCCGGCGATGCTGAACGCGTCGCTCGCGGCGATGGCCCGGGCGATGGCCTCGGTGCCGTGCGAGAAGGCCTCGAACTCGAACACGCCCACCGGGCCGTTCCAGACAATGGTGCCCGATGCCATCAACTGCGCGGCCAGGATGGCCGCGGTCTTCGGGCCGATGTCGAGGATCAGGTCATCATCGGCCACGTCGGTGGCCGCCTTCACCGTGGCCGGCGCGTCGGCCGCGAAGGCCTTGGCGGTGACCACGTCCACCGGGATCGGCACCGCGGCGCCGCGGGCCTTCATGGCCTCGATCACCGCCTTGGCCTCGCCGACCAGGTCGGCCTCGACCAGGCTCTTGCCGATCTTCATCCCGGCGGCCAGCATGAAGGTGTTGGCGATGCCGCCGCCGACGATCAGGCCGTCGACCTTGGACGCCAGGCTCTTCAGGATGGTGAGCTTGGTCGACACCTTGCTGCCGGCCACGATGGCCACCAGCGGCCGCTTCGGGTGCGCCAGGGCCTTCGTGATGGCGTCGATCTCGGCCGACAGCAGCGGGCCGGCGCAGGCCACCGGCGCGTACTGGGCGATGCCGTAGGTGGTGCCCTCGGCGCGGTGCGCGGTGCCGAAGGCGTCGTTGACGAAGATGTCGCACAGCGCGGCCATCTTGCGTGCCAGCGCCTCGTTGTTCTTCTTCTCGCCCTTGTTCAGGCGGCAGTTCTCGAGCATCACCACCTGGCCCGGGGCCACGGTGACGCCATCGACCCAGTTCGACACCAGCGGCACCTCGCGCCCGAGCAGTTCGCCCAGGCGTGCGGCGACGGGCGCCAGGGAATCCTCGGGCTTGAACTCGCCCTCGGTCGGTCGGCCCAGGTGCGAGGTGACCATCACCGCTGCGCCGGCGTCCAGCGCCATGCGGATGCAGGGCACCGAGGCGCGGATGCGCGTGTCCTCGGTGATGTGGCCGGCATCGTCCTGCGGCACGTTCAGGTCGGCGCGGATGAACACGCGCTGACCGGCCAGGCGGCCTTGCCGGATGAGTTCGTCGAGTCGGAGGATCTTCATGGTCGGGTGGGGCAGTGGGTTGATCGGCGGGGCCAGCCGCAAGTGTGTCAGATCACCAGCCCAGCCCCAGGCGGAAGATCAACATCACGGCAGTTCCCGCCAGGATGGTGCCGAGCATGTCGCGGCGCCACAGGTACCAGGCGGTGGCCGCCACGGTGCCGAACAGGCGGGCGTCCTGCCAGCTGTCGATCAAGCGGCCCTGGGTCATCACGATCTCGGGCGTGACCACGGCCACCAGCGCGCCGATGGGCGCGTAGCGCAGGCCCTCCTTCAGCCAGCCCGGCATCGGCCATTCGCGGTCGGGCAGGATGAAGAAGCCGCGCGTCAGCAGCGTGATGACCGCCAGGCCGAAGATGGCCACAGCGGTTTCGACGTCGCTCACCGGGCGTTCCCGGCGCACCGCCCGGGCAGGTGATCGATCACGCTGCCCACCGCCACCGCGGCGGCGATGGCCACCAGCAGGTTCAGTTTCAGCGGCAGCGCGAAGGCGGCCACGGCGGCGGCGCCGGCCACCACCGCAGGCAACCAGGTGGCGCGGTCGGCCAGCAGCGAGTAGGTCATGCCCAGCAGCGCCATGGTGCCGGCGAAGCCCAGCCCCCATTCCTGCGGCACGCGGTGGCCCAGCGCGATGCCCACCAGCGACATCACGTGCCATGAGCCCGCGTTGATGAAGGTGCCACCCCAGAAGTAGGGCACCTGCTCCGGGGCCGGTTCCGGCTTGGGGAATCGGCGCATGAACAGCACGTAGTTCAGGTCAGCGCAGAAGTAGGCCTTCAGCGCCCGGCGGCCGCGCGGCAGGTGCGCGAAGTAGGGCCGCCACTGGGCGCTGAAGATCACGAAGCGCAGGTTCACGCACAGCGCGGTGGCCCACACCACCCAGATCGGCGCGCCACTGGCGATCAATGGGGCGGTGGCCAGCTGTGCCGTGCCGGCGAACACCATCAGCGACATCAGCACGGCCATGCCCACGCCCATGCCGCCCTTGACCATGGCCACGCCGGTGACCAGGCCCCAGGCCCCGACACCCAGCCCGATGCCGAACATGTCGCGGGCGCCGCGGGCGAACTCAGGGTGGCGCCACAAGGGCGCAGCGGCTCGCAACTCTGCACTCATGCCGCGATTGTCGGGGACCGGTGCCGGCGTTTTCGCCGCCGGCTGCGGCGCGCTTGCGTGGGGGCTTCGGCGCCGCCGGGCGGTCGCCACCGGCGCGTTGTCGCGCCGGCCGGTTCAGCGCTTGCGCACCGAGCCGCTGCCGACGATCGACTGGCTCACGGCCGCGTTGCCGCTGTAGGCCACGTCGCCCGAGCCCGCGATGCGCACCTCGAGCGACTTGTCGGCGTGCACGGCGGCGTCGCCGGACCCGGCAATGGACACGCTGACCTCGTCGGCCTTCAGGCCGCTGGCGCGCACGTCGCCCGAGCCCGCGATCTTCACCTGCAGCCGGGTCGCCTGGCCGCTGGCCGTCATGTCGCCGGAGCCCGCGATGCGCATCGCCAGGGTGTCGCTCACCAGGCCACCGAGGTGGATGTCGCCTGCGCCGGAGATCGACGCGTCGAGGCTGGGCGTCTTCAGGCCATCGACATGGATGTTGCCCGAGCCGGCCGCGGCCAGCTTCCTCAGTCGCACGACCGTGAGCGTGATCGTTGGCAGGGCGCGGGCACGCACCGCGCTGTCGCGCTTCCATCGGATGGTCAGGCGCTGGCCGTCCTGCACGGTGTCGATCAGCGGCAGCAGCGCGGCGTCGCCGCGCAGTTCGATGGCGGGCGTGCTGCCTTGCTGCACCCGCAGGTCGAAGCCGCCGGTCAGCACCACCTCGTCGATGTCGCCGACGCTGCGGCGCTCGGTGCTGGTCTGTGCCGAACCGGCCACCGACTCGGCGGCCTGGGCGCCGGTCGGCATCGCGGTCACGATGGCCATGGTCAACGCACCCATCAGGGTCAGGCCGAGGGCGGTGTCGAGGGCGCGGGACAGTCGGGTCATGGGGCGATCTCCATCGGGATGGTGCCCATGATGGCGAGCCCGGTCGCGGCGGTCACGGCCGCTGCGACGAACGCATCGTCTGGCCGACGGAGGTGCCGAAATCGGTGACGAACCGCACCCGGGGATGACTGCAGCCTGCGCGCACGTCCGCGCGCCCGGCGCGATCAGGAGGCCTGCTTCTTGCCCTTGGCAGCCGGCTTCTCGGCCGCCGGCTTGGCGTGGGCGTCGTCCGCCTCGGCCTCGTCGGCGGGCTTGGCCGCCACGGCCTGCTCGGGCTTGATCACGGGGATCACCGGCTCGATCTTGTTCTCGCGCATGTACTCGTTCATCTCACGCCAGCCGGCGTAGACGGACGGCCGGTCGGCCTTCTTGTTGAGCGTGTAGCAGTCTTCGATGGCGCGGCCGGCATGGCGGCAGGCGCCGCCGACGGCCTTGCCGTCGGCTTCCTTGCGGGCGGCCACGGCGCTGGCCGATTCGATGCCCAACTGGTCGCAGCCCGCCCCCAGCAGGGCGGTGGCAGACAGCAGCAGGGTGGCGATGAAGCGGCGCATGTCCGGGTTATCGGCCGCGGGCGGCGTCGGCTTGAGGGCCGACCGCCACGACCTCGGCCTCGCGCGCGGCCGGTCAGCGCCCGCGCGCCATCTCGAGCAGGCGCTCGACCCGTTCCTCGGTGGCCGGGTGGGTGGAGAACAGGCCGCGCAGCCCGCCGGCCGACAAGGGGTTCATGATCATCATCTGCGCGGTCTCGGGGTGGCGTTCGGCCGCCTCCATAGGGACCCCCTGGGCGTAGCGCTGGATCTTCTGCAGCGCCGAGGCCAGGGCCTGCGGGTCGCCCGAGATCTCGGCGCCACCGCGGTCGGCCTCGAATTCGCGCCCTCGGCTGATGGCCATCTGGATCAGGCTGGCGGCCAGCGGCGCGAGGATGGCCACCATCAGGCCCACCAGGGGGTTGGCCGGTCGCCCTTCGCTGTCGCGGCCTCCGAACATCATGCCGAAGTTGGCCAGCATGCCGATGGCGCCGGCCATCGTGGCACTGATGGTGCTGATGAGGATGTCGCGGTGCTTCACGTGCGCCAGTTCGTGGGCCATCACGCCGCGCAACTCGCGCTCGCTCAGCACGCGGATGATGCCGGTGGTGGCGGCCACGGCCGCGTGGTCGGGGTTGCGCCCGGTGGCGAAGGCATTGGGCGCGGCCTCGTCGATGAGGTAGACCTTGGGCATCGGCAGGCCGGCCTTGTCGGCGAGCTCTCGCACCATGCGCACGAACTGCGGCGCGGAGGACTCGTCCACCTCCTGCGCGTTGTACATCTTCAGCACGATCTTGTCGCTGAACCAGTAGCTGAAGAAGTTCATCCCCAGCGCCACCACCAGCGCCAGCATCATGCCGGCCTGGCCTCCCATCCACCGGCCGATCAGCATGAACAGCGCGGTGATGGCGGCCATCAGGATGGCGGTCTTCATCATGTTGAACATGTCGGGGGGTCCTTTCTGGCTGAACAGGCCGATAGATGCGGCCGGGGGCCTGAACTTCAACCGAGGCGGTCGCCCGTCGTCAGGGGGCGCGTGGCCAGGAAGTCGCGGGTGGCGATGCGGCGGCCACCGGGGCATTGCAGCACCACCAGATCGAGCGACCCGGTGCCGCAGGCCACGCGCAGCAGGTCGCCGTCGGCCGCCAGCACCTCGCCGGGTGCGGCCTTCGGCGCGCCGGGTGCGAGCCTGGCCCGCCACAGCTTGACGGCCTCGCCCGCCCACTGGAAGTGCATGCCCGGGAAGGCGTCGAACGCGCGCACCCGCCGCTCGATCACCTCGGCCGGCTGCGACCAGTCGATGGCGGCCTCGGCCTTCTCGACCTTGTGCGCGTAGGTCACGCCTTCAGAAGGCTGGGGCGTGCGCACCAATGCTTGCAAGGTGGCCACGTCGGTCAACGCGCGCACCACCATGCGGGCGCCCAGCGCGGCCAGCCGGTCGTGCAGCAGCGCGGTGGTGTCGTCCGGGCCGATGGGCACGCGCTCGATGTCGAGCATGTCACCCGTGTCGAGACCCGCGTCCATCTGCATCAGCGTGATGCCGGTCTCGGTGTCGCCGGCCTCGATGGCCCGGTGGATCGGCGCGGCGCCGCGCCAGCGCGGCAGGATCGAGCCATGGATGTTCAGGCAGCCCAGCGGCGGGTGGGCCAGCACCCAGGCCGGCAGGATCAGCCCGTAGGCGGCCACCACCATCACCTCGGGCGCGGCCTTGTCGAGCGCATCGCGGGCCGCCCGTGCGTCGTCCGGGAACTTGCCGTCCAGCCGCAGGCTGCGTGGCTGGGCCACCGCCAGGCCATGGTCGAGGGCCACCGACTTCACGGCCGAGGCCTGCAGCTTCATGCCGCGGCCGGCCGGTCGGTCGGGCTGGGTCAGCACCAGCACCAGGTCGTGCCCCGCCGCCAGCAAGGCGCGCAGGGCCGCGGCAGCGAACTCGGGTGTGCCGGCGAAGGCGATCCTCATCGGCCCCGCACCTGCTCGTCGCGAGTCTTCTTCAGCATCTTGGTGCGGATGCGCTCGCGCTTGAGCGGGCTGAGGTACTCGACGAAGACCTTGCCGATGAGGTGGTCCATCTCGTGCTGAACGCACACCGAGGTCAGGCCCTCGGCGTCCAGGTCGAAGGACTGCCCGTGGCGGTCGAGTGCCCGCACCGTCACCCGTGCATGGCGCTCGACGTCATCGTAGATGGTGGGCACCGACAGGCATCCCTCGTCGCCGATGTGCATCTCGGCGCTGCGCGACAGGATCTCGGGGTTGATGAGCACCAGCGGCTTGTCGCGCGCCTCGGAGGTGTCCATCACGATCAGGCGCAGGTGCACGTCGACCTGGGTGGCGGCCAGGCCGACCCCCTCGGCCTCGTACATGGTCTCCAGCATGTCGTCGATCAGCCTGCGCAGGCGGTCGTCGACCTCGGTCACCTTGGCGGCAACCGTGTGGAGTTTGGGATCGGGGTAGCGGAGGATCTTCAGCAGGGCCATGGGATCGATGCTCGGCTGTGGCCGTCACAAGCGGCAACAGGTGTGGAGAGGAAGCAACGGCAGGAGTATCGCAAGCCCGCGGCCGGTCGTGGGACGGGGGCGCTTTTCATTGCGATATCAATGGTTTATCGGCAGAATCTGCGAGGCAGCATGAGCATTTGAGGCGGTGTGGCCGTTCCGACGGCTTTGGCCGTCAGGCCGGTGGCCTCGATGCAGATTGCCATTGCCACCCAGGAGATCGACTACATGAGTTCATGCCGGCGCCGCAAGCCCTCCCACCGGAACGGCGGGCGCGTTCTGGCCGCCGCCGCCTTGCTCTGTGGCGTCGTCGGTGCACAGGCCGTCGACCTGACCATCCGGCCCGAGCAGCGTGCCACTGCCCAGCAGGTGGCCCAGGCTGGCGTGCCCTTGTCCGAACTGGCCCCCGACGCGCCCGATTCGCACACGGTGCAGCGCGGCGACACGCTGTGGGACATCTCCAAGCTCTTCCTGCGCAGCCCGTGGCGATGGCCCGAACTGTGGGGCATGAACCTCGAGCAGATCCGCAACCCGCACCTCATCTACCCGGGGCAGGTGCTGGTGCTCGACAAGACCGGCGGCCGCGCCCGCCTGCGCCTGGCCGACACGTCGGGCCAGCAGGTGCCCTCGAACACCGTGCGCCTGTCACCGCGGGTACGCGGCCAGGCCCTCGACAACGGCGCCATCGCGGCGATCCCGATGCACCTGATCGGGCCGTTCCTCAACGAGGCCGTGGTGCTGGGCAACGACGACCTGGCCGCCGCCCCCCGCGTGGTGGCCACCCAGGAAGGCCGCGTGATGGTCTCCCAGGGCGAGACCGCCTATGTGCGCGGCGACCTGAAGGGCGCACGAGATTTCCGCCTCTTCCGCGAAACCCAGCCGCTCACCGACCCGACATCGAACGAACTGCTGGGCCACGAGGCGCGCTTCGTCGGGACGGCGGAGTTCTCGCGCGCGGGCGAGAATCGCCTCTCGGCGGATGGCAAGTCGGCGGTGCCGGTGCCCGACAGCATCCTGGTCACCAGCGTGCGCCAGGAAGTGGGCGTGGGCGACCGGCTGTCGCCGATGCCGCAGCGCGATTTCGCCGCCTATGTGCCGCACGCGCCCTCGACGCCGGTGCAGGGCCAGATCGTGTCGGTCTATGGCGAGGCGCTGCTGGCCGGCCAGAACCAGATCATCTCGATCAACCGCGGTGGCCGCGACGGCCTCGAGCGCGGGCATGTGCTGGCACTGTGGCGCGACGGCGCCGATGCGGTTGACCGCACGGGGCCCGAGCGCACGGCCATCAAGCTGCCCAACGAGCGCGTGGGCACCTTGTTCGTGTTCCGCGTCTTCGACCGGGTGTCCTACGCCTTGGTGCTGTCGGCCACCGACCCCGTGCGCCGGGGCGATCGCTTCACCCAACCCTGATCTCGGCCCGGTCGTCCGGCCCGGCTGAGTTCCCCGCAGTGCAGGTCGATCCTGAACTCGAGGCGTGGTTGCGCCTGGTCCATCGGCCCGGTCTGGGCCGCGAGTCCCTGCGCAAGCTGCTGGCGTCCTTCGGCTCGCCACAGGCGGTGCTGGAGGCGCCTTTGTCGGCGCTGCGGGCCGTGGTCGGGGCGCGGGTGGTGGACGACGCCTTCGTCGGCGTCGACGAGGGCGCCGCCGACCGCATCGCGGCGGTCGCGGCCTGGCTGGCGGCCCGCCCCACCCGCCGCGTGCTCACGCTGGGCGATGCCGACTACCCGCCGTCGCTGCTGCAAACAGTCGATCCGCCGCTGCTGCTGTTCGTCGACGGCCAGGTCGACGCCCTTTCGGTCCCGTCGCTGGCCATCGTCGGCAGCCGCCAGGCCACGCCGCAGGGACGCCAGAACGCCCGCGCCTTCGCGGCCGATCTGGCGCGGCGGGGCTGGGTCATCGTGTCCGGCCTGGCCGCGGGCATCGACGCGGCGGCCCATGAGGGCGCGCTGGCCGGGGGCGGGCGCACCATCGCCGTCGTCGGCACCGGCATCGACCTGGTGTATCCGCGGTCGAATGCCGCCTTGGCCGAACGGATCGTCGCGCAGGGCGTGATGGTCAGCGAATACCCGTTGGGGGCGCCGCCGATGTCCGCCAATTTCCCCCAGCGCAACCGCATCATCGCCGGCCTGGCCAGGGGCACGCTGGTGGTCGAGGCGGCCGTGCAGTCCGGCTCGCTCATCACCGCCCGGCTGGCGTCCGAGGCCGGGCGCGAGGTCTTTGCGATCCCTGGGTCGATCCATTCGCCGCACGCTCGGGGCTGCCATGCCTTGCTGCGCCAGGGCGCCAAGCTGGTCGAGACGGCGCAGGATGTGCTGGACGAACTGGGCGCCGGGCCCGGTCCGGCGCCCCGTGCCGGGCCGGCAGCCACGGCCGATGCTCCGTCGGAACCGCCGTCGGAGTCTCGAGACCCGGTGCTCCGTGCCCTCGGCCACGATCCGGCCACGCTGGATGCGCTGATGGCGCGCTGCGGGTGGCCGGCACCGGAGTTGAACGCGAAGCTGCTCGAACTGGAACTGGAAGGCCGCGTGGCCCGCCTGCCCGGCGGGCTGTTCCAGCGCATCCAGGTGGGTTGAACCCCCGCCGCACCGTCCGCAGCGCGCCTGGAACCCCGCCACCCGAAGGGGGGTGGTGCAGGGTTCCTGGCCCCTGCCGGGCTGCGCTATAGTGGGTTCATCATGTTCGAGGTGCTGGTCTACTTGTACGAGAACTACTGGCGTCCGGACGCATGCCCGGACCACGACCAGTTGACCCGCAAGCTCTCCGCGGTGGGCTTCGAGTCGGACGAGATCCAGGAAGCGCTCAACTGGCTCGACGGCCTGGCCGTCACGGCCCAGGCCTACACGGGCGAGCAGGCGCCACGCAGCCTGCGCATCTACACCGACCGCGAGTCCGAGCGCCTTGGCGAGGATTCGATCGGTTTCATCAGTTTCCTCGAGTCCGCGGGGGTGTTGCCGCCGCCGATGCGAGAGATGGTCATCGACCGGGCCACGGCCGCCGGCGAAAGCCCGCTGGCCCTCGAAGACCTCAAGGTCATCGTGCTGATGGTGTTCTGGAGCCTCGGCGAGGAGCCCGACGCGTTGATTCTTGACGAACTGTTCGTCGCCCCGGAAGAGCGCTTGATCCACTGACCGCAGGGTCTCGGTGCCGCGCGGCGCGCCGACGGCATCAGTTCATCAGGCGCGACGGGTCGGCGTCCAGCTTGGCCAGCGCACTGCGCGTGGCCTTCACGGTGAGCGACTCTTCCTGGGCCGGCAGCAGCAAACCCGCCTGCAGGTACGACGCCAGCCGGTGCTGCTGGAACAGCACGCAGCGCCCGTTGGCCGACACGAACAGCGACAGCTGCCGGCGCATGCCGTGCCAGGCCAGTTGCACGGGCTCGGTGCGGTCGCGGTAGTCCAGCATGTACCAGCTGCCGACCATCAGTTCACGGGCCCAGGACAGCATCGCCGGGCTCGGCATCGAGCCTCCGTCGGACACCACCTCGAGCTCGGAGCTCTCGTGGCCCGACAGGTCGAGCACGATCGACTCGTCGATCTCGAGGTCGCTGGCCTGGGGCAGCAGTTCCTCGAGCGACTCCAGCCGCTCCATCAGCTCGGTCAGCCGCTCGGTCGGGATCACCGCGGCCTTGGCGGTGAAGGCCGCGGCCAGCGAATTGTTCAAGGCCTGGATCTGTTCGTCCTGGCGGTCGGTGCCCATGCCGGCCGAGGCCATGCCCTCGCGCAGGCGCTTGAGCAGCGGTGGCAGCCGGCGGATGACCTCGCCGCGTTCCTCTCGCGTGACCTTGGCGCTGGCCGACCAGATCAGGTCGGCGGCCGCGCGCTTCATCTGCTTGGTTTCCTCGCCATTGCCGCCGTAGCGCACGGCCGTGGTGGCCAGCACGTCGGCCCAGACGTGGAACAGGAACTGCCGCACGCCTTCCTGCACCGGCACCTCGTTGAGCATGCGGCGCAGTTCGATCGTGTACTGGATGGCCAGGGTCTCGCGCTGTTCCACCTGCTGCGCCAGCGAGACGCCGCGCCGGGTGGCCTCGTTCTCGGTGCGGAAGAAGTGCTCGAGGAACTTCTCGAACTCGGCCAGGACGGTCTGGAAGACCCGGCGGCCGGTGTCGGGGTAGGCCTCGACCACCTGCACGATGCGCTTGATTTCCTTCTCGAGCGCGTCGCCGACGGCCCGGGCCGTGTCGTCGAAGCCCATGACGCAGGCGCCCATCCGGTCGATCAGGCGGCGCGCCGGATGGTCGATGGTGGCGAAGAAGTCGGGTTCGCTCACCGCCACGCGCAGCACCGGCATCTGCAGCCGGGCAAACCACACGCGCACCTGGGCCGGGATGCGTTCCTCGGCCAGGATGCTCTGGAACATCATCGCCACGATCTCGATCGTGGCCCGCTCGGCCGGTGTCTCGGCAGCCTGCTTCAGGATCTGCTTGCGGTGCTGCAGGTCGTCCAGCAGCATGGGCGTCGTGATGGCCGGTGCTCGTGCCTCGACGCCGCCGCTCGGCATGGGCACCGGACCCAGGCGCTGCCGCATGCTGTGCTGGGCCATGTCGATCGCCCGCGACAGGCGGGGCGTCACCGCCGCTGGCCCCTGGGCCGTGTCGGCGAAGCCTGGCAGGTGGCGGCCGACCAGGCGATTCAGCCGGCCCATCACCGCTTCGGCGTGGTCGCTGCCGCGGGCCAGCGGGGCTGCGCGCGTCATCAGCCGGGTTTCCTCGCCAACGGCGCTTCGGCCAGATGGCCTGGCCCAGCCTCCGCCGCCGGACATCTGGGCCCCGCCAGTGCGCCCGACGCCGCGCATCAGGGCCGGCCGGCTGGGCATCGGCCCGGTGTGGCCGGCCCACTGGCTGCCCTGCTGACCCGAGCCCACCCCACCGCCGCCGCCACCACCCATGTGGCCGTAGTCCGAGGCTCCGCCGCGGCCCGGCCCCGCGCCATAGCCCGTGGGTCCCGGGCCGGAATCGCCGGCCAGCGGATCGTCGGTGCGCGGTGCCACGCCCTGCACGGTGCGCCGAATGAAGGGCCGCAGGTCGATGTCGGGCAGGACCTTCTGACTGATCAGCCAGCGGTTGGTCTCGTGATAGGCCTCTTCCACCAGCAGCGCGAACTCGTCGTGGAGCACCGCCTGGCACTCGCGCCAGCCCTCGCTGCTCAGCCCTGCCTGGTGCCAGGCTTCCAGCACCACCCGGGCCAGCACATGGGCCCGCAGCATGTCGTGCGTGCCCAGTTCCTGGCGGCGTTCAAGGGAGGCAACCCGCGATCGAAGGTCTGAGAACTCCCAGGACGCGCGGTCCATGATGGCAAGCGCCAGCCGCGAGGTGAGGATCTCGCGGTCGATGGTGTCGTCGTCGACGAGCGTCAGGCCCTTGGCGGTGGCGTTGGCCAGGCTGCCAGCCAGCGACACCGAGCCGCCTTGCTCGAGCACCTGCATCAGGCCCTTGTTCAGCCCGGCCAGCCAGGGCCGGGCCGACTTGTGCAGCGACTGGGCCAGGTCGCGGCGGCGTTGGGCGGTCTGGTAGTCAGACGGCTTGTCCCGCGCGTGGCGTGCCATGTCGACCACGTGGCGGATCACCTCGGGCAGCCCCTTGACCAGCTCGTCTGTGTACAGGCGGCGAGCTCGATTCGCAAGTTGACTGGGGTCGGCGGGAAGCGCCATGGGCTGGGCCGATACTGCGCGGTTGGGGCAACCGGGCTACTCTATACCACGGCCCCCGCATTCGGGTCGTTGGGGTCCTGATCCTTGGGGGTGCCGGCCTTGACGAGGTCTTCGCGCTTCACACCCAGCCACATGGCGATGGCTGCCGCGACGAACACCGACGAGTAGATGCCGAACAGGATGCCGATGGTCAGCGCCACCGCGAAGTAGTGCAGCGTCGGCCCGCCGAACATCAGCATCGCCAGCACCATCATCTGGGTGGAGCCGTGCGTGATGACCGTGCGGCTCATCGTGCTGGTGATGGCGTGGTCGATGACCTGCTGCGTGTCGAGCTTGCGGTACCGGCGGAAGGCTTCGCGGATCCGGTCGAAGATGACCACCGACTCGTTGACCGAGTAGCCCAGGATGGCCAGCACCGCCGCCAGCACGGCCAGCGAGAACTCCCACTGGAAGTACGCGAAGAAGCCCAGGATGATGATCACGTCGTGCAGGTTGGCGATGATCGCGGCCACCGAGAACTTCCACTCGAAGCGGAAGGCCAGGTAGACCATGATGCCGATGACCACGAAGGCCAGCGCCTTGGCGCCGTCGGCGGCGAGCTCGGAGCCCACGGCCGGGCCGACGAATTCGGTGCGCGACAGCTTCAGCGGCTCGGCGCCCGCCGCCGTGCTGCAGGAGGGCCGGCTCACCTGCTCGCCCTGCGGCGTGGTGTAGGCCTTGGTGCCGACGGTGCCGCTTTCCGCGCTGCACAGCGCGGCAAAGGCCTGCGCCGAAAGTGCCGACTGCTCGGCCGGCTTGGCGCCACCGCGCACCGGCAGGCGCACCATCACGTCGCGCGAGGTGCCGAAGTTCTGTACCTGCACTTCGCCCAGCCCCAGCGTGTCGATGGCCTTGCGGGTGCGCTCGAGATCGGCGGTCTGCGCGTACTCGACCTCGAGCACCGTGCCGCCGGTGAACTCGATCGACAGGTGCAGCCCGCGGGTGACCAGGAAGAACACCGCCGCGGCGAAGGTGACGAAAGAAATGATGTTGAAGACCAGCGCATGCCGCATGAACGGGATGTCGCGGCGGATCCTGAAGAATTCCATGCCTGCTGCTCCCGTTCAGGCCTCGACGGCCGGTTGGTCTTCCGGGCTCGCCGCGGGACGCCATACCTGGCCGATCGACACCGACTTGAGCTTCTTCTTGCTGCCGTACCAGAGGTTGACCAGGCCGCGCGAGAACATCACCGCCGAGAACATCGAGGTCAGGATGCCCAGGCAGTGCACCACGGCGAAGCCGCGCACGAAGCCCGAGCCGAAGGTGAGCAGCGCCAGGCCGGCGATCAGCGTGGTGATGTTGGAATCGAGGATGGTGGCGAAGGCGCGCTCGTAGCCGGCCGAGATGGCCGCCTGCGGTGACGCGCCCGCTCGCAGTTCCTCGCGCACGCGCTCGTTGATCAGCACGTTGGCGTCGATGGCCATGCCCAGCGTGAGCGCAATGGCCGCGATGCCCGGCAGCGTCAGCGTGGCCTGCAGCATCGACAGCAGCGACACCAGCAGCAGCAGGTTGAAGGCCAGGGCCAGCGTCGAGAACACGCCGAAGAGCAGGTAGTACGCGCACATGAACACCGCGATCGCGGCGAAGCCATAGCCCACGCTGGCGAAGCCCTTGTCGATGTTCTCCTTGCCCAGCGTCGGGCCGATGGTGCGCTCCTCGATGATCTCCATCGGCGCGGCCAGCGAGCCGGCGCGCAGCAGCAGCGCGGTGTCGTTGGCCTCGACCGAGCTCATGCGGCCCGAGATCTGGAAGCGGTTGCCCAGTTCGCCGCGGATCACCGGCGCGGTGACGACCTCGCCCTTGCCCTTCTCGAACAGCAGGATGGCCATGCGCTTGCCGACGTTCTCGCGAGAGACGTCGCGCATGATGCGCCCGCCCTTGGCGTCCACCGTCAGGTGCACCGCCGGCTCGTTGGAGTTCTGCCCGTCGAAGCCCGCCTGGGCATCGGTGAGGCTGTCGCCGGTGAGGATGACCTGGCGGAAGACGACGATCGGGGAGCCGTCCTTCTCGAGGTACTTCTCGCTGCCGAAGGGCACCGGGCCGCCGCCGCGCAGGGCCTCGAGTGCCTCGGTGCTGGTGTTGACCATGCGCAGTTCGAGGGTGGCGGTGCGGCCGATGATGTCCTTGGCCTTGGCCGTGTCCTGCACGCCCGGTAGTTGCACGACCACCCGGTCGGCGCCCTGCTGCTGGATCACCGGCTCGGCCACGCCGAGTTCGTTGACGCGGTTGTGCAGCGTGGTGATGTTCTGCTTCAGTGCGGCGTCCTGCACGCGGCGCGCGGCTTCGGGCTTGAGCGAACCGGTGAGCTTGAACTCGGCGCCGTCGGCGGTTTCGGTCCACTGCAGGTCGGTCAACTGGTCGGTCAGCAGGGCCTGTGCCTGGGTGAGGACGGCGCGCTCCCGGAAGCGCACGACCACGTCGTTGCCTTCGCGCGTGATGCCGGCGTGGCGGATGGTCTTGTCGCGCAACAGGGTGCGGATGTCGCCGGTGAAGGCCTCGGCCTTCTTGGTGAGTGCGGTCTTCATGTCGACCTGCATCAGGAAGTGCACGCCGCCGCGCAGGTCCAGGCCCAGGTACATCGGCAGCGCGTGCAGGCTGGTCAACCAGGCCGGCGAGCGGCTCAGCAGGTTCAGCGCCACGATCCAGGACGGATCGTTGGGGTCGGGGTTGAGTGCCTTGGAGATCGCATCCTTGGCCTTGAGCTGCGTGTCGGTGTCGCCAAAGCGCGCCTTGACCGAATTGCCATCCATCTGGACGAGGTCGGCCTTGATGTTGGCCTTTGTCAGCACGTCCTGCACCCGCGTGACCATCGCCGGATCGAGCTTCACCGTGGCCTTGCCGCTAGAGACCTGCACGGCCGGCGCCTCGCCGTAGAAATTGGGCAGGGTGTACAGAAGCCCGATCAGCAGGGCAACGCCCAGGATCAGGTACTTCCACCAGGGGTAGCGATTCATCGGGGGTTCCTCGGCCTGCTCAGTGGGGGCTCAGGCACACGGCAGGCGGCTCGTGGCGGGCGTGTACGCGGTGTCCGGGGGCCGACTTGCCGTGAACGCAACGGCCCCGGTGCTTCACTTGCCGGTGGCGAAGGTGCCCTTGGGCAGCACCTGCACGACGGCGCTGCGCTGGACCTGGATCTCCACGCCGCTGGAGATCTCGACCTGCATGTAGGTTTCGCCCAGCTTGGCGACGCGCCCGATCATGCCGCCGGAGGTGATGATCTCGTCGCCCTTGGCCAGGGCGTCGATCATGGCCTTGTGCTCCTTCTGGCGCTTCATCTGCGGGCGGATCATGATGAAGTACAGCACCACGAACATCAGCACGAGCGGCAACAGGCTCATGAGGCTGGATTCGGCGCCGCCCGCGGCGGCCGGGGCGGTCTGGGCGAAGGCTTCTGAAATGAACACGGGGCGATCTCCTGGAGTCGACGCAGGCCGGGGCGGGGGCCCGGCACGTTGCGCTGCCTGCCCGGGGCGGGCAAACCGCAAATTGTAGGTGCAGGTGCGCCTGCAGGCCGCCCCACCACCCAGGTGAGGGTCAGAACAGCGCCATGCTGAGCTTGCGCCGGTACTGATCGACGACGGGGTCGGCGGGCGCGGTCTGAACCTTGCCGGTGAGCTCGAGCGCACCCTTGGCCTGTTCGGCAGCCGCGCGCGGCGCGGGCTTGGTCATCAGTTCGAGGATGGCAACGTAGGTCTTGCGGGCCAGTTCGTCCTTCCAGGCCTTGTCGCGCATCACGATCTCGAGCAGCGCGTCCATGGCCTCTGTGAAACGGCCGCCGGCCATCAGGGCCTGGGCCAGTTCGTAGCGGGCCTCGAAGTCGCGCCGGTTGGCAGCGATGGCGGCCTCCAGTTCGGCGGGGCTGCGGGCGGCTGGGGCCCGCTCGCAGGCCGCCAGCCACAGGCCGATGGCAGCGAAGCGGGGGTCGATCATCACCTTGCTGGCCACCGGCTCGAAGGCCTGGCGCGCCTGTGCGGTGCGGCCGGTCTCGAGCAGCAGCTTGAGGTAGTCGTACCGTGCCACGTCGTTGGCGGGGTCGACCGCCACGGCCTGCTGCAGCTTGTCGAGCGCGGCGTCGGTGTCGCCTTCGTCCACCAGCGCCTCGGCGTCCTGCACGTCGGCTTCGGCCTCCAGGGCTTCGGTGCTGGGCACGTGGCGGTCGAGGAACTCGCGCACCTGGGCTTCCGGCAGGGCGCCGACGAAACCATCGATCGGCTGGCCCTTGTCGAACAGCACGCAGAACGGGATCGAGCGCACGCCGAAGGCCTGGCTGAGCTGCCCGGCGATCTCGGGCTGCTCGTCGCTGTTGAGCTTGGCGAGCTTGAAGCGGCCTGCGTAGGCCGATTCCACGCGCTCCAGCGTCGGGCCCAAAGTGCGGCAGGGGCCGCACCAGGGGGCCCAGATGTCGAGGAGCACCGGCTGCTGCATCGAGGCCTGGATCAGGTCGGTCTCGAGGTTCTGCAAGGTGATGTCGGTCATGGTGGATGGGTGGTGAGTGCGGCGTTGGGCGCGGTCGGGGGACATGGGGGGCGCGGCCTACAATGCAAGGCTTTGCCGCACCGAGCCGGAGCCTGTCGTGTCAGAGAATGCCTTGCCCCAGATCGGAGTGCTGATGGGGTCGTCCAGCGACTGGGAGACCCTGCAGCATGCAGCCCGGATTCTCGCCGAGTTTGGCGTGCCGCACGAATGCCGCGTCGTCTCGGCGCACCGCATGCCCGACGACATGTTCGCCTACGCCGAGGCCGCCGTCGGCCGCGGGCTGCAGGCCATCATCGCCGGGGCCGGCGGCGCCGCCCACCTGCCGGGCATGCTGGCCGCGAAGACGGTGGTGCCGGTGCTCGGGGTGCCGGTGGCCAGCCGGCACCTGTCGGGCGTCGATTCGCTGCACTCGATCGTGCAGATGCCCAAGGGCATCCCGGTGGCCACCTTCGCCATCGGCGAGGCCGGCGCGGCCAATGCGGCGCTGTTCGCAGTGGCCATGCTGGCCACTCGAGACGCCGGTCTGCGCGCGAAGCTCGAAGCCTTCCGCGCCCGCCAGACCGAGGTGGCGCGGGCCATGACCCAGGAGCTCAAATGAGCAAGTCTCTGTTGCCCGGCGCCACCCTCGGCGTGATGGGTGGCGGCCAACTCGGCCGCATGTTCGTGCAGGCGGCCCAATCCATGGGCTACTTCACCGCAGTGCTCGACCCCGACCCCACGTCGCCGGCCGGCATGGTGGCGCACTACCACATCGACACCGACTACCTGGACGAGCAGGGCCTGGCGCAGCTGATGCAGCGCTGCGACGGCATCACCATCGAGTTCGAGAACGTGCCGTCCCCGGCGCTGGTCACGCTCGGTGCCCATCGCCCCACCTCGCCCGACGCCGACGCGTTGGGCGTGTGCCAGGACCGTGCCCTGGAAAAGGCCCACTTCAAGCGCTGCGGCGTGGCCTGCGCGCCGCACGCGGTGATCGCCAATGAAGCCCAGCTCGCCGCGGTGCCGGCGGCGCTCTTCCCGGCGATCCTCAAGACCTCGCGGATGGGCTACGACGGCAAGGGCCAGGTGGGTGTGGCCGACCTGGCGGCGCTGCCGGCGGCCTGGGCCGCGCTCGGTGGCGCGGCCTGCGTGCTCGAGCAGCGTCTGCCGCTGGCGCACGAGATCAGCGTGGTCATCGCCCGCAGCGCAATGGGCGTGGTGGTCGGCCTGCCGGTGCAGCAGAACCTGCACCGGGACGGCATCCTGGCCGTCACCGAGGTGCCCGCGCCCGACGTGCCGGAGGCCACCCGGCAACAGGCCTTCGAGGCCGCCGCCCGCGTGGCCGATTCGCTGAACTACGTCGGCGTGCTGTGTGTCGAGTTCTTCGTGCTGGACGATGGCCGACTGGTGGCCAACGAGATGGCACCGCGGCCGCACAACTCGGGCCACCACTCGATCGACAGCTGCGACGTCAGCCAGTTCGAACTGCAGGTGCGCGCGCTCACCGGCCTGCCGCTGGTGGCGCCGCGCCAGCACTCGGCGGCCGTGATGCTCAACCTGCTGGGCGATCTGTGGTTCGCCCGGGGCGACGTGCCGCGCGCGCCCGACTGGGCGGCCGTGCTGGCGCTGCCCGGCGTGCACCTGCACCTGTACGGCAAGACCGGCGCGCGCCGGGGCCGCAAGATGGGCCACCTCACCGTCACCGCCGACCAGCCGGCGCAGGCCCGCGACGTGGCCCGACAGGCGGCGGCGCTGCTCGGAATCGACCCCGGACTGGTCGGGTCTGCCGCCTGATGCCACTGCTCGACGGGACGCTCACCAGCGACCTCGACGTGGCCGCCCGCGCGCTGGCCGCGGGTGACCTGGTCGCCTTCCCGACGGAGACCGTCTACGGCCTGGGGGCGCGGGCCGACGACGACGCGGCGGTGGCCCGCATCTTCACCGCCAAGGGCCGCCCGAGCGACCACCCGCTGATCGTGCACGTGGCCGATCTGGCCGGCGCACGCCACTTTGCCAGCGCACTCGACGACAGCGCGCAGCGCCTGGTGCGGGCCTTCTGGCCCGGTCCGCTCACCATCATCGTGCCCCGACGCGCGGGCGTGGCCACGTCGGCGGCCGGCGGGCAGTCGAGCATCGGCCTGCGCTGCCCCGCCCACCCGGTGGCCCAGGCCCTGCTGCGCCGCTGTGCCGAACTCGGCGTGGCCGGCCTCGCCGGGCCCAGTGCCAACCGCTTCGGCCGCATCAGCCCCACCACCGCGGCCCACGTGGCCGACGACTTCGGTGCCGCCCTGCCAGTGCTCGATGGCGGGCCCTGTGCGGTCGGCATCGAGTCGGCCATCGTCGACTGCAGCCGTGGCCGCCCGGTGCTGTTGCGCCCGGGCGTGCTGACGCGGGCCGCACTGCAGCAGGCGCTGGGGTTGCCACTGGAAGACCGCGACGCTGACGCCCCGCGCGCATCGGGCACTTTGGAGGCCCACTACGCCCCGCGGGCCCGGCTGCGGCTGGCCGACGCGGCCACGCTTCAGGCGCTGCCCGCGCCGGGCAGCGGGCTGGCGGTATATTCGCGCACCTGTCCGGCGCTGCCGTCCGGGGCGCGGTGGTCGGCCATGCCAGGCGACGCCGCGCAGGCGGCACGCGAGCTGTTTGCCGCCTTGCGCGCGCTCGACACGCCGGATGTCCGGCAGATCTGGGTCGAGCAGCCACCGGAGGCCCCCGAATGGGAGGGCGTCCGGGATCGCCTGCGCCGGGCGGCCGCGTCGGCCTGACCCGCACGACCCCCCCTGCTTCGAATGGGAAACGAGATGACCGTGTTCAGTGAATTGCATCGCCGGGGCCGGCGCCTGGCGGCCCCCGTGCTGTTGTCCGCGTTGGTGGCCGGGCTGCTGGCCGCCTGCGGCGGTGGCACCTCGCAGATCGAGGCCTTCCAGCCGGCGCGCCTGATCGTCCTCGGCGACGAGCACAGCGTCATCGTCGACGACGGCGCGGCCAATGGCCGCAAGTACTCGATCAATGGCCTCGAGGCCACCACGCAGACGCGCGACTGCCTGCTGCTGCCGAACTGGGCGCAGAGCCTGGCGACGGTCTATGGCTTCGTCTTCGCCGAATGCAACAAGGCGGCGGCGGTGCCCAAGGCCTTCATGCGCGCCAAGGTCGGCGCCACGGTCGAGCACCCGACGCTCGGCCTGGCCGCCCAGCTGGCCGAGCAGACGGCGCTCGGCGGGGCCGTGACGTCGGCGGACATGGTCGGCGTGATGATCGGTGCCAACGACCTGCTGTCGCTGGCCGACCGCATGCAGGCCGGCACCCTGACCCAGGACGCGGCGGTGGCCGAGGCGCGGCGTCTCGGCACGGTGGTGGCCGAGCGCGTCAATCAGCTGCTGGCCACCGGTGCGCGGGCGATGGTGGTCACGGCGCCGGACATGGGCTACAGCCCGCACGTGCTGGCGCTCGACCGGCTGACCCCGGGCCTGGCCGAGCGGGCGCGCACGCTCACCTTCGAGTTCAATGCCACCTTGCGCACCGGCATCGACCCGGCCCGCTTCGATGGCCGCAACTACGGGCTGGTGCTGGCCGACGACGTCGTGCAGTCGATGGCGAGGCTGCCGGCCATCTATGGCCTGTCCAACGTGGTCGACGGGGTTTGCCAGAAGGTCCTGCCCGACTGCAACGCCATCGCGGCCGACCTGATCGGCGATGTGTCGATCTCGTCCTACCTGTGGGCGGACGCCCGCCACATGACCCCGACCGTGCACGCGCAGATCGCCACCCAGGCCGTCTCGCGCGCACAGAACAACCCGTTCTGACGGCCGCGGCCGTCCCGCCGCAGCGCGCGGCCCTGCCGGCAGGGCGGTTGCGGGTAAGCACGGTCCGGCGACCTGCGCCACCCCTTCTATAGTCGCTCGCGGCGAATCGAACGATCGTTCGATTTCTGGCGACACCGGCCCCGGGCCGAACTCGAAGGGAATGTGCATGACGAGCATCCGTACCCAGATCTTGGGCGTCCTGGCAGCCACGCTGCTGTCGGCCTGCGGTGGCAGCGACGACGCGCCGCGCCCGCCCAGCACCAAGGGTGCGTTCACGGCAGTGGTGTCCTTCGGCGACAGCCTCAGCGACGTCGGCGCCTATGCGCCGGCCACCTCGCTGGCCGGCAACGGTGCCGCGCCGTACTTCGGTGGCAAGTTCACCACCAACGGCGCGGGCAGCACGGTGTGGGTCGAGAACCTCGCCACCTCGCTCGGCCTGGCCGTCACGCCGGCCGAGGTGGGCTTCGCCGGCCAATCCGTCAAGTGCCCCGCGGCCGCGATCAGCGCCGCGCTGGCGACCACGTGCACGGCCTACGGCCAGGGTGGTTCGCGCGTCACCGACCCCAATGGCATCGGCAAGGCGGGCGGCGCGATGACCGTGCCGGTCGTCACCCAGATTGCCAACCACCTGGCGCGCTTCGGCAGCTTCAAGGCCAGCGACCTGATCTTCGTCTACGTCGGCAGCAACGACGTATTCACCCAGTTCGGCATCTTCAGCGCCAGGGCCACGCAGATCCAGACCGATGCCGCCACCGGCAAGATCACCCCCGATGCCGCCAACGTGGCCTTGGCGGCGGCACAGGCCGACGCGCAGGCTGCGATGCGGCAGGTGGCCACCGAACTGGCCGGCTACGTCAAGACGCAGATCCTCGCCAAGGGGGGTGTCTACGTGGCCGTGATGACGCTCAGCGATATCGTCGACACGCCGTTCGGCGCGTCGCTGCCGGCGTCTGTGCGACCGGTGCTCACCGAACTGTCGCGGTCCTTCAACGCATCGTTGCGCGAAGGCCTGAACGAGCAGCCGGTGCAGATCATCGACACCTTCCCGATCTTCAAGGACGTCGGTGCCCGCGCCACCGCCCTGGGCTTCACCAACCAGACTGCGCCGGCCTGCGACGCCAGCAAGGTCTCGGCCGTCACCGGCGGCAAAGTGGTCGATGGCTCATCCCTGTTCTGCAACGTGACGCCGGGCGCGCCGTTCGATGCATTGCGTACCGGCGCGAGTGCCACGACGTGGTTCTTCGCCGACGGCGTGCATCCGACCACCGGCGGCCACAAGGCCTTCAGCGACGCGTTCGCAGCGCAACTGCGCCAGTTCGGCTGGATCTGATCGCCCCTTTTTCGCTGGGCCTCAGCGGCCCTGGTGCTGCAGGCTGAGCTTGAGCCACAGGATCCAGGCCGCCAGCACCAGTGTGACGAAGTTCGCCGCGATCACCGGCCAGGCCTCGATCATCACGCCGTAGGCCAGCCACAGGGCCACGCCGGTGGTGAACACGCTGTACATGCCCACCGAGATGCCGCTCACATCGCGTGTGCGCAGCGTGTGCACCACCTGGGGCACGAACGAAGCCGTGGTGAGCAGGGCGGCCAGGTAGCCGATGTGTTCGGGGGAGGGTATGGCGGTCATCTCTGGGGTGCGGGTGGTCGTTCGGCTGTGCTCGCCCAGCGCACCAGGGCGTCGAGCGCGGGTCGGGCCTGTTGCGCCCTGTCGTGGTTGATCAGCGCCACCACGACGAGACGTCGGCCGGCGGCGGCGTCCACAACCCCCGCGACGCCGACCACGTCGCGCAGCGAGCCGGTCTTCAGGTGTGCTCGCCCGACGGCGGCGCGGGTCTGGCGCAGCGTGCCATCGAGCCCGGCCAGCGGCAGCGAACTCAGCAGCTCGGGCATCAGCGGTCCTTGCCAGGCCGCCTGCAGCAGCGCCGCCAGCGCGGCCGCCGACAGGCGGCCCTCGCGCGACAGGCCCGAGCCGTTGTCCACGATCACGCCCGCCGCCTCGTCGGCGCCCAGGCGCTGCGCCAGCCACCGGCGCAGCACGGTGCGGGCGGATTCGGCGTGCCCACCGCTGCCCTGCACCAAGCCCAGGGTGAGGAACAACTGCTGCGCCATCACGTTGTTGCTGAACTTGTTGATGTCGCGCACCACCTCGGCCAGCGGCGGCGATCGCAGCTCGAAGGTGGGCGGCGAGGTCGGTGCCGCGCCGTCGCGCACCGTGCCACCGAGCGTGCCGCCCATCTCCTGCCACATCGCCCGCAGCAGGCGGCTCGCAAAGCCGGTGGCGTCGGCATGGGCCAGGGCCCAGGTGCGCTCGCCGCAGCTGGCCGGGTAGGCGCCGCCGAAGCGCATGCGCGCCGGGTCGAGCGGCGTGGCCTTGAGGCCCGCGCGCCAATCGTCGCAGGCGCCGCCGGCCAGCGGCACCTGGGCATCGACCTGCACGCCGGCCAGCGCCGGCTCGGCGACGACGCGGGCGATGCCGCGCGCGGCATCGGGCGTGAAGGTGTACAGCACGCTCTGGTACGACAGCACCAGCGCGTCGGGCCGGACGTTGTAGGGCCGCAGCGGTTCGCCGTCGAAGTCGCCGGGCGCCGAGGCATCGGGCTGGAAGGCGCTGCGGTCCAGCACGATGTCGCCCCGGATCTCGCGCACGCCCATCTGCTGCACGCGCCGCAGCAGCAGCCACACCCGCTCGACGACCAGCTTGGGGTCGCCGCTGCCCTTGATGACCAGAGAGCCGTCGAGCACGCCGTCGCGCACGCTGCCGTCCAGCCACACCGGCGTCACCCACTGGTGGCCGGGGCCCAGCAGTTCGAGGCCGGCCAGCGTGGTGACCAGCTTGAACAGCGAGGCCGGATTCATCGGCTGGCGGGCCTGCCAGGCCAGCCATGGCGCGTCGGCCGAGCCGGCTTCCTGCACCACCACCGCCATGGCCTCGGGCGGCACCTGCGCACGGGCGAGGGCGGCACGCACTTCGGGCGGCAGCTGCGGGTTGCGGGCCGGGGCGGCCGGCGCGGCCACGGTGGCCAGGGCGACCGCCAGGCCCAGTGCCCCGGCGATCGGTGCGGCAAGGGATCGTCTCATCGAGGCCGGATGATGGCACGGCTACACTCGTGCGCCCCGATGGAACCCTGCCTGCTCGCCCTCGACACGTCCACCGAGCGCATGGCGCTGGCGCTGCTGTGGCCCGGTGGCTCGCTGGCCCATGTCGAGGCCGGTGGCGCCGCGGCGTCCGGTCGGCTGATCCCTGCCGCGATCGGCCTGCTGGCGCAGGCCGGCCTGTCGATGCAGCAGCTCGATGCCATTGCCTTCGGCGCCGGCCCGGGCGCCTTCACCGGCCTGCGCACCGCCTGTGCCGTGGCCCAGGGCCTGGCCTTCGGCATCGGGCAGCCGGTGCTGCCGCTGGACAGCCTGATGCTGGTGGCCGAGGACGCGCTGGGGCAGGCCGGCGGAGCCGATGCGTTGCGGGCGGCGCACGGCCCGCTGTGGGTGGCGATGGACGCCCGCATGGACGAGGTCTACGCCGCCGCCTACGCGATGGTCGACGGCCGCTGGCAGGTGCGGGTGGCACCGGCGCTGTACGCGCTGGACGCGCTGTCCCGGTGTTGGGAGATCGAGCCGCCGGCGATGGTGGCCGGCAGCGCGATCGCTGCTTTCGGCGATCGCCTGCCGGTCGGGTCGGCGAGGACCTGGCCCGTCGAGCATCACCGCGGCGAAGCCCTGGCGCGTCTGGCCCGTCGGGCCTGGGCCCCGGGGTTGGCCATCGACCCCGCACTGGCCCTGCCGCTGTACCTGCGCGACAAGGTGGCCTTGACCACCGAAGAGCGTGCCGTGCGCGCCGCCGCCCGCGCCTGATCGCCCCAATCGCCCACACCCCGCCATGTCGACCCGAGTGCTGCCGATGACCACCGCCGACCTCGACGAGGTGATGGCCATCGAGGTGGTGGCCTACAGCCACCCCTGGACGCGGGGCAACTTCATCGATTCGCTGGTGGCCGGCTACCTGGCCTGGCGCCTCGTCGACGATGCGGGCCGCTGCATCGGCTACTGCGTCGCCATGGCCGGTGTCGAGGAGACGCACCTGCTCAACCTCACGGTGGCGCCGTCGCGCCAGGGCCGTGGCCATGGCCGGGCGCTGTTGAGCGCCCTGTGCGCCGACTGCACGGCGCGCGGCGACCAGATGCTGTGGCTCGAGGTGCGGCAGAGCAACGACGGCGCGCGGCGCCTGTACGCGCGCTTCGGTTTCGCCGAGGTGGGCCTGCGGCGCGATTACTACCCTGCCGGATCGGGTCGCCGGGAACATGCCGTGGTGATGAGCCTGTCACTCGTGGGACGCGTCCATGCGCTGGACTGAGCGCCAGCGCGCGATGCTGCGCGAGATGGGCATCGCGATGTGGCAGCCGCCCGGCGAGGCCGTGGCGGACGGGGCCGCGGCAGAGTCCGCGGCGGCCGATGGGCCGGCGCCGGCCACCGCGGCTGCACCGCCCGTGCCGCGCATGCCGGCACCGCTGCCCCCGGTCGCGGAGCCTGCCGTGCGTCCCAATGCCGGGCCACCTCAGGCGCAAACCGTGCCGCCGCAGGCCGTTGCCGAGCCGCCGGCTCGCGCGGCCGCGCTGACGCACGGCCTGCCTGCCACTGCACCGTCCGATGCGTCCGTGGCGTCGGCGCCATCGACGATGCCCGGCGTCGAGTCGATGGACTGGACCGCATTGCGTGCCGCCGTCGCGGGGTGTACCGCCTGCGGCCTGTGCCAGTCGCGCACGCAGACGGTGTTTGGCGTCGGCCACGAGCGGGCGCACTGGATGATCGTCGGCGAGGCGCCGGGCGAGCAGGAAGACCTGCGCGGCGAGCCCTTCGTCGGGCCGGCCGGGCGCCTGCTCGACCGCATGCTGCTGTCGCTGGGGCTCACCCGAGGGCCGGCCGATGCGCCACAGCAGGTCTACATCGCCAACACGCTGAAGTGCCGGCCGCCGCGCAACCGCAACCCCGAGCCGCAGGAACTGCGGCAGTGCCAGCCCTACCTCGAGCGCCAGGTGGCCCTGGTGCAGCCGCGCGTGATCGTCGCGATGGGCCGCTTTGCGGTGCAGTCGCTGCTGGGCAGCGACGAGCCCATCGGCCGCCTGCGCGGCCGCGTGCACGCCTGGCGCGGCCATCCGCTGGTGGTCACCTACCACCCGGCCTACCTGCTGCGCCAACCCGGTGAGAAAGCCCGCGCCTGGGCCGACCTGTGCCTGGCGGCCTCGGTGGTCGACCGTCTGGCCGACGCCGCGCCGACGCCCTGAAGCCGCTGCGAGCAGGCGAATCGGCCCGATGCCGTCGGGGCGTGGACCTCGGCGGACGCGCCGTTTCGGCGTCAGCCCTTCGGGGCCTTCACCGGCCGCGTCCAGGCGGACAGCGACACCTGCTTGGCGCGCGCCACCGTCAGCTGTCCGGGCGGGGTGTCCTTGCTGACGGTGCTGCCGCCGCCGATGGTGCCGCCGGCACCGATGGTGACCGGCGCCACCAGCACGCAGTTCGAGCCGATGTGCGCATCGTTGCCGATCACGGTGCGGTGCTTGTTGGCACCGTCGTAGTTGGCGGTGATGCTGCCGGCGCCGTAGTTGACGCGCTCGCCCACCGTGGCGTCGCCCAGGTAGGCCAGGTGGTTGGCCTTGGCGCCGCGCGCCAGCGTGGAGTTCTTCACCTCGACGAAGTTGCCGATGTGCACCTCGGGGCCCAGCTCGGCGCCCGGCCGCAGCCGCGCATACGGCCCCACCAGGGCACCGGCGCCCACGTGGGCACCCTCGATGTGGGTGAACGGGTGGATCACCGCACCGGCGTCGATCACCGCGTCGCGGATCACGCAGTGCGCACCGATGCGCACCTCGTCGCCCAGCGCCACCGTGCCCTCGAAGACGCAGCCGACGTCGATCTCCACGTCCTGGCCCGTGTGCAGCGTGCCGCGCAGGTCGAAGCGGGCGGGGTCGATCAGCCGCACGCCGGCTTCCATCAGCCGGTGGGCCTGCCGCTTCTGGTACCGGCGCTCGAGGTCGGCCAGTTGCACCGGGCTGTTGACGCCCAGCACCTCGGTCTCGTCGGCCACCTGGCTGGCCACCACCGGCACGCCCTGTGCCACGGCCATGGCGACGATGTCGGTCAGGTAGTACTCGCCCTGCACGTTGTCGTTGCGCAGGGCGCCGACCCAGCGCTTGAGCAGCGCCGTGGGCGCCGCCATGATGCCGGTGTAGATCTCCCGCACCTCGCGCTGGGCGGGCGTGGCGTCCTTGTGCTCGACGATGCCGAGCACCGCGCCGTCGCTGCCGCGCAGGATGCGGCCGTAGCCGGTGGGGTCGTCCAGCTCGATCGTCAGCAGTGCCAGCCGCTCGCCGCCGCAGGCGTCCACCAGCGCCTGCGTGGTGCCGGCGGCGATCAAGGGCACGTCGCCGTTGAGGATCAGCGTGGTGCCATCGGCACCCAGGTGCGGCACCACCTGCTGGATGGCGTGGCCGGTGCCGAGTTGCGGCTCCTGGCGCACCGACAGGGCGCCGCTCGGCCGGATAGCCTGCTCCACCTGGTCGGCGCCGTGGCCGGTGATGACGAGGGTGGGATGCCGGCCGAGCTGGGCGGTGGTGTCCAGCACATGCTGCAACAAAGCCCTGCCGGCCAAACGGTGCAACACTTTGGGCAGGCGGGACTTCATGCGGGTGCCTTTGCCCGCGGCCATGATCACGATGTCGAGTGCCATGAGATTGCTGTTTTCTTTGCGCAGGATGGGGTGGTGGGTCGCGGTGCTGCTGCCTCTGCTGACGGGGTGCAGCACCGTGCGGCTGACCTATGGCCAGGGCCCGATGCTCGCCTACTGGTGGCTCGACGGCTATGTCGATTTCACCACCGAGCAGGCCCCGCAGGCCAAGGCGGCGCTGGAGGACTGGTTCGCCTGGCATCGTGCCACCCAGCTCAACGACTACGCGGCGTGGCTGGCCACGGCACAGCGCCTGGCCGTGGACAACATCACGCCGGCCCAGGTCTGCCGCCTGATGGACGAGGGCGAGCGCCATGTCGAGCGGGCGTTCGACCAGGCTGTGCCGTCGATGGCCGAGATCGTGCGTGGCTTCACGCCGGCCCAGCTGCGCCACATCGAGCAGCGCTATGCCAAGGGCAACGACGATTGGGCGCGCGACCACCTGCAGCAGCAGCCCGGCGACCGCCTGGCCGCCGAGACCAAGCGCTGGGTGGAGCGCTCCGAGAACGTCTACGGCTCGATCGACGCCGCCCAGCGCCGCCTGATCGCCACCGGGCTGGCGGCCTCGCCCAGCGATCCGCAGCGCTGGGCCGACGAGCGCCGCCAGCGCCAGCAGGACATCCTGCGGGGCCTGCGCCAACTGCTGGCCGAGCGGGCGGATGCGGCCCAGGTGCAGGCGGCGCTGCGGGCCTTCGCGGTGCAGTTCAGTCAGTCGCCGCGGCTCGAGTACCGCGCCTACCGCCAGCGGCTCAAGGACGCCAACTGCCAGCTGGCGGCCACGCTGCACAACAGCACCACCGCGGCCCAGCGCCAGCGGGCGGTGGACAAGCTGCGCGGCTGGGAGGACGACCTGCGCTCGCTGGCCCGCGATCCGGTCAGCGGCTCAAGGGCACCGTCACCGGGCGCGGGCTGAGCCCCGAGGCAGGAAAGTCGGTCAGCGCGGCGGCGTACATCGGGGCCAGCAGGTCGGCGATGCCACCGTTCAGGCCTTCGTTGCTGGCGCGGGCCTCGTACAGCGGCTTGCCGGTCGCGCGGTCGCGCAGCAGCATCGCCGCCTCTCGCTCGTAGCGGGTGGGTGCATTGTACCAGCCCATGCCCCAGGTGGGGCCGCGCCAGGGGTTGTGGCGCCAGCGGCCGAAGCCGCCGGGCCACCACATCGGGTCGTCCCAGGGCGACGATTCGGTGCGGCTGACGCGTGCGCCCAGTTGCACCAGCACGTCGGGCTCGGCGCCGGCGGCCACGGGCTTGAAGCCGGCGCGCTCGAGCGCCGGTCGCGCCGCGTCTTCCAGCGCCTGCTGCGCCTCGGCCCGGGCCTGCTGCGAGGGCAGGCGCTCGAAGGCGTAGGTGCCCGGTGCGCGCCCCGCCGGCCAGTCGCCGAAGGTGGACACGTCGAAGGTGAGCTGGTTGAACGAGGCACAGCCGCCGAGCGCGGCTGCGGTCGCCACCGCCGTCAGTCCCAGGATCACGAGGCGTCGGGTCATGGCGTCACCTGTCGAGTTGAAGTTGCACCACTGAGGCCGATCCCGAGGCCGATGGCGACGGACCGCAATCGTCGTCCTCGTCGAAGGCCTTGTCGCCGTCGGGGTTGGCCGTGCCGGTGGGCGCGAGCGTGGTGAACGGGAACAGCCGGCGGTCCATCAGGTGCGACAGCGTGACGTGGCCCATCGCATGCAGCATGTTGTCGGTGCGGCCGGGGTATTGCCGCTCCCAGTCGCGCACCATCTGCCGGATCTGCACGCGCTGCAGGTTGTCCTGGCTGCCGCACAGCGTGCACGGGATGATCGGGAACTGGCGGTGCACCGCCCAGCGCTCGAGGTCGGTTTCGGCCACCGCGGCCAGCGGCCGGATCACGGTGTGGCGACCATCGTCGCTGACCAGCTTGGGCGGCATGCCCTTGAGCCGTCCGCCGAAGAACATGTTCATCAGCAGCGTGACCACCATGTCGTCGCGGTGGTGGCCGAGCGCGATCTTGGTGGCGCCCAGTTCGCCGGCCACGCGGTACAGGATGCCGCGCCGCAGCCGCGAGCACAGCGAGCACATGGTGTTGCCCTCGGGCACCAGACGCTTGACGATGG
This sequence comes from Ideonella sp. A 288, assembly GCF_002198735.1. Classification (GTDB taxonomy): domain Bacteria; phylum Pseudomonadota; class Gammaproteobacteria; order Burkholderiales; family Burkholderiaceae_C; genus Pseudaquabacterium. The sequence continues at coordinate 77,964 of NZ_MWLO01000130.1, forward strand.
AGTAGGTGTCCTGCGTCTCGATGTGGAAGGGCACGCCCAGGCCGCGCAGGTAGTCGGGCAGCACGTGGTCGGGGAAGCCGGGCTGCTTCTGGTCGAGGTTGACGGCCACGATCTCGAAACGCACCGGCGCGCGCTTCTGCAGCCCGAGCAGGATGTCGAGCAGCGCGTAGCTGTCCTTGCCGCCGGACAGGCACACCATCACCTTGTCGCCGGCCTCGATCATGTTGTAGTCGACGATGGCCTGGCCGACCTGCCGGTGCAGGCGCTTGCTGAGCTTGTTCATCTCGAACGCGAGCCTTCGCGGGTCGCGGTCGAGCGTGGTGGCGGTCGGGTTGGGGGCCAGGCCGGGGGCCAGGTCAGGGGCGTTCATGCGGCGTCCTTCATGCCGAAGACCTCGCAGCCCACGGCGTCGCAATCGGGGTAGACATCGGGCTTCTCGGTGGACACGCGGGCCGCGCGCACCTTGGGGTGGGCGAGCATCAGGCCCAGCACGTCGTCGACCAGCGTCTCCTGCAGGTGGATGTGGCCGCGCGCCACCCGCTCGGCGATGCTGCGGCGGATGAAGTCGTAGTCCAGCACCTCGTGCAGTTCGTCGTGCATCGGCCGCGACTGCGCCAGCGGCACGTACAGATCGACGTTGATGAGCACGCGCTGTTCGCCGCGCTTCTCGAAATCGTGCACGCCGATGTTGATCCACACCTCGTAGTCGCGCAGGAACAGGCGCCTGCAGTCCATCAGGCTGGGGTTGGTGAGCAGGCTGTGCATGGGGTCATGTGTCCTTGGCGAGGAACAGCACGTCGCGCGGCTGCGCCTGCAGGTGCTGGCCGCCGTCGACCAGCAGCGTGGTGCCGGTGATGGCCGGTGATTCGAGCAGGAAGCGCACCGCGCGGGCGATGTCCTCCGGCGTGGACGAGCGCTCGAGCGGGGTGAGCCGGTGTGCGGCGGCGAACTCGTCGGCCGTCATCGGGCCGGACAGCAGCGTGACGCCCGGCGACACCGCGCACACCCGCAGCACGGGTGCCAGCGCCTGGGCGAGCATGGTGCCGGCGGCCTCGAGCGCCGCCTTGGACAGCGTGTACGACAGGTAGTCGGGGTTCGGGTTGGACAGCTTCTGGTCGAGCAGGTTGACCACGCAGCCGGTGGCGCCGCGCTGCACCAGGTGCTCGTGCAGGGCGCGCGCCAGCAGGATGGCCGGTGCGGTGTTGGTGCGCCAGTGGCGGTCCATCGCGGCGACAGTGAAGCCGGCCACGTCGTCGTACTCGAACAGCGAGGCGTTGTTCACCACCGCGTCGAGCCGTCCGCAGCGCAGCAGCACCGACGGCACCAGCGCCTCGCAGGCCAGCGCGTCGGCCAGGTCGGCGACGAACACCTCGGTGCCGGCGCCCAACGCGCGGGCCTCGGCGGTGGTGGCATCGGCCTCGTCGTGCGAATGGCGGCAGTGCAGCGCCAGGTCCCAGCCGTGGGCGGCCAGTTCGAGGGCGATCGAGCGCCCGATGCGGCGCGCGCCGCCGGTGACCAGTGCGAGCGGTCGTTGGGGCTGGGGGTGGGACATGCTTCCTACAATGCCACGATGACCGTGGCCAGCGAACCCGACAGTGTATCGAGCCGACTCGCGGCGCTGGTGCGCGAGGCCATCGCACGCGCCGGCGGCTGGCTGCCCTTCGACCGCTTCATGGCGCTGGCGCTGTACGCGCCCGGGCTGGGCTACTACGCCAACACCAGTGCGAAGTTCGGCACCATGCCCTCATCGGGCAGCGACTTCGTCACCGCGCCCGAGCTGTCGCCCTGGTTCGGCCGCGCCCTGGCGGTGCAGGTGGCGCAGGGGCTGAAGGCCAGCGGCACCGACCGCGTGATCGAGTTCGGCGCCGGCTCGGGCGCGCTGGCGGCGCAATTGCTCGACGCCCTGGGCGACGCCGTGGCCGGCTACGACATCGTCGATCTTTCCGGCACGCTGCGCGCCCGCCAGCAGGAGCGACTGGCCCGTTTCGGCGCCCGCGTGCGCTGGCTCGACGCGCTGCCGGAATCGATCGAGGGCGTGGTGGTCGGCAACGAGGTGCTCGACGCGATGCCGGTGCAGTTGCTGCACTTCGACGGCACCACCTGGTTCGAGCGCGGCGTGGTGGCCGATGGTCAGGCCTTCGGCTGGCACGACCGGCCCACCGACCTGCGCCCGCCGACCGACGGCCCTTTCGTGCCGGGCACGGTGACCGAGCTGCATGCCCAGGCCACGGCGTGGACCGCCACGCTGGCCAGCCGGTTGGGCCGTGGCCTGGTGGTGCTCGTCGACTACGGCTTTCCCGAGGCCGAGTACTACCTGCCCCAGCGCCATGGCGGCACGCTGATGTGCCACCGCGCCCACCGCGCCGACCCCGATCCACTGGCCGACCTGGGCCTGAAGGACATCACGGCGCACGTCGACTTCACCGCCGTGGCGCTGGCCGCCCAGGAGGCCGGTGCCGAGGTCGTCGGCTACACCTCGCAGGCCCGCTTCCTGATCAACTGCGGCCTGCCGGCGATGCTGGAGTCGGCCTCGATCGCCGAGCGCAGCATGGCGCAGAAACTCATCCTCGAGCACGAGATGGGGGAGTTGTTCAAGGTGATTGCCTTCTCGCGCGGGTGCGCCATCGACCCGGTGGGCTTCAGCGCCGGCGACCGAACGCACCGACTGTGAGCCCCGTGTGAGCACCCCTTGCGCTGGCTGATCGTCTTCCTGCTGGCCTTCGTCGTCTTCAACGGGCTGCACGCGTGGCTGCGCCGCTTCGGCCTGGGCCGCCTGCCGGGCGACTTCAGCGTGCACTGGCGTGGCCGCGAGATCCACGTGCCGCTGGGCTCGAGCGTGGTGCTCAGCGTGCTGGCGATGCTGGTCGGCCTGCTGGTCTGACCGCTTGCAACGAGCTCAGCCGTCGATGCGCCATTCGTGGGCGCACTGCCGGCAGCTCACAGCGGTGGAGTCTTCGGTCGCTGGTTCACCGACCAGGGTGAGCCTGCCGTAGGTGCCGCAGGCGGGGCAGTCGGCCTGGTTGGCCACGTGCTCGGCATGGCTCAGCAGATACAGGTAGCGCCGCAGCGCCCACAGGCCCACGCCGATGTAGGCCGTGACCACCAGCACATCGGAGACGCGCTCCTGCCAACTGGTGAACTGCATCGCCATTTCCACCGCCACCAGCAGGCCGATGGTGCACAGGAAAGCCAGGGTCAGGTGGGCGTGGCTCTGCAGCAGTTCGCGCTCGTACCACTTGCGAAACCCGTGCCGGCGGATGCCCTTGGCCAATTGCATGGGGCCGATGCTGTCACAACCCCGGGGCCGGGTGTCATGTCCGAGCGGGACAAAGGGATTCGATGGCCCGGCAGCGCGCCTCGCGCACACGCTCACCGATCTTCGGCCCGCTCAGGCCCTGGGCGATGGCCGATTCGGCCACCTGGGCGGTGTCGATCGCCAGGGCCGCCTGCAGCGCCGCCCACAGGCGGGGCCGCTGCGGGTAATCGGCGTGCTCGTGGCCGAGCCGGCCGCGCGCGTCGCATTCGCAGGCCAGCAGCAACTGGGCAAAGCGCTCGGGACGGCGCCAGGCATCGCAGCGGTCGAGCAGGCGGCCGACGGCGGCTGCGCCGAGCTCGGCACTGCGGTGGATGTTGCCGTGCTCGCGGGCGGTGACATCGGCCAGCTCGCGGCAGTCGGTGGGCACGCGCCAGCGGTCGCTCACCTGTCGTGCCAGCACGGCGCTGCGGGCCTCGTGCGCGATGTGCCGGGGCCATTCCGACGGCGGCGTCGTGCCCTTGCCGAGGTCGTGGCACAGGGCCGCATAGCGCACCGGCAACGGCGCCTGCTGTTGCGCGCACTGCCGCAGCACCATCAGCAGGTGCACGCCGGTGTCCACCTCAGGGTGATAGTCGGCGCGCTGTGGCACGCCCCACAGGCGGTCGACCTCGGGCAGCAGCCGGGCCAGCGCGCCACAGTCGCGCAGCACCTCGAGCATGCGGTCGGGTCTGGCCTCCATCAGCCCGCGGGACAGTTCCTGCCACACCCGCTCGGGCACCAGCGCGTCCACCTCGCCATCGTCGACCATGCGACGCATCAGCGCGGCGGTCTCGGGGGCCACCGAGAAATCATGGAAGCGCGCCGCGAAGCGGGCCAACCGCAGCAGGCGCACCGGGTCTTCGACGAAGGCCTCGGACACATGGCGCAGCACCCGCGCGCGCAAGTCAGCGCGGCCGTCGAAGGGGTCGACGAGTGTGCCGCTGTCGGGGTCCTCGGCGATGGCGTTGATGGTGAGGTCGCGGCGCGCCAGATCCTCCTCCAGCGTCACGTCGGGGGCGGCCTGGAACACGAAGCCGTGGTAGCCGCGGCCCGACTTGCGCTCGGTGCGCGCCAGCGCATGCTCTTCGCGCGTGTCGGGGTGCAAGAACACCGGAAAGTCGCGCCCGACCGGCGTGTAGCCCGCCGCCACCATGGCTTCGGGCGAACTGCCCACCACCACCCAGTCGCGGTCGCCTGCCGGCAGGCCGAGCAGGCGGTCGCGCACCGCGCCGCCGACCACCCAGGCCTTCATCGGCGCCGGCTGGCGAAGTGGCTGGCCAGCAGGCCCAGGGGGGCGGGGTCGATGCCGAGATCCTGCAGCGTCATGGCACGGCCACTGGCCACGCTGGGCACGCGCATCGACAGCAGGTTGTCGCGCGACATCGGTGCCTCGCCGGGCAGGCACGACATCAGCGTGGCCTGCAGCATGCCCAGGGCCTCGGGCAGGCCCAGCACCGGCCGCTCGCAGCCGGCCATGCGGCCGACGGCGTGGATGATCTCGGACAGCGTCATCACCTGCGGCCCGGCGCAATCGACCACCTGGCCGGCGAGCTCGGGGCGCTCCAGGCAGGCGATCACCGCCGCCGCCACGTCGCCCACCCACACCGGCTGGAAGCGCGCGTCGGCGCCGGCCAGCGGCATCACCGGAAAGACGCGCTGCAGCGACGCGAACAGGTTGGTGAAGCGATCCTCGACACCGAAGATCACCGAGGGCCGCAACACCGTGACGGCCAGGCCGCTGTCGCGCCAGGCGGCCTCGCCCGCGGCCTTGCTGCGCAGGTAGGCCGACGGCGCGTCGGGCGCAACGGCCAGGGCGCTGATGTGCACCACCCTTGGCACCCCGGCGTCGCGGCAGGCACGGGCCAGCGTGCGCGGCAGGGCGACGTGCACCCGCTCGAACGCGGCGGCATCGCCATGCAGGATGGCCACCAGGTGCACCAGCGCATCGGCGCCGGCGAGCAGCGGGCCGAGTGCGGAGGGGTCGTGCAGGTTGCAGGCCACCAGGTCGACATTGGGCAGCAGTTGCACCGGGCTGCCTGCGGCCACATGCCGCGTCGGCACGACGAGGCGGGCTTCGGGCCAGCGCGCCGCGGCGCGGGCCAGCACGGTGCGGCCGACGAATCCCGTGCCCCCGGTGACGACGATGCGTTTGGGTGTCATGGCAGCTCGGTGTTGCTGGGGGGCGCGCCCACATCGCGCGGCCCGATGGTGGTGCCCAGGCGCGCCTTCAGCGAACCGGGCTGGCCGCCGAGCAGCGCGCTGTAGACGGCGGTGTTGGACAGCACCTTCTTGACGTAGTCGCGCGTCTCGTTGAATGGCACGTTCTCGGCCCACGCGGCGGCCTCGACCGGCGCCCCTTCGCGCCAGCGCCGGGGCCGGCCCGGGCCGGCGTTGTAGGCGGCGGCGGCCAGGGCCTGCGAGCCGCCGAGGTCGTCCTGCACCAGCTTCAGGTAGGTCGTGCCCAGGCGCAGGTTGGTCACCGGGTCGTACACCGAATCGGGCCGCGGCAGATCGACCCCGGCGCGCTTGGCCACCCAGCGCGCGGTGGCTGGCATCAGCTGCATCAGCCCGGAGGCACCGACGTGCGACCGCAGCAACGGCATGAAACGGGTTTCCTGGCGGATCAGGCCGAAGACATAGGCCGGCTCCAGCCCGGCGGCACGGGCCGCCTGATTGATCTCGGCAGCGAATGGCGTGGGGTAGCGCGTGGCCACATCCACCTCGAGCTTGCTGCGCTCGCTGGTGTTGATGCACAACTGCCAGTCCGACACCTCGCAGGCCAGGCGGGCGGCACTGATCAGTTCGCGGTCACTCATGCCCCGCAGGGTGAAGTTCCATTCGCGCCGCGCTTCGTCGCGCAAGCCCAGGTTGGCCAGGTGAAGTGCACGGGACAGGCCCGGCGTCTGGCGTGCGGCGTCGCGCTCGGTCGGGTTGGGCGTGGCGGCGGGCGGCGGCAGCACCAGCGGCTGCCCCAGGTCTTCGGCCGCCAGCTGGTTGTAGAAGCCCAGCGGGCCGGCGATGGACTCGAGCGCGCGCCTGGCCTCGGCGCGCTGGTCGTCGCCGGCGGGGCCGTCCTTGGCCAGTGCCCGCAGCGCGCGTGCCCGCCAGTAGACCCAGGTCGGGTCGGCCTGCTGGAGCGCGCTCATCGCCTGGGTGTGGCGCAGCACGAGCGGCCAGCGGTCCGACGGCCGCGTCACGCGCAGCGCAGCGCGCGCGCCCCAGGCCAGGGTGTCGTCGCTCCAGCCCGGCTGATGGGCCTCACCGGTCGGCAGCAGCGACCAGGCGCGGTGGTAGTGGCTGGCGGCGTCCGGCGACAGTTTCATCGCCGCCTGCCGTCCCACGGCGGCCCAGCCCCAGGCGGCCATGGCCGCCGGCAGCGCGCTGCGGCCGCGGGCGTCGAGCTCGGATGCCGCGGCATCGACATCGCTGGCCGCAAGCCGCATCAGCGCCAGCAACCTCAGTTCCTGCCGGGCTCGGCTGCCCGATTCGGCGGTGCGGTGCACGAAGCGTGCGGGCTGGTCCAAGGCCTCGGCGGCGTCCTTGGCCTGGGCGATGCCCAACAGGCCGATCGCCTGTCGGGCCGCACCGGGCCGGTTGGCCTCGACCGCGAATCGCGCCTTGCGCCACACATCATCGACCGTGAAGCGCTTGGCGTCGAACAGCGCGGTGGCCAACATGTTGCAACCGTCGTCGGCCTCGCGCTGAGCCCACCAGGCGGCACGCGCGGGTTCGAGCACGTCTCGCCCGGCCAGGTGCTCGGTGAGCAACCACCAGCAGCTCACCTCGCGGTCGTCGTTCATGCGGAAGCGCGGGTAGTCGCGCGCCAGGTTGCCGAAGTCGCGTCGCTTGCCGAGTTCGAGCAGCCAATCGTTGCGCAGGCGGTCTTCGACGTAGCTGCCGGGCCAGCGGGTGTAGAAGGACTCGACCTCCTCGACCTGAACCTCGGAGAGCCGGCTGGTCAGATCCCAATAGTCGACCCACGGTGCCAGGGGGTGGCGGGCTGCTTGCGCCGTGGCGCGGGCAGCGGCCAGGCGCGACCGGTCTCGCCGGCGTGCGGCCTCCCGGGCATCGAGGATGGTGGCGTCGGCAGCAGCCACCGCGGGCGCCGTCGGCACCTGGGCCGTCAGCGGTATCGGCGCCACAGCCAGGCCCAGGGCCAGACCGATGCCGGACAGGGTGACGCGCGCAATCGGGAAGGTGGGTCCAGGCATCTCGGGGGCGGTGCCGTGAGATCGGCACGAAACCACTTTAACGCAGGGACCCTGTCCTTCGTTGTCAGCGGGTCGCCCGGTCCGCCCTCTCGGGGCCTCCGTGGTCTGGCGGGCGATGAGGCGCCGCCCTGCGGCCGGGCCGGGTCTGCATCACGCGCGCGACGTGCGATAGGGTTCCTCGAAGTCGAGGAAGTCGCGCTCGGCCAACGCGTCACCCACCCAGGCGGCCACGCCGTCGCTGGCCCAGACACTGTCCACGTAGGCCTTCACCGCCGCCGACAACGGCAGGCCGTAGGTGCGCAGGCGACCGACCACGGGGGCATAGAAGGCGTCGGCGATGGAGAAGGCGCCGAACAGGAAGGGGCCACCGCTCGAGGTCAGGGCCTCGGTCCACATCGAGATGAGTCGCGCCAGGTCAGCCCGCACGCCCGGCTGCTCGGCCAGCACCTTGGCGCCGATCTCGGGCAGGGAGGCCTCGATGTTCTGAGGGCAGTGGCTGCGCAGCGCGCCGAAGCCCGAGTGCATCTCGGCGCACAGGCTGCGCGCGCGGGCACGGGCGGCGCGGTCGGCCGGCCACAGGCCCCTGTCGGGAAACCGCTCGGCCAGGTACTCGGCGATGGCCAAGGTGTCCCACACCACCAGGTCACCATCGACCAGCACCGGCACCTTGGCGGTGGGCGACACCTTGCCGACGACCTGCTTGAAGCGCGACTGCGCATCGAAGCTGTCGAAGCGGACCATCACCTCCTCGAAGGGCAGGCCGAATTGGCGCATCAGCACCCAGGGGCGCATGGACCAGGACGAGTAGTTCTTGTTGCCGATGTAGAGCTGCATGGGTGGGTTCGGTGGGTGCGTGGTCAAGCCATGGTAGCCAGGTGGCCGCGAGGCGGGGCGGCGGCGTTTGCATCACTGCGATGCGCCGGGCGCATGCACCGGGGCCAGGCCCCCGGCCACGGCCCCTTGCGCCAGGGCCAGGCGCGTGGCGCTGGCTTCCTCCCGCACCCAGTCGATGAAGGCCCGCAGTTCGGGTCGCAGGCGCGCGCCGGGCATGGGCACCAGCCAGTAGCAGGCCTCGTTGGCGATGCGGCCGACCGGGCCGAACGGTTCGACCAGTTCGCCGCGCGCCAGCGGCTCCTGCACCAGTGGCAGTCGGGCCAGTGCGATGCCCTGTCCGGCCAGTGCCCCCTGCACCTGCTGGTGGGTGTAGTTGAGGTAGACCCAGCGCTTGGGTTCCAGGGTGGCCAGGCCCTGCACCTGCAGCCAGCGTCGCCAGCTCAGCAGCCAGGCACTGGCGCGCTGGCTGTCTTCTTCGAACAGCGCGTGCCCGGCCAGATCGGCGGGAAGCGACAGGCCGGGGCCGTTGGACACCAGCCAGGGGCTGGCCACCGGGCTGACCACCTCGCCGAACAGCCGCTCGGCGCCGGCCGGGGCACGGGCCGGCGTGTCGTAGCGCAGCAGCACGTCGACCTCCGGTTCGTCGAGATCGAGCAGCGTGTCGTTGGCCGAGATGCGGATGTCGATGTCCGGGTGCCGCTGCTGGAAGCCGGCCAGGCGCGGCATCAGCCACAGGGTGGTGAACGAGGCGAAGGTGGACACGTTCACGCGCCGCCGGCCGCCGGCCGTGCGCAGCTGCCGCACCGTGTGGTCGAGGCGTTCGAGCGCCGGCCCCACCGTCTGCAGCAGCTGCGATCCGGCCGCGGTGAGCTCGACCTTGCGGGTGCCGCGGTGGAACAGCGTGGCGCCCAGTTCGGTCTCGAGCGCCTTGATCTGCCGGCTGACGGCCGACTGCGTGAGGAACAGGTCGTCAGCCGCCGCGCTGAAAGACAGCCGGCGCGACACCGCGTCGAAGGCGCGCAGGTTGTCCAGTGAGAGGGGGCGGTGGGACGATCTATTCATGTTGAATGTTCATCAATGGACGGGCGCGACTTCATTGGACCAAAGACGGCGCCCTGCGGATCATCTGCCCTTCGGAGAAAGACCGAAGCCGACCCGATCCACAGACCTTGGAGTGAATGATCATGATGCATGAATCGACCGCCCGCCAGACCCTCGCCTCGGTGCCGCGCAGCCTGCGCCTGGACAGCGTGCTGACGATCGTGGCGTCGCGCGCCGGTTGGCTCACGGTGGGCTCCGGCCGGGTGTGGCTCACCGCCCAGGGTGGCGGCCCTGATCTGGTGCTCGAGGCCGGCGAGCGCCTGTGGCTGCCGCGTGGCAGCCGGTGGCTGGCCGAGGTCTGGCGGTCCGGCGAGCCAGTGCACCTGGCCTGGACGCAGTCGGCGCCGGCCGTGGTCGGTCAGCCGCGCCGAGGCGAGGCCCGGGCCTGGCGCCTGGCCGCCGCCGCCTTGGCCTGGGGGGCTGGGTGCTTGGCATTGGCCGCCCGCAGCGCCGAAGCCATGGCCAGGCGCGCCCAGGGCTGCATCAGCGCGGGTGATTCCATGGCGTCGTCGGGCACGCTCCAGTAGGCCAACACGGTGCGCCGCCCGTTCCGGGTGGCGTACCCGAACGGCTCGCTGCCCGCCTGTTCGAATGCCGGGCGAGCCTGCTCGTCGGCCTTCAGGTACAGCCTTTCCTCGATGATCAAGGCCACGAACAGGTCATCGATGTAGAGCCCGTGGCCGCCGAACATGCGCCTCGCACGCGGCCGTCCCTGCGCGGCCAGCAGGTCCATGCAATGGGCGACGAACTCGGCGCTCGAGGACATGCGGGGCAGTGTAGGGCGGCCCGTCCGGCCCGCCGCAATCGGGCCGCACAGGCCGCACAATGGCGCCCATGAGTTCGCCGACCTACCGCTTCAGCTTCGAGCCCTCCCGCGACAAGGCCTTGCTGCGTCGCCAGTTGCAGGCCGAACGGCAATCCATGGTCGACCGCCATCAGCGGGCGGTGCACCTGCAGGAGGTGCTGCGGGTGTGGCTGGTGTCGCGCTTCGAGCGCAGCATCGGCGCCTACTGGCCGATCAAGGGTGAGTTCGATGCGCTCCCGGCGCTGTACCGATGGAGCGAGGCCGAGGACGACCGTCGCATCGGCTTGCCGGTGATCAACCGGGAAACCAAGCAATTGCGCTTCCACGTCTGGTACCCGGGCTGCCCGATGGAGGAAGACGCATTCGGCATCCCGAAACCCAAGGACACCGAGTCCTTCGAACCCGACCTGTTGCTGGTGCCCTGCGTGGGCCATGGCCCACGGGGCACGCGACTGGGCTACGGCGGCGGCTTCTACGACCGCACCTTGGCCGCGCTCACGCCGCGGCCCGTCACGGTGGGCGTGGGCTACGCGCACGGTTTCATCCCGTGGCTCGAGGCCGAGCCGCACGACGTGCCGCTGGACGCGATCCTTACCGAAGACGGCGTCGCCTGGGAACGGTCGGACTGACGCGGCTGCGAGCCATCGCCCGCGTGGCGCAGTCGTGAAAAGGCCGCCCGAGGGCGGCCTTTCCTGCGTCTTCATGGGCTGGGCAGCCTCTTGGCTGCCTTTGCGGATACCGGATCAGAAGCGCTTGCCGACGCCCACCGACAGCAGCACCGGGTCGACCTTGAACTTGCCGACCGAGTTGCCGAAGGAGTAGACGGTGGTGCCGATCTGCACCTTCTTGGCGTCGAGGTTGATCAGCCAGCCGCCGCCGACCGGCACGTCCACACCCACCTGCACCGCCAGGCCGAAGCTGTTGTGCTTCAGGCCGGGGCTGAGGGCGGCCGCCACGCCAGGCGTGAAGCGCACCGCGCTGATGTTGGTGTAGTTGACACCGGCGCCCACGTACGGGCGGAAACCACCCAGGCCGGTGAAGTGGTACTGCGCCAGCAGCGTCGGCGGCAGGTGCTTGAACGAGCCGATCTCGCCGCCGTTGGAGTACACGCGCTGCTTCTGCGGATAGGTCAGCACCAGTTCGGCGGCGAAGTTGGGCGAGAAGAAGTAGCTGAAGTCGACTTCGAGGAAGGTCTTGTCGTTGATCGTCAGACCGAGCGGCGTGCTGTCCTTGTTCGCCGAGTCGAGGTTCGTGGCGCGCGCGCGCACCAGGAAGTTGCCCGTGTCCTGGGCCTGGACGGCGACGGGGAAGGCCGCTGCGGCGGCGAGGGCGATGAGCCAGCACTTGTTGTTCATGGAAATCACTCCTGGGTTGAATGAAATGCGGCCTTTGCGAGGCACAAACTCATTAGGCAGGAGCTACACCATGTTGGCGTTGGGGTGAATCAACGCCGCAAGAGGATCAACCCTTCTCTCGACTGACGTTTGATGTGACGCAGACAAATTGGATGCGCTGGCGCAACAACCACCTTGTCAGGCCGCAGCGATCAGCGCGCCGGGGATGTGGTGGTTCTGGCCGCCCCGCTCGGCGATCTTGAGGGCGCCCACCTGGTTGCCCAGCGCCACGCAGCGCTCGAGCGACCAGCCTTTGGACAGACCATGCAGCAAGGCGCCGCGGAAGGCGTCTCCGCAGCCGGTGGGGTCGACCACCGCACTGGCCGTGACGCCGGGCACCTGGGTGCGCTGTCCCTGCTGCCAGACCTCACAGCCTTCGGCACCCAGCGTGACGATGACGCCCTTGAGCTGCGGTTCGCGAGACAGCGCCTCGATGGTGGTGCCCATGCGGTCGCACAACATCCGGCCCTCGTAGTCGTTCACGGCCACCCAGGTGGCCTGGGCCGTGAAGCCGCGCAGATCGTCGCCATCGAACATCGGCAGGCCCTGGCCCGGGTCGAAGACAAACGGGATGCCCGCTGCCGACAGTTGCGCGGCATGCGACAGCATCGCGTCGCGGCCGTCCGGGGCGATGATCGCCAACTGGATGTCGGGCCGATTGGCCGGCACCGGCGTGACATGCGCCTGCTGCATCGCACCCGGGTGGAACGCGGTGATCTGGTTGTTGTCCTGGTCGGTGATGATGATGGCCTGGGCGGTGTAGGTGTCGGTGGAGCGGCGCACCAGCGAGGTGTCCAGGCCCCAGGCCTCGAGACGCTGCAGGTACTCCCCGCCGTCGTTGCCCAGCGCGGCCATCACCAATGGCTGGCCGCCCAGCAGGTGCAGCGTGTACGCGATGTTGCCGGCGCACCCGCCGAACTCGCGCCGCAGCGTGGGCACGAGGAAGGACACGTTCAGGATGTGCACCTGCTCGGGCAGGATCTGCTGCGCGAACCGGCCCGGGAAGTCGGTGATGGTGTCGAAGGCGAGTGAGCCGCAGATGAGGACGGACATGGCAGCGGTCGGCCGGCGAGGGCCGACGGTTCAGGGGTAGAAGAGTTCGACCGTGTACCCGGCGATGCGGCGATCGCCGGTGGACAACAGGGCCTGCAGCGGCAACTCGGCCCCTGCCTCGATGGAGGGGGAGTTCAGACCGAAGTCGGCCGCCTGCAGCACCCGGCGCGAGATCAGCTTGCCCTGCGCGTCGGACAGCGTGAGATCGAGCGCCGGCGCCAGCACGGCGGTGTCCGCGCGGTTGCGCAGTGTGACGGACAAGCGGTGCAGCGGCGATCCCTCGATGCGGGTCAGGCCGCTCGCATCCACCGACAGCCGGTCGATGCGGCGTGGCGCGGCCAGCCGACACCCCACGCCGTCGCACAGGGTCTGCAGCGCTGGCTGCAGGGCCGGTACGTGGGCTGCCAGCGTGTCGCGCCAGGCCACCGCCGACTGCACCACGGCCGCCAGGCTCAGCAGCACTGCGGCGGTCACGAGGCCGCCGACCACGGCCGGGCGACGCCAGACAGTCGCCCCCGAGTCCTCGGTTTGCAGGAACGACGGGGTGGGGCCTGGCCGGTCGGTCTCGTCGGCATCGATCTGCACCGGCGAGGCATCGGGTGGTGCGGCATGGGGCGTCCCGAGTGTCTCGCCGACCGACACGACCACGGCCGGCTGGTCATCGCTCGGCGGCGGGAATTCGTGCGGCTCGGCCCGTGGCGATTCCACCGAAAGCGGCGGCATGTCCACGTCGAAGGCCGGCTCCTGGCGGAAATCGTCTGGCGCGGGCGCCATGTCCAGGATCGAATCCCTCACTGGAACGTCGTCCCGCGAGGAGGGCGTCAGGGACGGCGGCATCGGCGCCATCGGCAGGTGCGCCTGAGTCGGCAGCGGGGCCTCGTGGGCCGCGACCACGCCCATGGCAGCAAGCGACGAGCGGTCGTGACCGACGGGTTCTGGCGCTGTCGGTGCAGCGGTGGGGCCGAGTTGCCGCTGCAGGCCCTGTTGTCCACCG
>NZ_MWLO01000131.1 GCF_002198735.1 Ideonella sp. A 288
ATTTTAGCCGCCGATGCCCCCGACCACCGCCGACGCCACACGCTTCGTGCTGATGCACACCAGCCACCCCGGCAACGTGGGGGCGGCCGCGCGGGCGATGAAGGTGATGGGATTCGCCGACCTGGTGCTGGTCAAGCCGCGCTTCCCCGACGTGCTGTGCCACGAGGACACCGTGGCGCTGGCCAGCGGCGCGGCCGACATCCTGGTGCGGGCGCGGGTGGTGGGCACGCTGGCCGAGGCGCTGGACGGCATCGACCACGCCTGCGCCACCGCGATGACGCCGCGCGACTTCGGCCCGCCCACCCACGCGCCGCGCGAGCATTTCGCCACGCTGGCCACGGCGGGCCGGCGGGTGGCCTTCGTCTTCGGCGGCGAACGCCATGGCCTGTCCAACGAGGACGTGTGGCGCTGCCACGCCTGCCTGAGCATCCCCACCCACCCCGACTACGGCTCGCTCAACCTGGCTCAGGCGGTGCAGCTGCTGGCCTACGACTGGCGCCAGGCGCTGGGCGGCTATGGGGTGCAGCCCCGCACCGCCGAGCCCGACCGCGCCAGCCTGCCCGAGGTGATGGGGGCGCTCGACCACTGGCAGCAGGTGCTCGAGCAGATCGGCTTCCTCGACCCGGCTGCGCCGAAGCGGCTGATGCCGCGGCTGCAGCAGGTGCTGAACCGGGCCCAGCTCACGCGCGAGGAGATCCACATCCTGCGCGGCATCGCGCGGGCGGTGGCCAAGCCTCGACCGTAGGCACCGGGTGGGCCGTGCCAGGCCGCCTGCAGCAGCCGGCCGGCCCGAATACACTGGCGTCTCAACGTTCGGAACCCGCCATGTTCAGCCGCCTGCGTGAAGACATCGCCTGCATCCGCGAGCGCGACCCCGCGGCCCGCTCGACCTGGGAGGTGCTCACCTGCTACCCGGGCCTGCACGCGCTGATCTGGCACCGCCTGGCGCACGCCGCCTGGACGGCCGGCCTGCGCTGGGCCGGCCGCTTCCTGTCGCACCTGGGCCGCTTCTTCAGCGGCATCGAGATCCACCCCGGTGCCACCATCGGCCGGCGCGTCTTCATCGACCACGGCATGGGCGTCGTCATCGGCGAAACCGCCGAGATCGGCGACGACTGCACCATCTACCAGGGCGTCACGCTCGGCGGCACCTCGCTGGCCAAGGGCGCCAAGCGCCATCCGACGCTGGGCAAGGGCGTGATCGTCAGCGCGGGTGCCAAGGTGCTGGGCGGCTTCACCGTGGGCGACGGCGCGCGCGTGGGCTCCAACGCGGTGCTGCTGCAGCCGGTGCCGCCTGGGGCCACGGCGGTGGGCATCCCGGCGCGCATCGTGCAGAAGTCCGCCGATGCGGCGCGCGAGGAAGCGGCCGCCAAGATGGGCTTTTCGGCCTACGGTGTGACGCTGGGCGACGACCCGGTGGCTCAGGCCATGAAGGGCCTGATCGACAACGCCTCGAGCCACGAGCACCAGATCGCGCTGCTGTGGCAGGCGATCGAGAAGCTGTCGGCACGCTCTCGCGAGCTGCCGGCCACCGACTGCGTGCCGCAGGACGCGCACACCACCGAGCGTTTCGACGCCGAGGGCCTGAACCGCCTGGTCAAGTAGGGCGGCGCACGGCCCGCTCGGGGCCCGCGGCAACGCGCCGCGGCGCGGTGCGGGCGTCAGCCCTTCGGCGGGCGGATCGCGGTCTTCGGCCGCCAGGCCTTGCACACCGCGTCGTCGGTTTCAATGTAGGGCCCACCCATCAGATCGATGCAGTAGGGCACGGCCGTGAAGATGCCATGCACCGGCGGCTGGGCATCGGGCAGCCCGCGCAGCGTCTCGGCGATCGACTTGGGCTGGCCGGGCAGGTTGATGATCAAGGCCTTGCCGCGGATCACCGCCACCTGCCGCGACAGGATGGCCGTGGGCACGAAGCGCAGGCTGATCTGCCGCATCTGCTCGCCGAAGCCCGGCATCTCCTTGTCGGCCACGTCCAGCGTGGCCTCGGGCGTCACGTCGCGCAGCGCCGGGCCGGTGCCGCCGGTGGTCAGGACGAGGTCGCAGTGCGCCACGTCCACCAGTTCGCGCAGGGTGGCGCCGATGGCCTCGCGCTCGTCGGGGATCAGGCGGGTCTCCCAGGCGATGGGGTTGCGCAGGGCGCTGCCCAGCCACTCTTGCAGGGCCGGGATGCCCTTGTCCTCGTAGATGCCGCTGGACGCGCGGTCGCTGATGGACACCACGCCGATGCGCACCGGGTCGAACTCACTCATGGTCGTCTTCCAGCCAGGGTTTGATGAACTGGAACAGCTCGCGGAAGCCGCGTCCGCTGCGCTGTTCGGGGGCCGCCGAGGCGTCCTTGCGCGCGGCACGCACCAGGCTGCGCAGGCGCTGCAGGTCGCTGCCGGGGTGGGTTTGCGCCCAGCGCGTGGCGGCGCCGTCGTCGGCGATCAGCTCGTCGCGCCAGCGCTCGGCCAGGTGCAGCCGCAGCGTGTCCTTGGCCGAGCCCAGCTTGAACGCTGCCACGGCCTCGCGCAGCGGCTCGGGGTCGGCCAGGCGCATCTGCTTGCCGATGTACTGCAACTGGCGCCGCCGCCCCTCGTGCGACGTGGTGCGGCGGTACAGCATGATGGCGTCGCGCAGGCCGTCGGGCATGGGCGCGGCCGCGAGCCGGTTCTCCGGCAGGGCGGCCAGTTCGGCGCCGAGCTCCTGCAACTCGTGGCTCTGCTGCTTGAGCCGCGTCTTGCTGGGGCGCTCGGGCTGGTAGACGATGCCGTCGCGGTCGTCTTCGTCGTCGGGGGCAGGGTCTGCGGGGTGTGGGTGCATGGGCCGGGAGTGCGGGGCCAAGGGGCCGAGGCCTGAAATTGGATGCCGTGCGGCGGGTGCCGAAGCGCGGGGCGTGTCGTGGCTATGATTGTCTCCCACCTCTCGATTGGTCTCCTCGATGTCCGGTTCCACCACTTCCCAGGGCTTTGCGTACACCCGCGAGCAGTTCCAGCAGTTCATCGAGGACACCTTGTCCATCGCCAGGCACCTGGGCGCCAGCGACGCCGCGGCCGAGGTGTCCGAGGGTGCCGGCCTGTCGGTGTCGGTGCGCAAGGGCGAGATCGAGAACGTCGAACGCAACCGCGACAAGTCGCTCGGCGTCACCGTCTACCTGGGCCAGCGACGCGGCAACGCCAGTACCTCGGACTTTTCCCGCGCGGCGATCGAGCAGACCGTGCGGGCGGCCTTCGACATCGCACGCTTCACCGCCGAAGACCCGGCCGCCGGCCTGCCCGACGCCGAAGACCTGGCCACGGCCGAGGACGTGGCGCGCAACCTGGACCTGTTCCACCCCTGGGCGCTGGACGCCGAGGGCGCTGCCAACCTGGCCCGCCGCTGCGAAGACGCCGCCTTCGCCACCGATGCCCGCATCACCAACAGCGAAGGCGGGGCCACGTCGGCACAGCAGTCGCACTTCTGGGCCGGCAACAGCCGTGGGTTCCGCGGCGGTTATGCCAGCTCGCGCCACTCGATCTCGGTGTCGCCCATCGCCTCGCAGGGGCGCGGTCGCAAGGCCAGCATGGAGCGCGACGCCTGGTACAGCTCGATGCGCGACGCGATGGCGCTGTCGTCGCCCGAGTCCGTCGGCCGCTACGCCGCGGAGCGGGCGCTGTCGCGCCTGAATGGCCGCAAGGTGCCCACCTGCGAAGTGCCGGTGCTGTTCGAGAACACGCTGGCCGCCGGCCTGCTGGGCGCTTACGTGCACGCGGTCAGTGGAGGCTCCTTGTACCGGCGCGCCACGTTCCTGCTCGACAGCCTGGGCCAGCCGGTGCTGGCCGACCACCTCGACGTCGACGAGGATCCGTTCATCCCCAAGGGCAAGGCCAGCGCGCCGTTCGACGACGAAGGCGTGCGCACCCGCTGCCGCCGGGCGGTGGACGCCGGCGTGGTGCAGGGCTATTTCCTGTCCAGCTACTCGGCGCGCAAGCTGGGCATGCGCACCACCGGTCATGCCGGCGGCTCGCAGAACCTGGTGCTCACCAGCCGGCTCACCCAACCGGGTGACCACCTCGACGAGATGCTGCGCAAGCTGGGCCGCGGCCTGTTCGTGACTGAACTGATGGGGCAGGGCGTCAACCACGTCACCGGCGACTACTCGCGCGGCGCGGCCGGCTTCTGGGTCGAAGGCGGCCGCATCGTGCACCCGGTCAGCGAGGTGACGATCGCCGGCCACCTGCGCGACATGTTCCGCCGCATCGTCGCCGTCGGCGCCGACACCTACACCATGGGCGGCAAGACCATCGGCTCGGTGCTCGTCGAGGGCATGAAGGTGGCGGGCAGCTGATCTCGGCCACGCGCTGCGACGCTGGCATTCACCCCAAAGAGGTGTCGTCGCGCGGTGGCCTGCCACTGCGGGCTGCATCCATGTCGTGCGGTCTGGGGCAGCGGCCAGCACGCGGGCATTGGTGCACAGGGTCGTGGGGGTTTCACCCCCCAGCGCGGTCGCGGCGCCCTCCTAGAATGCGCCCGCTTCACTGCAATTTTGCCTAGGAGATCTGCATGGAACGTCGTTCCTTTGTTCGTGGCGCCGGCTTGGCTGGCGTCTTGGCGGCTGGCGCCGCCCCAGCCATCGTCCACGCCCAGGCGAACATCCGCTGGCGTCTGGCCTCGAGCTTCCCGAAGGCGCTCGACACCATCTTCGGTGCCGCCGACGAGTTCGCCAAACAGGTCGGTGCGATGACCGGCGGCAAGTTCCAGATCACCACCCACGCGGGTGGCGAGCTGATGCCCCCGTTCGGCGTGCTCGACGGCGTCGGCAACGGCACCGTGGAGGCCGGCCACACCGCGCCGTACTACTTCTTCGGCAAGGACCCGACCTACGCCCTGGACTGCGCCATCCCGTTCGGCCTGAACAGCCGCCAGATGACGGCCTGGATGTACGAGGGCAATGGCCTGAAGCTGCTGCGCGAGTTCTACGCCAAGTCGAACATCGTCAACTTCCCGATGGGCAACACCGGCGCGCAGATGGGGGGCTTCTTCCGCAAGCAGGTCCAGTCGGTGGCCGACATGAAGGGCCTGAAGTTCCGCGTCGGCGGCTTCGGCGGCAAGGTGCTCGAGCGCCTGGGCACCATCCCGCAGAACATCCCGGGCGGCGAGATCTACCAGGCCCTCGAAAAGGGCACGATCGACGCAGCCGAATGGGTGGGTCCGTACGACGACCTGAAGCTGGGTCTGCACAAGGTGGCCCCGCATTACCACTACCCGGGTTGGTGGGAAGGTGGCCCGCAGCTGTCGCTGTACGTCAACAAGAAGGCCTACGACGCGCTGACGCCCGAGTACAAGGCGATCGTCGAGAACGCGGCCGCCAACGCCCATGTGGACATGCAGGCCAAGTACGATGGCCGCAACCCGGGTGCGCTGAAGCAACTGGTCGCCGCCGGCACCAAGCTGCATGCCTTCCCGAAGGACGTGATGGATGCGTCGTTCAAGGCAGCGATGGACGTGTACGCCGAGCTGAACGCCAGCAACCCGGCGTGGAAGAAGATCTACGAGGACTACTCGAACTTCCGTCGCGATGCGAACCTGTGGTTCCGCTTCACCGAGAGCAAGTTCGACGACTTCATGCAGAGCCAGAAGCTCTGATCGTCCCGTTGGCGCGCTTCATGCGCGCCCCGAAAGAGAAAACCCCGCCGAGGCGGGGTTTTTCTTTGCCTGAGCGGCGCGGCGCTGTGGCCGCAGCGCCGCCCGGGGGTCAGGGCTTCTTGCCCTGGTCGGCCTTCATCGATTCGAGCAGGCCCTTCATCGGGTCTTCCTTGTCGCTGTCGCCCGTGCCGGCTGCCGACGCGGCACCCGCGCCCGGTGCCGAGGCCGCCCCCGCATCGCTCTGCGACTGCTGCTGCAGCTGCTCGAGGGCCTTGTCCGCATCGATGGTGACGGTCTTCTCGATGCCGCCCGTCACCAGTGCCGGGAACGCGATCAGGCAGCCGACCATCACCACCTGCACCAGGATGAAGGCGATCGAGCCCTTGTAGATCTGGCTGGTCTGCACCGCCGGGATCTTCTCGCCGGTGACCACGTCGAAGTAGTCCGACTTGGCCGCCACGCTGCGCAGGTAGAACAGCGCGAAGCCGAACGGTGGCGTGAGGAACGATGTCTGCAGGTTCATCGCGATGATCACGCCGAACCAGATCAGCGTCATGTCGGCCGGCGTGCCCTCCGGCAGCAGGGCGGGCAGGATCTTCTCGGCCACCGGGGCCAGGATCGGGATCACGATGAAGGCGATCTCGAAGAAGTCGATGAAGCAGCCCAGGATGAACACCAGGATGTTCACCACGATCAGGAAGCCCATCGCGCCACCGGGCATCTTGTCGAACAGGTGCTCGACCCAGATGTGGCCGTCGGCCGCGTTGAAGGTGAAGCTGAACAGCGTCGAGCCGACCAGGATGAAGAGCACGAAGCAGGACAGCCGCGCGGTGCTGTCCAGCGCCTGCACCAGCAGCGACCGGTTCAGCTTGCCGCGGCCCACCGCCATGATGAGCGCGCCCAGCGCGCCCATCGCGCCGCCCTCGGTGGGCGTGGCGATGCCCAGGAAGATGGTACCCAGCACCAGGAAGATCAGCACCAGCGGCGGGATCAACACGAAGGTGACCTGCTCGGTCAGGCGCGACAGCAGGCCGATCTTCATGAACTTGTTGACCAGCGCCAGCGTCAGCGCCAGCAGCGAGGCCACCGTCATCGACAGGATGAAGACCTCGTCGCCCGGTGCCGGCAGCTCGCGGCCGACCAGCGGGTTGATGATGCCCTGGTGCACCTTGGACCAGCCATAGCCGACGGCCGCGACCAGCAGGAACAGCATCAGCAGCGAGCGGTGGCCGCTGGCCCCGTTGGGCTCACGGTAGATGCGGGCCTCGGCGGGCAGCGCGGGCACCCAGTCGGGCTTGACGATGGCGACGATGGCCACGAAGCCGAGGTACAGGCCGACGAGGATCAGCCCGGGGATCAGCGCGCCGGCGTACATGTCGCCGACCGAGCGGCCGAGCTGGTCGGCCAGCACGATCAGCACCAGCGACGGCGGGATGGCCTGGGCCAGCGTGCCCGAGGCGGTGATGGTGCCGGTGGCGATGGTGCGGTTGTAGCCGTAGCGCAGCATGATGGGCAGCGAGATCAGGCCCATCGAGATGACGGCCGCCGCCACCACGCCGGTGGTGGCCGCCAGCAGCGCGCCGACCAGGATCACCGCAAAGGCCAGGCCGCCGCGCACCGGGCCGAACACCTGGCCCACGGTCTCGAGCAGGTCTTCGGCCATGCCCGAGCGTTCGAGGATGATGCCCATCAGCGTGAAGAACGGGATGGCCAGCAGCGTGTCGTTCTGCATGATGCCGAACACGCGCAAGGGCAGGGCCTGGAACAGGTTGCTGCCAAACAGGCCGGCCTCCATGCCGACGAAGCCGAAGAACAGGCCGGTGGCCGCCAGGCCGAAGGCCACGGGGATGCCGGACAGCAGGAAGATGAACAGGCCCGCGAACATCAGCGGGACGAAGTTCTGGGCGAGGAACGAGGCTTCCATGGCTCAGCCCCCCGCCAGCTTCTTGGCCGCCGCGGCGGCCAGTTCCTCGGCGAGCTTTTCTTCGTCGCTCATGCCGCCTTCGATGCTCATCGGCTCATCGCGCAGCCCCTTCAGGAAGGCGATGCGCTTGATCAGCTCGGACAGCGCCTGGGCCAGCAACAGGCCGAAGCCGACCGGCATCAGCAAATAGGCTGGCCAGCGGATCAGACCGCCGGCGTTCTGCGACATCTCGCCAGACTGGAATGCGTTGACGAAGAACGGCCAGCTCAGGCTGATCATGATCACGCACAGAGGGATCAGGAAGACCACGATGCCGACGGCGTCGATCAGGGTGTTGGTGCGCTTGGACAGCTTCGACGAGATGAAGTCGATGCGCACGTGCACGTTGTTCATGAAGGCGAACCCGGCGCCCAGCAGGAAGACGCCGGCGAACAGGTACCACTGGATCTCGAGGAAGCCGTTCGAGCTGATGTTGAACGCCTTGCGGATGATGGCGTTGGCGGCGCTGATGAGGACCGACGCCAGCACCAGCCAGCGGATCAGCTGGCCGATGCGGTGGCTGACGGCGTCCACACCATCCGAAAGTTTGAGCAGTCCATTCACAGGCGCGTCTCCTCTTGACCTGATCGATTCTAGAAAGCATGTCTCGTCGCGCGGCCGGGGGTGTACCCCAGCCGTGTCGTCCGGACGGGCCGCAATCTACCGGCAGGCGCTGAAAAACCGCTGAACCCGGCGCGCCCCGTTCTGGGGCGGCGGGGCGGCTCGCTCGGTCAGGACGTGGCGGACATGAACAGGCGCGTGGAGCGCGCGCCCGAGCGGCAGAACGCCAGCACGGGCTTGGGCAGTTCGCGCAGCAGTTGCGCGAACGCGGCGATCTCTTCAGGCGACTGGTAGCCGCCGGAGACCGGCAGGAAGCGGTACTCGAGCCCGGCGGCGCGCGCCGCGGCTTCGACGGCGGCGTTGGTCGGCTGGTCGGGGCCGTGCTCGAAGTCGGGGCGGTTGTTGACGACGCTGCGGAAGCCCAGCGCGGCCACCTCGGCCATCGCCTCGGGCGTCATCTGCGGCGCCACGCACACCTCGGGCGACACGGCGCGGATGGGCAGGCTGGTGTTCATCGGCCGGCCCTCACTTGGCGAGCGCCGCCTTGACGGCCGCCGACACCAAGCCCATGTCGGCCTTGCCCGCCAGGCGCGCCTTGGCGGCCCCCATGACCTTGCCCATGTCGCCCGGGCCCAGTGCCGCGGCGCCGCCCAGCGAGGCCACGACCTCGGCCACCTCGGCGGCGACCTCGTCGTTCGACAGGCGGGCTGGCAGGTAGGCCTGAAGCACCGCGAGTTCGGCGGTCTCCTTGTCGACCAGGTCGGTGCGGCCGGCCGACTGGAAGGCGGCGATCGAATCCTTGCGCTGCTTGATCAGCTTGTCGACGACCCCGACGATGGCGGCGTCGTCGAGTGTGATGCGCTCGTCGACCTCGCGCTGCTTGATGCCCGCGAGCAGCATGCGGATGGTGGACAGGCGATCGGCCTCCTTGGCGCGCATCGCGTTCTTCATGTCGTCGGTGATGCGGTCTTTCAGGCTCATCGTGGGCTCCTGGGGCTGGAACGCAAAACGCCCGCTGCGGATTCCCGCGCGGGCGTTGGCATGTCTGCGGTCGATTCGGTGCTCTGGGCGCGGCGCGGCATGGCGGCGTTGGCCCTGATCCCTGGTGACGGGCCGCGGTGGGCGGCCCCGGGCATCAGTAGAGCTTCTTGGGCAGCTGCATGCTGCGGACGCGCTTGTAATGGCGCTTGACCGCAGCGGCCTTCTTGCGCTTGCGCTCGGACGTGGGCTTCTCGTAGAACTCGCGGGCGCGCAGTTCGGTCAGAAGGCCCAGCTTTTCGATCGTGCGCTTGAAGCGGCGCAGGGCCACATCGAAAGGCTCGTTCTCTTTGACGCGAATCGTGGTCATTGACAGGTTGGATCCTATGGGTTGCGCTCGGTGTTCCTGGCTCGGCCCGCGCGCTTGTGTCCTTGCTGGAGCCCCTTCGGGGCCGCCAGCCATGCACTCGGGTAGCGCCGGGTCCGGGGAATCGACACGCGGTTTGCTAGCAAAGACAGCGATTCTAGCGTGCATTTCGAGGCCTTGACAATGCGCAGCGTGCGTGCCTCGCGTGCGGCCGTGGTGCCGTGGCCGCAGGGCACCGAGGCCAGGCAGCCTGCGGCGCGCCGAGCACGCGGCCGATCATCCCGCCGTCAGGGCTGCTGCACAGGCCGCGGCGCTGGCCCAGGCCCACTGGAAGTTGTAGCCGCCCAGCCAGCCCGTCACGTCGACCACCTCGCCGATGAAGTGCAGCCCGGGCTGTCGCCGGCTTTGCAGGCTGCGCGAGTCGAGCTCGCGGGTGTCCACGCCGCCGGCCGTGACCTCGGCCTTGCGGTAGCCCTCGGTGCCGTCGGGCCGCACCTGCCATTCGGCCAGCGACCGTCCCAGGCCATCGAGATCGCGGTCGCGCAGCTCGGCCATGGGCCGATCGGCCGGCAATTGCAGCCGTGCCAGCCAGGCATCGCCCAGGCGCTGCGGCAGCCAGGTGCCGAGCTGCGTGCCGAGTTGCCGCCGCGACACCGCCTTGGCCTCCCGAAGCAACGCGGCGAGGTCCTGGCCGGCGCCCAGGTCGATGGTCAGTGCCTCACCGGGTCGCCAGTAGGTCGATGCCTGCAGCACCGCCGGGCCGCTGAGCCCCCGATGGGTGAACAGCAGGTCTTCGACGAAGCGCACGCGCTGCCGGCCCTGGCCGGCGATGATCGCCACCTCGAGCGACACACCGGCCAGCGGCACCAGCGGCGCCCAGTCGGCCGCAGCAAAGGTGAGCGGCACCAGCGCCGGTCGCGGCTCGACGATGCGGTGGCCGAACTGTCGCGCCAGCCGGTGGCCGAAATCGGTGGCGCCGATCTTCGGGATCGACAGGCCGCCGGTGGCGACGACCACCTGGCGTGCGGCCACCGGGCCGCGCGCGGTGTCGAGTTCGAAGCCGCCCTCGGCGGCGTGCACGGCGGCCACCGCGCAGGGTTGCCAGCGGGTCACCGAGCCGGCCGCGCACTCGGCCAGCAGCATCGCGATGATCTGTTCGCTGGAGTCGTCGCAGAACAGTTGCCCGCGGTGCTTTTCGTGGAAGGCGATGCCGTGCCGCTTCACCAACGCGATGAAATCGGCCGGCGTGCAGCGCACCAGGGCCGAGCGGCAGAAATCGGGGTTGGCCGACAGGAAGTTGGCGGGGCCGGTGTCGAGGTTGGTGAAGTTGCAGCGGCCTCCACCGGAGATGCGGATCTTCTCGGCCACCTTGTCGGCGTGGTCGATCAGCAGCACGCGCAGGCCGCGCTGGCCGGCCTGCGCGGCGCAGAACAGGCCGGCAGCCCCGGCGCCGATGACCACGGCGTCGAACGGGCGCATCCGTGGGCTCAGAGGCTTAGAGGAATTCGAGCGTGCCCGAGCGACGCCCCCAGACGCGCCCGATCTAGGCGCAAAGCACAGCCATAGCTCGGGCTATGGCGAGCATTTGCAACAACGAGTGGGTGCGTTTGGGGGTGGTGAGCGGGCATGATCGAAAAACTCTCAGACTCTCAGCCGGCGTGGGCCGATTGCAGTTGGGCCAGGGCTTGCGCCAGCAGCCCGGCCTGGCGCTCGATCGGTGCCGGCAGCGACTGCGTGCCTGCGATCACGGCCTGGGTGTAGGCGGCGGTGCTCGCCGCGGTGATCTCGCGCGGCAGCGCCGGCAGTTCCACCAGCGGGCCGTCCTGGGGCGGGCAGCCCATCGCGTCGTCGAGGCGGCCGTTCAGCCACAGGTCCATGCGCGGGCAGCGGCGCGGGTCGGCCACCGGCTCGCCTTCGGTGCCTCGCAGCAGCATCATGCTGGCGCCCGTGGCCTGGGCAAACTCGCCCATCAGGCGGCCGAACTCGGGGTGGGTGTGGCTGGCCAGCCGCAGCACCGGCGCCCCGGCCACCGGGGCGATCAGCTTGGCCATGGTGTGCCCGGAGTTGCGCAGGCCCACCACCCAGCGCACGTCGAGCAGGTGCTGCAGCGCCGGGCTCAGCACGTCGGTGGGCACATGGGCCGGCTCGCCCCGCCGCCAGGCGGCGTGCACGGCCGCGGCGCCATCGCAGGCGGGCAGCCCGAGCGCGGCGAAGACCTCGGCGCTGGTCACGCGGGTCGGGTCGCGCCGCGGGCCGTGCACCAGCACGCGGGCGCCGCGCCGCGCCATGGCCATCGCCAGCAGCGGGGTCAGGTTGGGCAGGCGGCGGGCGCCGTTGTAGCTGGGGATCACCAGGACCGGTTTGTCACTGGGCACGCAGGCCAGGTGGGGCTCCAGCGCGCGGGAGAAGCCGACCAGTTCGTCACAGGTCTCGCCCTTGATGCGCATGGCCAGCGCGAAGCCGCCGACTTCCAGGTCGGTGGCGGTGCCATCGAGCACCTGTCGCATGAGGTCTGTGGATTGGGCCACGTCGAGCGCGCGGGCGCCGGCGTGGCCGCGGCCGATCTCCTTCAGGTAGGGGGCGATGCTCAAGGAACGCTTTCTGTGCCGCGATGGAGAGAAGTGCCGTTGCGATGAGGTCGCGAATCCGGCGTGCCAACCCCCAGTGTCGCAAGATTCGGGATCGGCGGATGAGGGCTGGCCGTTGCAGCGGCCGCAAAAGGGCGACGATCGCGCACCAGTTGGGTGACAGTCGGCGCGGCGGCCCGGCTATCATGGCTGCGAAGCATGTGGATCCGCGGCCATGCCGGCTGCCGCGAAGATCGCGAGATAGGAGTGTCATGCCGCCACCGGTCGATCGCAGCGAACTCCCCGCCGAGGCTCTGGCGCTTCAGGCGATGGGCGAAGGTTTGCTGGCGCTGGCTCGGCAGCAGGGGCTGCCGGTCGGGCTGAAGGACGCGGTCGACGGCCGCTACGTGCACATCAACGCACCCTTGGCGGCGCTGCTGGGCATGGCCCCGGCCGAGGCGGTTGGGCGCACCGATGCCGATGGCTTCGACGCCAGCCTGGCCCAGGCCCTGCGCACCGCCGACCAGACCGCCGTGGCGCGCGACAGCGTGCAGGTGGGCGAGCACCGGTTCGAACTGCGGGGCGAGCGCCGCGAGTTCAATGTGCTGCGCGTGCCCTGTGCGCTGGGCGGCCGCCGACTGCTGTGTTGCGTCTGGCAAGACCTGGTGCCGCAGCGCCAACGCGATGCACAGATGAAATCGGCGCTCGAGCAGATCGAGCGCGAGCAGAAGGCCAGCCAGGCCTTGCGCCGCGAACTGGCCGACCAGGGCCTGCGGGACGCCGCCACCGGCCTGTACACGCCATCGCATTTCGAGGACCAGTTGCGCCGCGAGGTCGACCTGTCCAACCGGGAGCACCGCGAGTTCGCGCTGGTCTACATCGCGCTGGACGAGTTCTCCGACCGCGTGCGCCAGATCGGCGACCGGGCCCAGGAGCGCATCCACGAGGCCATGGGCCGCCTGTTGCGCGGCAACACCCGGGCCATGGACGCCTCGTGCCGCATCGACGACCGCCACTTCGCGGTGCTGCTGTCGGGCGTCGGCCTGGCCACCGCGCATTCGCGGATGGAGGGCCTGCGGCGCCAGGTGGCCACGCAGCTCATCGTGGTCGATGGCCAGGACCTGGGCTTCACCGTGTCGATGGGCGTGGCCAGCTTTCCGCACACCGCCCATTCGCAGGACGAGGTGGTGCAGGCCTGCCAGTCGGCGTTGGCCGAGGCGCGGCGCCGCGGTGGCAATGCCGTGGCGCTGGCGGCGATCCGCTTCGATCCGGTCAAGTAGGGCCGGCACCCGGGTGGGTCGCCCGGGTCGGGCCGGTCAGGTGCTGAACGCCCGCCAGGCCATGTACGCGGCCAGGCCGTACAGCAGCACCGCGAACACGCGCTTGAGCTGCCGGGTGTTCATCGCATGCGCGGCCCGGGCGCCACGTGGCGCCATGATCACGCTCGACGAGGCGATCACCAGCAGCATCGGCAGCACCAGGTAGCCCAGCGTGCCGGGCACGCCGGTGTCGAGGCCCCAGCCGCCGACCACGTAGCCCACGGTGCTGGCCAGTGCGATCGGGAAGCCCAGCGCCGCGCTGGTGGCCACGGCGTTGTGGCTGGGCACGTTGCACCAGGTCATGAACGGCACCGAGACGAAGGCGCCGCCGGCACCCACCAGGCTGGACAGGAAGCCGATGCCTGCACCCACCGCGCCGGAACCCAGCGGCCCGGGCATCTGGCGCGTCGGCGCGGGCTTGCGGTCGAGCAGCATCTGCGTGGCCGAGAAGCCGACGAACAGCGCAAAGAACATCGACAGCACCGCGCCCTTGAGCAGCGCGAACACCCCCGCCCCGGCGACCAGCCCGCCGATGACGATGCCCGGCGCCATGCGCCGAACCAGGTCCCAGCGCACCGCACCGCGGCTGTGGTGCGCGCGCACGCTGGAGATCGAGGTGAACAGGATCGTCGACATCGAGGTGGCGATGGCCATCTTCACGGCCAGCGCAGGTTCGACGCCACGGTGCGTGAGGATCATGGTGAGGAAGGGCACCATCAGCATGCCGCCGCCGACACCGAGCAGCCCCGCCAGGAACCCGGTGCAGCAGCCGAGAAGCAGCAACTCGGCCACCAGCAGGGGGTTGAGGAAATCCATCAGGTGTTCTCAGGGGCGCGGCCCGGCGGCGCCCAGCAAGGCCAGCACGGCTGTCCACTCGGCCTCGCTGACCGGGGTGATCGAGAGCCGGTTGCCCGCCTGCAGCACGCGCATCGTGGCCAGTTCGGGGCGGCTGCGCATCTCGCGCAGCGACAGCAGGCGCGTCTTGTGGCGCAGCCGCACGTCCACGTGCAGCCAGCGCGGCGCCTCGCGCGTGGCCTTGGCGTCGAACCACGGGCTGGTGGGGTCGAACTGCGTGGCGTCGGGGTAGGCCCGGCTGGCCACTTCGGCCACGCCGACGATGCCGGGATCGGCGCAGGACGAATGGCAGAACAGCACGCCGTCACCCACTGCCATGGCGTCGCGCATGAAGTTGCGCGCCTGGTAGTTGCGCACGCCCACCCAGGGCACGCATTGGCCCGGCGCGCGCGCGAGGTCGTCGATCGAGCACTCGTCGGGCTCGCTCTTCATCAGCCAGAAGCCGGGCATCGTGGGGGAGGGGTGGGGTGTCCGCCGCGGGCCGCGGGCCGCTTTCCTGAACCCAAGTGGTCAGATCCAGGTGGGCGAGGTCAGCGAGGCTTCGGGTTCATCTGACGCGAGACGATCGCACCAGCTTCGCGATGTTCCAAGCCCTTGCTCAACGAGCATCGGTTCAGAGAATTAAAACCCACAACCTGCGACGGACGAGCCCATTCTAAGCAGGCTCCGAGCGTCTTGTGTCGACGATTTAGTCACAGCAGATGGCCATCGTCGCCGAGTGCGGAATCGATGCGCCGGATCAACTGTTCGATGTCGAAATCCACGCCGGTGGAAGGGGGGGTGGACATGGGTGGCGCAGGCGGCGGGGCCAGTGCCGCGGCGGCCGATTGCTCTGCGCGCTGGTAGGCCAGGTTCAGTGCCGCGAGCACCGCCATGCGCTCGCGCGCCTTGACCTTGCCCGCGTCGCGGATACCGCTCATTTCGCGGTCGACGATGGCCACCGCCTCGCGCAGCAGTTGCTCGCCGCCGGGCGGGCAGGCCAGTGCGTAGCTCTGGCCCAGGATGGTGGCTTCGATCTGCTTCATGCGCCGTCTCGCGTGGGTTCGGCCGGCAGGCGGTCGAGCAGGGCGTCGATGCGCGCGCGGGCCGCAGCCAGCCGGGACTTCAGGCTGTCGCGCTCTGCGGTGACGCTGCCCAGTTGCTGCTCGAGCAGCGCATTGGTGCGCCGCAGTTCCTCGTGCCTCAGCGCGAGCCGTTCGATGCGCTCTGCAAGTTCATCGAGTCTGGACATGGACGGCACATTGACTGCTGTGGGGGTCACGGATTGTAGGCTTCGCATCAGGTGCCACTGTTAGGATTCGCCCGTTGGTGCTCCGGCCGCGCGTCATGCGGGGTCGGGTTAAACGGGAAGCAGGAAGGTGCCGCGTCCGCCGGACGTCACCCAACCTGCGCTGCCCCCGCAACGGTAAGCGGACGGGATCGCCTCACGGCATGTCCCCGCTCCTGTGACTGCAAGCCACTGGCCGAACGCTCGGCCGGGAAGGCCACAGGGGTTGCCTCCGCCAGCCCGGATACCGGCCAACTAGGGGGTCGCACAGGGTTCACGCCTGGTGCGGCCGCATGGCCATGGCCCTCGCGGGGAAGCGGGGGCAGGCGTTGTGTTCCAGGTCCTCGTTCCCATGTTGATTCGTCTCCAGGCGCCCCGCGCCGCTTCCGTGGCGGCGGCGTGCGCCGTCGTCTTCTCGTTGTCGGCGCAGGCCGACGACGCTTCCACCGTGGTCATCACGGCGGCGCGCGCGCCGCAGGCGTTGACCGATGCGCTGCCGCACACCACGGTGCTCACGCGCACCGACATCGAGCGCACGCAGGCGGTCGACCTGGCCGCGCTGCTGGCCGCCGAGGCCGGCCTGCAACTGGCCGCCAACGGTGGCCGCGGCACGGCCACGTCGCTGTTCGTGCGCGGCGCGCCGATGCGCCAGGTGCTGGTGCTGGTCGACGGCGTGCCGCTGTCGCGCCAGGACGCCACCGGGCAGGTGGGCGTCGAGCACCTGATGCTCGACCAGGTGGAGCGCGTCGAGATCGTGCGCGGCAATGTCTCGGCGCTGTACGGCAGCGGCGCCGTCGGCGGCGTGGTGCAGGTGTTCACCCGCCGTGGCGGCGAGCCGCGGCTGTCGCTGGTCGGCGAGGGCGGTGCGCGTGGCTACGCACGCGCCTCGGCGCAGGCCTCCGGCGGCACCGGGGCCACGCAGTGGTCGGCGGGCCTGTCGGCCCAGCGCGACCGCGGCCTGTCGGTGCTCGACGCCGCCCGGGTGCCCGCGGCCAACCCCGACCGCGACGGCTACCGCAACACCAGCGCCACGCTGAACCTGTCGCACGCCTGGGCCGACGGCCACACGCTGAGCGCGGGGCTGCTGCACACCGAGGGCCGGCTCGACTACGACAGCTTCTTTGCCACGCCGGCCGACGTGCAGTGCAGCCGCACGCGCAAGCAGATGCTGCGGCTGGGCAGCGACGACCGCCTCGGCACCGGCTGGACCAGCCGCCTGTCGCTGTCGACGCAGCGCGACGACGCCTCGTACGACGAGACCGGCGAGTTCGGGTCGCTGGGCCGCTACCGCACCACCGTCGATGCGCTGAACTGGTCGAATGAACTGGCGTTGCAGTCCGGGCTGTCGGCCGTGGCCGGCGCTGAACTGCAGCGCCAGCGCATCGACACCAACGACGGCTTCGGCGGCATCTACGACCGGGCGCGCACCGTGTGGGCCGTGTTCGGCGGCGTGCAGGCCGCGTTGGGGGCGCAGTCGCTGTCGCTGAACCTGCGGCACGACGACATCGGCGGCGTGGGCTCGCGCAACAGCGCCAATGTTGGCTGGTCGTGGGCCCTCGATCCGCAGTGGAAGCTGCTGGCCAGCGCCGGCAATGCCTTCAGCGCGCCGCCGCTGGGCTACCTGCACGCACCGTTCTTCGGCAACCCCGCGCTGCGGCCCGAGACCTCGCGCTCGGCCGAGCTGGGCGTGCAGTGGGCCGCGGCCGGCCAACGCCTGCGCGCCACCTGGTTCCAGACCCGTGTGCGCGACGAGATCGACTACGACACCCGCACCTTTGCCTTCGGCAACATCGATCGCACCCGCAACCGCGGGCTCGAGCTGTCGCACGCCGGCCGCGTGGCGTCGATCGACCTGCGCGCCGGCCTGACGCTGCAGCGGCCGGTGGACGAAGACACCGGGCAGGTGCGCGTGCGGCGCAGCGAGCGGCTGGCCTCGGTGTCCGCCTCGAAGGACCTCGGCGGCGGCTGGCGCGTCGGACTGGCCGCCCGCCATGCCGGCGCGCGGCCCGAGGCCGACGGCACCACGCTGGCGGCCTACACCGTGGCCGACCTGACGGCGCAGTGGGATTTCCATCCGCAGGGCCAGTGGTTCGTGCGCCTCGAGAACCTGGGCGATGCGCACTACGAGACCGCGGGCGGCTACCTGCAGCCGCCACGTGGCCTGTTCATGGGCCTGCGGTGGCGCATGGCGCTGTGATCGGCGTGCAGCGCGCGATGGACCGCCCGGAGCGTTGCATGGCCGCTCGCTCCAGCCCCGCCAGCGCCGCGGTGCGCTGCGCCGACCACGGCGCGGCAGCGCGCTGCACTGACCACAGCGCGGTGTCGCGCTGATGCCATGGGCCTGACCGGCGCCCGCCTCACCGCCCTGGCCATCGGCCTGCTGGCGCTGCTGGGGCTGTCGTTGGCGGCCGGGTTGTCGTTCGGCGCCGCGGGGCTGGACGCCGAACTGATCGCCACGCTGCGCGCGCCGCGCGTGGCGGCGGCCGCGGGAGTGGGCGCGCTGTTGGCGATGGCCGGGCTGGCGATGCAGGTGCTGCTGCGCAACCCGCTGGCCGACCCCTACGTGCTGGGCAGTTCGGGCGGCGCGTCGGTGGGTGGCCTGCTGGCCCTGATGGCCGGCGCCAGCCTGTGGCTGGGCGCGGCGCTGGGCGCACTGGCGGCGGGCCTGGCGCTGCTGGCGCTGACGCGATCGGCGCTGGCCGCCGCCGACGACGCGTCGCCGCGGCTGGTGCTCACCGGCGCGATGCTGGCCGCGCTGTGCGGCGCGGTGGCCACGCTGCTGCTGGCCATCACGCCCGACCAGCAACTGCGCGGCGCGGTGTTCTGGCTGGTGGGCGACCTGTCGGGCGCGCGCGGCGGCGCCGCGTGCATCGGCGGCGCGGTGTTGATGGTGCTGCTGCTGCTGCGCTGGCACACCGCCATCGACCGCCTGCTGCTGGGCACCGAGGTGGCCACCCTGCTGGGCGAGCCGGTGCGGCGGCTGCGCCTGCTGCTGCTGGTGTCGGCCTCGCTGGCCACGGGCATGGCGGTGGCCAGCGCCGGGGCCATCGGCTTCGTCGGCCTGGTGGTGCCGCAGGCGCTGCGCCTGGTGGGGGTTCAGCGCAGCCGCGACCTCGCGTGGATGTCGGCCGTCGGCGGCGCGGCCCTGCTGATCTGGGCCGACCTGCTGGCCCGCACCGTGGTGTCGCCGCTGGAACTGCCGGTGGGTGCGGTAATGGCGCTGCTGGGCGCGCCGCTGTTCATCGTGGTGCTGACACGGGAGGCCCGGTGACGACGCCGCTGCTCGAGACCCGTGGCCTGGGCCTGCACGCCGCCGGCCGCTGGCTGCTGCAGGGCCTGGACTGGCGGGTGATGCCCGGCGAGCGCTGGTGCGTGATCGGCCGCAACGCCGCTGGCAAGAGCACGCTG
This sequence comes from Ideonella sp. A 288, assembly GCF_002198735.1. Classification (GTDB taxonomy): domain Bacteria; phylum Pseudomonadota; class Gammaproteobacteria; order Burkholderiales; family Burkholderiaceae_C; genus Pseudaquabacterium. The sequence continues at coordinate 18,893 of NZ_MWLO01000131.1, forward strand.
CTGCGGGCGCTGGCCGGGCTGTCGGTGCCGCAGACGCAGGGCGAGCTGCGCTGGATGGGCCGGCGCCAGGCCGACTGGGCGCCGGCCGATGCGGCGTGGCTACGCGCCTACGCGCCGCAGCAGTCAGTGGACCGCTTTCCGATCAGCGTCGAGCGCCTGCTGGCGCTGTCCACCGTGCGACCCAGCGCGCGCAGCGTCGACGAGGTGCTGGCCGCGCTGGGCGCGCAAGACCTGGTGCAGCGCGGCGTGCGGCAGTTGTCGGGCGGCGAGCGGCAGCGCATCGCGCTGGCGCAATGCGCGCTGCAGGGGGCGCCGCTGATGCTGATGGACGAGCCGGTGTCCTTCCAGGACCCGGCGCACCAGGCCCAGGTGGCGCGCTGGCTGGCCGCGCTGGTGCCGCCCGGTGGCGAGGCGGCTCTGGTGGCCAGCGCCCACGACGTGAACTGGATCGCCCGCGCCGGCACGCATGGCCTGGCCCTGCTGGGCGACGGCCGCTGGCGTGCCGGGCCTCTGGCCGAGATCCTGACCGTCGACACGCTGCGGCAGGTGTACGGGTGCGACTGGCGCGAGGCCGGCGGGGTGTGGGTGGCCGAGTAGCCGGCCGTCGGTGCGCGGCGGTGGCTTGCCGCTAACGCGCCGAATCGATGGCCGAGCACAGCGCCTGCGCGCCCTCGACGAAGCGCGGCGTCATGCGCGCCAGGCGGTGGCCGTCCAGCACCTTCAGGCGGTGCTGCTGTACGGCCTCCACGCGCGAGAAACGCTGCCAGCCTTCGAGGTGTGGCGGCTCGTCGCGCGCCGCGCCGGTGACCACCACCTGCGGGTTGGTGGCCACGGCGGCCTCCCAGCTGACGGTGGGCGTGAGCCCGGGCTGCTGCGCGAACACGTTGACGCCGCCGCAGGCGCGGATGGCCTGGTCGATGAGGTGGCCCTGGTTCACCGTCATCAGGGGCTCGTGCCACAGCTGGTAGAACACCCGCACCGGCGGCCGGCCGGCATGGCGGGCCCGCAACTGGGCCCAGGCCGTTTCGGTCTGTGCCGCGGCGGCCTCGGCCGCAGGCTCGGTGCCGAGCAGGCGGCCCAGGCGCCGCAGCGTGTCGGCGATGCCCTCGACGCTGGTGGTCTCGCTCTCGTACACCGGCACGCCCAGCGTGCGCAGGCGCTGCTGCTGCCGCGGGTTGACGCCGCTGCGCCACACCAGCAGCAGGTCGGGCTTGAGCGCCGCGACGGCCTCCAGGTTCACCGCGAAGGCGTCGCCGATCACCGGCAGCCGGGCTGCCTCGGGCGGGAAATCGCTGTAGCGCATCACGCCCACCAGGCGGTCGCCACCGCCGGCGGCGAACACCATCTCGGCCAGGTGCGGCGACACCGCCACCACGCGCCGCGCGGGCGCCGGCAGGGTGAGCACCTGCCCGCCGTCGTCGCGCACGTTCACTGGCGCGGCCTGCGCGCCCGCAGCGGCCAGGAGCAACGCGGCGACCAGGCCGGCCACGCGTGCGGCAGGTGCCGCGCCGCGTCGGCAGGCGCGCTCGGCACCGGCGTCGCCACCCTGGCGCAGCGTCGTCATGCCGCCGGCTGCGCGCGGGCGAAATCGCACCAGGCGCGCACGCCGCAGGCGCTGCACTTCGGCGCCCGGGCGGTGCACACGTAGCGGCCGTGCAGGATCAGCCAGTGGTGCGCGTCGACGGCATATCGCGCCGGCACGCGCTGCAGTAGTTGCTGCTCCACCGCCAGCGGCGTGCGCCCTGGCGCCAGGCCGGTGCGGTTGCCGACGCGGAAGACGTGGGTGTCGACCGCCATCGTCGGCTCGCCGAAGGCCACGTTGAGCACCACGTTGGCCGTCTTGCGGCCCACGCCCGGCAGCGCCTCGAGCGCCTCGCGCGAGCGTGGCACCCGGCCGCCATGCCGGTCGACCAGGAGGCGGCAGGTCTGCAGCAGGTGCTTGGCCTTGTTGCGGTACAGGCCGATGGTGCGGATGTGCTCGCACACCGCCTCCTGCCCCAGCGCCAGCATCGCCTGCGGCGTGCTGGCGACGGGGAACAGCCGCCGCGTGGCCTTGTTGACCGACACGTCGGTGGCCTGGGCCGACAGCAGCACCGCGGCCAGCAACTCGAACACCGAGGTGTACTCGAGCTCGCTCACCGGCCGCGGGTTGGCCGCAGCCAGCGTGGCGAAGAAGGGCTCGATGTCGGACGGCTTCATGCGGCCTCTCGCCTGGCCTTGGCCCGGGCCATGGCGGCCTCGATGACGGCCCGCTTGCGCTCGATGGCGGCGGGGTCGGTCAGGCGGGTGAGGTTGGGCAGGTCGGCCAGCTTGGCGGCGGCCTTGGCGGCCAGGCGCTCGTCGTGCTCGACCTGTTCGCGCTGCAGGCGCTGCTGCCGGAAGGCGTAGCGGTCGCGGGCCTCCTCGGCCTGCGCGGGCGACCAGGCGGCCCAGCCGCTGCGATCGCCGCTGACCGGGACGAGCGCGATGCAGTCGACCGGGCAGGCGGGGATGCAGAGTTCGCAGCCGGTGCACTGCGCGTCGATCACCGTGTGCATGCGCTTGTTGGCGCCGACGATGCAGTCGACCGGGCAGGCCTTGATGCACAGCGTGCAGCCGATGCACCAGGCCTCGTCGATCACGGCCAGCCGGACGGGGCCCTCGGCACCGCAGGCCTCATCCAGCGGCAGGGCCGGCCGGCCGGTGAGGGCCGCGAGGCGGAGGATGCCCTCGGCGCCGCCGGGTGGGCAGCGGTTCAGGGCCGCCTCGCCCGAGGCCACGGCCTCGGCGTAGGCGCGGCAGTCGGGGTAGCCGCAGCGCGTGCACTGCGTCTGCGGCAGTGCGGCGTCGATGCGGTCGGCCAGCGCGGCGTGCGCGCTGGCGACCGTGGCGGCGGCGGCCACCGGCCGGATCATCCCTTCCGGGTGCGCGGCTTGGCCTGGGCGACGGCCTTGGTGCCCGTCTTGGCGCTGGCCATCGAGGTGGCCTTGGCAGCAACCTTGGCGCGGGCCTTGGCCTTGGGTGCCGCGGCCACGTCGGCGTTGGCGCTCAGCCGACGGGTGGCCGGCTCGAGGTCGCGCTTGTTGCCGGGCTCGTTGAAGCGCTTGATGAAGGCCTTGACCTCCGGGTACACCATCTCGCGCCAGCGGCGGCCGGAGAAGATGCCGTAGTGGCCGGCACCAGCGACGTCGTAATGGAACTGGCGTTCCTTCGGGATGCCGGTGCACAGCCCGTGCGCCGCCTTGGTCTGGCCGGCGCCGGAGATGTCGTCGAGTTCGCCCTCGACGGTGAGCAGCGCGCTGGTGGTGATGTCTTGCGGCCGCACCAGGGTGCCGTCGACGTCCCAGGTGCCATTGACCAGTGCGAAGTCCTGGAACACCGTCTTGATGGTCTCGAGGTAGTACTCGGCCGGCATGTCCAGCACGGCGTTGTACTCGTCGTAGAACTGGCGGTGGGCCTCGGTGGAGTCGTCGTCGCCGCGGATCAGGTCCTGGAAGTAGTCGTAGTGCGAGCTGACGTGGCGGTCGGGGTTCATCGCGACGAAGCCGGTGTGCTGCATGAAGCCCGGGTACACGCGGCGCCCGGCGCCGACGAAGTTCGGCGGCACCCGGTAGATGACGTTGTTCTCGAACCAGCTGTAGCTCTTGTTCATCGCCAGGTTGTTCACCGACGTGGGCGACTTGCGGGCGTCGATGGGGCCGCCCATCATCGTCAGCGTGCGCGGCGTGAACTCGCCGTGCGTGGCCATCACCGACACGGCGGCCAGCACCGGCACCGTGGGCTGGCACACCGAGATCACGTTCACCTCGGGGCCCAGGTAGCGGATGAACTCCTGCACGTAGGCCACGTAGTCATTGAGGTGGAAGGGGCCCACCTCGGCAGGCACGGTGCGCGCATCCGTCCAGTCGGTGATCAGCACCTTGTGGTCGTGCAGCAGGGCCTTGACGGTGTCGCGCAACAGCGTGGAATGGTGGCCCGACAGCGGCGCCACCACCAGCACGGTGGGCTGGGTCTTCATGACTTCCAGCGCCTTGGCGTCGTCGGTGAAGCGCTTGAAGCGCAGCAGCCGGCAGAACGGCTTGGTGATGGGCACCTGCTCCTGCACGGCCACCTCGATGCCTTCGACGGTGGCGGTGCGGATGCCGAACTCGGGCTTTTCGTAGTCCTTGGCCAGGCGGTGCATCAGGTCGAAGCTGGCGGAGAGCCGCTGCGCCAGCGGGATGTGCGTGAACGGCGACAGCGGGTGGTTGTACAGCTTGGCCGAAGCGCTGGCGAACTCGGAGAACGGTGCCATCAGGGCGCGTTGGGTCTCGTACAGCTGATAAAGCATGGGGTGACTCCGGGTTGAGTGCGGTCGACTTCAGTGGCGCATCATGTGACAGCGCGACTGAACAAGACCTGACAGGCAGACACTAAATTTGTGCAGTGCAGCAATTAACCGATGTTAACGCTTGCATGGTGGCTTTGCACGCGAATCCGTCATTACGGAAAAACACGTACTAGGGTCCCTCGGATCGATCCTTGCTGTCGCCAGGGCGACAAGTTGCGGCGCCAGAACGCACAAAGCCCGGCCAGGGCCGGGCTTTTGTGTGAAAGAGGGCATTGAGCAGGTCAAAGCACCTTCGCGATGGCGGACACGACGCCGTCGATGTTGCGCGTGTTGAGGGCCGCCACGCAGATGCGACCCGAATCGACGCCGTAGACACCAAACTCGCTGCGCAGCCGCTGCATCTGGGGTGCCGACAGGCCCGAGTAGCTGAACATGCCGCGCTGGCGCACGATGAAGCTGAAGTCTCTCTTCACGCCCGCGGCCACCAGTTTCTCGGCCAGCAGCGTGCGCATCTGCTTGATGCGCTGGCGCATGCCGGCGAGCTCTTCTTCCCACATCTTGCGCAACTCGGGCGTGTCGAGCACGGTGGCCACCACCTGGGCGCCGTGCGTGGGCGGGTTGGAGTAGTTGGTGCGGATGGCGATCTTCAGCTGCGACAGCACGCGCGCCGCCTCGTCCTTGGTCGAGCACACGACGCTGAGCGCACCGACGCGCTCGCCGTACAGCGAGAAGCTCTTCGAGAACGAGGTCGAGACGAAGAAGTCGAGGCCCGAGGCCAGGAACTGCTGCACCACCGCGCCGTCTTCGGCGATGCCGTCGCCGAAGCCCTGGTAGGCCATGTCGAGGAAGGGCACCAGGCTGCCGGCCTGGCAGGCCGCGATGACCTGCGTCCACTGCTCGGGCGTGATGTCGTAGCCGGTGGGGTTGTGGCAGCAGGCGTGCAGCACGACGATGGTGCCGGCCGGCGCGGACTTCAGGTCGGCCAGCATGGCGTCGAAGCGCACGCCCAGCTTTTCGGCGTCGTAGTAGGCGTAGGTCTCGACCGGGAAGCCGGCGTTGGTGAAGAGCGCGCGGTGGTTCTCCCAGCTCGGGTCGCTGATCAGCACCTTGGCGGCGGGGTTGAGCTTCTTCAGGAAATCGGCGCCCACCTTCAGACCGCCGGTGCCGCCGAGGGCCTGCACCGTGGCCACGCGGCCGGCCTTGAGCACCTCGCTGTCGGCGCCGAACACCAGACCCTGCACCGCCTTGTCGTAGGCGGCGATGCCGTCGATGGGCAGGTAGCCCCGCGGCTTGGCGGCGTCGGTGAGCTGCCGTTCGGCGGCCTTCACGCAGGCCAGCAGCGGGAGCTTGCCGTCCTCACCGAAATAGACACCGACGCCCAGGTTGACCTTGGCCGGGTTGGTGTCGGCGTTGAATTGTTCGTTCAGACCCAGGATCGGGTCGCGCGGGGCCATGTCGACGGCGGCGAAGAGCGTCATTGCGAGTGCTTCCTGTCAGTGCGGTGGCAGCAGCCGGGGGTTGTGGACGGTTGGTCCAGTCGGGGGGGTGGGCTGCAGGCCAGGCAGGGCTGCGATACGCTGTCGGGTTGGACCGCGCACCGGCAAGACCGCCGAGGCGCCCCGATTTTAGTCGCCCAGGGATACCCCATGACCGCCATCGCCGAAGTCGACCCGGACGCCCCGCCGAAAGGCGAGTTCGTGAGCTACCCCGACTCGCCGTTCCAGCTGTTCCAGCCGTATGCGCCCGCCGGCGACCAGCCCCAGGCGATCGACCAGCTCGTCGAGGGCATCGAGGACGGCCTGGCCTACCAGACGCTGCTGGGCGTCACCGGCTCGGGCAAGACCTTCACGATGGCCAACGTGATCGCCCGGCTGGGCCGGCCGGCGATCGTCTTCGCACCGAACAAGACGCTGGCGGCGCAGCTGTACAGCGAGTTCCGCGAGTTCTTCCCGAAGAACGCGGTCGAGTATTTCGTCAGCTATTACGACTACTACCAGCCCGAGGCCTACGTGCCGCAGCGCGACCTGTTCATCGAGAAGGACTCGTCGATCAACGAGCACATCGAGCAGATGCGCCTGTCCGCCACCAAGAGCGTGCTGGAGCGCCGCGACACGGTGATCGTGGCCTCGGTGAGCGCGATCTACGGCATCGGCAAGCCCGAGGACTACACGCAGATGCGCTTCATCCTGCGGGTGGGCGACAAGATCGGCCAGCGCGACGTGATCGCGCAGCTGATCCGCATGCAGTACACCCGCAACGAGACCGATTTCTCGCGCGGCAGCTTCCGCGTGCGCGGCGACACCATCGACGTCTTCCCGGCCGAGCACAGCGAGCTGGCGGTGCGGCTGGAGCTGTTCGACGACGAGATCGAGGCCCTGAGCCTGCTCGACCCGCTGACCGGCCGCATCCGCCAGAAGGTGCCGCGCTTCACGATCTACCCCTCGAGCCACTACGTGACGCCGCGCGAGCGCGTGCTGGCGGCGGTGGAGACCATCAAGATCGAGCTGCGAGAGCGGCTGGACGAGTTCGTCAAGGCCGGCAAGCTGGTCGAGGCGCAGCGGCTCGAGCAGCGCACGCGCTTCGACCTGGAGATGATGGTGGAGGTGGGCCACTGCAAGGGCATCGAGAACTACACCCGCCACCTGTCGGGCGCCCGCCCGGGCGACCCGCCACCGACGCTGGTGGACTACATGCCGCCCGACTCGATCATGTTCCTCGACGAGAGCCACGTGCTGATCGGCCAGTTCGGCGGCATGTACAACGGCGACCGCGCGCGCAAGACCACGCTGGTGGAGTACGGCTTCCGCCTGCCCAGCGCGCTGGACAACCGGCCGCTGAAGTTCGACGAGTTCGAGGGCAAGATGCGCCAGGCGGTGTTCGTCTCGGCCACGCCGGGCAACTACGAGCAGCAGCACGCCGGCGCGGTGGTCGAGCAGCTGGTGCGCCCCACCGGGCTGGTCGACCCGATGGTGGAGGTGCGGCCGGCCACGCACCAGGTGGACGATGTGCTGCAGGAGATCCGCGACCGTGCGGTCATCGGCGAGCGGGTGCTGATCACCACGCTGACCAAGCGCATGGCCGAGCAGCTGACCGACTACCTCACCGACAACGGCGTCAAGGTGCGCTACCTGCACTCCGATGTCGACACGGTGGAGCGGGTGGAGATCATCCGCGACCTGCGCCTGGGCGTGTTCGACGTGCTGGTGGGCATCAACCTGCTGCGCGAGGGGCTGGACATCCCCGAGGTGTCGCTGGTGGCCATCCTGGATGCCGACAAGGAAGGCTTCCTGCGCAGCGAGCGCAGCCTGATCCAGACCATCGGTCGCGCCGCGCGGCACCTCAACGGCCGCGCCATCCTGTATGCCGACCGCATGACCGACTCGATGCGCCAGGCCATCGGCGAGACCGAGCGGCGCCGCACCAAGCAGACGGCGCACAACCTCGAGCAGGGCATCACCCCGCGCAGCGTGCGCAAGGAAGTGCGCGAGATGATCGACGGCGTGGTCAGCGCGCAGGACGACAAGACCAAGCTGCGCGGCATGGTCGAGGCGGCCGAGGTCGAGGCCATGAGCGAGAAGGACCTGGCCAAGCGCATCAAGCTGCTCGAGAAGCAGATGCTCGACCACGCCCGCAATCTCGAGTTCGAGAAGGCGGCGCGGGTGCGCGATCAACTGGCGCTGCTGCGCGAGCAGGCCTTCGGCGCCAGCGGGCACGACGTCAACGTGGTGCCGCTGGTGGCGGGGCGGCCGGGGGGCTGAGGGCCGCGGCCGCCGGCGTGTCGGCGGCGGTGCGTCGTCGGGCTACCGGCCCGTGCGACGCCGCCGCAGCGACCAGGCCAGCGCGGCCAAGGCCAGTGCCACCATCGGCAGCGACCCGGGCTCGGGCACTTCGCGCGCCGCGCTCGTATCGCGCAGGCCCAGCGTCTGCAGCAGGTCGCCGGCCTTCGGATCGCCGGCCAGGCGCAGCGGCTTGGCGTCGGCCAGGGCCTGGGCGGCCGCCAGCACCGCCACCGGCAGCGACTTGCCGCGTTCGGCCAGCACCGAGACATTGCCGCACACGTCGGGCACCATCACCGAGTAGCGCTTGCCGGCGTCGTCCGAGACCACGTACAGGTCGGCCCGCTCGGTGTGGCCGGCCTTGAAGTTGACCTGGGTGGCCATGCACAGCGTGCGGCCATAGGTCATGACCACGGCTTTTGGGTCGTACTCGCGGCCGCTGGCCTCGGCCCGGATGGTGGCGTTGGAGATGGCCACGCGATCGCTCACGTCGTGCGCGCGGATCTTGGCGGCCACCTGCTGCACCAGCGGTGCCGGCAGGCGGGCGGCGTTCAGTGCCTGTTCGACCGTGCCCTTGTAGGGACTGCGGCCCGGCTGGCCCCAGGCGCAGCGCTGGCGCAGGGCCAGGGCCGGGTCGGGCGACGAGGCGGGTGCGGGGACGGCCTCGTCGACCAGGGCCAGCATCGGGTGATCGGCGGGCAGCGCGTCGCCATCGTGGCTGACGCCCTGGGCCACGACGGGGCCGCTGCCGCGCGCCGACGGGCCCTGCCGGTGCGACGCGGCGTTGACCACCACGGCCGCCAGGGCCACGCCGGCCAGGCCCGCCAAGGCCCAGGTGGCCTGGCGCAGGCGGTGCCGCGGGGCCGGCTCGGGCGCTGGTGGCGCGGCCGCGAGGGCGCCGCGCTCGATCAGGCCTTCCCAGCCACAGGTGGCGGCCCGGCAGCGGTAGCGGTGCGCGGGGGTGCCGTCGTCGGCCAGTCGGTCCTCGGGCAGCCTCGGCACGCGCCTGAGCGCATGACCGCAGGACGGGCAGCGGCGGCGGACGCGGCGGGGAAACGGATCGTTGGGCACGGAGCGGCGGGGTCAAGGGGGTTGACCGGGTTATCGGCCGCCGACCGTGCGGGCTTGAGCGCCGGCGTGCCGGCCCGCCCCACTGGCCGAAGGGATGGGCGACTGCCGCCCCTGCTGAGCTAGCATGGGACACAAGGTTCCAACCACCCACCACGAGGAGTTCCCCATGGGTCTGATGTCGTTCATCAAGGAAGCCGGCGAGAAGCTGTTCAACCGGGGCGAGGCCAAGGCCGCCCAGGAGGCGGCTGCTGCGTCGCCCTCGCCCGAGAACCAGGAGGCCGCCAACAAGGCCGCCGCCAGCGCGATCGCCGACTACATCGGCGCCCAGGGCCTGTCGGTCAGTGGGCTGGACGTCAGCTTCGACGGCAGCGATGCGTCCGTCACCGTGGCCGGCACGGTCGACGACCAGGCCACCAAGGAAAAGGTGCTGCTGTGCTGCGGCAACGTGGCAGGCGTCACGGCGGTCAATGACCTGATGACGGTGAACACGCCGCAGGACGAATCGAAGTGGCACACCGTGGTGTCCGGCGACAACCTGTCGAAGATCGCCAAGGCGTTCTACGGCGACGCCAACAAGTACCCGGTGATCTTCGAGGCCAACAAGCCGATGTTGTCGCACCCGGACAAGATCTACCCGGGCCAGATGCTGCGCATCCCGCCGCTGTGAGCCCGCGACGATGGGCCTGGCGAGGGATCGCCCGGCTTATCGTCGATGCCATGCCGTCGGGCAGCCGCCTGCCCGATCAGGCGGCCCTCATCACGCGGCTTTCAGGTAGGTTTCGGCCAGCCGCACCCAGTAGCTTGCCCCGGTGGGCAGCACCCGGTCGTTGAAGTCGTAGCCGGGGTTGTGCACCATGCAACCGCCCTGCTCGCCGACGCCGTTGCCGATGAAGACGTAGCAGCCCGGCACCTTCTCGAGGAAGAACGCAAAGTCCTCGCTGCCCGTGACGGGCTCCACCTTGTCGATCAGGCCGTCGTCGCCCAGCCAGTCGCGCACCACCTGCTCACAGAAGGCGGTCTGCGCCGGGTGGTTGTACAGGCACGGGTAACGTCGGTCGTACTCGACCTCGGCGGTGGCGCCGTAGACGGCGGCCTGCGCGTGGGCGATCTCGGTGATGCGGCGCTCGAGCAGGTCGCGCACCTCGGGCTTGAAGGCGCGCACGGTCAGGCGCAGTTCGGCCTCGTTGGGGATCACGTTGGCCGCCTCGCCGGCCAGGAAGGCGCCGACGGTGACGATGCCCACCTCGAGCGGCGGCACGTTGCGCGAGACGATGGACTGCAGCGCCATCACGATGCTGGACGCGGCCACCACCGGGTCGATGGCGGTCTGCGGCATCGCGCCGTGGCCGCCCTTGCCGCGCACCTTGATGATGGCGGTGTCGGAACTGGCCATCGCAAAGCCCGGCACGGCGACGAACTTGCCCTCGGCGCGCCCCGGCATGTTGTGCATGCCGAACATGGCCTCGCAAGGGAACAGGTCGAGGAAGCCTTCGTCCAGCATGCGCTTGGCGCCGGCCTGGCCTTCTTCGGCGGGCTGGAACACCAGGTGCAGGATGCCGTCAAAGCGCCTGGTGGCGGCCAGGTGGCGCGCCGCAGCCAAGAGCATGGCCGTGTGGCCGTCGTGGCCGCAGGCGTGCATCTTGCCGAACACCTTGCTGGCCCAGGGCTTGCCACTGGTCTCGAGGATGGGCAGCGCGTCCATGTCGGCACGCAGGCCGATGCGCCGGTTGGACGTGCCGGCGCGCAGCGTGCCCACCACGCCGGTGCCGCCCAGTCCGCGGTGCACCTCGTAGCCCCAGCGCGCCAGCCTCTCGGCCACGAGGTCGGCGGTGGCGTTCTCCTCGTAGGCCAGTTCCGGGTTCGAGTGGATCTGGCGGCGGATGTCGACCATTTCGCGCTCATGGGCGCGGATCTCGTCCAGCGCAGGCAAGGGCAGGGGGGCGTTCATCGGTGGGGCCTCGGAGAAAGGGTGCGAACGATTCTGCACCGCCTCAGGGGCGGCACGGATGGTGGGGACCCTGAGCCCGGCGCGATGATGCGGGCCTGTCCACCGCCGCGCGAGCCAACGATGAGCCGTCCCCCGTTCCGTGCCGACCAGGTGGGCAGCCTGCTGCGGCCTGCCGAGCTGTCGCAGGCGCGACAGCGCTGGCGCCGTGGCGAACTGGCCGCCGAGGCCTTGCGCGCGATAGAGGACGACGCGGTGCGGGCCGCCGTGCGCCGGCAGGAGGCCCTGGGCCTGCGTGCCGTCACCGACGGCGAGTTTCGCCGCGACTGGTGGCACCTCGATTTCCTGTCGCAGCTCGACGGTGTCACGCTCACCGAGAATGCCGGCCAGAAGTTCACCGTGGCCGGGCAGGGCGAACAACCGCCCATCGCGTCGGTCACCGGCCGCGTGGCCTGCAGCCGGCCGATCATGGTCGATCACTTTGCGTTCCTGAAGTCGGTGACCACGCGCTTGCCGAAGATGACCATCCCGTCGCCGTCGATGCTGCACCTGCGCGGCGGGCGCGCGGCCATCTCGCGCAGCGCCTACCCCGATCTCGACGAGTTCTGGGACGACGTGGCCGCCGCCTACCGCCAGGCCATCGGCCACCTCGCCGCCGCGGGCTGCCGCTACCTGCAGCTCGACGACATCACCTTCGCCTACCTCTGCGACCCGAAGATCCGCCAGAACTGCATCGCCAACGGCGACGACCCCGACCGGCTGCCGCGGCGCTATGCCGAGGTCATCAACGCCGCGCTGCGCGACCGCCCCGCCGACATGGCCGTCACCATCCACACCTGCCGCGGCAACTTCAAGAGCGCCTGGGTGGCCGAGGGCGGCTACGACCCCGTGGTCGAGGCCATGTTCTCCACCGACGTCGACGGCTGGTTCATGGAATTCGACTCGGCCCGCGCCGGCGGCTTCGAGCCGCTGCGTCACCTGCCGGCCGGCAAGAAGGTGGTGCTGGGCCTGGTGACCACCAAGCAGGGTGATCTGGAAAGCGCCGACGACCTGAGGCGCCGCATCGACGAGGCCGCGCGGGTGGTGCCGCTGGCGCAGCTGTGCCTGTCGCCGCAGTGCGGCTTCTCGAGCACCCACCACGGCAATGCGCTGTCGCAGGACGACCAGTGGCGCAAGCTCGAGCGCGTGGTGCAGGTGGCGCGCGAGGTGTGGGGCGAGTCGTGACCACCGACGTCATGCCGGCACCGCCCCCACCGTCGCGCGCCGGGCCGGCGCTGCGGCTGGCCCGCCGGGCCTGGCGCTTGCAGTACCGCGATTCGGCGCAGAGCCTGGCCCTGGCCGAGCGGGCGCTGGCCATGGGCGACCGGCTGGGCGACGCGTCGGCCGTGGCCTGGGCACGGTTGGCGCAGGCCTACCATCACATGCGCTATGGCCCGATGCCGGTGGCGCTGCGCGAGTTCCGCGCCGCGCGGCGCGGCTTCGCCCGCCTGGGCGACGAACGCGGGCAGATGCTGGCCGATGTCGGCGTGGCCCGCTGCACCTGGCGGCAGGGGCGCCTGCACGAGGCGCTGGACATCGTGCTGCCGCTGCGCGACCGCGGCATGGCCCTGCTGCGCCACGAGGAACGCGGCATGCTGCTCAACAGCATCGCCGGGTGCTGTTCGGTGATGGGGCGGCCCGACGAGGCCTTCGGCTACATGTACCAGGCGCTGCGCGAAGCCGGGCCCGCCCGCGGCCACGGCTTCGACACGGTGCTGTACTGCAACCTGGCCCACGAGTTGTGCCTGCTGGGCGACCAGGACGAGGCGCTGGCCTATGTCGAAGAGGGCCTGCGCCGCTGCGCGACGATGAACACGCCGCTCTTCCACGCGGCGCTGCTGATCAACCGGGTGCAAAGCCTGACCGACGTCGGCCGCGCGGCCGACGCCCTGCCGGTGATCCATGAGCTTCTCGCGATGCGCGACGACGCCGTCGGCCTCGGTGTCCAGGACATGTCGTTCGAGAGCCTGGCCATCGCCGCACTGAGGGCGGGCGACGTGGCGTTGGGCAGCGACCTGCTGCAGCGCGCGCGTGCGGCCGTCGACGTCGACGGCCTGCCGGACACGCACATCGAACTGGCCGTGGCCGAGGCCGAGGCGGCGCGCTGCGCCGGCCGCCTCGACGACGCGCTCGGTCACCTGGCCCGGCTGGATCCATTGACCCGCGAGGGCATCAGCCTGCGCGCGCGCTGCATGGCGTGGCAACTGCGTGCCGACCTGTGCCAGTTGCAGGGCGACCCGAGCGGCGCGGTGCACGCCTTGCGCGAATGGCAGCTGGCGCACCTGGCGCGCTCGGCGATGGCCTCGCGGGCGCGGCAGCAGGCGGCCTCGCTGCAGACCGAATTGATGCGCGCGCAGCGCCGCCACGAGGAGATCGACGCCCGCCGGCAGGCCAGTGAACGCGCCCGCGAGGCGCTGTCGGCCATCAACCGGCAGCTCTCGGCCCGGGTGGCCGAGGTGCAGGCGCTGCAGTTGGAACTGCAGCAGCAGGCGCTGCGCGACCCACTCACCGGCCTGTACAACCGCCGCCACATGAACGAGGTGCTGGGCCCGATGTTCCTGCTGGCGCAGCGCGACCGGCTGCCGCTGTCGGTGGTCATCGTCGACCTCGACCACTTCAAGGCGGTGAACGACCGCCATGGCCACCTGGCCGGCGACCGGGTGCTGAGCGCCTTCGGCGCCCTGCTGGCGGTGCACCTGCGCCGCAGCGACGTGGCCTGCCGCTACGGCGGCGAGGAGTTCTGCCTGCTGATGCCACGCACCGCCGCGGCGATGGCGCGTCGCAAGCTGGCGGCGATGCTGAAGGCCTGGCGCGCGCAGACCTTCGACCTGGACGCTGGCCGGCTCACCCAACTGAGCTTCTCGGCCGGTGTGGCCGACACGGCCGCGGGCGAGTGGATCGCGCCCGAGCAACTGCTGCGCGCCGCCGACGATGCCGCGCTGCAGGCCAAGCGCAGCGGGCGCGGCCGGGTGGTGCTGGCGACGCCATAGGCGCCGGCGCCGACAGGGGCACAGCGCCCGAGTGGCCTTGCGCATGCTGTCATGCAAAGCACGCGCATCGATGGTTTGCCGCAGATCACTTGGCCCCCTGAACGGGCCCTGCCCCATGCGGCTGCGGGGCGGGGCGGCTCTGCGAGAATCCCCCATTCGACTCAACGAAATCCCAGGGGATAAACATGGATGCTTCCATGCGCAGCAGCCGCCCGCTGCTGTCCGTGGTGGTGCCTTGTTACAACGAGCAACAGGTCATCGCCGAAACCGCCACGCAACTGATCGCGCTGGCTGACCGCCTCGATGAGGTCGATGTCGAGTTGATCTTCGTGGACGACGGCAGCCGCGACACCACCTGCTCGCTGCTGCGGCAGATCGCGGCCACCGAGCCGCGCGTGAAGATCCTCAGCTTCGCCCGCAACTTCGGCCACCAGATCGCGGTGACGGCCGGCATCGACGCGGCCTCGGGCGACGCGGTGGTGCTGATCGACGCCGACCTGCAGGACCCGCCCGAGGTCATCCCGGCCATGCTCGCCAAATGGCGCGAGGGCTACGACGTGGTGTACGGCACCCGAACCGATCGCGAAGGCGAGTCGGTCTTCAAGCGGTTCACCGCCAAGGCCTTCTACCGCCTGCTGAACCGCCTGTCGGACACCGTCATCCCGCTCGACACCGGCGATTTCCGCCTGATGAGCCGCCGCGTCGTCGATGCGCTGCGTTCGATGCCCGAGCGCGACCGCTTCGTGCGCGGCATGGTCAGCTGGGTGGGGTTCCGGCAGACGGCGCTGCCGTACCGGCGCGCCGAACGCTTTGCCGGCGAGACCAAGTACCCGCTGCGCAAGATGATCCATTTTGCCGCCGACGGCCTGCTGTCGTTCTCCACCAAGCCGCTGCAGTTGTCGATCGGCCTGGGCGCGCTCTCGTCGCTGCTGGCCTTTGCCGGCATCGTCTACGTGCTGGGCGTGCGCCTGTTCACCGACCGCTGGGTGGAGGGCTGGGCGGGCCTGTTCATCGCGGTGCTGTTCCTGGGCGGCGTGCAGCTCATCACCGTGGGCATCCTCGGCGAGTACATCGGCCGCATCTACAACGAGGTCAAGCGCCGTCCGCTGTACGTGGTCGGCGAGACCGTGGGCCTCGAACCGCGCCGTGACTGAGGCCACGCCACCCGCCGCCGCGCGGCGAGGGCTGTCCGCTGAGTTCGTGCGCTATCTGCTGGCCGGCCTGGCCAACACGGCGGTCGGCTATGCGGCCTTCCTGGCGCTGCTGTGGGGGGCAGGGCTCGGCCCGCGTGCCGCCAACGCCGGCAGCTATGCCGTCGGTCTGTGCCTGGCGCTGCTGCTGAACCGCTACTTCGTCTTCGAGGGCGCCACCGTCACGCCCGGCGCCGTCGTCCGCTTCGCCGCGGGCTTCGGCGTGGCCTATGCGCTGAACCTGGCCACGCTGTGGCGATTGCTCGACCTGGGGGTGCCGCCGGCCTGGGCGCAACTGGTGGCGATGGCGGTGTACACGATCGGCTTCTACGCCATCAACCGGCTGTGGGTGTGGCGCCGGCCCGGGCGTGACGCGCCCGCGCGCGGCGCCTGATCGATGGCCGCAGCGCCGTCGTCGCCCCCCGGCCAGGACAGGCCATGGCAGGCCGCGGCCTGGGTGCTGGCCGTCGGCCTGCTGAGCCGGGCCTGGGTGCTGGGCATGGCCTGGCTGGCCAACGACCGGCTCGGCCTGGGCCGCAGCACCGAGCGGCTGATGTGCTCCTGGGATTGCGGCTGGTACTGGAACCTGATCGAAGGCGGCTACCACCTCCAGCCCGCGGCCGACGGGGCGGGTGAATCTGCCAACTGGGCGTTCTTCCCGCTGTTCCCGATGCTGGTGCGGCTGGTGATGCAGGCCACGGGCTGGCACATGCTGGTCGCGTCCCAGCTGGTCGTGAACCTGGCCTTCCTGGCCGCGCTGGTGCTGCTGCACGCGCATGTGCGCCGCCTGGTGGACGACGCGACGGCGCGTTTCGTGGTCGTGGCACTGGCGTTCTCGCCATTCAGCCTGTACTTCAGCGCGCCCTACACCGAATCGCTGTACCTGCTGCTGATGGTGGCGGTGATGCATGCGGCGCGCGGCGGCCAGTGGCTGCTGGCCGGCCTGTGTGCCGCGGCGCTGTCGGCCACGCGCAACCTGGGCGTCTTCATCGCGCTGCCGATGCTGGTGCTGGGCCTGTCGCAGTTCGGCTGGCGCCGCGTGGCCACGCTGGCGGATGGCACCGAGCGCTTCGTGTTGGCGCTGGCGCTGGTGCCGCTGGGGCTGGCCGCGTACATGCTGTTCCTGCACCACCTGATCGGCGACGCGCTGGCCTTCAAGCATGTGCAGGTGTCCTGGGGCGGTGGCATCGGCAATCCGCTGGCCACGCTGTATGGCGCCCTGCGGCACGGCAGCAGCTACGAGCGCTACTGCGCCGTCGCGGCCTGCCTGTCGCTGGCGGCAGCGGTGCTGCTGTACCGTCGCGGCCTGCGGGCCGAGGCGCTGATCCTGCTGATCGGCACGCTGATCCCGGCCGCGGTGCGCATCCACTCGGCGCCGCGCTACGCGTTGACGCTGTACCCTGTGTTCCTGGCGCTGGGTCTGGCGCTGCGCCACTCGCCGCGCGCCCGGCACCTGGTGGTGTGGGCCATGCTGCCGCCGAGCGTGGTCCTGGTGGCGTCCTGGGTGGCGCAGAAAACCTACATGGTATGAGGCCGCTGCGACTGCTCACGCTGGCGGGTGTGGCCGCGCTGGCCGCCTTCTATGCCCATGTCGGCCTGCTGGCCGCCCGGCCGCAGGTCAGCCCGATGTACCGGGCGTTCTACATCGACCAGTCCTTGCGCCACTGGAACCGCGGCATCGGCCCGATTTACCGGCTGGGCGACACGATCGACTTCGGGCGGGCCCAGCCCTTCCTGTCGCGCCGGGGCTGGAGCCCGCACGAGGACTGGGGCACCTGGTCCGACGGCCCTGTGGCCGAGATCCACCTGCAACTGGCCGCCACCGACCGGCCGCGGCACCTGACCCTCGAGGTGCTGCCGATGCTGGTGCCGCAGAAGGGCCTTGGCGCGCAGACCGTCACCGTGCATGCCAACGGCCAGCCGCTCGGCACACGGCGCGTGACGTCGGCGCAGACGCTGTCGTTCGACATCCCCGAGGCGGCGTGGGCCGGCACCGACGGGCTGCTGCGCCTGCGGCTGGACCTGCCCGATGCCGCCTCGCCGCGCCAACTGGGCCTGTCGCGCGACCCGCGGCAGCTGGGCATCGGTTTGCGCCGCCTTCGCGTGTCGTGACGCCCTGGCCGCGGAACGCGCGATGATCGGGCCTGTGGATCAGGAGTACCCCCATGCAACGACGTGAACTGTCCCGGGCCATCGCATTGGCCACCTTCTCCAGCCTGCTGCCGCTGTATGCGCGGGCGCTGAGCCAGGGCGATGCCGCCAGCGGCATCCGCGAGGCACTGGGCCGCGGTGCCGAGGCCGCGGTGTCGCTGCTCGGCAAGCCCGACGGCTTCCTCGGCAACCCGCTGGTGCGCATCCCCCTGCCGGGCTACCTGAAGGACGCCACCAAGCTGCTCAAGCTGGCAGGCCAGGGCAAGCGGGTGGACGAACTCGTCACCGCGATGAACCGAGCCGCCGAGGCGGCGGTGCCCGAGGCCAAGACGCTGCTGGTCGAGGCGGTCAAGGGCATCAGCCTGCAGGACGCCACCCGCATCGTGCGCGGCGGCGAGACCTCGGTGACCGATTTCTTCTCGCGCCAGACCCGAGAGCCATTGGGCAAGAAGTTCCTGCCCATCGTCACCACGGCCACCGAGCGCGTCTCGCTGGCCGACAAGTACAACTCGGTGGCCGCCAAGGTGTCGGGCCTGGGCCTGGTGAAGAAGGAGGACGCCACCATCCAGCAGTACGTGACGCGCAAGGCGCTGGACGGCCTCTACCTCATGATCGGCCAGGAAGAGAAGAAGATCCGCCAGGACCCGGTGGGCACCGGCAGCGCGCTGCTGAAGGCGGTGTTCGGCAAGTGACCCGGTGAGCCACGTCGCCGGCAGGCGGCCTCAGGCCGGCCGGCGCACGGCCATCAGCGCGGCGGGCCGCACCCGCACCGTCAGTTCGGTGGCGTCGGGCAGGGGTTCGCCATCGGCGGCCAGCGGCAGGGGCGGGTCGGCGCGCAGCCGCAGCGTGGTGAAGGGCAGGGCCCGCACGCGTGGATGCCGCAGGTGCAGCCCGGCCAGCAGCAGCGGCATCATCGCCAAGGCACCCACCGTACCGAAGCGCCCGGCCACCAGCAGGTCGAGCCGGCCGTCGTCGATGCGCGCGGCCGGCGCCGCGGGCATGCCGCTGCCATAGCTGCGGGTGTTCAGCGTCGACGCGAACAGCGTGTCGCCCAGCGGCCGCGGCTGACCGTCGACCCAGGCCTCGACGCCGAAGCGGCGCAGCGCGGCCAGTTCAGCGAAGGTGGCGGCCAGGTAGCGCGGCAGGCCGCGCAGCCAGCCCGGTGCCTGCAGCGCGCGCTGCGCCACCGCCGCATCGAACCCGGCGGCCAGGCTGCTGACGAAGGGCGTGCAAGCCGCGCCGCAGACCACCTCGCCAATGTCGATGGCCCGGGCCTCGGCCCGCAGCGCCAGGTCGAGCGCGTCCTCGGCGGCCAGCCGGTGCACGCCGAAGGCGCGGGCGGTGTCGTTGCCGGTGCCGCAGGGTAGCAGGCCCAGCTGGTGGCCGCGCACCAGCAGCGCCGGCAGCATGCGGTGCACCGTGCCGTCGCCGCCGGCCAGCACCACGCGGCTGCCGCGCGGGCGGCTGCGCAGCCAGGCCAGTGCCTCGTCGGCACTGTGGAAGCACTGCAGCGTGGCCCCGGGCGCGTGGCGCGACAGGTGCGCCTGCACCCGTGGCAGCAGGCGTGCCGCCCGCCCGCCGGCCGCTTGCGGGTTCAGCAGCACGCAGGGCGCGAGGTCGCCCGGCGGCGGTGTGCCGGCTGGCAGCCGCGCCCATGGCGCGGCGGGTGAGTCAGGCGGGCCCATCCACCGCGCTGGCCTGGTCCAGCCGGGCCATCGCCACGTCGTCCAGCACCAGGCGTGCCGCGCCGATCAGCTCGTGCCACTGGTCGACCGAGGTGGCGCTGGCAATCGGCGCCACGATGCCGGGCTGGCGCATCTGCCAGGCCAGCGCCACCTGGGCCGGCGTGGCCCGGCAGGCGGACGCCACCTCGTCCAGTGCGGCCAGGATGCGCCAGCCGCGGTCGTTGAAGCAACTGGCCTTCACGCCGGCGCCGCGCGGACTCTGCGCCAGATCCGCCTCGCTGCGGTACTTGCCGGTGAGGAAGCCGCGCGCCAGACCTTAGAAGTTGATCACGCCCACCTGGTGGCGCACGCACACCGCCTGCAGTTCGGCCTCGTAGGCCGCGCGGTCGACCAGGTTGTACAGCGGCTGCAGGGTTTCGTAGCGGGGCAGGCCGAGGCGGGCGCTGGTGGCCAGCGCCTGTTCGAGCCGCGGCGCCGTGAAGTTGCTGGCGCCGATGGCCCGCACCTTGCCCTCGGCGATCAGTTCCGCAAAGGCGCCCAGTGTTTCTTCGAGCGGCGTGTCGGTGTCGTCGTCGTGCGACTGGTACAGGTCGATGCGGTCGGTCTGCAGCCGGCGCAGCGAGGCCTCGACCGCCTGCCGGATGTAGCGGCGCGACAGGCCCACCTGGCCATCGCCCATCGGCTTGCCCACCTTGGTGGCCAACACCACACGGTCGCGCTTGCCGCTGGCCGCCAGCCACTGGCCGATCAGCGTCTCGCTCTCGCCGCCCTGGTGGCCGGGCACCCAGCGCGAGTACACGTCGGCGGTGTCCAGCAGGTTGAAGCCGGTGTCGACGAAGGCGTCGAGCAGCGCGAACGAGGTGGCGGCATCGGCCGTCCAGCCGAACACATTGCCGCCGAAGGCCAGCGGCGCCACCTGCAGGCCCGAGCGGCCGAGGGGTCGAAGTTGCATGGGGCTCGCTCCAGAAATGAAAACGCCCGGCACGAAGCCGGGCGCCTTGGGGAGCGATGCTAGTGCAGCGCGGCGTGCCTCAGCACGCAGGGATCAGCAACGCTCGAAGATCGCCGCGATGCCCTGGCCGCCGCCGATGCACATCGTCACCAGCGCGTAGCGACCGCCGGTGCGGTGCAGCTCGTAGATCGCCTTGGTGGTGATGATGGCGCCGGTGGCACCGATCGGGTGGCCCAGCGAGATGCCCGAGCCGTTGACGTTGACCTTGGCCGGGTCGAGGCCCAGCTCCTTGGACACGGCGCAGGCCTGCGCGGCGAAGGCCTCGTTGGCCTCGATCACGTCCAGGTCCTTGACCGACAGGCCGGTGCGCTCGAGCGCCTTGCGGGTGGCCGAGACCGGGCCGATGCCCATGATGGTGGGCTCGACGCCGGTGTTGGCGTAGCCGACCAGGCGCGCCAGGGGCTTGAGGCCCTGGGCCTTGACCGCGTCGCCGCTGGCCAGGATCACCGCGCCGGCGCCGTCGTTCACGCCCGAGGCGTTGCCGGCCGTCACCGCGCCGTCCTTCTTGAAGGCTGCGCGCATCTTGGACAGCGATTCCACCGTGGTGTCGGGCTTCACGTGCTCGTCGGTGTCGAAGGCGACCTCGCCCTTGCGGGTCTTGATCATCACGGGGACGATCTGGTCCTTGAAGCGGCCGGCGGCGATGGCGGCGGCGGCGCGGCGGTGGCTTTCGGCCGCGGTCTCGTCCATCTGCTGGCGGCTGATGCCGAACTGCTCACCGACGTTCTCGGCGGTGATGCCCATGTGGATCTTGTGGAAGGGGTCGTGCAGCGCGCCGACCATCAGGTCGAGCATCTGCGTGTCGCCCATGCGCGCACCGAAGCGCGCCGACGGCACCAGGTAGGCGCCGCGCGACATCGATTCGGCACCGCCGCCGACGGCCACTTCGACCTCGCCCAGCATGATCGCCTGCGACGACAGCAGGATGGCCTGCAGGCCCGAACCGCACAGGCGGTTGACGTTGTAGGCCGAGGCTTCCTTGGGGATGCCGGCGTTGACTGCGGCGACGCGGCTCAGGTACACGTCGCGCGGCTCGGTGACGATCACCGTGCCCATCGTCACATGGCCGATGCTGCCGGCGTCGGCGCCCGAGCGCTCCAGAGCGGTCTTGATGGCCAGCGTGGCCAGGTCGATCGGGGGGGTGTCCTTCAGCATGCCGTTGAAGGTGCCGATTGCGGTGCGCGCTGCGCCGACGACGAAGACGTCTTTAGCCATGATGTGCTCCTCTTGGATTAGGCTTTCAGGAACCCGGAGCATAGGCCGGACGGATGTCGCGAGGCTGACATCGCGTCACGTTGGCGACCGCCCCGCAGCGGGCCGGGTGGTTGAATCGCCCGCTGGCCCGGCACGGCAGGCGCCCGACACGGCGGCCTGCGCACCGGCCGCCCCTTCCCCAGGAGACGCCCCGATGATCGCCGAACCCTCTGCCCGCACCCGCGAACTGCTCGACCGCATGGCGCAGTTCTTCGACCGCCACATCTACCCCAACGAAGGCCGCTACCACGAGGAGCGCCATGCCCAGCAGAAGGCGGGCAAGGACTGGGAGCCCTCGGCGCTGGTCGAGGAGCTCAAGCCCAAGGCGCGCGAGGCCGGCCTGTGGAACATGTTCCTGCCGCACAGCGCGCACGCGCCCACCGGCCTGTCGAACCTGGACTACGCCCCGCTGTGCGAGGTGATGGGCCGGGTCAGCTGGTCGGGCGAGGTGTTCAACTGCTCGGCGCCCGATACCGGCAACATGGAGACCATCGAGCGCTACGGCACCGAGGCGCAGAAGGCGCAGTGGCTGGTGCCGCTGCTGGACGGCAAAATCCGCTCGGCCTTCCTGATGACCGAGCCGGCGGTGGCCTCCTCCGACGCCACCAACATCCAGTGCAGCATGCGGCGCGACGGCGACCACTACGTCATCAACGGCCGCAAGTGGTTCTCGTCGGGCGCCGGCATCAGCACCTGCGCCATCTTCATCGTGATGGGCAAGACCGACCCCGACGCCCCGCGGCACGCCCAGCAGTCGATGATCCTGGTGCCGCGCGACGCCCCGGGCGTCACCGTGGTGCGCCACCTCACCGTCTTCGGCTACGAGCATTCGCCGCATGGCCACATGGAGGTGCTGCTCGAGAACGTGCGCGTGCCGGTCGCCAACATGCTGCTCGGCGAAGGGCGCGGTTTCGAGATCGCCCAGGGCCGCCTCGGGCCGGGCCGCATCCACCACTGCATGCGCTCGATCGGCGCCGCCGAGCGAGCGCTCGAGATGATGTGCGACCGCCTGCAGACCCGGGTGGCCTTCGGCCGCGAACTGGCCGCGCAGAGCATCTGGGCCGAGCGCATCGCCGAATCGCGCTGCATGATCGACCAGGCCCGCCTGCTGACCCTGAATGCTGCCCACAAGATGGACGTGGCCGGCAACAAGGCCGCCCGCGCCGAGATCGCGATGATCAAGGTGGTGGCCCCCAACATGAGCTGCAAGGTGGTCGACTGGGCCATCCAGGCCCACGGCGCGGCCGGCATCAGCCAGGATTTCTGGCTGGCCGAGGCCTACGCCCACGAGCGCACGGTGCGCATCGTCGACGGGCCGGACGAGGTGCACCGCAACGCCATCGCCAAGATCGAACTGGCCAAGCGCAGCGCGGTGCGGGCGAAGGCGGCCTGACGCGGCGGCCCCGGGCCCACCTGCCGCCTGCGGGTGGCGGGGGCCTGCCTCGGGCGTGAACCCAGCATGAAGGGCGCCCGGCCCGGCGGCATCGGCTGAACATGGATTCAGCCGCCTCGCCCACAATCCGGTGGATCTCCCTTCCGGTTGCTTCCAGCCCACGCGAATGATCCACCGCCGATTGCCGGGTCGCCTGCGCCTCCTGGGCGTGTTGTTGCTGGCCTTCCTGGCGATCAACGCCGTCGTCCGCCTCGGGCTGGCCGTCTACAACGGTGAGTCGGCGCCGCTGATGCCGGTGCGGCTGGTGCCGGCGCTGGCCATCGGCGCCTGGTTCGACCTGGGCGCGGCCACCTTCTTCCTGGCGCCGCTGGGCGTGCTGGTGCTGGCCTGGCGCAACGGGTCTGGCCGCTGGCTGCGCCGGGTGCTGCTCGGCCTGCTGCTGCCGCTGAGCGTGCTGGTGGTGTTCGTCGCGTTCTCGGAGTTCACCTTCTGGAACGAATTCGCGTCGCGTTTCAACTTCATCGCCGTCGACTACCTCATTTACACCAACGAGGTCGTCGGCAACATCCGCGAGAGCTACAACCTGCCGCTGCTGCTGGGCGGCGTGGCCGCGCTGTCCCTGGCCATCTGGGCCGGACTGGCGCGCGCGCTGCGCCCGCACTGGTCCGGGCAGGCCGGCTGGCCAGCCCGGCTGGGCTCGATGGCGGTGCTGGTGGCGCTGCCCTTCGTGGCGGTGGCCTCGCTCGACGCGAGACAGAAGGAGTTCTCGTCCGACGCCCAGGCCAACGAGCTGGCCGGCAACGGCTACTACGATTTCTGGCACGCCTTCTGGACCAACGAGATCGACTACGGCCGCTTCTACAAGACCGTACCGCGCGAGCAGGCGCTGCGCCGGCTGGGCCTGGAGATCCCGGGCGGCGCGGCCTCGGGCGAGGGGGCACAGCGGCCCTTCGACCGGCAGGTCGTCCACCCCGGGCCCGTCAAGCGGCTGAACGTGGTGATGGTCTCGGTGGAGAGCTTCAGTGCCGAGTTCATGTCGGCCTTCGGCAACCGCAAGGGCCTGACGCCCCGGCTCGACCGGCTGGCCGACGAGGGCCTGCTGTTCACCCGCCTGTACGCCACCGGCACGCGCACCGTGCGCGGCCTCGAGGCGCTGACGCTGTCGGTGCCGCCCACACCTGGCCACTCGATCGTCAAGCGGCCGAACAACGACGAGCTGTTCACCGTCGGCGAGGTGTTCAAGGCCCAGGGCTACGAGGCGCTCTACCTGTACGGCGGCTACGGCTACTTCGACAACATGAACGCCTTCTACTCGGGCAACGGCTACACGGTGATCGACCGCACCCGGCTGGACAAGGCCGACATCCATTTCGAGAACATCTGGGGTGTCGCCGACGAGGACCTGTTCACCCTGTCGCTGCGCGAACTGGACCGCCGCCACGCCGCCGGCAAGCCGTTCTATGCCCACGTCATGACCACGTCGAACCACCGGCCCTTCACCTACCCCGAAGGCCGCATCGACATCCCCAGCAAGACCGGCCGCGACGGTGGCGTGAAGTACACCGACTACGCCATCGGCGATTTCATCGACCGCGCCCGCGCCAAGCCCTGGTTCCGCGACACGATGTTCGTCATCGTGGCCGACCACACCCACAAGGGCCGCGGCCAGCAGGAGCTGCCGATCGCCAACTACCACATCCCGATGATCATCTACTCACCGGCGCACGTGAAGCCGGGGCGGGTGGAGACCATCGCCTCGCAGATCGATGTGTCGCCCACCGTGCTGGGCCTGCTGGGCATGAGCTACCGCAGCCGCTTCTTCGGCCAGGACATCCTGCGCGAGGGCCTGACCCACCAGCGCGCCGTGATGGCCAACTACCAGACGGTGGGCTACTACGAGCGCGGCCGCACGGTCGAGCTCAAGCCGAACGGCCGGGTGCGGGTGGTGGACGCCCTCACCGGCGCGCCGATGCCCGACGACGCGCTGTCGCGCGAACTCACCCAGGAGGCCATCGCCTACTACCAGGTGGCCAGCGAAGCCTACAAGCGCGGCGACCTGAAGCTGGCCCTGCCGTTTCGCTGACCGGCCGCGCAGGCGACCTGCGGCGGCCTCAAGGTGCCAGCGCCCCGAGCATCGCCGCGTTGACGGCATCGGCCGCCTCGTAGGCCGCCCAGTGCCCGGCGCCGGGGATGACCTGCCAGGTGGCGCCGGCGTGGCGGGCCTGCAGCAGCGGCCCCAGTTCGTGGGGCACGGCGGTGGCGTCGTGCTCGCCCCACAGCGCGTGCACCGGGCCGCCGAAGGCCGCCAGCGCCGGCCACAGCCCGTCGTCCACCGACAGCGCCCGGCTGCGAAAGCGGGTGCGCTCGCAGGCCAGGGTGTGGATGGCCAGGGCCAGGTCGTCGGCCCGCGCCGGGTCGTGGAACATGAAGGCCTCGAGGTTGCGCCGCAGCGCGGCCCGGCGCTGCCCGGGGTCGGGCAGGCGCCAGTCGACGAAGTCCACGTGCCGGGGCCGGCGCTGGCCATGGCCGCCCGGTCCGAGCAACAGCAGGCGGCGCACGGGCAGGTCGGGCGCCCAGGCTGCGGCGGCGGTGGCGGCGATCAGGCCGCCAAAGGAGAAGCCGGCCAGGTCCACCTGCGGCCGTGGGCCCAGGCAGTCGACGATGCCCTGGCCCAGTGCCTGCACCAGCCGGTCGAGGCGGTCAGGGGCGTGCGGCGGGCCGGGCAGGTCGTCCGAATCGCCGAAGCCCGGCAGGTCGGGCACCAGCACCCGGTGCCGCTGGGCCAGGGCCTCGACATTGCGCGCCCAGTGCAGCCAGCTGCCATGGCCGCCGTGCAGCAGCACCAGGGCCGGCCCCTGGCCGAACAGGCGCCAGGCGATGCGCTGGCCTTCGGCGCCCGTGTCCACGCGGTGCGCCAGGCCGTCGAGGCGGGCGATGGACTGGTCGGCCGGGCTGGGAGCAGGCGGGGTGGGGGCAGGCAGGCTCATGCAGGGTGCGGTCCAGCTGTGGATCTCGATCGGTCGCGACCCCGCTCAGAGTACCAGTGCGCGCGCCAGCGCCGTGCAGCGGCTGCGCGCCCTCATCGAGGCACTTCACGGCACTGTTTCGCCAGGTCACGGCCTGGTCCCGGTCTCGAGCCGAGTGGAGGGCGGTCAAATCTCCCGTCGCCCGCCGCGAGATGATGCGGATGAGCTACCGCGCAGCGAGCAGCATTGCTCCGGCCACGGCGATCACGCCACCGGCCACGCGGGCGAAGCGGACCGACCTCGCGGCCAGCCAGGCGCCGACGGCGACCATGGCCAGCAGGTGATCGGCGCCGTACAACGGATGCGCGAGGCCGGCTGCGAAATCCATCGTCGAACCCGCGCCCACGTGGGCCACGGCGAGCGACGGCAGCAGGGGCAGGGCCAGCAGGGCAACTGCCCTGACCGTGGTGCGCTGCATCGGGGTCTCGTCGAGTCAACGAACGCTGATGCGGGTGAGCTCTTCGCCCTGGGGGTCGACCACATGCACTGCGCAGGCGATGCAGGGGTCGAAGCTGTGCACGGTGCGCTGGATCTCCAGCGGCTGCTTCGGGTCGTGCAGGTGGTGGCGGTCCATCAGCGCCGCCTCGTAGGCGCCGGGCTGGCCGACGGCATCGCGCGGGCCGGCATTCCAGGTGCTGGGCACCACGGCCTGGTAGTTGTCGATCAGGCCGTCCTTGATGACGACGTAGTGGCACAGTGCGCCACGCGGTGCTTCCATGAAGCCCACGCCCTTGGCCTCTTTCGGCCAGCTCGACGGCTCCCACAGCGTGGTGTTCTGCACCGACAGGTCGCCGCCCTTGATGTTGGCCACCAGGGTGTCGAGCCAGTTCATCATCTGGTCGGCCAGCACCTTGGATTCGATCGTTCGTGCCGCCGTGCGGCCCATGGTCGAGAAGATGGCGGTGAGCGGCAGGTCCAGCGTGCGCAGCACATGGTCGGCCAGCGCCTTGGTCGGCTCGTGCTTGTTGGCATACAGCATCGCCAGCCGCGCCAGCGGCCCCACCTCCATCGGCTTGCCCCGCCAGCGCGGCGACTTCAGCCACGAGTAGCTGCTGTCGACGTCGAGCTGCTCGTACGGCGGCTTGGGCCCGGTGTAGTTCAGCCGCGTCTCACCCTGGTGCGGGTGCAGGCCGGTCTTCTTGCCGCCAGCGTAGTCGTACCACGAGTGCGCCACGAATTCCTGCACCTGTGCCGGGTCGCGCAGATCCACCGGCTCGATGTGCGACAGGTCGCGGCCGAGGATCACGCCCGAGGGGATGAAGTTGGTCGACGCATCGCCCATGCCCTTGGACGGGAAATCACCCACGGTGAGGAAGTTGCCCAGGCCCTCGCCGCGGGCAAACCAGTCCTTGTAGTAGCTGGCGATGGCCAGCGTGTCGGGCAGGTAGACCTGATCGACGAAGGCCTGCATGGACCTGATGATCTGCCGCACTTCGTCGAGCGTGACGATGTTGACCGTGGTCGCCGCCGCGCCGCTGCTGCCGGGGCCGGCACTGATCGGGCTGGGCGAGCCACCCACCAGGAAGTTGGGGTGCGGGTTCTTGCCGCCGAAGATGGCATGCAGCTTGACGACTTCGCGCTGCCAGGCCAGCGCCTCCAGGTAATGCGCCACCGCCATCAGGTTGGCCTCGGGCGGCAGCTTGTACTCGGGGTGGCCCCAGAAGCCGCCGGCGAAGATGCCGAGCTGCCCGCTCTCCACGAACTGCTTGACGCGCTTCTGCGTGTCGGCGAAGTAGCCCGGGCTGGATTTCGGGTAACTCGAGATCGACTGCGCCAGCGCCGAGGTGGCCTTGGGATCGGCCTTCAGCGCCGAGACCACGTCCACCCAGTCGAGCGCGTGCAGGTGGTAGAAGTGCATCACGTGGTCGTGCACGTGCTGCGCGGCGATCATCAGGTTGCGGATCAGTTGCGCATTGGCGGGAATCGACCACTTCAGCGCGTCCTCCACCGAGCGCACCGAGGCGATGCCGTGCACCAGCGTGCACACGCCACAGATGCGCTGCGCGAAGGCCCAGGCCTCGCGCGGGTCGCGCCCCTTCAGGATGAGCTCGATGCCGCGCACCATGGTGCCCGAACTCCAGGCGCCGGTGATGTTGCCGTCGGCGGAGGTTTCGGCCTCGATGCGCAGGTGGCCTTCGATGCGGGTGATGGGGTCGACGACGATACGGCGGGACATGGGTTGTTCTCCTGTTAGGACGAGAGGGCGCTCATGGGTCTTCTCACCCCCTCGGGCGCTCGAGGGCCACTGACACGGGGCGGCCGGCGGCCGGCTTTTGCCGCCGCCTGGGCGCGTTCTCAGTCGGCAAGGTTGTCGGCCACGAGCTCGAGCAGGCTTTCGGTCTTGCGGTCCCAGTGGGCGTGCTTGGCGCCCATCTCCATCGTGATGCGGCACTGGCCGCAGCTGGTGACGAAGCGCTTGGCACCGGTGGCCTCGACCTGGTTCTTCTTGATCTCGAACACCTTGTGTCGCAACGGCGCGGCACGCACGTTGGACACCACGCCGCCACCGCCGCCGCAGCAGTAGCCGGCGATGCCGTGGTCCTGCAACTCGATCAGCTCGAAGCCGAGCGCGGCCAGCACGCGCCGCGCCGCCGCCTCCAGCCCGCCGCGGCGCACGATCTGGCAGGGGTCGTGGAAGGTGGCCGTCTGGCCGATCGGCTTGAGCCTGATCTTCTGACCGGTGATCAGCTCATCGAGGAACTCGGTCATGTGGATGATGCGCACCGGCAGCGCATGGCCGTACCACTTGGCAGCCTCCCAGCGGGCGGCGCCATAGGCGTGGCCGCATTCGGGCAGCAGAATGGTGTGCGCGCCGATCTTCATCGCGGTGTCGATGAGCGCGCGGGTCAGCCGCTCCTGCAGTTCGAGGTCGCCATTGTTGAAGCCGATGTTGGAGGCATCGAAGCCGCCCTGGTGCATCGTCCACTTCACGCCGATGCGGTTGAGGATCTTGGCCGCATCGGCCAGCGCCTTGGTGTGGTCGCCCAGTTCGGCCGGCGCGGCGGTGACGAGGATGTCGGCCTGCTCCAGATCGCAGGGGATGGACACGCCATGCTCTTCGGACACCTCGGCCAGGATGTCGGGCAGGTCTTCGGCCGGCGTGGCAGGACTGCCCCATTGCCGCGCGGTGCGGTCCATCAGCGCCAGCCGCTCGGGGATCAGGCCGGCCTTGAACATGCCGTGGCGCGCTTCCTTCACCAGCTCGGCGATGTCGATGCCCATCGGGCACACCATGGTGCAGCGGCCGCACATGCTGCAGGAGTCGTAGATCAGTTCCTGCCACTGCTGCAGTTCGGCAATGCTCGGCTTCTTCACCAGCCCGAGCGCGCGGATCACCGGGGCGAACGGCGAGGCCTCGCGGAAATAGGCGCGGCGGAACAACTCCAGCTTGTAGATCGGCGTGTGCTTGGCCTCGCCCGAGGCGGCGTGGAAATGGCAGGCCTCGGCACACATGCCGCAGCGCACGCAGCTTTCCATGTGCACGGCGGCGGTGACGCCGAACTCGCGCACGAAACTGCGCATGGCTGCGTCGACACGGGCCTCTTCGGTCTGCTCGCCCTGCTTGTCGAAGGCGGCCGGGGCTTTGGCAACGGTGTTCATGTGTTCACTCCCCGGTGGCTGAAGCGCATGCCGGTGGCACCGCGCGAAAAGACGAACAGGAAGGCATGCATCAGCTTGCCGAACGGAAACCAGATCAGGAAGACAGCGATGCTCAGGATGTGCAGCGCCAGCAGCGTCTCGTAGCGCGCGCCGATGTGGGCAGTGGCCAGCAGGCCGGTGAGCACGGGCAGCGCGGTCACCAGCCAGCTGAGGTAGTCGCCGGTGTGCGACAGCAGGCGCATCACCGGGTGCGTCAGGCGCCGCGTCAGGATGGCCAGCAGCGAGGCCAGCGTGACGACGCCAACGGCCAGCACGAGGTTGCTCGGCAGCGCCGGCCAGGACAGCCCGGTCAGGCTGCGGATGAACAGGATGTGCGGCGCCAGCCCGAAGACGACGATCGCCAGCCCGATGTGGAAGACGAAACTGTTGATGGTGATGAACATCGTGGCCTGCACGAACTCCTTGCGCGGCCACATGCGGCGCACGATGGTGCGCAGCGCGCCGAGCAGCAGCGGCGGCGCGCCTTCGCGGGCGGGGGAGAGGTCGCGCATGCGTGGCAGCAGCAGCACGCCGGCCAGGCGCCACAGGGTGCCCAGCACGAAGACGGCGACGGCGAAGGTGAGCGCCGGGCCGCGGGCGAAATCGAGCAGTTCCATCGCCGTCACTCCTTGGTGTCCGTGGAAGCGCGCCGCTGGCGCGCCAGGGCGGCCGAGGCAGCGCCGAGCGCCACGCCCGCCACCGCCGTGATGCCGATGACCTTGCGCAAATCGGTGGTGCCGACCGACAGCGGCTTGTACAGGCCGCCGCGGTCCCAGAAGCGCGGCTCCGAACAGCCGATGCAGCCATGCCCCGACTGGATCGGGAACGACACACCGCCGTTCCACTTCTGCGAGGCGCAGGCGTTGTAGGTCACCGGCCCCTTGCAGCCCAGTTCGTAAAGGCACCAGCCCTGCCGCGCACCTTCGTCGTCGAATGTCTTGGCGAACAGGCCGCGCTCGTAGAACGGGCGCCGATAGCAGCGGTCGTGGATGCTCTCGCCGAAGAAGGCGCGCGGGCGGCCCAGGTGGTCCAGCTCGGGCAGGCGGCCGAACGAGAGGATGTGCACCAGGGTGCCGGCCATCGCCTGCGGCATCGGCGGGCAGCCGGGGATGTTGATCACCGGCTTGCCGGAGACCAGCTTCGAGACGGCCACCGCGCCGGTCGGGTTGGGGTTGGCCTCGGGCAGGCCACCGTAGGCCGCGCAGGTGCCCACCGCGACCACCGCGGCCGCATGTTCCACCGTCTCGGCCAGCATGGCCATGTTGCTCTGGCCGGCAATGACCGAATACACCCCGCCGTCGGCAGTGGGCACCGAGCCGTCGACGACGACGATGTACTTGCCCTTGTTGTCGCGCATCGACTGCCGGCGCGCTTCCTCGGCCGCCTCACCGGAGGCCGATTGCAGCGTGTGGTGGTAGTCGAGCGAGATGAAGTCGAAGATCAGGTCCTCGAGGCTGGGGCTGAACGAGCGCGTCAAGGATTCGGTGCAGCCCGTGCACTCCTGGAACGACAGCCAGATCACGGCCTGCCGGCGCGCCTTGGCCAGGCCATCGGCCATCGCTGCGGCGGCCGACGGCGGCAGCGCCATCAGCGAGCTCATGTAGCTGGCGTACTTGAGGAACGCACGGCGCGAGACGCCCCGTTCGCGCAGCATGTCGCCGAGCAGCAGTGGTTCAGTCATCAAGGGTCTCCTCGGTAATCGGCGTCTCGAGCTCCGCGGCGAGGCGGTGCGACGCGGTGGCGATGTCGTCCGGGTGCGCGAGCAGCAGCGCGGGCACGCGCGCAACGACGATCTGTTCGAGCACGCTGCGGTCGTCGGCGTCGGCGTCGGCGTGTCGCACCCACCAGACGCCGGCGTAGGCGGTCTCGGTGACGCGCGTCGGGCCCGCCAGGTTGAAGACGGCCTCCACCTCGCCGCGTCCCAGCCGCTGGCGCAGCCCCTCGCGGTCGGGCTCGCTCAAGGGCAGGCTGTGCAGGTCGACGGTCTCGTCGAGCATCGGGTCGTGCGCCAGTGCGTCGAGCAGGCGCGCCACCTCGCGCAGCACCGCCCGTGCGACATCGCTGCCGGTCGAAACGATGGGCGCAGCAGCGGCCATGCCCGTCAGGCCTTCCAACGCTGAATCAGCGCGTGCACCGACTCGCACAGCTGCGGGATCGCCGCCGCCACCGCCGGTGTGGGCTCGAGCCCGAGGGCGGTGCTGGCCGGCTCCACGGCCACCAGGGCGCGGCGGGCCGGCAGGTGGCCATTGAGCGCGGCCGTGGCCATCAGATCGAACAGGGCCACCTCATGGGCGCTGCGTTTGCGCCCGCTGAGCTGGGCATCCATCTCCAGGCCCTCGAACACCCGCACCGTGCCGGGCTCGGCGCCGAACAGTGCCGCATCGACAGCGATGAAGGAAGCGGCGTCCTCGATCTCGGGCAGCAGGCTCAGGCCGATCGTGCCACCGTCGCGGAACACGGCCCCGCACCCCCGCGGCGACGCGGCCAGCGCGTCCACCGCCAGCGGGCCGGCGGCGTCGTCGCTGAGCAGGCGATTGCCCAGGCCGAGCACCAGCACCGTGTTGTCGTCTCGCAGATCCATGCCGCATCCCATCGGACAGAATACGCGTGACGGTATGCCGCACGACCTCGCGCGGATTTGACCCAGGTCATTGGCGCGGCCGGCGCCCCACCTATTCTTTGTGACCGCTCGGCGCCGCCCTTTGGCGGGCGACCTGCCGGTCATGACCCTGGAGTGACACCCCGATGTGCCTTGGCATCCCGATGTGCGTGCTGGAGATCGACGGGCTCAATGCGCGTTGCGAGGCCAAGGGCATCGAACGCACGGTGAGCCTGTTCCTGCTTCAGCACGAGACCATCGAGCGCGGCGACATGCTGATGGTCCACATCGGCAACGCGCTGCAGAAGCTCACGCCCGACGAGGCCCGCTCCACCTGGGCGCTGTACGACGAGATGCTGGCGGCCGACGCGAAGGCCCGCGAAGCGCACGACGCCTGAGATGGCCCGCGCACTGACGGCGCATGCCGTCGGCCTGCGCGCGCCCATGACTCAGCGACACGGCGGCGCTCTCATTGCGCCACCCGGCCCAGGTGCTCCCAGCGCACACCGCCTTCGCCGCACGAGAACCACACCTGCCGCACGCGACCGATCACGTCCTGCAATGGCATGGTGCCGAAGTGGCGCGAGTTTTGGCAAGGCTCGCAGCACGTGCTGGCGATGCAGCCGGCCTTGCCCGAGACCGTGCTGGGCCGCACGTCGGGCCGGTGCGACTCGCCGCGGCCCGTTCGGGCGGGCGGAGACTGCGTCGCGACCTGGCCGACCGTCGCATCCCCGTCGTCGAGGACGAGCCGGTGAACTGCGAGATCACCCAGGCCCTGCTCGACGACGCCGGACTGGCGGTCGAGTGCGCCCACGACGGTGCTTCGTCGAAGACCGCCGCCGCTGCCTCGAGGCCGGCATGCACGGCTTCATCACCAAGCCGGTGGAGCCCGACCGGCTCCGCGAGGCGCTGCTGCAGTGGCCGTCTCGGGACCGCGTGCCCGTGTGACGCCCCGCCGGCGGCGTCACTCGTCGTCGGCCGGCTGCTCGCCCAGGCGTGCAATCAGGTCGTCGAGCGTGCGGTAGACGCCCTCGATGACGTCGGCCCCCAGCTGGGCCTCGATGCGCTGGTAGGTGGCCTCGATCTGCGGTGCCATCTGCCGCGCCAGGGTGCGGCTGCGGGCGGTGACCGACACCATCACCCGGCGCTGGTCGTGCGGCAGGCGTTCGCGGTGCACCAGGCCCAGGTCGTCCATGCGGGCCAGCACGCCGGCCAGGCTGGGGCTGGAGATGTGGCAGTGGCCGACGATCTCGCGCGGCTCCAGCGGCCCCGATTCGAGCAGCGCGCGGATGATGCGCCACTGCTGCTCGGTCACGCCATGGGCGTTGAGGATGGGGCGAAAGTGCGCAAAGACGCTCTCGCGCGCATGCAGCAGCAGCAGCGGCAGGTTGCGGCGGGTCAAGGGAGGCGGGGCCGGTCGGGTCATGGCAGGGCGGTGGCTTGACGTCCACGCATTTTAGCGGCTACATTGCTCACTTGTTAGTGATATCGCGTCGCCGACGCAGCCCGAACCAGCCCGGTTCGCGGCGCGCGGCGCCGATTCGGCCCCTCCAAAGTCGCTTCTGCTCCCGCCATGGCCCTGCCCGAGATCGAATTCGCCTTTGCGCCATACCGCCTGTCGGGGGTGGTGGTGGGTTGCCTGCTGAACCACGCGCCGGCCCTGGCCGCGCTGGGCGACGCGGCGCACGCGCCGCCCTACAAGGCGCCGCCGCGCGCACCGGTGCTGTACGTGCACCCGCGCAATGCGCTGGCCGGCGATGGCGCCACGGTGGCGGTGCCGGCCGACGTGGCCGAACTCGAGCTGGGCGCCGCGCTGGGCCTGGTCATCGGCCGCACCGCCTGCCGCGTGCGCGAGGCCGATGCGCTGTCGCACATCGCCGGTGGCGTGATCGTGGCCGAACTCTGCGTGCCGCACGCCAGCTTCTACCGCCCGTCGGTGCGGCTGAAGGCGCGCGACGGCTTCTGCCCGATCGGGCCGCGCGTCGAGCGATTGGCCGACCCCGATGCGCTGGGCGTGCGCGTCTTCGTCGACGGCGCGCAGGTGCACCGCACCACCACTGGCGAGCGCGTGCGCGGCGCCGCGCGGCTGCTGGCCGACGTCAGCGAGTTCATGACGCTGTCGCCCGGCGACGTGCTGGTGCTGGGCCTGTCGGCCGGCGCGCCCAGGATGAGGGCGGGGCAGCACGCCCGGGTCGAGATCGACGGGCTCGGTGCGCTGTCGCTGGCCCTGGCAGCCGAGGAGGCCACCGCATGAAGACCGCTCGGGTCGCCTACGCCGGCGCCGTCCACGAGGCCCGGCCCCACGACCGCGGCCTGCAGTTGGCCGACGGCCGCGTGCTGGCCGAGCACGAGGTGGTGTGGCTGCCGCCCTTCGAGGTCGGCACGGTCATCGCGCTGGGCCTGAACTACGCCGACCATGTGAAGGAACTGGCGCGCGAGCTCACGGTGTCCACGCAGGACGAGCCGCTGGTGTTCCTGAAGAGCCGCGGCGCGCTGGTTGGCCACCGCGGCCACACGCGCCGGCCGGCCGGCGTGCAGTTCATGCACTACGAATGCGAGCTGGCGGTGGTCATCGGCGCCACCGCGCGGCACGTGAATGCCGCCGACGCGATGGCCCACGTGGCGGGCTACACCGTGTGCAACGACTACGCCATCCGCGACCACCTCGAGAACTGGTACCGGCCCAACCTGCGCGTGAAGAACCGCGATGGCGGCACCGTGCTCGGCCCCTGGTTCGTCGACGCTGCCGACGTGCCCGATCCGCACGACCTGGCGCTGCGCACGCTCGTCAACGGCCGCGTCACGCAGCAGGGGCACACCGGGCACATGGTCAACCGCATCCCGGCGCTGATCGAGTACCTCAGCGCCTTCATGACGCTGCGCGCCGGCGACGTCATCCTCACCGGCACGCCCGAGGGCGTGGTCAACGTCGAGGTCGGCGACGAGGTCGTCACCGAGATCGACGGCATCGGCCGGCTCGTCAACACCCTCGTCGGCGACGAGGCCTACGGCATCGTCCAGGAAGCACACCCATGACCCGCATCCACCACCTGATCGACGGCAAGGCCGTCGCAGGCCGAGAGGTCTTCGAGACCGTGAACCCGGCCACGCAGGACGTGCTGGCCGAGGTGGCCGCGGGCGGCGCCGAGGAGGTTCACGCCGCCGTGGCCGCCGCCAAGGCCGCGTTCCCGGCCTGGGCCGGCCGGCCGGCCACCGAGCGCGCCCGCCTGATGCGCCAACTGGGCGACCTGATCGCCGCCCACGTGCCCGAGATCGCCCGCACCGAGACGCAGGACACCGGGCAGTCGATCGCGCAGACCGGCAAGCAGCTGGTGCCGCGCGCGGCCGACAACTTCCACTACTTCGCCGAGATGTGCACGCGGGTGGACGGCCACACCTACCCCACGCCCACGCACCTGAACTACACGCTGTTCCACCCGGTGGGCGTGTGCGCGCTGATCAGCCCCTGGAACGTGCCGTTCATGACGGCCACCTGGAAGGTGGCGCCCTGCCTGGCCTTTGGCAACACCGCGGTGCTGAAGATGAGCGAGCTGTCGCCGCTGTCGGCGGCGCGGCTGGGCGAACTGGCGCTGGAGGCCGGCATCCCGGCCGGCGTGCTGAACCTGGTGCACGGCACCGGCCGCGCCGCGGGCGAGCCGCTGTGCGCGCACCCCGACGTGCGCGCCATCAGCTTCACCGGCTCCACCGCCACCGGCGGGCGCATCGTGCAGTCGGCCGGGCTGAAGAAGTTCAGCATGGAACTCGGCGGCAAGAGCCCCTTCGTCGTCTTCGACGATGCCGACTTCGAGCGCGCGCTCGACGCGGCGGTCTTCATGATCTTCAGCAACAACGGCGAGCGCTGCACTGCCGGCTCGCGCATCCTGGTGCAGCGGTCGATCTACGCCCGCTTCGCCGACCGCTTCGCCGAGCGGGCACGCCGCATCAAAGTGGGCGATCCGATGGACGAGACCACCACCATCGGCCCGATGATCAGCCCGGCGCACCTGGCCAAGGTGCGCAGCTACATCGAGCGCGGCCCGAAGGAGGGCGCCACGCTGCTGTGCGGCGGCCTCGACGCGCCCGACCTGCCGGCCGCGCTGGCCCGAGGCAACTTCGTCAAGCCCACGGTGTTTGCCGATGTCGACAACCGCATGGCCATCGCGCAGGACGAGATCTTCGGGCCGGTGGCCTGCCTGATCCCGTTCACCGACGAGGCCGATGCGGTGCGCATCGCCAACGACACGGTGTACGGCCTGTCCAGCTATGTGTGGACCGAGAACCTCGGCCGCGCCCACCGCGTGGCCGCGGCCATCGAGGCCGGCATGTGCTTCGTCAACAGCCAGAACGTGCGCGACCTGCGCCAGCCCTTCGGCGGCACCAAGGCCAGCGGCACCGGGCGAGAGGGCGGCACCTGGAGCTACGAGGTGTTCCTCGAACCGAAGAACGTGGCCGTCTCGCTCGGCTCGCACCACATTCCTCACTGGGGAGCATGACATGGGCCGCCTCGCACTCGCTGCCAAGATCACCCACGTGCCGTCGATGTACCTCAGCGAGCTCGACGGCCCGCGCCAGGGCACGCGGCAGGACGCCATCGACGGCCACCGCGAGATCGCGCGGCGCTGCCGCGAGGCCGGCGTCGACACGCTGGTGGTGTTCGACACGCACTGGCTGGTCAACGCCAACTACCACGTCAACTGCGCGCCCCACTTCAAGGGCCTGTACACCAGCAACGAGCTGCCGCACTTCATCGCCAACATGCCGTTCGAGTGCCCGGGCAATCCGGTGCTGGGAAATCTGCTGGCCAAGGCCTGCACCGAGGCCGGTGTCGAGACGCTCGCCCACGACGCCACCACGCTGGACCCCGAGTACGGCACCCTGGTGCCGATGCGTTACATGAACGCCGACCAGCACTTCAAGGTGATCTCGGTGTCGGCACTGTGCACCGTGCACTACCTGGCCGACAGCGCGCGGCTGGGCTGGGCCATGCGCCGCGCGGTGGAGCAGCACTACGACGGCACGGTGGCCTTCCTGGCCAGCGGGTCCTTGAGCCACCGCTTCGCGCAGAACGGCCTGGCGCCGGAGTTCGCGTTCAAGATCTGGAGCCCCTTCCTCGAACACCTCGACCGCGAGGTGCTGCGCATGTGGGGTGCGGCCGAGTGGCCGGCCTTCTGCGAGATGCTGCCCGAGTACGCCAGCAAGGGCCACGGCGAGGGCTTCATGCACGACACCGCGATGCTGCTGGGCGCACTGGGCTGGAGCGGCTACGACGCGCCGGCGGAGGTGATCACGCCGTACTTCGGCGCGTCGGGCACGGGCCAGATCAATGCCGTGTTCCCGGTGACGCCGCAAGATGGCCGCGCCATCCCGAAGGCCGTGGCCTCCAGTGCCGAGGGCTACACCTCGGTGGCCACGCGGCTGTGACGCCGCATCGCTGACACACCATGCCCCACCTCGTCATCCTCTACACCCCGCAGCTCGACGCCGAGACCGACATGACGGCGCTGTGCCGCGCCCTGGCCGACACGATGATCGTGGCGCGCGACGATGCCGGAGAGCCAGTGTTCCCGATCGGCGGCGTGCGCGTGCTGGCCTACCCGGCGGCGCACTTTGCCGTGGCCGATGGCGGCGCCGCCAGCCGCGCCGCGGGCGGCAGCGGCGACTGTGCCTTCGTCTGGTTTCACCTGCGCATGGGCCGCGGCCGCAGCGCCGCGGTGCACCAGCGCGCCGGGCAGGCGCTGGTGTCGGCGGCGCGCGCGCACCTGGCCCCGGTGCTGGCCTCGCGGCACGTCGGCCTCACGCTGCAGATCGACGAGGGCCACGAGGTCTTCGGCGCCAAGTTCGGCAACCTGCACTCGCTGTTCGACAAATCATGAGCCCCGCCCGGCCGCCCGAAGGGGCGAATCCCTCTCGGAGGGACGGGGCCGAAGGCCCAAGGGAGCACCCATGACCACCACGCTGCCCCAGGCCACGATCGACGCGCTCGCCCGCGATCTGTACCAGGCCCGCAAGACGCGCACCGCGCTGCGCCAGTTCTCGCGCCAGCACCCGGGCATGACCATCGACGACGGCTACGCCATCCAGCAGGCCTGGGTGAAGCTCGAGCTGGCCGACGGCCGCGCGATCAAGGGCCGCAAGATCGGCCTCACCTCGCGGGCGATGCAGCAGGCCAGCCAGATCACCGAGCCCGACCACGCGCCGCTGATGGACGACATGTTCTTCGAGTCGGGCACCGACATCCCCGTCTCGCGCTTCATCGCGCCGCGGGTGGAGGTGGAACTGGCCTTCATCCTGGGCCGGCCCCTCGAAGGCCCGGGCGTCACGCTGTTCGACGTGCTGTCGGCCACCGACTACGTGACACCCGCGATCGAGATCATCGACGCGCGCATCGAGCAGTTCGACCGCGACACCAAGGCCATGCGCAAGGTGTTCGACACCATCAGCGACTTCGCCGCCAACGCCGGCATCGTGCTTGGCGGCCGCCCGGTGCGGCCGCTGGACGTGGACCTGCGCTGGGTGGGCGCGATGCTGTTCAAGAACGGTGTCATCGAGGAAACCGGCCTGGCCGCCGCCGTGCTGGGCCACCCCGCCCACGGCGTGGCCTGGCTGGCCAACAAGATCGCGCCGCATGGCGAGCGGCTGAACGCCGGCGACGTGGTGCTGGCCGGCTCGTTCACCCGCCCCGCCACGGCGGTGTCCGGCGACGGCTTCCATGCCGACTACGGCCCGCTGGGCGCCATCTCGTTCCGTTTCGTGTGACGACAGGAGTGCACGCCATGAGTTCGCCGTTCGCCCGACCCGCCCGCTTCGAGCCTGCCGAATGGGAGGCCCGCGTGCAGCTGGCCGCGGCCTATCGCATCTTCGACCTGCTGGGCTGGACGGAGATGATCTACAACCACCTGTCGCTGCGCGTCCCCGGCCAGGAGGCGCACTACCTGATCAACCCCTTCGGCCTGCACTACCGCGAGGTCACCGCGTCCAACCTGGTCAAGGTGGATGCGCGGGGCGGCGTCGTCGGCCACAGCGACTGGCCGATCAACCCGGCCGGCTTCACCTTCCACGGTGCCATCCACGCCACGCTGCCCGATGCGCACTGCGTGATGCACGTGCACACCACGCCGACGATGGCGGTGTGCTGTCTCGAAGAGGGCCTGTCCTTCTCCAACTTCTACGCCGCGCAGCTGTGGGGCCAGGTGGCGTACCACGACTTCGAGGGCATCACTGTGCACCTCGACGAAGGCCAGCGCATCCTGGCCAGCGCCACCGTGCCCGGCGCGCCGGGCCAGGCCGCGCGGGTGGCCCCGGTGCTGCTGTTGCGCAACCATGGCCCGGTGGTCATCGGCCACAGCCTACCCCAGGCCCTCGGCCTGATGTGGCTGGTGCAGCGCGCCTGCGAGGTGCAGCTGGCGTCGATGTCGATGGGCGCCTGCCGGCCGATCCCGGTGCCGGTGATGGAGCGCTGCGTGCGCGATTCGCTCAACTTCAACCCGAACTTCGGCGCGGGGCAGGACGTGTTCGATGCGATGCAGCGCCAGGTCGACGCCATCGACCCTGGGTACCGGCGCTGAGCCACACTCCAGGCTTCATCGGAGGGTGGCATGAAGGTCTGCATCTACGGCGCCGGCGCGATCGGCGGGTTCATCGGCACGCGGCTGGCCGCGCGCGCGGGCTGCGAGGTGTCGGCGGTGGCCCGCGGCGCCACGCTGGCGGCTTTGCGCGCGCACGGCTGGCGGCTGCAGCAGGGTGACGAACTCATTACCGCGCCGTGCCACGCCAGCGACGACCCGGCCGAGCTGGGCGCACAAGACCTGGTGGTCATTGCCGTCAAGGGCCCGGCGCTGCCGGCGGTGGCGGCCGGCATCGCCCCGCTGCTGGCGCCGCACACCCTGGTGCTGCCGGCGATGAACGGCGTGCCCTGGTGGTTCGCTGCCGGCGTGCCGGTGCTGGCCAGCGCGCCGCTCGACAGCATCGACCCCGGCGGCCGCGTGGCCGCGGCCATCCCGCTGGCGCAGGTGCTGGGCTGCGTGGTGCATGCCAGCACCTTCACGCCCGAGCCGGGGCTGGTGGGCCACCGGATGGGGCAGGGGCTGATCGTCGGCGAACCCGCCGGCGGCGTGTCGCCCCGCGCCACGGCCCTGGGCGAGCGGCTGCGGCGCGCCGGCTTCGACACCACCGTGTCGGCCGACATCCGCAAGGACGCCTGGTACAAGCTGTGGGGCAACCTGACGATGAACCCGATCACCGCGATCACCGGCGCCACCGCCGACCGCGTGCTCGACGACCCGCTGGTGCGCGGGTTCTGCTCTGCGGCCATGCGCGAGATGTCGGCCGTCGGCGCGCGCATCGGCTGCGCCATCGACCAGAGCCCCGACGACCGCCACGCCATCACGCGCAAGCTGGGCGCCTTCCGCACCTCGATGGAGCAGGACGTGGCCGCTGGCCGGCCGATCGAGCTCGACGCCATCGTCGCCGCGGTGGTGGAGATCGCCCGCCGCGTCGACGTGCCCACGCCCGCCATCGATGTGCTGCTGGGCCTGACGCGGCTGTTCGGCCGGGTGCACGGCCTGTACCCCTGAGGCGCCGCTGCGGCAGCCGCGTTTTCGGCGCGGCGGCACCGCAGGTCTATCGGTGATACTGAACCGGCCATCGCGCTGTCGGTGCGGTGGGTGTCGCATCGCATGGCGTCGGGCGGGGGTTGACCGACACGCTGCGCTGCGTCGATGTCACCACGTGCCAGGGATCACTCAGCCATGTCGTCCATCACCGCCCGCACCTTCCAACTGGCCGCGCCGTACTGGTTGCGTTCACCCCGGCGCGGCACCGGCTGGGCCCTGGCGCTGGTGCTCGTGCTGCTGGTGGTCGCGGTGACCGGCCTGAACTTCTGGCTGACCGGCTTGCAGCGTGCCTTCTTCGACGCGCTGGAGCAGCGTGACGGCGGCGCGTTCCGCTCGGCCATCCTGATGTTCTTCGTGGGCGTCGCGGTGCTGCTCGCCGCGCTGGTGAGCAAGGCCTGGCTGGAGCAGTGGCTGGAGATGCGCTGGCGCATCAGCCTGACGCAGCTGACGATGCGACGCTGGTTGTCGGGCACCACCTTCTACCGCATCGAACGCGACGGCACCTGCGACAACCCCGACCAGCGGCTGTCGGAGGACATTGCGCAGTACGCGCACCTGATGATCAAGCTCACGCTGGGCTTCCTGGCCAACCTGGGCACGCTCGGCTCGATGGGCTACCTGCTGTGGCAGAGCGCCGGCCCGGCCACCTTCTCGCTGGCCGGCACCAGCGTCACCATCCCCGGCTACCTGTTCTGGGTGG
Source organism: Ideonella sp. A 288 (assembly GCF_002198735.1). Lineage (GTDB taxonomy): Bacteria > Pseudomonadota > Gammaproteobacteria > Burkholderiales > Burkholderiaceae_C > Pseudaquabacterium. The sequence continues at coordinate 60,284 of NZ_MWLO01000131.1, forward strand.
CCATCTTCTGGGGCGTGGTGCAGACCCTCGTCACCCACAAGGCCGGGCATCCGCTGGCGCAGGCCACGGTGGTGCAGCAGTCGGTGGAGGCCAACTTCCGCTTCGCGCTGGCCAAGGTGCGGGATTCGTCGGAGCAGATCGCCCTGTACCGCGGCAACGAGAACGAGCAGGCGCGCCTGGACGGGCTGTTCCTGGCCATCCGCCGAAACTGGGGCGACCTGATGCGCCACAACATCTTCCTGAACATGGCCAGCGGCGGGTTCAGCGCCATCGCCATCGCCGTGCCCATCATGGCGATGGCGCCGCATGTGCTGGCTGGTGAGATGTCGCTGGGAGTGCTGATGCAGGACGTGGCCGCCTTCCAGGCCACCGCGGGGGCCATCGCCTGGTTCGCGCTGTCCTACCGCGACCTGTTCCAGCTGTCGGCCCGCGTGCAGCGGCTGTCGAAGATGAACGAGGCCATCGACGCGCCGCCCCCGCAGGGCATCGAGGTGCAGCACGCGGCGGGGTCCACGCTGCGCGCCAGCGGCCTGCACCTCGGGGTGCCCAACGGGCGCCTGCTGACGGTGGTGGACGAACTGTCCTTCGCCGCCGGCGAGCGCTGGCTGGTGCGGGGCCCCTCGGGCTGCGGCAAGAGCACGCTGCTGCGCGCGATCGCCGGCCTGTGGCCCTTCAGCAGGGGCAGCATCACGCTGCCCGACGACGCGCGCATGATGTTCATCCCGCAGAAGAGCTACCTGCCGGAGGCGCGGCTGATCGAGGTGCTGGCCTACCCGAACGCCCCGGCGTCGCTGGACAGGTCGGCCTATGTCCAGGCGCTCACCGACTGCCGCCTTCCGCACCTGGTGAACCGACTGGACGACACCGCGCGCTGGAGCCACCAGCTCTCGCCCGGCGAACAGCAGCGCCTGGCCTTTGCCCAGGCCCTGCTGTACGCCCCCGACATCCTGTTCATGGACGAGGCCACGAGCGCGCTGGACAACGACACCGAAGCCCACCTGATGGCCCTGGTGGCCGAACGCCTGCCGCGCTGCACCGTGGTGAGCGTGGCGCACCGCACCACGCTCGATGCCTTCCACGATCGGCAATTGCACCTGAACGCAGCGGCACGGGCCTGATCCCCTCCAGCCCTGCGCGGCCGCAAGCCGGGCGCACCCCCGACGCCGCACGCCCGCCGGGCGAACCGGTGTCGCAGACCTCGATTCAGCCCGGCGCACACCGACCCCGCGTCCCTTGATCAGGGGAGGCTGCCGTCGATCCGTCGACGGATGCGCCCCGGCGTCGCGAGAGTGACCATGGCGGCGCACCCGATGCTGTGGCGTCGGCCCCTACCTGCAGGTGACGCAGGACAAGGGCTCACACGACCTGGCGGCTGGGGCGGCCCCGAGGCTGGCCGCGGCGGCGTCGTTCGACGTCGCCGCGCTGGCACTCGGCCCCGTGTCTCCCAGATCCAGGAGGTCGCAAGATGCATTCCCACTTCTCGACGGTGGCCCGGTGTGGCCGCGCAGGGATCGTGCTGGCCGCGTTGGTCGGCCTGTGCGCCCCGGGTGCCGCGCGCGCCGCGCTGAGCATCCCCGCCCACATGCCGGCCACGCCGATGCCCGACATCAAGGGCTGCTCCCAGGCGCAGGAGGTGTTCCTTCGCGCGGCCTGGCGCAGGGCGCACTACTTCACCTGGCGGGCCCACACGGTGCTTGCGCACATCCGGTCTCGGCCGGCTGCCGAGCGGGCGGCGCTGTGGCACCGCGACCATGGCGAGTCTTCACGGTCGCCCGCCGTCAGCCGCTGGTTCGGGCCCTACGACGCGCAGCGGGCCGCCTTCGTCGGCAAGGCACTGGACAAGGCGAACCAGCGCTTCCTGATGCGTGGCGACGTGGTCAAGGGCATTCGCACGCTGCGCTGCGGCAGCCCGCTGGCGCCAGCGCAGGACGAGCACACCGATGTCTGTCCGGACAAGAACCCCGGCAGCGACGGCCCGCCCGCGGCCTATCACGCGCCGGTGGGCACCATCGTGATGTGCCCGGTGTCCTGGGAGAAGGCCCACGACCCCACCAACGACGAGCACCTCGATGCCGGTGCCCGTCGGCTGGTGCACGAACTGTTCCACTGGCTCTCGGTCGACGGTCGCTACATCGTCGATCGGCATGCCGACGGCGTCGGCGGCCAGGCCGACGGGAAGTACTACGGCATCGACGCGGCCACCGAGCTGGCCTCCAACAAGCCCGAGTGGGCGGCGCGCAACAACGACAACTACGCCTACTTCGCCCGGGCGGCTGGCCTGGCCGCGCCGACCTACTCCGGACTGTTCACCGCCAAGGAAGCCGGCGGCACCGGCGCCTTCTTCGCCGGCATGGACTGGGACGGGCTGGTCGGGCAATGGCAGGCGCTTCGAGGGCAGCAGTACCTGGCCGACGTGGAAACCTACGTCGTCGGCGGCCAGCGCCGGTTCATCGGCCTGTGGCGCATCGGGACGGGCCAGGGTGCGCTGCTGTCCACCGGCTGGGCGCCGTTCTCCAAGACCTTCGAGGACCTGGCGCCCCGGCAGGACCTGATCGATGTCGAGACCTTCGACACGCCGCAGGGCCGGCAGTACCTCGGGGTGTGGCGCGACACATCGCCCGACCGCATGGGCCAGGGCGGCCTGCTGGTCGGGCTGTCGTGGTCGGATCTGGTGGACAAGTGGAAGGCCCTGGCGGCCCATGCCCACCTGGTGGACGTGGAGTCGTGGGCCGAGGGGTCGAGCCGCCGGTGGCTCGGCGTGTGGCGACCGGGCGGCGGCCCGAGCGCGCTGTTCCAGGCCGACGACTGGAGCGTGTTCGCCGAACAGGTGGAGCGCCTGAAGGACCAGCAGCAACTGATCGACTACGACCGCCACCAGGACAGCAAGGGCAAGCCCCACTACACCGGCGTGTGGCGCGGGCCGGGCGCGACGGGCCCGCTGCACCGCGGGATGACGCTCGACGAGCTGATCGATCGGCGCCGGCAATTGACCGCCACACACACCCTGATCGACGTCGAGGTCAGCGTGCCTCTGGCGTTCGAACTCCGCTGACCCAGATCCAGAAGGGAGGCGCACCATGACCTCGATCCTCTCGTCGATCCTCACCGGGGCGGCCCTGTGCCTGGCCCTGCTGGTGGCACCGCCGTGCCGGGCCGCCCTTCAAGGCGAGCCGGTGTTCGCCGGCACCTGGTCCGCCAAGGACTCCGGCGGCACCGGTGCGCTGTTCCACGACATGGACTGGGACGCACTGGTTGCGAACTGGACATCCCGCGGCGCCGATGGCCAGTACCTGGCCGATGTGGCCGTCTACCGTCGCGGCGGGCAATGGAAGTTCGCGGCGGTGTGGCGCGTCGGCGCGGGCCATGGGGCGCTGCTGCTCGCGACCCAGGACAAGTTCCTCGAGACCTGGCGCGACCTGCGAGAGACGCAGGAACTCATCGACCTCGAGGTGGTCGTCGACGGTGGCGTGCCGAAGTACCTGGGCGTCTGGCGACGCAAGCCGGCCGCGTCGGCCGCCGCGGGCGCGCTCTTCCTCGACATGGACTGGGACACGCTGGTCGAGCGCCACCGCTCGCTGGGTGGGCCGCAGCACCTGGTGGGCGTGGCGCCGTTCGTCATCGCCGGCAAGCGGCGCTATGCCGGCGTCTGGCGTGTGGGTGACGGCCACGGAGGCCTGTTCGTGTACCACGACTGGCCGGCCTTTCTCGCGCAGAAGAAGAAGCTCGACGCGACCCAGGAACTGATCGACTTCGAGATGTTCCAGTCGGACGAAGGCGACTGGCGGTTCCTGGGTGTGTGGCGCGCGGTGGCCGGCCGCGCCGGCCCGGTCGACGCCAGTGCCAGCCCCGATGTGTTCCGGCCGCTGTCGTCGGCTCAGCTCGTCGGGCGGTGGACGGCCCGCCGCGACACGGCCACGCTGACCGGCCTGGCGGTGGTCAACCCGATCACCGCACTGCGCGGCGACACCACCTGCGCGCCCGGCGACGACCGTTGCAACCACTGCGCCAACGGCGTCGCCGATCAGTTCCGGCTGGCCTTCGAGGGCGGCCACCGCCCGATGGTCGGCTGGGACCACGCCGCCTGGGGCTTCCGTGGCAACGACCGCCACCCGCCCGATGGGGCCCGGCCCGAGGTCTCGTTCAATGCGGGTCCGACCAACCACATCCAGGGCCTGGTGCGCACCCGGTCATCCCGCTTTCCGCTGGCGGGCAGCCACAGCCACCGCGACCAGGGATCGATCTTCGTGGTCGAGAGCCGGGGCGGCCAGCTCGAACTGCATTCGATCTACCGGTCGACGATCGACCACCCCAGCGGGGTGGCGGTGCTCGGCGACGGTCTGTTCGTGTCCGAAAAGGGCCGGCTGCGCGTGATCCGCATCAGCGACTCCGGCAAGCCGCAGACGCTGTCGTCTCCGCTCGAGAAGCTGGGCTCCGCTGGCGGCGGACTGGGCCTGGCCCGGCTGCACGACGGGTCCACGCTGCTGGTCGTGTCGGGCGCGGGCGCCGGCTTTCGCAAGGGCACGACGAAGGGCCAGCGCGACGAGAACCTCGAACCGAGGCAGACGCGCTTCTTTCAGCTGGCCGATCCCTTCGCGCGCCTGCCCGACGGCTTGAAGCCCTTCGGCGAATGGTCGCATCCGGTGGAATCGCGCCCGGACCGGCCGATGGCCTATTCCGAGAACCTGTCGCTGGTGACCGAGTGCGGGACGGGGCGCCTCTACACCATCCACACCACCGGGGATTACGGGCTCGGCGGCGACGGCTGGTGGCGCCTGTCGCGCATCGACGACGGCCCGCGGCTCACGCACGTGGACATCGCGCGGCAGGACCAGCGCCACGAGCGCTGCCACCACCGCAGCGCCGCCACGGTGCATGTCGACGCCAACGGCATGCTCGAGTTCATCTGCACCGAGCGCAGGGTCGTGAAGTGGCATCCGATGGGGAAGTTCGACTTCACCTGGGGCCATCGCTGACGGCGCGCGCAGGGGTCGGGGCAGGGCTCCGCACCCCCCCGTCGTCCAAGGCGACGCAGCGCAGGGCAGGCAGGTTCCGGCGTCGGGCCGGGTCCTGCCGTTGATCCAGGGCAAGCGGCCTCGAAAGTCCTGATCTGTCCGACGTCCCCGTGCGCCGCAATGCAAGCGCGCGACGACGCCGGTGGCATAAAAGGGTCGGGATGACGCGAGGGACGAGCTTCCTTGGAACGCGCCTGGTCCGCGGCGCGTGGCACTGGCTCGGTCTGGTAGGGTGGGCCGCCTGCATCGGGCTGGTCGCGCTGATGCCCCAACCCGCCACGGCGCAGGCCGACGAGGCGGTGGCCCTGGAGGGCCGGCTCGGCGCGCTGCGTGAACTCTCGGGTGCCGACCCGAATAAGGTGCAGGCCCTGTTGCCCGCCTTGCGAGACGACGTGGTGCGCGCGGGCCTGCTCGGCCTGCGGCTCGAGGTGGATGAACTCGAGTGCCGGGTGTTCGCCGACCTCGACCTGTCGCAAGCCATCCGCGTCGCCGCGGCCGGCGTCGCGGTCGGCCGTGGCGTGACCGATGCGCCCTCGAGCTTGGCCTGGCTGCGCCTGCGCGCCTGCCATGCCGCCGTGCTGATGGATGGCGGCGACGTCGCGGCCGGCGAACGTGAACTGGACGAGGTGCTGGCCTCGTCGACCGCCGACGAGTTCGTTTCCGCGCGAGCCCTGGCGCTGATGGAGCGTGGCACCCATCGGTCCAGGATGGGCGAGATGATCGAGGGGCAGAAGGACCTGCTGCGCGCGTGCGACTTGCTGAAGGCACCGGCAGGCTCGGACCGCGACCTCGTGCTCTGCCTGGGGTCACTGGCCAATCACCACAAGCGCATCGGCGATCTCGACGAGGCGATGGCGATGCTCGGCCAGTTGCGGGCCCGGGCGCGCGCCCGGGCCGCACGCTTCGACGAGTCGATCTACGCCTACGGCATGGCCGAGGTGCACTTCCTGCGCGACGACTGGGTGCAGGCCCTGGCGTCGTTCAACGAGGCGGCCGCCCTGGCGCGCGCCGTCCGGAACAACGCGGGGCTGGCCTATGCCGAGATGGGCATCGCAGGGTCGCTCCGGCGCATGGGCGACCCCGTGCAGGCCTTGTCGCACGTCGACAAGGCGCTGCAACTGCTGGACGAGACCGCCGATCCCGGGCATGCGCTGCGCGGCAAGGTCTTGCGCGCCAGGGTGCTGATGGCGCTGGGACGCGCCCAGGAGGCCGATGCGGAACTGCGGCCGTTGGAACCCAGGGTCCGCGCCATGAAGCACGACTGGCTGCTGGCGCAATGGATGGCGGCCAGGGCCGAGACCGCCGCCGCCCTGGGGCGCTGGTCCGAGGCCTATCAGTCGATGATGGAGGGGCGAGGCTTGAACGATCGCCTGCGGAACCAGGGCCTTTCCGAGATGGCCACGCGCTTGCGACTGCAGTTCAACCGGGAGCGCGACCTCGCCGAGCTTCGGTCCCTGCGAAGCCTGAACGAGCAGGGGGACGCGTTGCGCCGCACGCAATGGGTGGCGATCGGGCTGTTCGTGCTGTTGCTGCTGGCCTCCGTCGGCTTCGCCGCGGCGAAGTTCCTGCAGGCGAAGGCCCTGAAGGTGCTGGCGGCCACCGACGAGCTGACGGGGCTGCCGAACCGGCGGGCCATCCTCGCCTATGCCGAGCAGCAGATGCGGCTGGCGGGCGACACGGGCAAGAGCCTGAGCGTGCTGATGATCGACATCGATCACTTCAAGCGCATCAACGATGCCCATGGCCATGCGGTCGGCGACGAGGTGCTGCACCACGTCGGCCAGGTGCTGCCCAGCGCCTTGAGGACCCGCGACCGACTGGGCCGGATCGGCGGCGAGGAGTTCCTGGTGGTCCTGCCCGAGGCCAATGCCGCGCGGGCGATCGCGGTGGCCCACCGCATCCGCGAGGCGATCGCCGCCAGACCACTGGCCCGGCCGGCGGGCAAGCTCAGGGTCACCGTCAGCATCGGCGCGGCGCAGTGGCTGGCCCGATCGGAACGCATCGACGACCTGCTGGCCCGGGTCGACACCGCCCTGTACCGGGCCAAGGCGGACGGGCGCGACACCGTGTCGCTGGCCGCCTGAGAGCGCGCTGCGGACGGCCGGGCCGCGACCCTGCCCGCCCGCAGGCCCCATCGGGGCGGTGGGTGCCGGGCGGGCGGCGTCAGCCCGAGAAGCGCATCACCCCGTCGTCCACCGCGCCGTAGCGCAGTGACATCAGGTCGGTGAGGTAGTTCTGCGGCAGCTTCCAGGGTGCCGCGCTGCCCTGCTTGGGCATCTGCTCGAGCGCGCGCTGGAAGTAGCCCGACGAGAAGTCGACCCAGGGCGCCAGCGGCAGGGCCGCATCGTCCAGCCGGGGCGTGCAGATGCGCGCGCCGATCTTGTCCATGTGCTGCAGCAGGCGGCAGACGAAGGCGCTGGACAGATCGGCCTTCAGCGTCCACGACGCATTGGTGTAGCCGAACACCGACGCCAGGTTGGGCACGCCGCAGAACATCAGCCCCTTGTAGTTGACGAGCTGGGCGCCGTCGATCGGCTGGCCGTCCACTTCGAGTGTCATGCCGGCCATCATCTTCAGTCGCAGACCGGTGGCGGTGACGATCAGGTCGGCCGGCAGCTCGGTGCCGCTGGCCAGCCGAATGCCGGTCTCGGTGAAGGTGTCGATCTGGTCGGTGACCACCTCGACCCGCCCGGCCCGGATGGCCTTGAACAGGTCGCCGTCGGGCACCAGGCACAGGCGCTGCTCCCAGGGGCCGTAGCGCGGCGTGAAGTGCCGGTCGACGTCGTAGCCGGCGGGCAGCTGTTGGCGCACGAGCTTCAGGAAGGCGGCCTTGGCCTTCTGCGGTTGGCGGCGGCAGACGCGGAAGATGTACATGCCCAGCAGCAGGTTCTTCCAGCGCGTGAGGGCATGCGCCCGCTTCGGGCCCACGCGGGCGTGCAGCCAGCGCGCCACCGTGTCCACCGCGGGGCGCGACACCATGTAGGTGGGCGAGCGCTGCAGCATCGTCACCTTGGCGGCCTGCCGGGCCAGTTCGGGCACCAGCGTCACCGCCGTGGCGCCGCTACCGATCACCACCACGCGCTGCCCGGTGACGTCGATGTCGTCGGTCCAGTGCTGCGGGTGCACCACCCGGCCGGCGAAGCGCTGGCGGCCCGGAAAATCGGGCGTGTAGGGCTGCTGGTAGTCGTAGTAGCCGCTGCACATCAGCAGGAAGCGGCAGCGCAGCCGCACGGGCTCGGTGCCGTCGCGGTCGATGTCCACCGTCCACAGCGCGTCGGCCGACGACCAGGCCGCGTGGCGCACGTGGTGGCCGTAGCGGATGAGCCGGTCGATGCCGTGCTGCTGCGCAGTCTCGTGCAGGTAGGCCAGGATCGACGGGCCGTCGGCGATGGACTTTTCGCCCATCCAGGGCTTGAACGCGTAGCCCAGCGTGTACATGTCGGAATCCGACCGGATGCCCGGGTAGCGGAACAGGTCCCAGGTGCCGCCCAGCGACTGCCGCGCCTCGACCAGGGCGATGCGCTTGGTCGGGCACTGCTGCTGCAGGTGGCAGGCCGCGCCGATGCCGGACAGGCCGGCGCCCACGATCAGCACGTCGAGCGTGTCATCGGCCCCGGCGCGTGCCGCCGGCCCAGGCGCCGGGCTCATCGCGGCGCCCCGGCCCGCAGGGCCGCCATCTGCTCGGGGCTCAGCGCCAGGGCAGCGGCCATCGGGCCGGGGGTCTGCGTGTCCCAGCTGTGCCGCGGGCCGATGGTCAGGCCGCCGTCCACCGTGAGGTGCGTGCCGGTGACGAAGCCCGACGCGTCGGACGCCAGGAACAGCGCCGCCTCGGCGATGTCGGTGGGCAGGCCCGAGCGGCCGATCGGGTTGGCCGTGCCGCTGCGCTCGGCCACCGCCTGGGCCATGGCGGCCGACTGCTCGGTGTCCAGCCCGAAGGCGCGGCCGAAGATCGACGTGGCGATGAAGCCCGGCACCAGCGCATTGATGCGGATGCGGTGCGCCGACAGCTCGGCCGCGGCCAGCCGGGTGAAGTGCAGCACGCCGGCCTTGGCCACCGAATAGGCGATCGGCGCAAAGCCCGCCTGCAGCGCCGAGATCGACGAGGTGTTGATGATCGAGCCGCCGCCACGGCGGACCATGTGCGGCGTGGCATACGACGCGCCCGCCACCACCGAGCGCAGCAAGACCGCCTGCGTGGCGTCCCAGGCGTCGGCGTCCCAATCGTGCACGCCGCGGGTGGTGCCGACGCGACCGGCGTTGGAGAACAGGATGTCCAGCCCGCCGAACTGCGCCACCGCGCTGTCGATGGCCGCCTGGATCTGCGGCGGCTGCGACACGTCGCAGTGCCGGTAGCACACCGCCTGCGGAAAGCGCGCCTGCAGCGCCTGCCCGGCCTCGTCCTGGATGTCGGCCGCCAGCACCCGGGCGCCTTCGGCAACGAAGCGCTCGAGCGTGGCCAGCCCGATGCCCGAAGCCGCCCCGGTGATCACGGCCACCTTGCCCTGCAGTCGATCGGTCATGTGCGGATCCTCTCGTGACCCGAGTATGGCGCCCGGCCGGGCGGCGTCGCCTCGGGGTCGATACCGATCGCGCTGCGGGATGAACCGGTGCGTGGAGGGCGGCGTCGGCTCGGCGGTGCGTTGCGGGCACGTTGCTCAGGACGCTCGCATGACATGCAATGATCCAGGTCAATGGCGATACCATGACTTCGGCTACAAGCGGTTCGCGGCGACGCGATGCGGCCGGCCGACCACACCATCGATCAGGGGGAGACACACATGGCAGACATCATCGGAACAAGCGGCAACGACCTGTTGTCCGGCACGGAAGACAGCGATGTCGTGTCCGGCCTCGGCGGCGACGACCGGCTCGACGGCCTCGGCGGCGACGACTGGCTCGACGGCGGTGACGGCCAGGACACCCTGGTGGGCGGCAAGGGCAACGACACCTTGGTCGGGGGGCCGGGCGCCGACGTCGTCGATGGCGGCTTCGGCATCGACTGGCTCGTCTTCGGTGCCGAACTGCAGGCCGTGCGCGTCGACCTCGGCAACAACCTGGTGATCGCGGACGGGGCCGTCGACGCCGTCTCGAGCATCGAGGTCGTCGTCGGCAGCGGCTTCGACGACGTGCTCACCGGCGGTGCTGCCGGCGACACGCTGATGGGCGAGGCGGGACACGATCAGATCGATGGCGGCGTGGGTGCCGACGTGCTGGCCGGCGGCAAGGGCAACGACCTGCTGGCCGGCGGTGCCGGCGGGGACCGGCTCCAGCCCGACACCGGCTTCGACACGGTGGTCGGCGGTGCCGACACCGACACGCTGGTGCTGGGCGGCCGCCGGGCCGATTTCGGGGTCGGCGAGGTCGAGCCCGGCACGCAGCAGTTGTTGCACATGGTCAGCGCAGAGATGGTCATCGTGAGCGAGGTCGAGCTGGTGCAGTTCGACGACGGCCTGTTCACGATGAACGAGCTGCTCGGCCTGCCGGGCGAGGGGCAGTTCATCACCGGCGACGACGGCGCCAACGTGCTGGTGGGCGCGGATGGCAACGACACGATCGTCGGCCTGGGCGGCGACGACCTGCTCGACGGCGCCGCGGGGCAGGACAGCCTGTCGGGCGGCAAGGGCAACGACACCCTCATCGGCGGGGCAGGCTCCGACTTCATCGACGGTGGCTTCGGGGTCGACCTGGTCGACTTCGGCAGTTCGGCCGACAGCGTGCAGGTGGACCTCGTCATCGGCGTGGCCTTCGCCGGATTCGACGTGGACACACTGGCCGGCATCGACGGCGCCGTCGGCAGCCAGGGCCCCGATCTGTTGACCGGCCACGCCGGCGACAACCTGCTGAGCGGTGGCGCAGGCAATGACCAGATCGACGGCGGCGCGGGCAACGACATCCTGCTCGGCGGCAAGGGCGACGACATCCTCTTTGGTGGCGCCGGAGCGGATTTGCTGTGGTCCGACGGTGGCACCGACGTGGTGTTCGGCGGGCAGGACATCGACACGCTGGTGCTCACGGGCGTCAGAAGCCAGTACACCGTGCGCACGGTCGTCCCGGGCCTGCAGCATCAGATCACCGACCTGTCCGGCGCCACGGTGGCCGACGTGCTCGAGGTGGAGTTCGTGCAGTTCGCCGACGGCGTGTTTCCCATCGAAGAGCCGACGGGCGGTGGCACGGAGGGCGACGACCGGCTGACCGGGGACGACAACGACAACCTCATCGACGGCCTCGGCGGCAACGACACGATCACCGGCCTCGGTGGCAACGACGACCTGCGCGGCGGCCTCGGCGACGACCTGCTCGACGGCGGCCAGGGTGCCGACCTGCTGTCTGGCGACTTCGGCTCGGACACCTACGTGCTCGATGCGCCCGAGGACCAGGTGCTCGAGTTCGGGGGTGTCGACGGCGAGGTGGACGTCGTGCAGCTCGACTTCAGCGCCGCTGGCGTGTACATCGTGCCCCAGGGCATCGAGCGCGTCGAAGTCACGGCGCTCGGTGCGCTGGCGATCGACGTGGTCGGCGGCTTTTCCAGCCTCACCCTCATCGGTGGCGCCGGTCCCAACGCGCTCACCGGCGGCAAGGGCAGCGACGTTCTGGACGGCGGGCTGGGCGACGATGTGCTGGTGGGTGGCCAAGGCTTCGACACCGCCGACTATGGCGCTGCGCCCGGCGGCGTGTCCGTCAACCTGGCCACGTCCACCGCGGGCGGTGCCTACGGTGCCGACCGATTGGTGGGCATCGAAGCGATGCAAGGCTCGGGGTTCAACGACACGCTGGTGGGCGATGGGCTCTACAACATCGTCTACGGCGGCGCAGGCGCCGACCTGATCGATGTCGGCGCGGGTGGCAGCTGGATCGACCCTGGCCCCGGCAACGACACCGTGCGCGGTGGCACGGACGAAGACTGGCTGTCCTATGCCGCGCTGCCCAGCGGCGTGGTCGTGGACCTGAAGAAGGGCACGGTCACGGGTGCGGAAGGCACCGATCAGGTGTCGGGCATCGACAACGTGATCGCCACCGCGTTCAGCGATCGGCTCACCGGCGACCGCGCCGACAACTTCTTCGCGCCCAATGGCGGCGACGATGTCATCGACGGCGGAGCGGGCCTGGACACCGTGTGGGTGTACCCCGACGCGGCCAAGGTGATCGATCTCGAGCGCGGGCTCATCTTCGGTGGCGGCAGCACCGTCGCTGTGCAGAACGTCGAGATCATCCATGCCACGGGTTTCGACGACACGATGCTCGGCGGGCGGTCCGCCGACGCGCTGCACGGCGGCGAGGGGCAGGACGAATTGCGCGGCGCCCGCGGCAACGACTCGCTGTTCGGCGAGGGCGGCAACGACCGCCTGTGGGGCGACGACGGCGACGATCTGCTGGCCGGTGGCCAAGGTGACGACCTGCTGACCGGCGGGGCGGGTCGCGACCGTTTCGAGGTGGCCGACGTCGACTGGGGCTTCATCTCCGACACCGTGGCCGACTTCCAGCCCGGCACCGACACGATCGTGCTGTCGGCGCAGGTGCTGACGGCGCTGGCCGGTGTGGCCGGCACCCGCGTCGACCCCGACACGAACCTGTTCCTCGACTACGACAAGGCCACCGGGGTGCTGAGTTATGACGCCGACGGCCCGGCGGGCCAGTTCGGCGCGTTGACGATCGTCATGTTGGGCACCACCAACCACCCGGCCGAGCTGGGGCTGGACATCCTCGTCCAAAGCCTGGGCTAGCAGGGGCGCTCCCGCCCGGGCGCCGTCAGCGCCCCAGCGTGATCACCCGCTCGACCACGCCCAGCACCGCGGCCACGGTCTCGATGACCAGGGCGATCTTGTTCAGGCGTTGCAGCTCGGCGGCCAGTTGGCCGGTGGCGGCCTGCAGGCCCGCCACCTCGGCGTCGAAGGCCTGCACCAGGCCCGACAGCAGCGCATTGCGGGCCCGCGCGATGGCCAGGTCGATGCGGTCCATCTGGTTCGACCAGGCCTCGCGCTCGGCGTCGCTCATCGCGTCGGGGTCGAAGCCGTTGAGCTTGGCGCTGACGGCCTCCAGGTCGGTCTTGACCTGTTGCAGTTGCGCCAGCGTGTCCAGGGTCTCGGGCGCGATGCCGGCACTTGGGCGCGCCGCGGTGGCGGGCTTAGCCCCGCGGGGTGTCGTGTCGCGGGCGGGGGCCTCGGCGGCCGCGCGCCGGCCGGTCTTGGCGGACGCTCCGGCCGGGGTCTTGGCGGCGGACTTGCGTGTGGTGGCCATCGTGGATCTCCTCGGGCGTGCGCCTCGGTGCGCCGCCGGTTCAATGCGTGGACTGGGTCGTTCCGTGCCGGAACGGAGGGCGCGATTGGCGCCTCACTCCGACTTCTGGGCCTTCTTCAGCGCGATCGCGGCGTCCAGCAGTTCCTGCGTGTCGCGCAGCATCGCCAGGAATTCCTCGCCCGACGTTTCGCCGGCCAGGATGCGGCCCCAGACTGCCTGCATCTGCCGCGCCGCGCCGGCCGCGGCGGCCACCGCCTCGGGGCTGGTGCCGATGGCGCGCACCTTCAGGGCCGAGCGGCGGTCGTCGGCCCAGCGGTCGCCGACGCCGCCGGCCAGGTAGGGGGTGAGCACGCGGTCGCGGTAGAAGCGGGCGTTGGCGTCGTTCATGCTGGCCACGATGTCGCTGCTGGCGGCCTGCAGCGTCAGCTCCTGCAGCACCAGCGCGCGGCCGATGACCTCGGCGTCGCGCTCCAGCGCACGCGCCACCGCCGCGCCATGCGCCTGCTTGACCAGCAGGCCGGACAGCCCGGCGATGGCGCCCTTGCGCTCGTCGTTGATCGACGAACCCTTCTCGAGCGCGCCGTTGAGGCCGTTGACGCGGTCGACCAGCGTCTTCACAGCGGCCTCGGTGGCCGCGCCCGGCGTGGCGCCCGACAGCGCCTGCAGCCCGGCGAAATAGCCTTCGACGGCCGAGACCGAGCGCTTGAGGCGGACGTAGAGCTGCACCCCGCGCACCAGTTCGTCGTCCAGCTCGCGCAGCGACTTCTCGCGCGCGGCCTGGTCGGCCGGTGTCGGCGCGGGGCCGAGTCGGCGGCGGATCTGGCGCTCGCTGCTGGCGTCGATCGAGGCGTCCATCGCGAGGTCGATCACCGCCGCGGTGGCGCGGGAGTAGGCGATGCCGGCGGACGACACGTCCTTGCCGCGCTCCACCTGCACGCTGGCGCAGCCGGCCTGTAGCACGATCAGCGTGCCCAACACGATGCGGTTCCATGTCATCGCAGCACCTCCGTTCGATCGGGTGAGGGTGCGGGCAGTGTGCGCGCAGACGTGGTGCGGCGCCATCCGCTCGCGTGGGGATGGACCTTCCGGCGCGGCTGCGACGCGACAGTCACGCGGCAGCGGCCGGCCCCGTGCCGCGACGCCACCGAGGCCGCTTGCGCGGCCCCGGTTCACCTCAGCCCGAAGGGGTGGTCAGGCCTTGCCCACCTGCCACTGGTCGGCCAGGGCCGGCACGCCGCCCATCGCCGGGTCGCTGAGCAGCGGCCGGCCGGTCTCGACGCGCCCGGCGAAGCGGCGCGAGAAGCCCGCCAGGCCGACGACCTGCACGCTGAAGTCGTACCACATCGCGCTGGCCTCGAGCGAGCGCCGGATCTTGAACTCGCTGCGCGCGGCCACCTGCTGCACCGCATGAGCACCGCTGCCGAAGTAGGCGTTGGCGACAAGGCGGAACTGGCAGGGCAGCGGGCCGCGGTTGACCAGCGTGATCTGCAGTTCGCGGTCGTCGCCGTCGTGGTCGATCAGCACGTCGGGGTTGGCCTGCAGCGCGGCATCGCCCAGCACGGGCCCACCGGTGAAGTGGCGATGGAAGCCGTTCGGGCCCAGCACCCACAGGTCGTAGGCGCCGCTGGCCTCGGGCAGCCACTGGCCGTCGAGGTGCTTGCGGGCCTCGACCGTGTAGCGGCGCGGCACCTGGTCGAGGTGCAGCCGGTCGTAGACGTGGAAGACTGCGGCCGCGCGCCCGGTGTTGGCAAAGCTCAGCGACACGCCGGTGGTGCGACGTTCCTTGTCGTCGCGGCCTTCGCGCCGCGCGGCCAACGTCACACGGCTGTGCACCTGCAGGTCGTAGGGCAGGGCGCGCGAGGGGCGCACGCCGCGCTCCTGCGTCGGCAGCGTCAGCGTGGCCGGCGTGGCGGGCAGCTTGCGGCCGGACAGCGCGCGCGCCTTGTCGGCCAGTGCCACCGTGGCCGGCAGCGAGGCGAAGAAGGCGCGCTCGTCCGGGTCCTTGAAGTTGAAGGCGCTGGTCAGGTCGCCGCACACGGCGCGGCGCCAGGCGCTGATGTTGGGCTCCTTCACCTCGAAGCGGCGCTCGACGAAGCGCAGCACCGAGGTGTGGTCGAACACCTGCGAGTCGACCCAGCCACCCTTGCTCCAGGGCGACACCACGTACATCGGCACCCGCGGGCCGAGGCCGTAGGGGCGGTGCAGCAGCGCCTGCTCGGCGGGGTTGTCGAAGTAGCCCGGGAAGGGCAGCAGGTGTTCGTGGTACTCGCCGGTGGTGTCGACGGTGGAGTCGCCCGCCCGCTTGGCCAGTGCCGGGTTCGCGTTCCACTGCGTGTAGGACGGCGCAGCCGGCGGCGGCAGGTGGTCGAAGAAGCCGTCGTTCTCGTCGAAGTTGATGAACAGCACCGTCTTCGACCAGACGGCCGGGTTGGACGTCAGCGCATCCAGCACGCGCGAGGTGTAGTCGGCGCCCTGGGCCGGGCTGGACGGGCCGGGGTGCTCGGAGCCCTCGGCGCTGGCCACGATCCAGCTCACCTGCGGCAGCTTGTCGGCCAGCACGTCGGCGCGCAGCAGGTCGAGGTCGCGCGTGCTCACGCCGCGGTCGCGCAGCGCCTGCGAATAGCCCGGCTTCTGGAACCAGGCATCGCGGAAGGTCTTGAAGCCGGCCAGCGGGTTGTCGGTGAAGTTGTCGGCCATGTTCTCGTACACCTGCCAGCTGATGCCGGCGGCCTGCAGGCGCTCGGGGTAGGTGGTCCAGGTGTAGCCGCCATCGCCGTAGTCGGCATCGAACCAGTCGTAGTCGTTGTAGGTGGCCGGGCCGTTGCCCTTGCGCAGAGGGTCGTTGGTGCCAGTCCACTGGAACAGCCGGTTCGAGTTGGTGCCGGCCGGCATCGACGCGTGGTAGGCATCGCAGATCGTGAAGGCATTGGCCAGCGACCACTGGAAGGGCATGTCGGCCTGGCCGAAGTAGGCCATCGAGTGGTTGCCCTTGGACTGCGGCCAGGCGTTCATGCGGCCGTGGTCCCACGCCGTCTGGCCGTTCTGCCAGTTGTGCGGCGTGCCTTCGACGCGCATGACACCGAAGTCCTTGGTGGTGTCCAGGCGGAACGGCGCGATGGCCGCCGGCAGCGCGCCCGGGCTCTGGTTGGGCTGCACGAACACCGTCTTGCCCGACAGGCCCGTGGTGTTGGCCACCGGGATCGGGAAGCGGTCGCCGAAGCCGCGCACGCCCTGCAGCGTGCCGAAGTAGTGGTCGAACGACCGGTTCTCCTGCATCAGGATGACGATGTGCTCGACATCTTCGATGCTGCGCGTGCGGCGGTTCGCCTCGACTGCCAGCGCGCGCTGGATGGCCGGGGGAAAGGTCGTCAGCGCGGCGGCGGCGCCGCTGGCACTGGCCACGGTGCGCAGGAAGTGGCGGCGATCGGTCTGGCTCATGGAGATCCCTTCGAGGTCGGGTGTCGCGGCGCGCCGCGGTGGCGCGCCATCGAAGGGGCAATCTAGGGGAGTGGTGTGACGTGGCTGCGTCCATTGGATGACAGCCTGTCGGTGCATGCGCCCGGCGCCTGGGCTCGCCCCTGTCGGGCGACGGCGCCGTGAACGTCAATCGTGCAGCAGCGCTTCGATCAGCCGCCGCACGATCGGCAGCGCCGGTGCCTCGGAGCGGCCGGCGCGCGTGACCAGCCCGAAGCGCGCCGTGGCGGCCAGCGCCGGCGTCAGGGCCAGTTCCACCAGATCGGGTGCCGCGGCGCGGATGGCCAGCAGCACGGCGTCGCTGTGCCGCACCACGTCGACGAGGCTGGCGATCTCTTCGCAGCGCAGCGTCACGCAGTCGTCCGGGTGGGCCGACGGGCCGTAGCGCTCCACCAGCACCCGCGCCACCTCGTCGCTGAGCGGGGTCGACGCGATCGGGTGGCCGCGCAGGTCGTCGAAGGACAGCGGCTTGCGGCGGCGCGACAGCGGATGGCCGCGTCGGCACATGAATGCGCCGCGCATCTCGGCCAGTGTTTCCACGCGCAGGTCGGCGGTGGGTGACACGGAGCGCGCGTCGACCACCAGCGCGTCGAGCGAGCGCTCGCGCAGCGCCTGCACCAGCAACTCGGTGCCGCCGCGCTGGATCTCGACGCGCACCTGCGGATGCTGCGTGGCCATGTGCCGCAACAGTGGCGTCATCAGCATGGCGCCGGGCCCGGAGCCCATGCCGATGCGCACGCTGCCGGCCTGGCCGTCGCGCATCAGCCGGCCGATGTCGCGCAGCTCGGTGGCGTCGAGCACCAACTGGCGGGCACGGTGCAGCGCCTCGCGGCCGAAGGTGGTGAGCTCGCTGCGGCGGCCCACGCGGTCGAACAGCGGCTGGCCCAGTTCGTCCTCCAGCGCGCGGATGCTGCGGCTCAGCGCCGGCTGGGTGACGAACATGGCCTGGGCCGAGCGGCTGAACGAGCCGCTCTCGGCCAGGGCGATCAGGTGTTTCAGCTGCACCAGCGTCATCGGCGGCTCCGTCGTCTGCCATGCAATGAACTCATGCTAATGCAGAAAATAATGCATTGGACGGCCGATGGCGCGCTGCCTACGATCCGCCCCAGACCCACCCGAACCGCCGACGTGGCGCGGCCCCGGTCCATCGCCCCCTGCCATCCACCCACCGCCGCGGCGCCCAGCGCACGGCCCAGGAGACCCCATGACCCCGATCCTCGTGCGCACCGTGGCCTGGCTGTCCGGGCTGCTGCTGGCGGCCAGTGCCGCCGTCGCCCAGCCCCTGTCGGCCAAGCCGGTGAACCTGATGGTGCCGTACCCCGCCGGGGGCCTGTCCGACGCCATCGCCCGCGTCGTCGAGAAGCCGTTGTCCAAGGCCGTGGGACAGATGGTGATCGTCGAGAACGTCGGCGGCGTGGGCGGCGCCATCGGCGCGCAGAAGGTGCTGGGCGCGCCGGCCGACGGCCATTACCTGTATCAGGGCTCGCCCAACGAGCTGATCCTGTCGCCGCTGGCGCTGTCGGCCGTGAAGTACAAGTCCGAGGACTGGCGGCTGGTGCAGATGATCGGTGCGTTCCCGATCGCCATCCTGGCGCGCAAGGGCCTGCCGGCCAACAACGTGGACGAACTGGTGGCGCTGGCGCGCAAGGCCGACGCCGAGGGCCGGCCGCTCACTTACGCCAGCGTGGGCATCGGATCGTTCTATCACGTGCTGGGCGAGCACTTCGCGCAGACCATCGGCGCGCGCATGACCCATGTGCCCTACAAGGGTGGCGCGCCGGTGTTCCAGGATCTGGGCGGCGAGTTGGTCGACATCGCGATCTTCGTCGTCGGCACGCAGATCACCGGCCTGGTCGAGCAAGGCCGCATGAAGGTGCTGGCTACGCTGGCGCCGGCCGGCAAGGTGGAGGCGCCGTTCCTGAAGCAGTACCCCAGCGTCAACGACAGCAAGAGCGTCAGGAACTTCGCCTTCAACACCTGGACCGGCTACTTCGTGCGCAAGGACACGCCCGAGCCGGTGGTGCAGGCGCTGCACAAGGCGCTCGGCGCCACCATGGCCGATGCCGCGGTGCGCAGCCAGCTCGAGCAGCTGGGCGGCACTGTGCCGCCGACGATGACGCTGGCCGAGGCCTCGCGCGAGTACGAGGGCCAGACGGCCCGCTTCCGCACCATCGCCAAGGCGATCAAGCTCGACGCACAGTGAGGCCATTGCGGCCACCGCGGGCAGGGCGCCCGCGGCAGGCCGATAGAATCCGTTTTCTGCAGGAGAGTGCCGGGTCGCCCGATCGAGCCCGGCCACCGAAGGCGCAAACTCCCATGAACGCTCAGGTCCCGTACTGCACGACACCATCGCCGTCTGGAGAGTCTTCACTCGCGTGAAGCACCGAAGGAGCAAGGCCGGGGCCGCCAGCCCCGCGCCGAATCTCTCAGGTACCGAGGACAGGGGGAGCGGCACGCACACGACACCGGTCGTGCGCGACACCCGTTCTCGGAGCTTCTCCATGCAAGTCACTGTTCTGGGCGCCGGCCTGCTCGGCGTCACCTCGGCCTACTTCCTTCGCCAGCTGGGCCACGACGTCACCGTCGTCGACCGCCAGGCCACGCCGGCCGCCGAAACCAGCTTCGCCAACGGCGGGCAGATCTCGGTCAGCCACGCCGAACCCTGGGCCAACCCGAGCGCCCCGCTGAAGGTTCTGAAGTGGCTGGGCCAGGAAGATGCGCCGCTGCTCTTCCGCGTGCGCGCCGACATGCGCCAGTGGCTGTGGGGCCTGCAGTTCCTGCGCGAATGCACGCCGGCGCGCACCCGCCACAACATCGGCCAGATTGTGCGCCTGGGCACCTACAGCCGCGACACGCTGCAGCAGCTGCGGCGCGATATCGGCATCGCCTACGACGAGCGCACGCAGGGCATCCTGCACTTCTACACCAGCCAGGAAGAGTTCGACGGTGCCGAGGCGCCGGCCGCGCAGATGCGCGCGCTGGGCTGCGACCGCCGCGTGATCTCGGCCGACGAGGCGGTGCGCCTGGAGCCCGCGCTGCGCCACATCCGCCCGCAGCTGGCCGGTGCCACCTACACCGCCGAGGACGAGTCGGGCGACGCCAACCGCTTTGCCCGCGAGCTGGTGGCGCGCTGCATGGCCGACGGCGTGCAGTTCCGCATGAGCCACACGGTGACCGCGCTGCGCGAGGCCGGTGGGCGCATCGACCACGTCGAGGCCACCGACGAGGAAGGCCGCTTCCAGCGCCTGCGCGCCGACGCCTTCGTGCTGGCGATGGGCAGCCTGAGCCCGCTGTACACCCGGCCGCTGGGCATCGAGCTGCCGATCTACCCGGCCAAGGGCTACTCGGTGACCATGCCGGTGAAGGACGCGTCGATGGCGCACCAGGTGTCGCTGACCGACGACGAGTACAAGCTGGTCTTCTCCCGCCTGGGCGACCGCCTGCGCATCGCCGGCACGGCCGAGCTGAACGGCTACGACCGCGACCTCAACCGTGTGCGCTGCGAAGCCATCGTGCGCCGAGTGGAGCAGTTGTTCCCGGGCGCCGGCGATGCCAGCCAGGCCCAGTTCTGGACCGGCCTGCGCCCGGCCACGCCCAGCAACGTGCCGATCATCGGCCGCTCGAAGTTGCCCAACCTGTTCCTGAACACCGGCCACGGCACGCTGGGATGGACGCATTCGTGCGGCTCGGGCAAGAGCATTGCGCGCATCGTGAGCGGCCTGGCGCCGGAGGTGGACTTCGCTTTCACCGGGGTCGACGCGCACCGCGGTGGGCGGCCGGCGACGCTCGCGCGGGCGGCCTGAGCGGGCGCGGGCGCCGCCCTGTCGCGCAGGCCGTCGGCGAGCACGCGAAGGGCCGGGGCTTTCGCGGCAGGGCGAACTCGGCCACACTGGTGCCGCTGTCCCACCCCTCAGGTCGTGCCTGCGGAGGATCCATCGTGCACAAGCGCCTGGGCCTGTTCGTTCTTGCCGCCTCACTGGCAGGCTGCGCCGGCATGTCGACGCACCCGCCGGGAATGCCGGCACCCGAGGCCGTCGTGCCGGAGATCGCTCGACAGTTCAGCGCCTGCGACCTGGACACACTCGTCGGACACTACTCGCCGGCCATCGAGTTCATCTCGCCGAGCACGCCGCAGCCGTTGGTCGGCCACACGGCGATCCGGCGCTATTTCTCGGGCGCCTGCCAGGGCCGGTTTCGCCCGGTCATGCGGGTCGAGGCGCAACAGGTGCGCCTGCTGTCGGCAGACGCCGCCGTCGTCACCGGCCGCTACAGCTTCGGCCGCACCGACCGCCCGGACGACACGCCCTGGCCTGCGTTCTTCGTCATCACGCTCAGGCGCGACCAGGGCGTGTGGCGGATCGAGACGCAGGCCACCTTCGCGATTCCCGAGGGGTGACACGCCGCCACACGGACGCTGTCCGGTGTCGCCGCAGCGCCGCGATCACCGGGCCCGGCTGCGGCCTCAAGACCGAGTGTGCCGCCTGCGGTGGGTGCGGCACAGACCGCATCCCCGCCTGCCACGTCTGGCCCGAGTCCGGCGCACGCGACCGGCGGCAGCTCGGCGATGCCGTATCGTCGACACTTCACCACCGAGTTCGCCCATGCACCTCGCATCCCGCCAAGCCACTGTCGCAATGGCCGCCACGCTGCTTGCCGCGCTGACCGGTCCCGCGTTCGCAGCCCCGGCGGCGGCGGCCGCCACGGGCACCACGGAGGCCAGACCCATGAAAGACATCCGCTTCGTCATCTTCCATGCGCCGGGCCCGCGGTGGCAAGCTGGCAAGGGCATGTTCGATCAGGAGGGCCTGCAGGGCCACCTCGACCACTACCGCAAGCTGCACGCCGACGGCAAGCTCGCGCTGGGCGGCCCGCACCTCGACGACCAGGGCGGCGGCATGATGATCCCGGAAGCCGGCCTGACGAAGGAGGAACTCACTGCCTTCGCCGAGGCCGACCCGGCGGTGGCGAGCGGCCTGCTGCGGGTGCAGGTGCGGCCGTGGCTGGTGGGCATGAAGAAGTGACGGCAGCGGCCCCAGGTGCCGGGCCCCCGGCGCCCTGATCCCGCCCGGTCACCCCACGTGGTGCGGACCCTGAAGCCATCCCGCAGCGCCGATGGTGAAGAAGCCGGGACCGGCCTGCCATCCAATCGAATCGAGGTACCACAGCACCAGGATCACCGCGATGATGGGCGCGGCGAGCACGAAGAAGATCCACACCGTCATCAGGACCGGCCACACGTCCTTCACCCAGAGCACGCGCAGGTCTTGCCAGACGGCGGTGGCCGCTTCCGCGAATTCCTGAATCCACACGCGATTGGTCATGATCTGCCCCGGCCAGTCCTCACACTCGTTGTCGGCATGGGGTGCGGGAACTGAAGCCACGGCGTCCATGTGAACGCTCGGACCTTCAGATCCTGCAGGCCACTCGTCCGCGCCAGGGTGGCGGTTGAGCCTTCTGCCAGTGCCTGGCGTCGTGGGCATCGATCAGTCGGCGAGCTGCATCGCTGCGTTGTGGTTGTGGGTCAGCGGACAGAGGCCGATGAGCCCATTGCCGGCGGTCTGCGCCGGCTGCAGGAGTCCTACTTTGAATTCGTACTTCAATTTCTGCTCATTGGAGGCCACATGCATGTGACGGAGAAGGGCCAGGTCACGATCCCCAAGCACATCCGTGATGCGGCCGGTGTTGCGCCTGGCAGCGAGGTCTCCTTCAGCCTGGAGGGCAGCAGGATCGTCATCACACCGGTGGCTACATCGGTGAAGCAGGACCGGCGCGCGATGCTGCGTGCCGCGGCGGCGCGTGTCAGGGGCAGCCTGAAGCCTGAGTTCAGGCAGTTCGGTGCCGACGAGATCATGGATTTTCTGCGCGGCGATGCTGCCGCCCCGGCTGCCAAGCGCCATGGCCGTCGCTAGCCTCAGCAACTGCGATGGCAGCGCAGGAACTCTGGTCGACACAAACGTCTGGGTCGACTGCATCGACGAGACCAGTCCGTGGAACGAGTGGGCCGTCGAATAGCTGCAACGCCTGAGCGAGCGCGCCCCGCTTCACGTCAATCAGATCCTCTACACGGAACTGTTGGTTCCCGGGCCCGACATCGATGCGCTGGATGCGCTTCTCGACGTCTACGACACACTGCGCAGTCCGCTCCCGTGGGCTTGCGCATCGTTGACTGCATCGGCGTTTGCCACCTACCGCAGCCGCGGCGGTGCCAGGCAGAAGCCGATTCCCGGCTTCTACATTGGCGCCCATGCCGCCGCCGCAAACCTGAGTGTGCTCACCCGCGATCCGGCGCCGTACAGAAGCTACTTCCCTCGGCTCGTCGTCGTGGCCCCTTGAGGCCATTGCAGCCCGTGGATGCGGCATTCAACGCAAGGGCTGCGTTGCCTCGATTCCACAAGGTCGCCCACGCTTCGACTGCCTGGAGCACGCGTCGATCTTGGCGGCCTCAGCCCAGATCGGGCCTGGCGGCAACCTCCGCCTTCCCCAGCCGCGCGATCAACCCCGTATCCCGCCGCGTCGCACTGCGGATTGCCTGCTGCAGCACGTCGGCACTGCCGCACAGCGTCACCCGCTCGCGAGCCCGCGTCACCGCGGTGTAGAGCAGTTCGCGCGTCAGCACCCGACTGCGCCGCTCGGGCAGCAGCACGGCCACGGCATCGAACTCCGACCCCTGCGCCTTGTGCACCGTCATCGCGAAGGCGGTCTGGTGTTCCGGCAGGCGCACCGGGGCGATGGCGCGGAAGCCGCTGGCGCCGTCGGCGAAGTGCACCATCAGTTCGCCCGACGCCGGGTCGGGCAGCGCGATGCCGATATCGCCGTTGAACAGGCGCAGCACCGGGTCGTTGCGCAGCACCATCACCGGGCGGCCGGCAAACCAGGGCGAGCGCTCGTCCAGCCCCTGCGCCAGCGGCGTGCCGGCCAGCGACTGGCGGGCGTGGCGGGTCAGCCGCTCGTTGACGGCGATCACGCCGCGCCGGCCCTCGCGCACCGCGCACAGCACGCGGAAGCGATTGAAGGCGCGCGTCACCGCGTCGGGGTCGTGCGGCGTGTCGTGCACCGCGGCCAGGTGCCCGGCATAGCCCGCGATCAGCAAGGGGTCCAGCGCGGCGGTCGCCGTGGCGGGGTGGGGGGCGTTGGCCGCTTGGCCGCCGTCGTCGTCCAGCCAGCGCACCACCGCGTCGTCCCCGTGCTGCCGCAGTGCCGCCAGCGCCTCGTCGGCACGCCCGGCGTTGACCAGCGCGGCCAGCCGGGCGATGCCGGAATCGGCCGCGAAGCGGAAGTTGCGGGTGAACCAGACCACGCTGTCGCGCAGCGCGCTGGGCTGCGCGGGCGGTGGCGGCGCGGGCTGGCCGGGCGGCAGGCCGCACCAGGCGGCGATGTCGCGCGCGCAGGCCGGGCTCAGCGTGGGGTCGGCGCACAGTTCGGAGAACACGGCGCCCGATTCCACCGACGCGAGCTGGTCCTTGTCGCCCAGCAGCACGATGCGCGCGCCGGGCGGCACGGCGTCCAGCAGGCGGCGGGCCAGCGCCAGGTCGAGCATCGAGGCCTCGTCCACCACCAGCGCGTCGATGGCCAGCGGGTGGCCGGCGTGGTGGGTGAAGCCGTGGCCTTCGCCGCGCACGCCCAGCAACCGGTGCACGGTGAAGGCCTCGGTGGGCAGCCGCTCGGCCAGGTGCCGCGGCAGGTGCGCGGCGCGGCTGCGCAGCGCCTCGGTCATGCGCGCGGCGGCCTTGCCGGTGGGGGCGGCCAGCGCGATGCGGCACTGCGCGTCCTGTGCCACCAGGCAGGCCAGCAGGTTGACCACGGTGGTGGTCTTGCCGGTGCCGGGGCCGCCACTGATCACCGTGAGCCGCTGGCGCAGCGCCAGCGCGGCGGCCACCATCTGCCAGTCGGTCTGGCCGGCGGCGGCGCCCGCGGCGTTGGCGGCAAACAGCGTGCGCAGCAGCGCGCGCGTGTCGTCGTCGATGTCGGCGGGCGGCGCATTGGACGCGTCGATCAGGCGCTGGGCCAGCCGGCGCTCGTGGTCGAAATCGCGGTGCAGGTAGAGACGGTCGTCGTCGTCCAGGATCAGCGGCATCGCGCCGCGGGCGCTCGGCGTGCCGACGACGCCCGAGGCCAGCAGCGCCCGTCGCCACGCGGCACTGTCGGCGGGCGGGCCGCTGTCGTCGTCGGCAGGGTCGCCCATGTCATTGGGGGCGCTCAGGTCGTCCAGCGACAGGCACACATGGCCCTCGGCGGTGGCCAAGCCCAGCCGCCGCGCGGCCTCGGCGGTCTTCCGGGCGACGTCCGCCGGTGCGCCGGCCTCCTGCGACCAGCGCTCGATGCGGCGGGCTAGGCCGTTGGCTAGGCGTTGCTCGGGGGACGGGGCCTTGGGGTCGGTCATGGCATCGATTCGGCCAGGCCCAGCAGGTCGGCCAGCTGCTGCAGCGTGGCCTCGTCGGGGCGGTGGAAGTGCACGCCGGCGGGGGCGCCGCCGGCCAGCCGCCAGGCCGGCCGCACGCCGCGCACGAACAGGTACAGCACGCCGCCGAAGTGCCGGTCGTGGTCGTAGCCCGCCAGGCGCTGGCGCAGGTGGCGCTGCAGCGCCAGCGCGTACAGCAGCGCCTGCAGGTGGTAGCCGTGCGAGGCCATCGCCGCGCCCACGGCGGCGGGGCCGTGCTCGGCGGCGGTGCGGCCCAGGTGGTTGGACTTCCAGTCGACGACGAAGCAGCGGCCGTCGTGCTCGAGCACCAGGTCGATGTAGCCCTTCAGGAAACCTCGCAAGGGCGCAAAGCCCAGCCGCGGCGTGGGCAGCCCCTGGGCGGCCAGCCAGCGGTTCAGCGCCTCGGGCTCCAGCTGCGGCGCGGGCAGGTGAAAGGCCAGCTCGTTCAGGCGCCGCGCCGGCGTCACGCCGGCCAGCACCAGCGGCCGCGCGGTGCCCACCGGCAGCTCGGTGGCCAGCACGTCGGCCAGCATGCGAGCCACCATGCGCTGCCGCAGGGCGCCCTCGGCCGCGTCGGCCACCGGCGGCAGCGCCGCGCCATGGGCCTGCAGGGCCTGGGCGATGGCGCCGGGCCAGCCCTCGGGTCGCGCGAAGTCGGCATGCTCGAAGACGGCGTGCAGGCATTCGCCGGCCGCCGCGCCGCGCGGAAAGCGCAGGATGTCGTCGTCGGCCAGCGGCGCGGGCTCGGCGGGCTCGGCGGCGTCGTCGGGCACCGGCGCCTCGGCGCGCGCGTCGTGGTCCACGGCCGCCTGCTCGTGGCGCGCACCGTGCACCAGCGCGCTGTAGCTGCCGATGCGCCAGGCGCCGGGCAGGGGGGCCGGCGGCGGCAGCGCGGCCAGCGGGTCGGCGGCCGATGCCTCCGGCGCCAGGCGCGTGCCCACGGTGCGCGGCAAGGCCCGCACGGCGATGGCGCCCGGCGCGGCGCGCGCGGCCAGGGCCTGCCACGCGGCATCGATGGCCTCGGGCGTGGCGCCGTCCTTGTCCTGCAACCAGGCGTCGGGCGTCCGGCCCTGGCCGGCCACCAGCCAGTTCAGCACGGCGCGGCCGGCCTGCTTGGCGCTGCCGCCGCCCTTGGACGTGCGGGTGCGGTAGGCGCCGGCCACCACGCAGCCGCGGTGCACCGCGCGCGTCAGCGCCACGTAGACCAGCCGCAGCGTCTCGGCCGCGTCTTCGAGCTTGATGCCCTGCTTGACGACCGCGTCGTCGTACTCGCCGTCGAAGCCCTTGCGGAAGTCGATCACCGTGCGGCCGTCGGCGTCGTGGTATTCGACGCCGTCGGTCGCGTTCTGTGGCCGCAGGTGCCCGTCCCACAGCACCGGGCAGAAGACCACGCCGTACTCCAGGCCCTTCGACTTGTGGATGGTGACGATCTGCACCAGGTGCTGGTCGGATTCCAGCCGCAGCTGGGTGGCCTCGTCGCCCAGCGTCGGGTCTTGCCGCTGGCCGGCCAGCCAGCGCAGCAGCGCATCGGGCGTGGGGTGCTCGGCGGCGGCCTGGTGCAGGCATTCCACCAGGTGCAGCAGGTTGGTCAGCCGGCGTTCGCCGTCGGGGCGGCGCAGCAGTCGTTCGGCCACGCGCTCGGCCGCCATCATCTGGCGCAGCATCAGGCCCGGGCCGCGCCGCAGCCAGGTTTCGCGCCAGGCCGAGAAGCGCTGCACCCAGCCCAGCAGGGTGGGCTCGTCGCCGGCCAGTGCGTCGATGGCGGCGGCGTCCTGCCCCAGCAGTTGCGTGGCCAGCGCGGCCTTCAGCAGGCGTTCGCGCGAGGGCTGCAGCACGGCCAGCAGCAGCCGCTCCAGTTCTTCGGCATCGGGGCTTTGGTAGACGCTGGCCTGGCTGAGCTCGATGCTGCCCACGCCCAGCGCGGCCAGCGCCTGGCGCACCTGGCTGCCCTGGCGCCGCGTGCGCACCAGCACGGCGATGTCGCCGGCGCCCAGGGGCTGGCCGCCGATCGTGATCTCGCCGCGGCGGCCGGCGCCGATCAGCCGCGCGATCTCGGCGGCGGTGGCGTCGATGGCGGCCTGCACCGCGGCGTCCTTGTACAGCGGCAGGTGGCCGCTGCGTTCGCGGGGCAGCAGCCACACGTCCAGCGGTGCGGTGGCCAGCGCCGATGGGGTGGTGTCGACGAAGGCCTTGCGCGGCTTGGCCCCCAGCCCCACCGGCCGGTAGTCCAGCCCGGGCAGCATGAAGGCCGCCGGGTGGCCGCCGAACAGCGCGTTCTGCGCATCGATCAGGCCCTGCGACGAGCGCTGGTTGTCGGCCAGCGTGTGCTCGCCCTGGGTATGCTGGCGCGCGCCCAGGTAGGTGTGCAGGTCGGCATTGCGGAAGCGGTAGATCGCCTGCTTGGGGTCGCCGACGAGGAACAGCGTGCCGTGGCCCTGGCCGTGCAGCGTGAGGAAGATGTCGAACTGCAGCGGGTCGGTGTCCTGGAACTCGTCGATCAGCGCCACGGGGTAGCGCGTGCGCAGCGCCTCGGCCAGGCCGGGCGAGGCGCCGGGCTGCAGTCGCTGGTGCAGGTGCGACAACAGGTCGTCGTAGGCCACCACGTGGCGCGCGCGCTTGGCCTCGCGCAGGGCCTCGGGGCCGTCGGTGAGCAGGCGGCGCAGCAGGCGCAGCCGGGCCAGGCGCTGGCCGGCCAGCACGGCGCTGCGCGCGTCGAGCACCTGCTGGGCGGCGGTGAAGAAGGGGTGGGTGGGGGTGGTCTTGCCCTTGTTCGTGGCCTTGACCAGCGCCGCCGTCCCGAGCAGGCGGACCTTGGCGTCCTTCTCGCCGCCGGCTGGCGGTGCCAGCACCGATTCGGCGCGTCCATCCTGCAGCCAGGCATCCCACTCGGCCGCCGCCTGCGCCACCGTGGTGTCCTTGTAGCTGCTGGCGTTGAGCGGGCCCTTGCCGATGGGGATGAGGCCGAGGATGTCGCTGCGCGCCGCATGCCACAGGGCACCTGCGGTGGTCACCGCCTCGGCCAGGGCGGCCAGCGTGTCGCCGTTGGTCGGCGCATCGATCGCCTGCGGCCAGCGCAGCTCGGCCAGCGGCTTGGCGACGCGCCGGCGCAGCAACTCGGCCAGCCGCTCGGGCGTGTCGCCCTTGGCGTCCAGCGCGGCGATCAGCGTGGGGTCCACGCCCTCGGCCGCCACGTGGCGGCGCCAGAAGTCGAAGGCCACCTGCTGCACCAGCTCGCGGTCGTCGGTGAGCGCGTCCAGTTCGAAGGGCTGCTGCGTCGTGAACGGCGTGTCGAGCAGGGCGCGGTGGCAGAAGCCGTGGATCGTGAAGATGGCCGCCTCGTCGAAGCGCTGCAGCGCCAGGTCGAGCTGGCGCTGCAGGGTGTCCTCTTCGCGGCCCGCATCGCGCAGCCGCGCGATCAGGTCGCGCACGAAGCCGTCGCCGCCCGGCGGCGCGCTGCCCTGCACATGGGCCAGCGCCTCGGCGATGCGCTGGCGGATGCGCTCGCGCAGTTCGGCCGTCGCGGCCTTGGTGAAGGTGACGACCAGGATCTGCTGCACCTCGAGCTGCCGCTCCAGCAGCAGCCGCAGGTACAGGCCGCAGATCGCCCAGGTCTTGCCCGTGCCGGCCGAGGCCTCGATGAGCTGCACGCCGGCCAGCGGCACGGTGTGGACGTCGAGCCGCTGCACGATGGTCACTGGAGTACCTTCGTGCTTCGCACTCCGGTATTCGCCCTTGGGGCGGCCCGGCGGGCTCATGCGGTGTCGTCCGGCATCACGCACATCAGCATCGGCCCGAACACCCGGTGCGCGCAGTCGCGGAACACCTCCACGCGCTCGTCGTCCAGCGGGCCGGGCAGGCCGCGCAGCGCCAGCCGCACGGCGGGGTCGGCGTGGTCGGACCACGCGGTGGTCAGGCCGCCCTCCCAGGCCGTGCGCGCCTTGGCCAGGCTGTCGCCGCCGTCGACGAAGGCCCAGGACGTGCGCGGGAAGAAGTACAGCGGTTCGCGCAGGCCGTGGCCGACCAGCCGCAGCAGGTCTTGCAGTGCCTCGCGCGGTTCGTGGCAGGGGCCGAAGCGGATCTCGTCGTCGCGCGTCAGCCAGGTGGTGACGGGCTCGACACCGGCGGGCTGCAGCGCGCACAGCATCAGGTGTTCGAGCCAGGCGTCCAGGCGGTCGCGCGGCGACGGCTCGGCATAGCGCCAGCGCACCACGCCACCGGGGCGCAGGCCGCCGAAGGCGGCGTGCAGGCGCCAGGTCTGGCCGTCCACTGGCAGGTCGAGCGTCAGCGATTGTGGCGGCAGCACCGGCACCCGCGTGTGGGCACGCACCCGCTCGGCGAAGGCCTGCAGGGCGCTCACTTCGCGGGTCAGCCACATCGCCCCCAGCGCGCCTTCGGGGGCCTCGGTGCCGGCCAGGGCCAGGCGCTGCGCCTGCGCCGGGTCGGCACCGGCCAGCAGCGCGGGCAGCAGCCGCGCGGCCAGCGCGCTGCGCTGCGGCCAGCCGGCCACGGCCGCCTCGTCGTCCTGCAGTTCGTCGTCGGGGCGCGGCAGGTCCAGGCCCAGGCGGCGGCGCAGCAGCGTGCGGCAGGGGTGGCCAAAGAAGGTCTGCAGTTGCGCCAGGGTGAGAGTGCGGTGTTCGTCGCCGGGCTCGGGCAGCGGCGCGGCGAACATCGGCGCCGCGCCGTCGGGCCAGGGCTCGTCGTCGAGCTCGGTGTCGGCCTCGTCACTGTCGACGGCCGCGTCGACGTCCTCGTCGCTGTCGGTGCCGGACGCCGCCGGCAACGGCCCGCCCGGCACCTCGGCCGCCATCGCCGCGCGGCCGCGCAGCGCCTGCGCGTACTCGGCATGGTGGCTGCGCAGCGGCAGCGCACTGTCGCTGCGGAACGGCGCCTCGGCAAAGGCCTGCAGCGGGTGCGCCACCACCAGCCGTGCGCGGGCACGGGCGAGTGACGCAGGATCGGCCGGGTGGTCGGTGATCGCCGGCACCAGCGTGTCCAGCAGGTCGGCCACCAGCACCGACGGCGGCAGCGCCGAGTTGTCGCGCACGCTGCGGCCGACGTGGCTGAGGTGCAGGTGCTCGCGCGCGGCCAGCAGCAGGTCGAGGAACAGGTTGCGCTCGTCCAGCCGGCGCTGGCGGTCGCCGCGGCGGGCGTGGGCGGCCATCAGGTCGAACTCGGGTGACCGCGTGGCGCTGGGGAAGGCGCCGTCGTCCAGGCCCAGCACGCAGACCACGCGGTAGGGCAGGTGGCGTAGGCTGCTCATCGACGAGAAGGTGATCGCGCCCGACGGCACGCCGCCGCGCGCCGGGTCGTCCAGCAGCGCCTCCAGCGCCTGGCGCACCACGTCCAGCGGCAGCGCGGCGCGCAGGCCGCTGTCGGTGAACTGCCGGCCCAGCGTGGCGATGGCTTCGCGCAGCTCGCGCAGGTCTTCCTGCTCGCCGTCGTCGGCGGCGATGAACCCGTCCAGCGCGGCCGCCAGCAACGGCGGCCAGTCGTGCGGCGGCAGCGGTACCGCGGTGCGGCGGCGCAGCTTGGCCAGGTCGTCGACGAAGCCGTCGAGCACGCCCAGTCGCAGCGCCTGCGAGCCTTCCATCGCGCCGCTGGGCAGGCGGCCACCGAAGGGCTCGGCGATGTCGGCGGGCAGCGCGTGGCCCAGGAACAGCCGGTCCAGCCCGTCGGCCAGCGTGTGCCGCGCGGTGGCGGGCAGGCCCAGGCTGGCGCGGTGCTCGGCGTCCAGGCCCCAGTGCACGCCGGCGTCCAGCAGCGCGCCGTGCAGCGCGTCCAGGTCGGCCGCATCCAGCCCCAGGCGGCGCGCCACCGGCGGCTGCTGCATCAGCCCGAACACCGCGCTGGCCGCGAAGCGCGAAGGCGGCAGCGCCAGCAGCATCAGGTAGGCGCGGGCCAGGCCGTTGACGCCGCTGCGGCCCAGGCCGGTGACGGTGTAGGGCAGGGTGCGCTCGGGCGGCGTCGTGCCGAACACCGCGTCGATCAGCGGCGCAGCGGCCTCGAGGTCGGGCAGCACCACCAGGATGTCCGACGGCGCCGGCGGCCGGGGGCCGGCCAGCAGGCCGAGCAGCCGGTCGTGCAGCACCTCCAGCTCGCGCGTGAGCGAGTGGCATTGGTGCACCTCGATGCTGCGGTCGCCGTCGGCCAGCGCCACCGAGCCGGGGGCCAGCTCGGTGAGCTCGAGCACGGCGTTGTGCAGCCGGGCCAGCAGGGTGTCGCCGGGATGGCGTTCAAAGTGAGCGTCGTCGACGACGCCGTCGCCCACCGCGTCCACCAGGCCGGCCAGCTGCGACTGCGTCTGCTGGCCCCAGGCGGCGAGCAGGCGCTGGCCCTCCTCGTGCAGGTCGGCCTGGCCGCGCGCGGCCAGCCAGGCCAGGCGGCGGCGGTCAATTACCTCGAACCAGTACTCGCCGCAGGGGTTCAGCGCATGCACGTGCAGGTCCATGCAGCCGCCCAGCGCCTGCAGCAGGCCCAGGTGCACCGGCGGCAGGGTCGGCAGGCAGAACACTTCGGCCCGCGCCGGCAGGCGGCCCGAGGCCACCAGCGCCGGGCCCTCACGCCGCAGCGCGTCGAGGAAGGCCGCCGTGGGCGACGCGCCGCCGGCCGGCGCCTCGGCCGCCAGGCGACGCCACAGCGACGCCTGCCAGGCGCCGTCGGGGTGGGCGGCCGCGGCGGTCCATCCCGCATCGGCGACGGGCGGGGTGGCGGCCGGGCCGTCGCGCCAGGCCTCCATCCACTCGGGCCGGTAGGTGAGGTACTGGTCGAAGAGCCGCGCGACGCGGCCGGCCAGGTCGTGCCGCATCGTCGCGTCGGCCTGCGCCAGGTAAGACGCCAGGCGCGGGTGCGTGGCCACCCAGTCGGCATCGGCCAGTGCGTCGAACACCCGCCAGGTGAGCTGCGACGGCGTCCAGGGCGATTCGGCCGGCAGGCTGGGCACGCCGGGCACCACGCGGCCCATCTGCGACCACAGCCACTGCGCCAGGTACGAGAAGCGCACGTTGGCGCAGATGCCGTGGCGGCGCGCCAGCGCCAGCGTCACCCAGCGCTCCACCGCGGCGCTGGGCACGATCACCTCGTCGGGCACGAAGACCGAGCCGCTGGGCTCGCCCAGGCGCTGCACCAGCCCCTGGGCCAGGGTCTCGAAGCGGTTGGCGAAATGGATGTGCAGCATCGGCGGCGGGGCAGCGTGGGGCCCATTCTGGATGGGTTTGCGCGCCCCGCCGGCGCGGCGGCGTCAATACAGCTTGCGCGGCAGGCCGATGGCGGGGTCGCCCACGATGGTGAACACCGGCACCTGCTGGTCGGGCAGGCCGCCCGGCAGGTGGATGACGCGCACGCCGGTCTGCACATGGCGGCTGCGCCGCACCGACAGCGTCACCAGCGACGCCAGCGGGCCGAGGCGCTGCTCGGCGTCGGCGATCAGCCGCTGGCTGACCTTCTTCGACAGCTTGGCCATGCCCTTGCGGATGCCGGCCTCGATGTCGTCCTTGCTGACGCACAGGCCGACGATGAAGTCCGGGCCGGGCAGGTCGATGTCGATCTCGCCGGCCTTGGCCTCGATGAGGCGGCCGAGGTCGGCGCTGGTGGAGCCGCGCACATGGGCCTTGAAACGCACGTCGCCGCCGTCCTTCTCGGCGCGCACGTCGACGGCGCTGGAGGTGATGGTGGCGCGCAGCTTGTCGAGCTTCAGGCTCTTGCGCAGCGCACCCAGTTCGTCGTCGAGTTCGGCCTGCGAGATGCCGTCGGCGGGGCCCAGGCTGGTCGGGAAGATGTACACCATCTGCCGTTCCTGCTGTTCGGCCACCGACACGTCGCTGAACTTGAAGGGCGCGCAGCGGTACAGCGGCGACAGCACCGGCAGCGGCGGCAGGCCGGGGAAGGGCGAGGGCACGCTGTCCAGCTGGAAGGCCACGACCTGCCCGCGGAAGGGCTTGAAGCCGTCGGGCACCTCGAAGCCGAAGCGGCCGGCGCTGTCGGTGTCGGCCTTCAGCGACATGGGCGGCACGAAGCCGCCCTCGAACTGGCCCGTGGGCACGTCGGTGGCCAGGTGCACGCGGGCCTTGCCCCAGGCGGCGTGGCCCGCGGTGGGCTTGCCGCCGGTGGCCTGCCAGCTGGCAGCGAAGGCGGCGATGTCGGTGATGCGGCGAAGTTGACCCTTGATCTTCATGGCGATGGCTCCTGTGGGGTGGGCGGTGGCAGGGTCGGCCGGGTGGGCGGCCCTGTCGCGTCGGGGCGCGTCGTGCGACCCTTGCACTGGTAAAGACGCGATGCGGCGACAGAACGGATCACCTGCGACTGCAAAGGCACGGGCCGCACTCCTAGAATCCGCGCCGAACCCGTCGATGACAGCGCGCCCCCACGCGGCGAAATCCGCGCCGCCGCCCCCCGAGGGGGTTGAGTCCACCCGGGAGCGGCCCTTCGTTGACTCATGAGGTGATGCGGGAGCCCCGATGAGCGAGATCACACTGCTGCTGTCCCAGTGCCGCGCCAACGAGGCCGGTGCCCGCGACCGGCTGTACGCGCTGCTCTACCCCGAGCTGAAGCGCCTGGCGCGCAGCCACCTGGCGCGCTCTGGGCCGATGACGCTGGACCCGTCGGCCATCGTGCACGACGCCTGGCTGCGCTGCGAGGGCGCGGTGCCACCGGGCAGCCGCGGCCAGTTCTTCGGCTACGCCAGCGCGGTGATGCGCAGCGTGATCGTCGACCACGTGCGCGAGCGCGCGGCCGACAAGCGCGGTGGCGGTCTGCAGGCGGTGACGCTCAGCACCGCGGCGCTCGACGCGCTGCCGGCGCAGGCCGGCGCGCTGGAAATCGACGAGGCGCTGGCCGCACTGGAGCGCGCCGACCCGCGGGCGCACCAGATGGTGGAGATGCGCTACTTCGGCGGCATGACGCTGGAGGAGATCGCCGAGGTGATGGGCGTGTCGGTGCCCACGCTGAAACGCGACTGGCGCCGCGCGCGCGCCTTTCTCTACGACTTCCTGAGCGGCTGATCGCCTTGGCCGAGCGCCCCCCCAGCCCCGTGGGCGCGCCGGCCGTTGCGGGCGGCACGACCCAGGCGCGGCGCGAGGTGCTGGCGCTGTTCGACCGCTGGGCCGATGCCGACGACGCCGGCCGCGCAGCCCTGCTGGCCGAACTGCAGGCCGTGCAGCCCGGGCTGCACGCGCGGCTGAAGGCGATGATCGACGCCGACGCGGCGGCCGAGGCAGCGGGCTTCCTCGATGGCGCGGGCCTGCCGATGACGACGACGGCCCACGGCCCGACCGCGTCGCCTGGCACCGAGTCCTGGGCCGGCGTGCGGCTGGGCCCCTGGTGCCTGGACGAGCAGATCGGCATCGGCGGCATGGGCGAGGTGTGGCGCGCGCACCGCGCCGATGGCCTGTACGAGGGCCAGGCCGCGGTGAAGCTGTTGCAGGCCGGCCGCAGCCGTGCGCACGACGACGCCCGCTTTGCGCGCGAGGGCGATTTCCTGGCGCGGCTGAGCCACCCGCACATCGCCCGCCTTCTGGACGCCGGGCGCGCGCCAGCGGGGCACCGCTACCTGGTGCTCGAACTGGTGAGGGGCGAGCGCATCGACCTGTGGTGCGACGAACGCCGGCTGGCGCTGCCGGCGCGGCTGGCGCTGTTCGCGCAGGTGTGCGAGGCGGTGGCCTTCGCGCACAGCCATCTGGTGGTGCACCGCGACCTGAAGCCCGCCAACGTGCTGGTCACCGACGACGGCCAGCCCAAGCTGCTGGACTTCGGCGTCGCCAAGCTGGTGGATGCCGACGCCTCGGAGGCCACCGGCAGCACCGGTGCCAGCGAGCTCACGCGCGAGGCGCCGGCCGGCCTGACGCCCGAGTACGCCGCGCCCGAGCAACTGGACGGCCGCCCGGTGAGCACCGCCACCGACGTGTACGCGCTGGGCGTGATGCTGTTCGGCCTGCTCACCGGCGCGCGGCCCTACGCGGCCGGGGCCGGCAGCATCGCGCGCCTGACGCGGGCGGTGGTGGACGAGCCGCCGCTGTCGCTGCAGCAGGCCCTGGCGGCCCTCGATGCCGAGGGTCGCCAGCTGGCCGCCGAGCGCCGCGGCAGCACGCCCGACGGGCTGGCGCAGGCGCTGCGCGGCGACCTCGAATGCATCGTCGCCAAGGTGCTGCAGAAGGCGCCGGACGAGCGCTACCCCACCGTCGCCGCGCTGCGGGATGACCTTCTGCGCCACCTGCACGACGAGCCGGTGAGCGCGCAGCCCGACCGCCTGGCCTACCGCGCCTGGAAGTTCGCGCGGCGCAACCGCGTGCCGGTGGCCGCCACCGCGGCGGTGCTGGCTGCGCTGGCGCTGGGCGCGGCGGCTGCCACCTGGCAATGGCGCAGCGCGCTGCACGAGGCCCGCCGCACGCAGGCGGTGGTGGACGTGCTGACGCGGCTGTTCACGCAGATCCAGCCCGAGGAGGCCGGCCGCGCGCAGATCAGCGTGCGCGAGCTGCTGCACCGCGGCTGGACCGAGGTGGAGCGCGGCCTGGAGGGCGACGCCGAACTGCGCTCGCAGGTGTCGTGGTCGTTGGGCATGATGCTGAGCGCCGCCGGCGACGTGCCCACCGCGCAGCGCGCACTGACGGTGCGGCGCGACCAGCTGCGGGCCACCGGCCGCACCGGCACGCGCGACTACCTGCGCGTGCTGCTCGAGCTGGGCTTCTTCGCCGCGCAGCTGGCCGACCACGCCAGCGCGCGGCAGCACTACGACGAGCTGCTGGCCACCGCCGCGCGCGTCGGCGCGGACGATACCGAAGAGGCCGCGATGGCCCGCCTGCGCCTGGGCACGCTGGCCCGCGCCGAAGGCAAGCTGGAGGACGCCGAGGCCGCGCTGCGTGGTGTCGAGGCCGAGGCCCGCAGCCGCTGGGGCGAGCGCCATGCGACGCGGCTGCTGGCCCTGGACGAGCTGGCCGAGCTGCTGCGCCAGCGCGGCCGCTGGGACGAGGCCACGCGCCTGTACACCGAGCTGGCGCAGCTGGCCCCGGCGCCGCGCGGCGCGGTGGCGGCGCGCGCCCAGCTGTCGGCGGCCACGCTGCTGGTGGAGCGCGGGCGTTTTCGCGAGGCGGCCGAGCGGCTGCCGCCGGCGGTGGCGCTGTCCGCCGAGGTGTGGGGCGAGGCCGACATCACCCACACCACCGTGGCGCGGCTGTGGCTGGCGCAGGCGCTGTTCCGCAGCGGCCAGCACGCCCGCAGCGACGACGTGGCGGCGCTGGCGCTGCGCCACGCGCGCGAGGCCGGCAACGACTACGGCCGCCTGGTGATCCAGGTGCTGATGGCCCGCCACACGCTGCGGCGCGGGCAGGTGGCGCAGGCATTGCCGATGATCGAAGCCAGCCTGGCCGAACTGGACGCCGGCGGCGACGCGATGAAACCGCTGGCCGAGCGCGCCCGCATGCTGCAGGGCGAGGCCCTGCTGCGCCAGGGCGATCCGGCCGGCGCGCGGCAGGTGCTGGACCGCACGCTGGCCGCGCAGCGCGCGCTGTACCAGGATGCCGACACCGACCTGTGGCCGACGCTGGCGCTGCGCGCGCTGGCCCGCGACGCGACCACGGACGCGGCCGCGGCCCGGGCCGATGCCGACGAGGCCGCGCGCATCGCGCAGGCCCTGCTGCCCGACGGCCACCCCGACCGCCACGTGGCGCGCGCGCTGGCGCTGCACGCGGCCTGGGTGTCGGCCGGCGCCGACGAGCCTGCCGTCGGCGCCGCGCGCGAGGCGATGCACACGGAGCTGGCGGCGCTGGCCAAGGCCCTGGGGCCGCGGCCCAACCTGGCGCCGCTGCAGGCGCTGCAGCAGCGGGTGAACGCCCCGTTGGCGCAAGGGCGGCCGATGGTGTCAGACTGGCGGGCCGAGCTGTTGGCCCTGTTGGCCTATTGACGCGACCCGCAGGGGCCGCTGGAGGAACGACGATGCGATTCGACCTGTGCCCGATGACCCGACCGTCCCGCCTGTCGAGCGGCCCCCGGTGCGCCGCCACGGTGGCGCTGCTGGCGGCCCTGGGCCTTGCCACGCTGCCGGTGGCTGCCGTGGCCGCGCAGCCTGCGCCGACCCAGGCTCAACCTGCCGCGGCCGCGTCGGCCGGCCAGGCCAAGGTGACAGCCTCCAAGGCCAACGTGAAGGTCAAGCCCAAGAGCAGTGGCTCCGCCCCAGGTGAGGAGTGCGGTGCCACCTCGGGCGTCAAGGTGCCGACCTGGCCGAAGTGCCCCGGCCCGGACAAGATCGGGGTCAAGGCGAAGCAGGCCGGGTCGTAGGCCCGAGCCGGCGGTTCCATCACCCCGGGGAAAGCGCCCCGGGGCTGGCCGCTGGTTGCTGCGGCCCGCCGGTCAGACGCCGATGCCCACCTGCAGGGGCGGCGTGTTCTTTGAGATCGAGGCCGAGCCCAGCGTCACCTTGGCGTAGATCTCGTCGCTGCGCGGGAAGGGCACGGGCGACTGCGGGGCCGGCTTGCCGAGGATGACGATGCCCTTGTCCTCGTCGAGCGTGTCGTTGCTGATCGAGCGCGTCTCGTTGATCGCCACGTTGCCCGCGACCAGCACGGTGATGTTCTTGTAGGGGCGCGGGAAGGGGATGGCGGTCCACTTGAAGGTGTAGATCAGGTCGTCGGCCGACGAGTCGTCGGACGGGCGGTTGTCCGAGGCGCTGTCGTCGCCGTAGACGCCGATCTCCAGCTTGTAGGTGCGGCCCACGTCGCTGGCATCGAAGTTGAGCGTGCCGGTGACGGTGACGTTGCGGCTGTTGCCGGACGAGTTGGCGACGGTGACGAGGGGGTTGACGATGCTGGCCATGGTGCGTTTCTCCTGGAGGGTGCGGTGCGGGCCCGTTGGGCGCCGCGGGAGGGTGAAGCGGGCACCTCGCCCGGCTTCTGCAGGTACAGACGCACTGGTGGCGAAAAACGGATCACGGGCCGGCGAAAAAGATCCGCCGCGCCTCGCACGGGGGTCAGCGATAGATCGCGGGCGGTCCCCGTCGCAGCGCCTCTGCGGCGCTGAGGCCCAGGGCGTCGACCACCGGTTGCCAGGTGCTGGCATAGGGCGGCAGGGCGGTGGGTGCGAAGGCGGTGTGCGGCCAGTCGGAGCCCCACACCAGGCGCTCGCCGAACAGCGCGGCCACCCGCCGCACCAGGGGCAGGAGTTCCGCGTAGGGCGCAACGGCTCCCAGCCGGTACCAGCCGGAGAGCTTGACCCAGGCACCTTGCGCGGCCAGCGAGTGCAGGGCGGCCCACGCCGGGTCGTCGGCATCGAGTTTGGCGCGCATGCCCGCCAGGTGGTCGAGCACGCAGGTCACGCCGCTGCCCTGGTGCAGCGCCGCCACCTGCGGCAGCTGCTGCGGCGCCACGTACCACTGCAGGTGCCAGCCGCGCGCCCGAAGCCGCGGCGCCAGGGTGGCGAAGCGCCGCGCCGGGTCGGTGTCCTCGCCCACCGGCGACACCAGGTTCAACCGCGCGCCGCGCACGCCGGCGGCGTGCATCGTGTCGAGCGCGTCGTCGCCGATGGCGTCGTCGATCACCACCACGCCGCGGTGGCGGCCGGGCTCGGCGGCCAGCGCGCGCAGCAGCACGCCGTTGTCGGTGCCGTAGACGCTGGGCTGCACCAGCACCAGGTGGTGCACGCCCAGCGCGGCCGCGGTGGCCTCGATCTCGGCCAGCGGCCGGTGCGCCGGGCGGTAGTGGCCGGCCCGGGCCGGCGCGTCGGCGTCGAAGACGTGGACGTGCGCGTCCCAGCCCTGGGCCAGGTCAGTCACGGGTGATGCCCCGCTCCTTGACGACGCGGCCCCACAGCACCTGCTGCGCCTTGAGGAAGCGCGCCGCGTCACCGTCGAACACGTCGCCGCCCAGCGCGCGCACGCGGCCCAGCACCTCGGGGTCGGCCATCGCGCGGCGCAGGGCGGCCACCAGCGTGTCGCGCACCGCCGCGGGCAGGCCGGCCGGGCCCAGCACGGGGTTCCATTCCAGCACCTCGTGGCCCTTGACGCCGGCCTCGGCCATGGTCGGCACGTCGGCCAGCGCGCGGCAGCGCACCGGGGCCGTCACCGCCAGCGCGCGCAGCCGTCCCGACTGGATGTGGCCCAGCGACGAGGCCACGTTGGCGAAGAACAGCGGCACCTGGCCGCCCATCACGTCGGTCATGGCCGGGCCGCCGCCGCGGTAGGGCACATGGGTGAGTTCCACCTTGGCCAGCTGCTCGAACAGTGCGCCGGCTAGGTGCTGGGCCGAGCCGTTGCCCGACGACGCATAGGCCAGCGCCTTGGGCCTGGCGCGGGCCAGGCGCAGCACGTCGGCCACGCTGCGGGCCTCGAAGCTGGGCGTGCAGACCAGCACGTTCGGAAACTGCGCCAGCACCGCCAGCGGCGTGAAGGCGGTGTCGGGGTCGTAGGGCAGCTTGGCGAACAGCGCCGGGTTGACGGCGAAGGACGAGGCGTCGAGCAGCAGCGTGGTGCCGTCGGGCGCGGCGCGCGCCACCTGCGCCGCGGCGATGGTGCCGCTGGCGCCGGGCTTGTTCTCCACCACCACCGGCTGGCCCAGCGCGTCGGCCAGCCGCGGGGCGATCAGGCGCGCCATCACGTCGGCACCGCCGCCCGCGGGGTAGGACACCACGAGCGAGATCGGCTTGCCGCCGCCCAGCTCGGCCGCCAGGGCCGGCCAGTGCAGCGAGGCGACGCCGGCGAGCAGGGCGTGGCGGCGGGTGAAGAGGGGTCGGGTCATGCAGGGCTCCTGTCTCGGCGGTCGGCCCCCATTGGACCCCAAAGCCGCGCTGCCGCCCCCGCAGCTCACAGGCGCTCGCGCAGCCCCCGGGGCGCCAGCCGCATCGGCGTGCGGTGGGCCGTCCAGCCACCTTGCCAGTGCGGCGTGAGCCAGCGCAGGCGGTGGCCGATGCGCATGGCCACGCGGTACAGGGCGGGGCGCTCGTTGAGCCAGGCCCAGGCCTTCCAGGCCAGGGCCTCGCGCCAGTCCTTGGCGCTGGCCTGGCCGCCCAGCGGCGCGCGGCCGGGGGCGGCGTCGTGCTTGGCCGCATGGCGCAGCTGCATCAGCAGCTCGGGGATCGGGATGCCCACCGGGCACACCTCGGCGCAGGCACCGCACAGGCTGCTGGCGGTGGGCAGGTCCTGCGTGGGCTCCAGGCCCAGCAGGTGCGGCGAGATGATCGAGCCGATGGGCCCCGGGTAGGTGGTGCCGTAGGCCAGGCCGCCGATGCGCGCGTACACGGGGCAGTGGTTCATGCACGCGCCGCAGCGGATGCACTGCAGCGTGGGGCGGAAATCGGCGTCGCGGTAGGCCTGGCTGCGGCCGTTGTCCAGCAGGATCAGGTGCATCTGCTCGGGGCCGTCGAGTTCGCCGGGGCGGCGCGGCCCGCTGATGACGTTGAGGTAGGTGGTCACCGCCTGGCCGGTGGCCGACCGGGTGAGCAGGCCGAACAGCGGCAGCACGTGCTCGAAGCGTTCCACCACCTTCTCGATGCCGGTGATGGCGATGTGCACCTTGGGCACGGTGGTGCACATGCGGCCGTTGCCTTCGTTTTCCACCAGCACCAGCGTGCCGGTCTCGGCGACCATGAAGTTGACGCCCGAGACGCCGATGGCCGCGTCGCGGAACTGGTTTCGCAGCACCTTGCGGCCGATGGCGATGAGCGCATCGACGTCCTCGGTGTAGGGCGTGTCGGGGATGTGCTGCGCGAACAGCTCGGCGATCTGCTGCTTGGTCTTGTGGATCGCCGGCATGATGATGTGGCTGGGCCGCTCGTCGGCCAGCTGCACGATGTACTCGCCCATGTCGGATTCGAGGCAGTCGATGCCGTGCTCGGCCATGCGGTGGTTCAGCTCGATCTCCTCGCTGACCATCGACTTGCCCTTGATCATGCCGGTGGCGCCATGCTCGCGCGCCAGCGCCAGGAAGATGGCGTTGGCGTCGGCCGGCGTGGCCGCCCAGTGCACCTGCACGCCGCGCTCGGTGAGCTGCGCCTCCAACTGCTCGAGCAGGTCGGGCAGCTTCGACAGGCTGTACTGCCGCACCGCCTCGCCGACGCCGCGCAGCGCCTCGAAGTGC
This sequence comes from Ideonella sp. A 288, assembly GCF_002198735.1. Taxonomy (GTDB): domain Bacteria; phylum Pseudomonadota; class Gammaproteobacteria; order Burkholderiales; family Burkholderiaceae_C; genus Pseudaquabacterium. The sequence goes on from NZ_MWLO01000131.1 coordinate 101,476, forward strand.
GGCAGCTGCGCGCTGGTGCCGCCGAAGTGGGCGGCGCGCTTGGTCTGCAGGAAGTCCATCGCGCTGCGGAAGCTGCGGCGCAGGTGGGCGTCGTCCACCGCCTCCTGCGTGTTGGCCTTGAAGTGCCGCGGGTCGACGAAGTGCAATGGCGCAACGGTGGCGCCGGCGGCGGCCGATGCGGTGGACTGGTTCATGGCTGCGTCCCTTCGGGGTTGGCGGTGTCGAGCACCAGCACGATGATCAGTTCCTTCGGGCCGTGCGCGCCGTAGGCCAGCACCTGCTGGATGTCGGCGGTCTTCGACGGGCCGGTGACCAGCAGCAGATTGGTCGGCAGGTCGTCGGCCACGCGCAGCGCATACAGCGCCGCCGGCAGCCCGGCGTACAGGCGGCTGGCCCGCAGCACGGCGATGTGCACCGGCGGCACCAGCGACAGCGTGCGCGGCTCGTGCGCGCCGGGCCGCAGCACCAGCGTGCCGGTGTCGGCGATGCCGGCCTCGGCGCTGGTGATGCCGGCGTCGATGGTGTCGAACAGCTCGGTCTTCCAGGTGTCGATCGGCTGCTCGAAGCGCTTGACCTGCAGGCCGTCCAGCGCCTGGTCGAGCCCGGGCTGCAGCGGGCTGGCCGCGCCGATGGCCACGCGGGTGAGGCCGCGGGCATCGAGTGCGGCGCGCACCGCCGCGGGCCAGTCGGCCGGGCCGGCCTGCAGCACCTCGGCACGCCAGCCACGCGCGGCCGTCTCGAAGGGCGTGACCAGCGTGGCCGGGTCGATGCGGTCGCCCCGGCTGCCGCGGCCGTAGGGGCCGTCGAGGTAGGGCGCGAGGTCGGGCGGGGGCAGGGT
>NZ_MWLO01000132.1 GCF_002198735.1 Ideonella sp. A 288
TTGTTGATGGTGTCGAGCAGGTGGTCGCCGGCGGCATCGATCTTGTCCAACCGATCGGCCTGCTCGGGGGCCACGCCCGAGCGCCGGATCAGGTGCGCCATGCCGATGATCGCGTTCAGCGGCGTGCGGATCTCGTGCGACATGTTGGCCAGGAAGGTGCTCTTGGCGACGGTGGACGATTCCGCGGCCTCCTTGGCCACGGCCAGTTCGCGCGTGCGCTCGTCGACCAGCGACTCGAGGTGCTGGCGATAACGCTCCAGCTCGGCGGCCGCCTCCTTCTGCTCGGTGACGTCGACGCAGAAGCCGATGTAGCCGATGAAGCGGCCCTGCGAGTCGCAGCGCGGATTGCCGTCGTCGCGCAGCCAGCGGTAGGCGCCGTCGGCGCGGCGCAGCCGGTACTCCATGCTGAAGGGCACCCGCCGTTCGAAGGCCTCGACGTAGGTCTGCATGCAGTGCGCGTGGTCGTCGGGGTGGACGCCCTCGGTCCAGCCGTTGCCGGTTTCCTGCTCGAGGCTGCGGCCGGTGAAGCGCAGCCAGGGCTCGTTGAAGTAGGTGCACTGGGCGTCGAGGCCCGAGGTCCAGATCAGCGCCGACCCGCCGTTGGCGAGGTTGCGGAAATGCTGTTCGCTTTCGCGGACCTGGAGTTCGGCCCGCTTGCGCTCGGTGATGTCGGACCAGATCGACGCGACGTACGAGCGGCCCGCGAAATCGAGCATGCGCATGCTGACCCGCACGTCGCGGACGCTGCCGTCGCGGTGGCGGTGGCGCGACTCGAACACCGCCGGCCCTGCCGCGGCCAGGGTGCGGCGCGCCGCGAGGTGGTCTTCGACGTCGCGCGAGGCCTGAATGTCGGCCAGGGTCATGGCGGCGAACGCCTCCCGCGTGTGGCCCAGGTTGCGGGCCGCGGCGTCGTTGAACTCGACGAAGCGCCCGGTCTCGGCGTCGATGAGGGCGATGGAATCGGCCGCCTGGCTGGCGATGGCCAGGAAGATGGCCTCGCGCTCGCGCAGCCTGCGCTGCACGGCGCGCTGCTCGACCACGCTGGCCAGCCGCGCCGCCACGGCGTCGAGCAGTTGCTGCTCTTCGGGCAGGAACACCGGCAGCTCGTCCGGCGCGCGCGCATAGCCCACGGTGATCGATCCCGCCTCCTCCCCCGCGAGGCGGATCACCGTGCGCTGCTGCCACGCGGTCTCGGTGTGGCCGGCGCTGGCGTAGGCGTCGCCCTGGACGACCACCCGCGCCGACGCCATGGCCGAGTGCTGCCAGGCCGCCGGCAGGTGGTCGGCCACCGCCTGCAACTGGGTGGCCAGCGGTTCGGTCAGGTCCTCGGTGAGCCGGAACACGCCGTACAGGCCGTCCAGCTCGCGGAGGCGCTGCTGCAACTGCTGCTGCATCGCGCGGCGTCCCGTGATGTCGTGCGCCACGGCCAGCACACCGACGAGCGTGCCGTCGGCGGCCACCATCGGCGTCTTGCTGATCTCGAAAAGGCCGCGGTAGCCGTCGGCCAGGAAGGTCATGCGCTCCTCGCGGGTGACGGACTGGCCCGAGGCCATCACCTCGCGGTCCTGGCGGCGGAACTCGTCGGCCAGCTCGGGGGGCACGAAATCGTGGTCGGTACGGCCGACGATGCGGGCTTCGGGCGCGCCGTAGCGGCGCTCGAAGGCCGCATTGCAGCCCAGGTAGACGCCATCGGCATCCTTCAGCCAGATGGGGTCGGGGACGGTGGCCACCAGGGCCTTCAGGCGCGAGCGCTCGAGGTCCAGCTCGCGGTAGGGCTGCTGCACCCCCGCGACGAAGAGCGCCCGATAGATCATCAGGTAGGCCAAGGCCTTGTAGACGTGGCCGAGCAGGTTGAAGACATCGGTCACGTCGGCATACAGCGTGAAGAACATCTCCGCCAGGCCCTGCACCCAGGCGGCGGTGCCCAGCCACTGCCACTCGCTGTTCTGCGATCGCCGGCCCCGCAGGTACAGCAGCACCGCGGCCACGGCATAGAGCGCCGCCAGCAGGTATTCGGCACCGATCTTGAACGGCGTCAGCCCGCGGCCGTCGACGAAGGTGTGCGGCAGCCACTCGGCACGCCACAGGCCGACCCACCAGATGCCGGCGGCCAGCGCCACCGATGCCGCCAGGGTGGCCGGCGCGGACCATCGCCGCGGCTGGGTGACGGCCACCAGCAGCAAGGCCATGGCGGCCACGAAGCGTCCGGCCAGCCAGAAGTTGATGGCCTTCTCCGGGCCGCTGGGCGTCACCCAGTCGGGCATGCCGACATACGACAGGGTGTGCGCCAGGTCGATCAGGCCGACGGCGAGGAAGGCCGCGGCCAGCGTCATGCGATGGCTGTTCTCGGCCTGCTGCCGCAGGTTCCAGGCCAATGCGAACACCATGCCCGACACCACGATCGCCAGCACCTCGAGCACGGTGTGCAGCGGCAGGTACTGCGCCGGCGACGCGAAGAAGCGGGTGGCCGGCAAGGCCTGGCCGAAGATCAGCACCACGGTCAATGCTGCCGCCCACGCCAGCTGCGGCTGCCTCATCCAGGTGGTGGCACCGACGGCATCGGTGCCTGTCGCGGGTGCGTTGCGTTGCGCTGACCGGTTGCCCATGCCCTTGGCCTTGGCGATTCGGCAATGACACTATCACGGAAACCCAGCCGCCACCGGGGCCCGCGGCCCCCCGGGTTCAGGTCGGGCGGTTCGTCCTGCGCTGGATCAATGCGAGGCCGACAGGCCGCGCGCGTGGCGCAGGGTCTCGGACGGCAGTTCGCCGAACATGTGGCGGTAGTCGGCCGCGAAACGCGACAGGTGCCAGAAGCCCCAGCGCGCGGCGCGGTCGGCCACGGGCTCGTCACCACCGCGGCGCAGGTCGCGGCGCACGCCATTGAGCCGCAGCGCGCGCAGGTAGGTGACCGGGCTCATCTGCAACACGTCCTGGAAGCTGTACTGCAGCGTGCGCCGCGAGACGTGGATGGCTTCGCACAGGTCGGGCACGGTGATGGGTTCTTCGGCGTGCGTGGACATGTAGCGCCGCGCCTCGCGCACCACGCGCTGGCGCGTGGCCGCCGTGGTGTCGCCGGCGCCTGCGGGGGCCATGCGGCGGCCAAAGCGGTGGATCAGCGCGTCGCACAGCGAATGCACCAGCGCCTTGCGCAGCGGCTCCTGCTCGAGCAGCTTGGGGCTGTCGGCGGCGGTGCCCAGGGTGGCCAGCAGCAGTTCGCGCAGCGCGGCGTTGTCGGCCTCGCTGCCGTCGATCAGGTCGTTGCGGTCGAGCGTGCCGACGAAGCCCACGCCATCCACGCGCTGCGAGTAGCCGTCGAGGAAATCGCGGTCGACACCGACGGCGACGATGTCGAAATTGCCGCGCGTGGCCAGTTCGAACTCGCCCCCGGCGATCAGCCCGAAGGCCTGGCGCTCGTCGAGCCGGCGGCCGCAGAACCAGCCCTGGTTGTGCGCGCCCACCGGCACGGCCAGCGTCAGTGTGCTTGGGCAGGGCGCACCACGCTGCAGCACGGCGTGCGAGGTGGATTCGCGGAACACCTGCACCGGGCCCAGCCACAGGTCTTGCAGGCGGCCGTCGAAGCGGCCGGGCGCAACCTGGTCGTATTGCTGGTCCCAGCGCGACAGGCTGGCCGCGTGGTCGTTGACGTCGTCGGACTGGATGGTCTGGTATTGGAAGGCCGTCATCGGCTGCTCCTGCGCTCCGCCTGCAAGCATGGCACACCGCAGGACCCGCAGCGTGCCGTCGAAGCTCAGGGTAAGCACGAATCACACCATCGCCGCCGACCATGCAAGCGCGCCGATGGTGCGTGCGATCAGGCGGTCTTCTGCTCCACCAGCCCCAAGTCGGCGATGCTCTGCTGGCGCATCAGGTACTTCTGCACCTTGCCGGTGATCGTCATCGGGAAGGCGTCGACGAAGCGGATGTGCCGCGGCACCTTGTAGTGCGCGATCTGGCCGCGGCAGAACTCGCGGATCTCGTCGGCGGTGGCGCGCTCGCCGCTGCGCAGGATGATCCAGGCGCACAGCTCCTCGCCGTACTTCAGGTCGGGCACGCCCACCACCTGCACGTCCTGCACCTTGGGGTGGCGGTACAGGAACTCCTCGATCTCGCGCGGGTAGACGTTCTCGCCGCCGCGGATGACCATGTCCTTCAGCCGCCCGACGATGTTGACGTAGCCCTCGGCGTCCATCGTGGCCAGGTCGCCGGTGTGCATCCAGCCGTCGGCATCCACCGCCTCGCGGGTCTTGGCCTCGTCGTTCCAGTAACCCTTCATCACCGAGTAGCCGCGGGTGCACAGCTCGCCGGTGGCGCCATGCGGCACGGTCTGGCCCTGGTAGTCGACCAGCTTCACCTCCAGGTGGGGCTGCACCCGGCCCACCGTGGACACGCGGCGCTCCAGCGGGTCGTCGACCGCGCTCTGGGTGGACACCGGCGAGGTCTCGGTCATGCCGTAGGCGATGGTCACCTCGCGCATGTTCATCTGCGCCTGCACGCGCTTCATCACCTCCACCGGGCAGGGCGAGCCGGCCATGATGCCGGTGCGCAGCGTGGCCAGGTCGAACTCGGCGAAGCGCGGGTGGTCGAGCTCGGCGATGAACATGGTGGGCACGCCGTACAGCGCGGTGCAGCGTTCGGCCTGCACCGTTTGCAGCACGGCCAGCGGGTCGAATGCTTCGGCGGGGTAGACCATGGTGGCGCCGTGCGTGAGGCAGCCCAGGTTGCCCATCACCATGCCGAAGCAGTGGTACAGCGGCACGGGGATGCACAGGCGATCGGCCTCGGTCAGGCGGATGGCCTCGCCGACGAAGAAGCCGTTGTTCAGGATGTTGCGGTGGGTGAGCGTGGCGCCCTTCGGGAAGCCGGTGGTGCCCGAGGTGAACTGGATGTTGATGGCGTCGTCGCAGGCCAGCACGGGGGCCAGTGCGGCCAGGCGGGCGCGGCTGGCGTCGGTGGCCCGGTCGGGCAGCTCGCTGAAGTTGAGCATGCCGTCGGTGGTGTCCTCGCCCAGGCGGATCACCCAGCGCAGGTGCGGCAGCGCGCGCGCGTGCAACTGGCCGAAGGGGCTGGCGGCCAGTTCGGGCGCCAGGTCGTTGACGATCTCGAGGTAGTTGCTGGTCTTCAGCGACGGCGCCAGCACCAGGGCCTTGCACTCGACCTTGTTGAGCGCGTACTCCAGCTCGGACCGCCGGTAGGCCGGGTTCACGTTGACCAGCACCAGCCCGGCCCGCGCGGTGGCCAGTTGCGTGAGCACCCACTCGGCGCAGTTGGGGGCCCAGATGCCGATGCGGTCGCCGGGGTCCAGGCCCAGCGCCAGCAGGCCGGCGGCCACGGCATCGGCCCGCCGGGCCAGCTCGCGCCAGGTCCAGCGCACGCCCTGGTGCGGCACCACCAGCGCCTCGCGCTCGCCGTGGCGCGCCACGGTGGCGTCGAGGGCCTGGCCGATGGTCAGGTCGATCAGCGGCGGCGTGGTCACGCCGCGGGCGTGCGAGAGGGTGGTGTCGGTCGAGCTCATCACGGGTCTCCCTGCGTCAGCGCGGCGCCGAGGCGGCCGCCGCAATCGGGTGGATCTGCACGCCGCCCTGGCCCAGCAGCACCACCTGGCCATCGGGGCCGGGCAGCACGCCGCCGAGGCCGGCACGGTCGTCGCGCACGGTGGATTCGAAACGGCGGCCGTCGGCGCTGTGCACGACGACCCCGCCCAGCCCGGCCAGCACCACCGCGCCATCGGGCAGTTGCACGCCGCCGCCCAGCGACTGGTCGGTGCCGGTGGGCACGCTGGCGAAGGTCTTGCCGCCATCGTCGCTGCGCAGCAGGTTGCCGCGCATGCCCCACACCAGCATCGCGCCGTCGGCCAGCGTGGTGCCGCCCCAGATCGAGCCCTTGTAGGGCAGCGCCACCTTCTGCCAGGTGCGCGCGTTGTCGTCGCTGCGGAACAGCAGGCCCGATTCGGCGGCGATCCACAGGCTGGCTGGCGCGCCGCCCGCGCCCGGCGGGCCGGCGAAGATGTGGTTGAGGTGGCGCTCGCCGTCCTCGCCCTCGGCGATCTCGAAGCGCTTCCAGGTCTTGCCGCCGTCGTCGGTGGTGGCGGCATAGCCATAGGCACCCACGGCCAGGCCTTCGGTGGCGCTGCGGAACCACACCGAGAACAGGATCTCGGGCCCGTCGAGCTGGCCCGATTGCAGGGTCCAGTGGTCGCCACCGTCGGTGGTGGCGATGACGATGCCGCCATGGCCCACCGCCCAGCCGCGGCGGGCATCGACGAAGTGCAGCGCGGTCAGCGTGGTCACCGTGGGCACGCTCTTGGCCTGCAGCCAGGTCTTGCCGCGGTCGTCCGACACCAGCACGTGGCCGTGCTCACCGACCACCACCAGCCGCGGGCCGATCCTGGCCCCGGCCAGCAGCAGGTTCTTCGACGCCAGCACGGCCAGCGTGGCATGTCCGGCCGGCACGGCGGCCGGCGCGCGCGCGCCGACGACGGCCCAGGCCAGCCCCGTCACCAGCGCGGCGGCGAGCAGGGACGCGATCACGATGGGTGCTCTCATGGCGTGCTCAGTGCGACAGGGTCGGCGCGCGCACCGGGCCGCGCCGCGGGATCAGCGTGTCGATCACCACCGCCAGGGCCGGCAGCAGGGTGATCGCCATGACCATGTTGATGGTGAACATGAAGGCCAGCAGCAGGCCCATGTCGGCCTGGAACTTCAGGTCGGAGAAGGCCCAGGTGGCCACGCCCACCGACAGCGTGATGGCGGTGAAGATGGTGGCGTTGCCCGTTTCCAGCAGCGCCGCCTTGAAGGCCGGCTCGATGGCCACGCCGTGCGCCAGGTGCAACTGCAGCCGGTTGTAGATGTAGAAGGCGTAGTCGACGCCGATGCCCACCGCCAGCACCATCACCGGCAGCGTGGCGACGGTGAGGCCGATGTCCAGCGTCTTCATGAACCAGTAGCCCAGGAAGGTGGCCACGGTGAGCGGCACGCAGCAGGCCACCATCGCCCGCCAGTCGCGGTAGGTGAACAGCACCAGCAACACGATGGTGCCGTACACGTACAGCATCATCGGCAGCTCGGTGCGCTCGAGCACCTCATTGGTGGCCGCCTGCACGCCGGCGTTGCCGCTGGCCAGGCGCACGGTGACGGTGTCGAACTTGTTGGCCTCGCGGTACTGCTTGGCGGCATCGATCACCGACTTCAGCGTCATGGCCTTGTGGTCGGTCAGGTACACATTGATCGGCAGCACCGTGCAGCGCGGGTCGTACAGGCCCGAGCCTTCGCCCACCAGACCGATGAAGCTGGCCATCGAGCGCTTGTCGCGCGGCAGCGCGGCCCACTTCAGGTTGCCTTCGTTGAAGCCCGAGGCGCCCACCTTCACCAGCCCCGGCAGCGAGGCCACGCTGGTGACGCCCTCCTGGTTGGCCATGTGCCAGGCGAAGCGGTCGATGTAGGTCATGCGTCCGAAGTCGTAGCAGCCTTCCTCGGGCACCTCGTTGACGATGGTGAGCACGTCCAGGCCCAGGCCGAAGCGCTCGACGATGGCCACCGCGTCGCGGTTGTAGCGGGCGTCCTCGCGCAGCTCGGGCGCGCCGGGCTTCAGGTAGCCGATGTGCCGGCCCTGGCTCTGCCACCAGGCCAGCGCGAACACCACCAGGCCGATGCCGACGACCACGAAGGCCACGCGCTTCTCGGCCACCCGGTCGAGCACCGCGATGACCTCCTCGCGACGTGCGCGCAGGGTGTCGATGCGCGGCACGTAGTCGTCGGCGAGCTTGAAGTACGAGGCCAGCACCGGCAGCATGATCAGGTTGGTGACGATCTTGTAGGCCACGCCGATGCTGGCGGTGATGGCCAGCTCGCGGATCATCGGGATCGGGATCAGCACCAGCGTGGCGAAGCCGACGAAGGCCGTCACCAGGGCCATGGTGCCGGGGATCAGCAGGCCGCTGAAGCTGGAGCGCGCGGCGTCGTAGCTGCTCTTGCCGGCGCACATCTCGCGCGAGATGTAGTTGACCTGCTGCACGCCGTGCGACACGCCGATGGCGAACACCAGGAAGGGCACCAGCACCGCCAGCGGGTCGAGGCCGTAGCCCAGCAGTTTGAGCGTGCCGAACTGCCACACCAGCGACACCAGCGAGCACACCAGCGTGACGAAGGTGAAGACCACCGAGCGGCAGTACCAGAACACGGCCAGCGCGGTGAGCACGAAGGCCAGCACGAAGAAGATCGCCACCGTCTTGGCGCCCTCGGCGATGTCGCTGATCTGCTTGGCGAAGCCGATGATCTGGATCTCGACGTCGGCATCCTCGAACTTGGCGCGGATCTCGGTCTCGAGGCGCTTGCCGAGTTCGATGTAGTCGGTGCGCGCCTTGGTCTGCGGGTCCATGTCGAGCAGGTCGGCGATGACCATCGCACCCGACCCGTCGGTGGCCACCAGGCTGCCGATGTAGCCGCCGGTGACGACGTTCTCGCGGATCTGCACGATGCGCTTGTCGTCGAGCTTCTCGGGCGTGACGTCGCCGCCGATCACGTCGCGGGCCTGGAAGCCCTCTTCGGTGATCTGCAGCACCCGGGTGTTGGGCGTCCACAGCGACGACACGGTGCGCCGGTCGACGCCGGGCATGTACAGCACGGCCTTGGTGACGTCGTTCAGCTTGCGCAGGAAGGGCACGTTCCAGATGTCGCCCTTGCGCGCATGCACCACCACCATCAGGCGGTTGGCGCCGAACAGCGTCTCGCGGTACTTGAAGAAGGTGTCGGTGTACTCGTGGCCGCTGGGCAACTGCTTGTCGAAGCCTGCGTCCATGTGCAGGCGCGCGGCGAACACGCCCATCACCACGGTGACGACGGCCAGCAGCGCCAACGTGGCGCCGCGGCGGCCGAAGATGAGGTTTTCGAGGCGCTGGACGAGTCGGGCGATCATGCGGTCGGCTGGGCAGCGCAGGGGGCGCCCTGGTCCGCGCCGACGGCGCGGACCAGGGCTGCCCGTTGCAGGGTCAGAAGGTGTAGGCCAGGCTGGCCGCGAAGAAGCTGCGGTCGCGCATCAGGTTACTGGTGCCGCCGCCCCAGAAGTGCGACACGCCGATCTGGCCCTTCCAGGTGCTGCTCTTGTCGAGCGTCACGCCCAGGAACAGCGACTTGCGGCCTTCGACGAACGGGATGGTGTTGGGCGAGATGCCGCGCACGTCGTGGACGAAGTCGATCTGCGGGATGACGTTCAGGCCCAGGAAGGCGTCCGGGTAGGTCAGCGCCACCTCGAGCACATAGCCCCACGAGGTCTTGTTGGGCACCCCGTAGCTCGGGAAGATCAGGTACGGGATGTTGGCCGTGTCGAGCTTCGGGTAGTGCGCCACCGCCACCTCGGCCAGCACGTAGCCTTCGGCCGCACCCAGGCTTTTCATGATGGCGCCGATCGGCGAGTTCACCTCGATGAAGTAGAAGCCGGTCAGGTGGGCCTGCCACTTCTTCTCTTCGACATAGCCGCGGGTGTAGGTGCGGCAGGTGGCCGGGTCGTGCGTCTTGCCGGGGCCGGCCGACACGGCGTCGCCGGTGCCGAGCAGGCAGCTCACGCCGTCCATCACGCTGTAGCCCATGGCCTTGCCCGGCGCCAGGCCGGTGAACGGGAAGGCGAAGGCCGTGGCCAGGCCCGCGGGCACCGGCACGGTGGGGTCGATGGCCACCGAGTCGCGCGGCCGGTACGAGATCTCGGCACCCACCGCCACCGGGCCGGCCTTGGTGTTGAGCGAGAAGCCGAACAGGTCCTTGTCCTGGCCGTACTCATTGAAGTACGACAGGCCCAGCAGGTTGCCCTGCGAGGTGGGCGTCACCAGCGACGAGTTCTTTGCGTCCGCCACGAAGGACGTGAACGGCAGCTTGTCGTGGTAACGCATGTAGTAGAAGGCCAGTTCCGCGTCGATGCTCTTGGGCTTCAGGCGCATCGCCAGGCCGTACTGGCCGCGGTCGGGCGGCTCGCGGTCGCTGCGTTCGATGGGCACCACGTTCTCTCCGGGGGAGATGCGCGCGCCGGCACCGTCGCCGCAGGTGCCGGGCGTGAACGAGGTGACGCCGCCGATCGCGCAGAGGCCGAAGGTCGACGGCGCGTAGGCCGGCCGCTGGCCCTTGCCCACCACGTCGGCGCCGGAGAAGAAGGTGCCCACCGGGTCGAACTGGAAGCCGTTCCAGCGGAACTGGTAGTAGCCCTCGAGGTTGACCAGCGAGCTCAGGCCGGTGTTGAAGTACAGCATCGGCGCCGGGCGGAAGATCTCCTTCAGCTGCGTGCCGGGCGTGTGGTACTTGCGCAGGTCGAGCGGGTTGATGCTGTTGACGCCGCCGAGGATGAATACGTCCTCGCCCCAGCTGACCACCTGGTTGCCCAGCTTGATGGTGGTGGGCGCGCCGCCGATGGACAGGTCTTTCGAGATCCACAGGTCGAGCAGCTGCACGTTGCGGGCCGCCAGGTCCTTGGCGTCCTGCGACAGCGGCGTGGTGCGGGTGTTGTCGACCTTGGTGTCGACCACCCAGGTGCCGCGGCCGAGGAACTTCCAGCCGTCGCCCCACTTCAGGCCCAGCTCGTGCGTGCCCTTCAGCGCCAGCGAGACGATGTCGCCCTTCTTGTAGTTGAGGTTGCCGTCGTCGCCATTGAGGAAGTTGAAGTCGGGGTTGGCCGCCGCGCCGCCACCGGCGCCGTGCAGGTTGGTGCCGATGGGGCCTTCGAATGGCACGTCGCCGCCATTGTCGTTGCCCAGGTTGGTGGCGAGCGGATTGCGCAGGCGCACCTGCAGGCCGTAGGACAGCGTGGTGTTGAAGTCACCGCGCAGGCCGCCTTCGGTCTCGAAGCTGATGGCCTGCGCGCCACCGGCGGCAGACACCAGGGCGGCGGCCAGGGCCACCCGCCGGATGGTGGCGCGAGGGGCCGTGCCGAGGGCCCTGCGGGCCAGGCTGGGATGCTGGGTCATGGTGGGTTCTCCTCCCGCGCGGTGGCTCAGCGGCCGCCGGCGCGACGCAGTTCATCGGCGTCGAAGCGCTTCGGGTCGATGCGACCCTCGCGTCCGGCGAGCCAGTCGACCTTGCCCTCCTGCGGCATGTTGTCGGCCATGTAGCGGCCGACGTTCAGGTCGTAGCTGATGTAGCCCTGGTACACGCAGGCCGGCAGCTCCCAGGCGCTGTACGGGTAGCTCTCCATCGAGCGCCAGATCTTGCCCTGCGCGTCGTACAGGTCCTGCACCACGGCCATCCAGGTGTCCTCGTCGAGGTAGATCACGCGCTTGGGGAACAGGTGGCGCATGCCGGACTTGACCGTGGCCTCGATCTTCCAGACGCGGTGCAGTTCGTAGCGGATCAGGTCGCGCTGCGGGTAGTCGGGCCCGAAGATGTCCTTGAACTTCTTGCTGGTGTCGTTGAACTTGAAGGTGTTGTACGGGATGTAGAGCTCCTGCTTGCCGACCACCTTCCAGTCGTAGCGGTCGAGCGGGCCCGAGAACATCGGGTACTGGTCGACCATCAGCAGGTTCTCGTAGCCCGGCACCGGGTTGTCGTAGCTGAAGGTGGGCGAGCGGCGCACGCGGCGCTGGCCGGGGAAGTACAGCCAGGCGTCGTTGGCCTTGTCGAGGAAATAGTGGATGAGGATCATCTCGCCCGCGCGCGCGGCCGGGGACACCACCTCATTGAGCAGCTTGTACTCGATGCCCTCGGATTCGGCCATCGACTTGGCCTTGGTCGAGCCGAAGGGCGTGAGCGTCCACTGGTCCTGCACCAGAGGCACGAAGTCGCCGCCCTTGGGCTGCGAGAAGATCGTCGCGTAACGCTCGATGCGGCCCTCGCCCGTCCAGTGCAGCTTGTGGTTCCACATCGCCTCGGCGCCGTTCTTCGGGATCGGGAACGGCACGCCGCCGGGCGTGGCCTTGGCCATGTCCCAGCCGTTGGGGGCCATCGCCGCGCCGGTGGCGTTGGCGCGCGAGCGCTCGTACACCGCATCGGGATAGCCGCAGGAGCGGCGCGACGGGTACACGTTCATCTTGTAGCCCTTGAGCTGCTTGATGAGCGCGAGCTGGCCTTCGGACAGCTTGTCCTTGTGCTTGTCGGCGCTGGCGGCGTCGATCGAGAACAACACCGCATCGGACGCGTAGGGGTCGGGCCGCGGCTGGCCGGGCTTCCAGCTGCCCGGCGCCTTCAGGTCGCCGCCCTTCCACTCGGGGATGCTGCCGTCCTTGTTGGCGGCGCGCTCGGCGCCCACCGGGGTGAGTTCCTTGCCGAGCTTGGCCGCCTCTTGTTCGGTGGCCGCGGGGGCGGCGCCGGCCAGGGCCATCAGCGCCGAGCCGGCCAGCACCGCCCGCGCCGATCCGGCGAGTGCGGACCGTGCCGCGTTGCACAAACCAGAAAGCCGCATGCGAGACATGGTGGGTCTCCTCCTCGTGACAAAGATCGGGCCCGCCCGCCTGCAGGCGGTGGATGGGCGATGGCGGATGGTCGATCGGGGCCGCAGGCCGCCGTTAGCCCGATCCGGCAATCCTGTCCGGCCACGGGCGGTACCCTGCGGAGGTCCATCGAACGACGGCCCGGCAACCCCGAGAAGTCGCTTGCCGAATCCGGATACTGGTGTTTCACTTGCGGGGTCGCGCGCCATGGCCAGGCGCCCGCCGGAATCATCACGCGCCGCAAGATGCATGCTGCAACACGGCTGCAACGAAGCGGCGGGACACTCCAGGCCTTGCCCGATTCCCCAGGAGACACCCGATGACCGATGCCGACGTCCCATCGAACGCCGCTGCCGCCGAGATCGGACCCCTGGTGGGCGCCGTCTACCAGACGGCCCCGCCGGCCGAGCGCCGCCGCCTGATCGAGCACCTGATGCGCCCGCTGGGCCTGTTGAGCATGGCCGCGGTGGCCGGCGGCGTGTTCACCGCCATCCGACTGCGCAGCGGCTGGGATTCGATGCAGGTGCGCCTGGACGACACGCTGAACATCGGCGCCACCGAGGTGTCGGCGCTGGCCGACATGGTGCAGCAGGTGGACGCTGAGGCATTGGACGGCCTGGCCCGCCTGCTGATGGCCAGCCCCGCCCTGGCCGGCACGACGGCGGCCGTGTTGCTGCTGCGCGCCCTGAAGGCCCGCCGGGGCGGACGCTCGGGGCAGGTCCTCGGCTGAGGTGCCGAGGCGTCACCGGCGTCCCCACATGCCGGCAATCGGCCATCGTACGAACTCTTTCGTCCGCTTTACCCTGCAGCAAAGGTTGCGGTCATCCCCGCCCGACGGGGCACGTTGATCACTCTGGCGGCGCGTGGTCCGCTCAGGAGAAGAACGTGAAGCGCATGTCCAGTCTGATCAAGCTCGCCACCCTCGCCGCCCTCGGCATCTCGCTCAGCGGCTGCATCGTGCTGCCGTGGGGCGGCCACCGCCATGGCGGCCATGGCGGGTATCGCCACCTGTCCGCGACGCAGGCGCAGCCGGCGATGGCCGAAGCGCCGCGCGGATCGTCCTACGCCCGCGGACAATGAGTCGGCAGCCGATCGTCGTCGGCTGATCCTCGGCGGATGATGCCGCATGGGCAGCGGTGCGCCGCGCAAGCGGCGCGCCCCAACAGCGTTCACTGCTTCTTCAGGTTCCAGTAAAGGTGGCCGTTGCTGACGAAGAAGCCACTCACCTGGCGCCCGGCGGCCAGCGGCACGTCCACCTCGCCCAGCGGTGCGTGGGTGCCGATCTCGAAGGCGCGGGTCTGGATCGCATCAGCCAGCTTCTTCTTGGCCGGCTCGTCGGTGGCGCGCAGGAACTGGTCGCGCAGCGCCATCAGCGCGTCGTCCTTGGCCCAGCCGAACCAGCCTGACTTCTCGCCGCGCGTGTCCATCGTCGGGTTGCTGATCGGGTTCCAGATGTCGTGGGCCTGCCAGCCGGTGATCAGCATGTTCCAGCCGCCCTTGTCCGGCGCGTCCTTCTTGGCGCGGCGGCCGACCAGGGTCTGCCAGTCCATCGCCTGCAGGTCAACCTTGAAGCCGGCCTGGCGCAGCAATTGGGCCGCCACGTCGGGCAGCTTCTGGATCGCCGCCAGGTCGGTGGGCTTCATCAGCACCACCGGCGTGCCGTCGTAACCCGATGCCTTGAGCAACTCCTGCGCCTTCTTCATGTTGCTCTTGCTCTGGATGTCGCTGCCCGCCGCGCTGCCGTATGGCGTGCCGCACATGAACATGCCCGGGCAAGTGCGGTAGAGCTCCTTCACGCCCACCTGCGCGCGCAGGAACGGCTCCTGCGCGAACGCGGCCAGTGCGGCCTGCCGCACCTTGGGATTGTCGAAGGGCTTGTGCAGGTGGTTGAACCGCGCCATGTACTGCAGGCCGAGGTTGGCCACCCTGGGGATCTGCAGCTTGGGGTCGGCCTTGACAGTCTCGTAGTGGTCGAACGACAGCTGCTCGATGATGTCGACCTCGCCCTTCTGCAGCGCGTTCACCTGCGCCTGCGCATCGCGCAGCGCCAGGTTCCATTCCACGCGGTCGACGTACACGCGCTTGCCGCCCGTCGTGCCCGACGGCGGCTCGCTGCGCGGCACGTACTTGGCGAACTTGGTGTACACGGCCTTGTCGCCGGGCTTGAATTCGTCCTTCTTGAAGACGTAGGGGCCCGAGCCGATGTGCTCTTCGATCTGCTTGAACGCATCGGTGTCGGCGATGCGCTTGGGCATGATGAAGGGCACGTTCGACGACGGCTTGCCCAGCGCCTCGAGCACGAAGCCGCAGGCCTCGCCCAGGAAGATGCGGAAGGTGTCGGGCGCCGGCGTGTCCATGCGCTGCACGAACTGCATCAGCGCCGAGCCCATGGCGTCGCGCTTGCCCCAGCGCTGCAGGCTGGCCACGACGTCCTCGCTGGTCACCGGCTTGCCGTCGTGGAACTCGAGGCCCTTGCGCAGCTTGAAGGTCCACAGGCGATGGTCGGCGCTTTCGGTCCAGCTCTCGACCATCTGCGGCTTGATCTGGTTCTTCTCGTCGGTGCCGAACAGCGTGTCGTAGACCATGTAGCCGTGGTTGCGGCTCATGTAGGCGGTGGTCCAGATCGGGTCGAGGATCGCCAGGTTGGAGTGCGGCACGATGCGCAGCACGTTGGCCTGCGCGATGGCGCCGGTGTGGACGAATGTGGCGCCGGCGGCCAGGGCGAGCGCGGCGAGGGTTCTGCGGTGGAATTTCATCGGGGAGACCTCGGGAAGATCGATGGTCGGCCCTCGGACATCCCAAAGGCCATGTGCACATTGTGGTCTCGCCGAATGGGTGCCCCGCTCAGGGTAGACGCGCAACGGCCGCCGTGCCCGCGCCCCGGCCGGTGCGCACGATGACCTGGCCCTGCCGCGCCCCGGCGTGCGCGCCCTGGCGCCAGGTGATGGCGCCGTTGACGATGACCACGTCGATGCCAGCGGCCACGCGCTGGGGGTCGTCGTAGCGGGCGGTGTCGAGCACGGTGTCGGGGTCGAACACCACCACGTCGGCGGGCCGGCCGACGGCCAGCGTGCCGCGGTCGTGCAGGCCGAAGTTGCGTGCGGTCAGGCCGGTCATCTTCCACACCGCGGTCTCGAGGGGGAACAGGCCCAGGTCGCGGCTGTAGTGCCCCAGCACCCGCGGGAAGGTGCCCCACAGCCGCGGGTGCGGCTTGTCGCCGATGGGGATGCCGTCCGAGCCGATCATCGTCTCGTCGAAAGCCAGGATGCGCTGCACGTCGCCCTCGTCCATCATGAAGTAGATGGCGCTGCCGGGCTGCAGGCGGCGCGCCGCCTCGTCGCGCGGCACGCCCCATTCGGCGGCGATGTCGGCCAGGTCGCGACCGGCGCATTCGGGGTGCGGCACGCTGGAGGCGATCAGCACGCGGCCGTCGATCAAGCCGCGGTCGGTGCGGATCATCGTCGACCCGGCGGTGTAGGGATAACAGTCCAAGGACACGCACTGGCACTGCATGGCCCGACGCACGTGGGCCAGCGTCTGCGCCGACTTGCCGAAGTTGTGCGGCAGCTGCACCTTGTGGTGCGACAGCACCACCGGCACGTCGAGCTCGCGGCCGATGCGCAGGGCCTCGTCCATCGCCGCCGTCATCGCGTCGGCCTCGTCGCGCAGGTGGGTGGCGTAGAGCGCCCCGGTGCCGGTGAGCGGGCGGCCGAGTTCGATGATCTCCTCGGTGCTGGCCGCCGCGGCCGGCGGATAGAAGGTGCCGGTGGACAGGCCCACCGCGCCGGCGTCCAGCGCCTCCTGCAGCAGGCCCTGCATCGCGGCGATCTCGCCGGCCGTGGCGCTGCGATCGAGATCGGCCACCGCCGTCACGCGCAGCGTGGTGTGGCCGACCAGCGGCACCACGTTGACCGACGCCGGCGTGCGCCGCAGCGCGTCGAGGAAGTCGGCAAAGGTCTCGAACGGCGCACGGGCGTCTGCGTCGAGCAGGTTCAGCGGCGCCGGCAGCGGCCCGCCCGCACGCAGGGGTGCAAGGCTGATGCCGCAGTTGCCGGTGACCACCGTGGTCACGCCCTGCGACACCTTGAACACCATCTCGGGCGTGGCCAGCAGCGCCTGGTCGTCGTGGGTGTGCGAATCGATGAAGCCGGGGGCCACGATGCGGCCGGTGGCATCCAGGGTCTGTCGCGCCGCGCGCCCGCGCAGGTCACCGAGGGCCGCGATGCGGCCATCGAGCAGGCCAACGTCGGCCTCGAAGCGTGGCGCCTTCGTGCCGTCGATGACGGTGCCGCCGGTGATCAGCAGGTCGAACACCGGGGCCGGTGCGGTGGCGAGGGGGTTCGTCATGTCGATGGGCACCACGGTGGACGGTTGGGCAGCAGGAACGGGTGCGATGCAGCGGCCGGGCCAGGTCAATCGGCGTCGCGCCGCCACACCGCGGCGAAGGCGCGCAGCTTGCCCCAGGCCGGGAGCTTCTCCTCGGACAGCGCATCGAGGAAGTCCGACAGGCGCTTGCTCTTGACCATGGTGTACACGGTGAGCGCCCCAGTGGCCACGAAGACCAGCGCGAACAGCGCCAGTCGCTGCGGCCACGGCGCGTCGGCCTCGGCCAGCAGGTTCATGCCGAGGAAGCCGGTGGTCACCGTGCCGATGAGGCCGAAGATCGTCACCACCGTCAACCGCACCACGGTGTTGGCCTGGCGGCGCAGGCTGTCGGCATCGAGGTAGGCGTTCATGTCGGCGATGCGTTCCTTGACCTCGCCGTACAGCGGGTCGAGTTCGAGGTGGTCGGCCGTCATGCGGAACAGCGCGCGGGCCTGCGCCTGCTCGGCCACCTCGTGGAACCAGTAGCGGTGGGTGAAGCGCAGGAAGCCCTCGAAGCTGGCGCGGATGCCGCGCTTGAAGCGCTTGACGGTGCTGGCATCGCGCACGTTCAATCGCTTCAGCGCCTCGACCAGCCGGTCGCTGAACATCAGCAGCGCCGCCTTCTGGAAGTGCGCGATCAGGAAGATCAGGAAATGCTCGTGGCGAAACTGCGCCAGCACGCCGCGCTCGGCGCAGCGGAAGAAATGCGCATCGGCACGGCCCACCACGACCATCGCGTGGCCGCAGCACAGGTAGCGCGTGTCGGGTGCAGATCCGCCAGGCGACCAGAAGCGGTCGAAGCAGTGGCGGGCCTCGAAGTCGGCCAGGTGCTGCTCGGCGTAGGGCAGGCCACTGCCGCCGCGGCCGCCGGTGACCAGCCCCAGGCGGACGAAATCGCTGCGCGACAACGCGCGCGGCTCGTCCAGCGCCAGGTAGGCCATCACAGGCATGCGGTGGTACTCGAGCTGCCGGTAACGAAGATGGTGAGCAGCATTGGTCGCGCTGCCCGGCGCCGCATGCTCGGCCCGCAGCGGCTCGAGCAACCAGGCCCAATGGGCGGCGATGCGCGGCGCGCGGTGCTCGGCCACATAGGCCAGGAAGGCCTCGCGGTCGTGTGCGTCCGAGCGCGCCAGCACCGTGCCGTCGGCGGCCAGCCACTCGGCGCCAGCCAGGCAGTGCACGGGCTGGCCTTGCGCGTCCCAGCCCGGGGGGTAGCCCCGGCCGAAGCGGTAAAGCAGTTCCTGCGCCTGGTCCAGCCGCAGGTCGTCGGCCTCAACCTCGACGTTGAGCAGCACCACGTCGACATCGAAGAAGAAGTACAGGTCCACATGCACCACGCGCAGCGTGATCGGCGCCTCGCCGACGCGGGTGACCACGCGCACCGCGGCCACGTCACGGCGGCGGAACACGCGCATCGGCGGACCACTGGCGTCGTCATCGGCGTGGCGGGCGGCACGCCCCTCGCCATAGAGGAAGCGCTGCACGTAGGGCAGGAAGGTGACGAACTCGTGGTAGTGCCGCTCGTGGAACTTGTCGGGGTCGCCGGTGTACTCGTCGACCTGTTCGCGCCAGGGCGAGGCCTCGCCCAGGTCGCGCAGCACGTGCCAGGGCGGGTGCCCGGCGCGGCCGGCCACGGGCATCACCCGCAGCGGCCACAGCAGCACCTGGCGCAGGTGACGGACCAGCGGGTTGGTGTCGATGGCTGGCGCGTCGGTCATGCGGCAGTGTAGGCAGGGCGACGAGCCATCCGACACGGGTCAAGCCCGCATCAGCGGTGCCTCGAGGTCCCGCCATGCAATTGCGGAGTCGCGCCATCGGCGCTCCTGGGCAGCGGACTGGTTGGGGCGCTCGTAGCGGACGTTCCGAACGGCTGCTCAGAGCAAACCCCTTCGACGTGGGCGCGAGGCCGAGGCCACCGGGTGGCCGGCTGACTCCGTGTCCCCCGCCCGCGGACGAACGCGTCCGCGGGCTCCTCCTTTACCTGCGTCATCCGGCCACCCGGCGCCCTCGGCCCGGATACAGCGGCGCACATCGACGCGCCATCGTTCGCGTCGGCACCTCGGTGGTGTTGGAGCGCCGTGACGGGTTGCCCTGTTCTGCGCAGGTAAAGGAGGAGCCGCTGGCCCCGTTCGGCCAGCGGCGGGGGACACGGAGCAGAACAGGGCAGCCAGGCGCGGCGCTCCCGCGCCACTCATCGAACGACGGCTGTTCAGCAGTGCAGCAACGGCCGCTGAGAGCCCAGAGCAGCGAGTCAGCGCGATCGACCCAGGTCGATCAGCTCCTCAGGTGGCACGCCACCTGATGCCCCTCGCCCACGATCTTCAGCAACGGCGACTGCACGTCGCACAGGCCCTTCTGGGCGATCGGGCAGCGGGTGTGGAAGTGGCAGCCGGGGGGCGGATGGATGGGGCTGGGCACGTCGCCCTGCAGCATGATGCGCTTGCGCTTGACCGTCGGGTCGGGGATGGGCACGGCCGACAGCAGCGCCTCGGTGTAGGGGTGGCGCGGCTCGGTGTACAGCGCGTTGGCCGGAGCGATCTCGACGATGCGGCCGAGGTACATCACCGCCACGCGGTCGCTGATGTGCTCGACCACCGACAGGTCGTGCGCGATGAAGATGTAGGTCAGGTCGAACTTGGCCTGAAGGTCTTCCAGCAGGTTGATCACCTGGGCCTGGATCGACACGTCGAGCGCCGACACCGCCTCGTCGCAGACGATGAGCTTGGGCGACACCGCCAGCGCGCGCGCGATGCCCACGCGCTGGCGCTGGCCGCCCGAGAACTCGTGCGGATAACGCTGCATGTGGTCAGCCCGCAGGCCCACTGTCTCGAGCAGGTCGACGATGCGGTCGTGGTACTCGGCAGGCGTCTTGGTCAGCTTGTGGATCGTCAGCGCCTCGCCGATGATCGAGGCCACCGTCATGCGCGGGTTGAGCGAGGCATAAGGGTCCTGGAAGATGATCTGCATGTGCCGCGCCATGCCACGCAGCGCGGTGCTGTCCATCGCGGTGACGTCCTGGCCCTCGAACACCACCCGACCCGAGGTGGGCTCGATGAGGCGCAGGATGCAGCGCCCGGTGGTGCTCTTGCCGCAGCCCGATTCGCCGACCACGCCCAGTGTTTCGCCGGCCTGCAGCGAGAAGCTGACGCCGTCGACCGCGTGCACCTTGTCGACCACGCGGCCCAGCAAGCCGCCCTTGATCGGGAAGTGCTTGACGAGGTCCTGCACCTCGAGCAGCGGCTGCCCCGGGGTCGACGGTGCGGTCATGCCGCCACATCCAGGATGCAGGCCACGCGGTGGCCGCCCGCCACCTCGCGCAGCGGTGGCGTGGCCGCCGTGCAGGCCGGGATGGCGTGCTTGCAGCGCGGCGCAAAGCGGCAACCCTCGCCCGGCGAGATGAGCTTGGGCACGGTGCCGGCGATGGTTTCGAGCCGCACCTTCTTGATGGCCGCGGTGTCGATGCGCGGGATGGAGCGGATCAGGCCCTGGGTGTAGGGGTGCCGCGGGTGGCCGAACAACTCTTCCACCGTCGCCTCCTCGACCACCTTGCCGGCGTACATGACCACCACGCGCTGTGCCACCTCGGCCACCACGCCCATCGCATGCGTGATCAGCATCACCGCCATGCCGAACTCGCTCTTCAGTTCGGACAGCAGGTCGAGGATCTGCGCCTGGATGGTGACGTCCAGCGCGGTGGTGGGCTCGTCGGCGATGAGCAGCTTGGGGCCGCAGGACAGCGCCATGGCGATCATCACGCGCTGGCGCATGCCGCCGGAGAATTGGTGCGGGTAGTCGTGGACGCGCCTTTCCGGCGTTGGGATCTTCACGCGCTTGAGCATCTCGATGGCGCGGTCGGTGGCGTCCTTCTTCGACAGGCCTTCGTGCAGCCGCAGCGCCTCGCCGATCTGGTCGCCGATGGTGTACACCGGGTTCAGCGAGGTCATCGGCTCCTGGAAGACGATGGCAATCTCCTTCATGCGGATCTTGCGCATCGCCTCGTCGGACAACTGCAGCAGGTCGCGGCCCTGCCACAGGATGCGCCCGCCGGCGAAGCGCCCGGGCGGCATCGCGATGAGCCGCATCACCGACATCGCGGTGACGGACTTGCCGCAGCCCGACTCGCCCACCACGCATAGGGTCTGGCCGGCGTCGACGCTCATGTCGACGCCGTCGACGGCATGCAGCCAGCCGTCGTCGGTCTTGAAATGGGTTTCGAGCCCCTGGATCTCCAGCAACGCCATGCCGATGTTCAGCCTAGAGCACGCGGCGCGGGTCGAGCGCGTCGCGCAGCCCGTCGCCGACGAAGTTGATCGTCAGCACGGCCAGGAAGATGGCCAGGCCGGGGAACAGCGCCCAGTGGGCGGCGATGTCGAGGTAGTCCTTGCTGTCGAACAGGATGCGGCCCCAGGTGGGGATGTCGGGCGGGAAGCCCAGGCCCAGGAACGACAGGGTGGATTCGGCAATGATGGCGGCGGCCACGTCGATGGTGCCGGCCACGATGACCGGGCCCAGCGCGTTGGGCAGGATGTGGCGCCACACCTGGCGGCTGGTGCTGGCGCCCAGCGCGCGCGCGGCCTCGACGAACTCCTTCTCGCGCAGGCTGAAGAACTGCGCCCGCACAAGGCGCGCCACCGGCATCCAGCGGAAGCCGCCGACCACCAGCACGATCATGATGAACACGCCCACCTCGGGGCCGAAGACCGACTTGAGCGAATCACGGAACAGGTAGATCAGCAGCAGCAGCAGCGGCAGCTGCGGCAGCGACAGGAACAGGTCGGTGAGCCACATCAGCGCAGCATCGACGCTGCCGCGCGAGATGCCGGCGATGGCCCCGATGGTGACGCCGACGAGGATGGCCATGGCCATCGCCGCCAGGCCCACGGCCAGCGAGATGCGGCCGCCGTAGAGCATGCGCGCGAGCAGGTCCTGGCCGAGGTCGTCGGTGCCCAGCGGGTGGGCCAGCGAGGGGCCCTGCAGCTTGGCGCTGAAGTCGATCTCGTTGATGGGCAGCTTCCACACCAGCGGCCCGAAGACCACCAGCAGCACCATGGTCAGCAGCACCACCAGGCTGGCCACTGCCATCTTGTGGCGGCGAAAGCGCCGCCAGGCCTCGCGGCCGGGCGACACGTGGCGCGCCGAGGCCAGTGCCTCAGCGGTAGGAGATGCGGGGATCGAGCCAGCCATAGAGCAGGTCAGCCACCAGGTTGAAGAAGATCACGAGGCACGAGAAGACGAAGGTCACCGCCATGATGACCGGCGTGTCGTTGCGCAGGATGGCATCGATCAGCAGCGAGCCGATGCCGGGGATGCGGAAGATCTGCTCGGTGACGATGGCCCCGCCGAAGACCTGCGGCATGGTCAGCGCCACCAGCGTGACCACCGGGATCATCGCGTTGCGCACCACGTGCTTCATCACCACCACGCGCTCGGCCAGGCCCTTGCTGCGCGCGGTGGTGACATGGTCGAGCCGCACCACGTCGAGCATGGACGAACGCACGTAGCGCGTCCAGCTGGCGCCCTGGAACAGGCCCAGCACCATCACCGGCATGATGGACTGGCGCAGGTGCTCCCACCACCACTGCCAGCCGGTGGCCGAGATGTCGGCGCGGTAGACGAAGGGCAGCCAGTCGAGCTTGATCGAGAACAGCAGGATCAGCAGGAGGCCGGTGAAGAAGGTGGGCAGCGAGAAGCCGACGAAGGCGAACAGGCTGGCCAGGCGGTCGAACAGCGAATAGGGCTTGACCGCGGAGTAGATGCCCACCGGCAGCGCGATGCACAGCGCCAGCAACTGCGACGCGCCGATGACCGCCAGCGTGACCGGCACGCGCTGCAGGATGAGGGTGTCGACATCGACGCGGCTGATGAACGAGAAGCCCCAGTCGCCCTGCAGCATGGCCGCCAGCCAGCGGAAGTAGCGCTGCCACACCGGGTCGTCGAGACCGAACTTGGCGCGCAGCGCCAGCTTCACCTCGGCCGGCACGTTGGGGTTGAGGGCGATCTCGCCGAACGGATCGCCCGGCGCCAGCGCCAGCACGGTGTACAGCACCACGCTGATGCCCAGCAGGCTGGGCACGGCAAGCAGCAGGCGCCGCAGGATGTAGGGACCCACGGCAGGTGGCCGGGTGGCGGGGCGTCAGGCTTCCTTGAACCAGCTGTGCAGGCCCGAGAAGTCGAGGTCCCAGCCCGACAGCGCCGACACCAGCTTGAGGCTCGCACCGCGCACGCGTGGCCGGCTGATCAGCGGGATGATCACGTTGTCCTTGATCGGCAGGTCGTTCAGGCGGATGAACAGGGCGGCGCGCTTGACCGGGTCGAGCTCGGATTCGGCGGCGACGTAGGTCTTCTCGTACTCGTCGCTGCTCCAGCGCGTGATGTTCCGGCCCAGCCACTTGTTGGCCTTGGTGGACGCTTCCTTGGCCAGGTACTGGTCCATGAAGCGCTCGGGGTCGGGCTGGGTCATCGTGGTGGTGTACATCTGCATGTCGCACCAGAACTTGCCGTAGGTGTCGGGGTTGCCGACGTCCGACGAGAAGAACACGCTGGCGGTGACCGACTTCAGCTCGAGATCGATGCCGGCCTTCTGGCAGGCCTGCTTGATAACGGCCTGCTCCTTCTGGCGCAGTGAGTTGACCGAGGTCTGGAAGACGAACTTGAGCTTCTTGCCGCCCTTCTCGCGCACGCCATCGGCGCCCTTCTTCCAGCCCGCCGCATCGAGCAGCTGGCCGGCCTTGTCGATGTTGAACTCGTACTTGGTGTTGGGCGAGCGGAACTTGGCCGGGTTGTTGAGGAAGTTGCTGGTGGCGATGCCGGTGCGACCGTAGATGTTCTCCTGGATGCCCTTGCGGTCGCACAGCATCGACATGGCCTCGCGCACCGCCGGGTCGGTGAAGGCGAAGTGCTTGGTCTTGAGGTGGGCGCGCTCGCCCTCGACCTCGGTCCAGGGGTCGAGCAGGTTGAGCTGGACGAACTCGATGTCGCCACTGGGGATGACGTGGGCGCGGCCCTTGCCGCCGGCCTCCATGCGCTTGAGCACCTCGTCCTCGACCTGCAGGTTCCAGGCGTAGTCGTACTCGCCGGTCTGCAGCACCGCGCGCGCGGCCGACGGCGCATCACCGCCGCCCTTGACCTCGATGGCGTCGAAGAAGGGCCGGTTGGCCATGTGGTAGTTCGGGTTGATCTCGCCGCGCACCATGTCGCCCGGCTTGAAGTCGACGAACTTGTAGGGCCCCGTGCCCACCGGCTTGAGGTTGTTGGGGGCCTCGCGCGACTTGGCGCCGAGGTAGGGCGCGAACAGGTGCTTCGGGATGATCATGCCGTCCGAGGCGACGAACGGCTGGGCCCAGAACGGCGTGGGCTTCGGGTAGGTGACGCGGAAGGTGTGCGAGTCGACCTTGGTGCAGACGACGTCCTGGTAGACCTTGCTGGTGATCGCGGCCGTGGCCGGGTCCTTGGCGAACTCCCAGGTGAAGATGCAGTCGTCGGCGGTGAAGGGCTGGCCGTCGTGCCAGGTGACGCCCTTCTTGAGCTTCCAGACCACCGACTTGCCGTCGGGCGTGAGGCCGCCGTTCTCGCGCGTGGGGATCTCGGCGGCGAGGATGGGCACGAGGTTGCCGTCGTTGTCCCAGCTGGCCAGCGGCTCGTAGAAGATGCGCGAGCCCTCCTGGTCCTTCGTGCCATTGGCGAAGTGCGGCTGCAGCAGCGTGGCGCCCTGCCAGAACAGCGCCTTCAGGGTACCGCCGCCACCGCGTTTGGTGGGCTTGTAGGCCGGCGTCGCCTGGGCCTGGGCCACGCCCGCGTGCATCAGCATCATCGACGCCATCGGCGCGCTCAGGCCCAGCGACACCATCTGCCCGATGAAGCTGCGCCGCGGCAGCGAGCCCTCGCGGACGTCCTCGATCAGTCGGCGAAGATCGTGTTCATGCATGGCGGTGATTCCTGTGTCGTGGGGTGACGGATGCCGGGGCATGCTAGTCCTTGCGACTGGGCGTCGGCATCCGGGTCCACCCCAGCATGGTGCGGGGCGGCTCGTCGAGGGCATCGCGCATACTCGCCCGATGGAAGAACATGTGCTGGTCGTGCATGGTCCGGCCCGGGCCGCGCGGCCGATCGTGCTGGATTCCCCGCATTCGGGGTACCACATGCCTAGCGACTTCCGTGCCGCGGTGCCCGACGACGCGCTGCGCGATGGCGAAGACTGCTTCATCGACGAGCTGTACCTGCCGGCCACCGCGCGCGGCATCCCGCTGCTGGCGGCGCAGTTCCCGCGCACCTACCTCGACCCCAACCGGCACGCCGGCGATGTCGACCTGGCGCTGCTAGACGGCGGCCATTGGCCCGACGCGCACCTGCCCAGCGGCAAGGCGCGCATCGGCAAGGCCCTGCTGTGGCGCACGCTGGACGACGGCACGCCGATCTACGACCGGCGCCTGTCGGTGGACGAGGTGCGCGGGCGCATCGAGCGCTGCCACCGCCCCTACCACGAGGCCCTGCGCCGGCTGATCGACGACACCCGCGCCGCGCACGGCGTGGTCTACCACCTCAACTGCCACTCGATGAACGCCGTCAGCGGCACCATGGGCGAGGGGGGCGCCGGCGTCGCACGCGCCGACATGGTGCTGGGCGACCGCGATGGCACCACTTGCGACCCCGCGTTCACCGAGTTCGTGCGCGGGGTGCTGGCCGATCTGGGCTACGACGTGAAGGTCAACGACCCGTTCAAGGGGGTGGAACTGGTGCGCGCCTACAGCCACCCCGCCGCCGGCCGCCACAGCCTGCAGGTGGAGGTGAACAAGCGCCTGTACATGGACGGCAACCGCGGGCCGAAGCACGCCGGCTTCGACCGCCTGCAGGGCCATCTGATGCAGTTGCTCGACGCCATCGCCGAACGCTTCGCGTCGGGCGCCACGCGCCGTTGAGGCGTGGCCGCCGCGGTCTGCGCGGCGGCTGGGTGGAGACCGCGGCCGGGGCCTCGCGCACCCGGGCAGGGCCGGCGTTGGCACCGATCGTGCAATGGGTGGTGCACCCCCCGTCCACCCCCCGCCACGCCGCGGCAACGCCGTCCGGCGCCCTCAGGAGAACCCCATGATGCAACGCCGTTCGTTCGGCCTCGGCACCGCCGTGTTGGGCCTCGCGATGCTCGCGCCGCTGGCCGCCCAGGCCCAGACCGCGCTGGACGACGTGATGGCCCGCAAGGTCATCAACATCGCCGTGCCGACCGACTTCCCGCCCTACGGCTTCGTGGGCACCGACCTGAAGCCGCAGGGCCTGGACGTCGACATGGCCGCACTGATCGCCGCGAAGCTGGGCGTCAAGCTCGAACTGGTGCCGGTGACCAGCGCCAACCGCATCCCCTACCTGCAGACCAAGAAGGCCGACCTGGTGATCTCCACACTCGGCAAGAACGCCGAGCGCGAGAAGGTGATCGACTTCACCGCGGCCTACTCGCCCTTCTTCCAGGCCGTGTTCGCCGCCAAGTCGGTGGCCATCAAGACCCCGGCCGACCTGGCAGGCAAGTCGATCGGCGTCACCCGTGGCGCCATCGAGGACATGGAACTCACCAAGCTGGCCCCGGCCAGCGCCGACGTCAAGCGCTTCGAGGACAACAACGCCACCGTCTCGGCCTTCGTCTCGGGTCAGGTGCAGGCCATCGCCACCGGCGCCTCGGTGGCCGGCAACCTGATGGCCCGCAACCCGCAACTGGCCACCGAGTACAAGTTCGTGCTGAAGGATTCGCCCAACTTCATCGGCGTGGGCAAGGGCGAGGACAAGCTGCGCGCCAAGGTCAACGAGGTCATCGCCGCGGCCAAGGCCAGTGGCGACCTGGACAAAATGGCCAACAAGTGGCTGGGCCGACCCGCTGGCGACTTGCCGAACTGAGCCTCGGCGAGTGATCGCGCTCGATTTCCCCGCCGTACTGGAACACTGGCCCGCGCTGCTGCGCGGCGCCGGCTTCACGCTGGGGCTGAGCGCCACCGCGGCGGTGGTGGGCGTGTCGGTGGGCGTGGCCTGCGGCTGGGCGCGGGCGCTGGGCCCGGCCTGGCTGCAGCGCCTGGTGGGCGTGTACGTCGAGCTGATCCGCAACACGCCGTTCATCGTGCAGCTGTTCTTCATCTACTTCGGGCTGCCCAGCCTGGGCGTGAAGCTGTCGCCCGAGGTGGCCTCGATCATCGCGATGGTGGTGAACCTGGGCGCCTACGCGGCCGAGATCGCCCGCGCCGGCATCGAGGGCACGCCGCGCGGGCAGTTCGAGGCCGCACGCAGCCTGGCCATGACCGAGTTCCAGGTGATCACCCGAGTGGTGCTGCCGCCGGCGCTGGCCCGGGTGTGGCCAGCGATGGTGAGCCAGATCGTCATCGTGATGCTGGGCTCGGCGGTGTGCGGGCAGATCTCTGCACAGGAGCTGAGCTATGCCGCCAACCTGATCCAGAGCCGCAACTTCCGCGCCTTCGAGGCCACCATCGTGGCCACCGCGATCTACCTGATGCTGTCCATCGGCGTGCGCCAGCTGCTGTTCTGGGCCGGGCCGCGCTGGATCTTCGGCCGCACGCCGCCGGCCGGACGCTGAAGCGGCACGTGCCATGGTCGACTTCTCGCTCTGGGACATCTTCCGCAACCTGCTGCTGGCCGCGCGCTGGACGGTGGGGCTGTCGCTCATCGCCTTCGCCGGCGGCGGCCTGGTGGGTGGTGCGCTGCTGCTGGCCCGACTGGCCCATTGGCCGGGGGCGCAGCGCGGCGTGGCGCTGTACGTGCAGGTGTTCCAGGGCACGCCGCTGCTGATGCAGCTGTTCCTGGCCTACTTCGGCCTGGCGCTGCTGGGCCTGAACGTGTCGGCCTGGGTGGCCGCGGGCGTGGCGCTCACGTTGTACAGCAGCGCCTTCCTCACCGAGATCTGGCGCGGCTGCGTCGCCGCCGTGCCCAGGGGCCAGTGGGAGGCCTCGGAGAGCCTGGCCATGAGCTTCGGCGAGACGCTGCGCCACGTGATCGGCCCGCAGGCCATGCGCATCGCCATCCCGCCCACGGTGGGCTTCCTGGTGCAGGTGATCAAGGGCACGGCGCTGGCCTCGGTGATCGGCTTCGTCGAGCTCACCAAGGCCGGCACGATGATCACCAACGCCACCTTCCGGCCCTTCACCGTGTACGCCTGCGTGGCGCTGCTGTACTTCGCGCTGTGCTGGCCGGTGTCGGCCTACAGCCGCAAGCTCGAAAGGACCCTCCGCCGTGGCCACTGAACCCATCGTCAGCATCCGCGGGCTGCGCAAGCGCTTCGGCGATAACGAAGTGCTCAAGGGCATCGATTTCGAGGTGGCCCGCGGCGAGGTGGTGGCCATCATCGGCAAGAGCGGCTCGGGCAAGAGCACGCTGCTGCGATGCATCAACGGCCTCGAGGCCTTCCAGCAGGGCGACCTGCAGGTGGACGGACAGCCGCTGAAGCACGGCAACGCCGCCGCGATGCGCGCGCTGCGCCAGCACGTGGGCATGATCTTCCAGAGCTTCAACCTGTTCCCGCACCTCAGCGTGGGCCGCAACGTGATGCTGGCGCCCACGCTGGTGAAGCAGCGCAACGGCGACGCCGCGGCCGTGCAGGCCCGCAAGCTGCTGGAGCGCGTGGGCCTGGCCGAGAAATTCGACGCCTGGCCCGACCAGCTCTCGGGCGGACAGCAGCAGCGGGTGGCCATCGCCCGCGCGCTGGCCATGGAGCCCAGCGTGATGCTGTGCGACGAGATCACCTCGGCGCTCGACCCCGAACTGGTGGGCGAGGTGCTGCGCGTCGTCGAGACGCTGGCCGACGAGGGCATGACGCTGCTGATGGTGACGCACGAGATGGGCTTCGCCCGCAAGGTGAGCGACCGCGTGGTGTTCATGCACGCCGGCCGCATCCACGAGATGGGCCCGCCCGAGCAGCTGTTCGGCGCGCCGCAGACGCCCGAGTTGAGGCAGTTCCTGTCGGCGCTGCACTGAACCGATGTCAAGGCGCCCGCTGGGGCGCCCACCGCCACCTGAACGGGCCATGTGTCGGCGGTAACCAGGTGTGTGGCCAACGTATCAGACGGCCCTGGGGCAGCAGCCCCGGCACCCCCGCGTGAAGTCCCCCAACCGGGCCGCGTGACCCCACCCGATCGGCCTGCCGAAGGGCACCCGGCGCGGCGCGCCGTTCAGCCTGGTTCAGCCCGAAGTGACCTTCGGCACGCGGTTCCGGCACCCCGCCGGCACCCCGCAGCCAGCCCTCGCCACCCCTCTGACGCCTCTGGCGAGGAGCCCTTTTCGGGGGGTCGGCACGCTGATACATCGCCTCGCCGGCTGGGCCAACTGGCACGCCTGCCCATTTTTCTGGCCCGCATGTTGCGACAAGAAAGGACATGGCGAGCTCCAGTCGCACCCAACGGTCCACCGATCCCTCAAGGATGCCCCCAGGACCTCCCAGGATGTAACTGAAGCCCGCCAGACACCGGACCGTCCCGGTCCCTTCTGTCCACTGATTCAACCGGAGCAACACATGGCCAACTCTCTCATCACCAAGCGCACCATCCTCAAGAACGGCGCCGACGATCCCATCACCCACGATGTCGGCGACGACAAGGGCGGCACCACCCCGTCCACGGGCACCACGCCGTCCACCGGCACCGTCGTCGACGACAAGGGCGGGCTCACGACCGGCTCGGACGACCCGGCGACCCACGACGTGGGCGACGACAAGGGCGGCCTCACCTCGGGGTCTGACGACCCGGCCACCCACGACGTCGGCGACGACAAGGGCGGCCTCACCTCGGGTTCCGACGATGGTCCCAACCACGACATGCTGGACGACAAGGGCCATCATGTCCTGAAGCTGTTCCAGAACTCGCAGAGCAAGCAGTTGATCTTCACTGACGACTCGGTCGAGGTCGAGCACTGGGGCAGCGAAGTGCACAAGTCCAGCATCGACCTGACGGTGACCGCGCCGGCGGCGTCGGCCAGCACCGTGGCGGTGTACCGCTTCCACGACGCCGCCTCCGACGTCTACTACTGGACGGCCGACGACAAGGTGAAGGATTCGCTGGTGCAGAACCACCCCGAGGTCGAGTTCCACGGCGAGGCCTTCCACGCTTACCGCGACGGCGCCTCGGGCGGCACCACCGCCATCGGCGTGGTCTGGGACCACAGCGCGCCGGGCCAGTACGGCAGCTTCACCTACGCGCCGGTGGACGACGCGGTGCGCCTGGCCGGCCAGAGCAGCGACGACGGCCTGGAATACATGGGCGTCGCCTTCTGGATCTGACCAGGTTGGTCAACGCCTGACGGCCTCGGCCGTCGGGCCACCACGGCCCCGGCGCAGCGATGCGCCGGGGCCGTGGTGCGTGGGCTCAGGCGCGCAGGGCCCGCGCGGCCAGCAGGATGCGTTCGGGCGTGGCCGGCGCCACCAGCGGCACCGGCCCGGCACCCGGCGCCACCGCGCCGACCGCATCCTTCAGCGCAAAGAACACGCTCAGCGCCAGCATCAGCGGCGGCTCGCCGGTGGCCTTGGTGTTGTAGGGCGTGGGCTTGACGTTGGCACCGTCGAACAGGTGCACGTGGAAGGCTTCGGGCACGTCGCTGGCCACCGGGATCTTGTAGGTGCTGGGGCCGTGGGTGAGCAGCCGGCCCTTGGTGTCCCAGAGGCACTCTTCCATCGTCAGCCAGCCCATGCCCTGGATGTAGCCGCCCTCGACCTGGCCGCGGTCGAGCGCCGGGTTGATGCTGCGGCCAACGTCGTGGACGATGTCGGCGCGGGTGAGCCACCATTCGCCGGTGAGCGTGTCGATCTCGACCTCGCTGACCGCAGCGCCATAGCAGTAGTAGTAGAAGGCGCGCCCGAAGAGCTTGGCCGGGTCGTAGCCGATCTCGGGCGTGCGGTAGTAGCCGGTCTGGCTCAGGCCGACGCGCGCCGCCCAGGCCTTGGAGGCCAGCGTGGCGAAGGGCAGTCGCTGGCCTTCGGGCCCATGGGCCGCGTCGTCGGCGAACGTCACCTGCGCGGCGCTGCAGCCCAGTTCGGTGGCGGCCACCGGCAGCAGGCGCTCGCGCAGCTGGCGGCAGGCCTCGCGCACGGCCGCGCCGTTGAGGTCGAAGCCCGACGAGGCCGCCGTGGCCGAGGCATTGGGCACCTTCATCGTGTCGGTGGCCGTGACGCGCACCCGCGCCATCGCCAGGCCCAGTTCGTCCGCCGTGAGCTGGGCGATCTTGGTGTTCAGGCCCTGGCCCATCTCGGTGCCGCCGTGGTTCACCGCCACCGAGCCGTCGTTGAAGATGTTCACCAGCGCGCCGGCCTGGTTCAGCAGCGTGGCGGTGAAGCTGATGCCGAACTTCAGCGGCGTGATGGCGATGCCGCGCTTGCGGCCGGTGTGACCCGCGTTCCATTGCGCGATCTCGGCGCGGCGGGCGCGGTAGCCGGCGCGCGCCTCCACCTCGGCCAGCACCTGGTCGCCGACCCAGTCCTCGATCTGCTGACCGTACTGGGTGGTCAGGGTGTCGGGGTCGTCGCTGGCGCGGTACAGGTTGGCCAGGCGCACGTCGAGCGGGTCCTTGCCCAGGTGGCGGGCCACCTCGTCGATCACCGTCTCGATGCCGAACATGCCCTGCGGGCCGCCGAAGCCGCGGAAGGCGGTGCTGCTCTGCGTGTGGGTGCGGCAGCGGTGGCCGACGACGCTGAGGTTCGGCAGGTGGTAGCAGTTGTCGATGTGCAGCAGCGCGCGGTCGTTCACCGGGCCGCTGTAGTCCATCGAGTAGCCGCAGCGCGAGGCCAGCATCACGTCCAGGCCGAGGATGCGGCCGGCGTCGTCGAAGCCCACGTCGTAGTCAACGCGGAAGTCGTGGCGCTTGCCGGTGATCATCATGTCGTCGTCGCGGTTGACGCGCAGCTTCACCGGCTTCTTCAGCAGATGCGCCGCCAGCGCCGCACTCTGCGAGAAGATGCTGGCGTTGCCTTCCTTGCCGCCGAAGGCGCCGCCCATGCGGCGGCAGATGACTTCCACGTCCTTGGTCTGCAGGTTCAGCGCGGCCGCGGCCTCCTTCTGGTTGCCCTCGGGGTGCTGGGTGCTGCTGTACAGCGTGAGCTGGCCGTCCTCGCGCGGGACGGCATAGGTGATGTGGCCTTCGAGGTAGAACTGCTCCTGCTGGCCGGTGCGGGTGCTGCCCTTCAAACGGTGGGGCGCCGCATCCAGCGCTGCGGCGGCGTCGCCGCGCTGGATGCGCTTGGACGGCATCACCCAGCTCTCGGCGGCCAGCGCGTCCTCGATGGTCAGGATGGCCGGCAGCGGCTCGATGCGCAACCTGGCCTTCTTCACCGCCTCGCGGGCATAGACCATCTCGCGCGCCACCACCACGGCCACCACCTGGCCGATGTAGTTGACCTCGTCGGGCGCCAGGAAGGGATCGTCGTGGACGATCGGGCCGCAGTTGTTCTCGCCCGGGATGTCCTCGGCGGTGAACACCGCCACCACGCCGTGCTCGCGCAGCAGCGCGGCCTTGTCGACGCCGTTGTGCGGGCCGACGAGCCTGCCATGGGCCACGGGCGACGTGACCAGCGCCGCGTAAAGCGTGCCGCGCAGTTCGGGCAGGTCGTCGGTGAAGGCGGCCTCGCCAGTGACGTGGAGCACGGCCGACTCGTGCGGCAGTTCCTGGCCCGACAGGGCGCCGCCGGGCTGCAGCAGGGTGTGGAGGGATTGCGGGGCGTTCATTGCACGGCTTCCTCTTCGTTGCCGATGAATCGCAGGACCAGATTGCGCGCCACCAGCGCGCGGTAGGCCCAGGTGGCGCGCAGCCCGTCGCGCGCCGGAAAGCTGTCGGCCACCGCCGCATCCAGCGCCGCGGCCGTCACCTGCCGCGGCTGCCGGCCTTCCAGCGCGTGCTCGAGCTTCGGCGCCCGCGCCGGGTAGGGCGTGACACCGTTGTAGGCCAGGCGCACGTCGCGCAGCACGCCGCCGTCGAGCCGGTAGCGGATGGCGCAGCAACTGGCCGAGATGTCCTGGTCGAAGCGCTTGCTCACCTTGTGCGCGCGGAACACCTCGCCGGGCTGCGGCCGTGGCAGCTCGATGGCCTCGATGAACTCGCCGGGCCGCAGCACGTGCTGCTTCAGGCCGGTGTAGAACTGGTCCATCGGCACGCGGCGGGTCTTGGTGCCCTGGCGCAGCGTGAGGGTGGCGCCCATCGCCATCAGGCAGGGCATGCTGTCGCCGATGGGCGAGCCGTTGGCGATGTTGCCGGCCAGCGTGGCGGTGCTGCGGATGGGCGGCGAGCCGAAGCGGCGCAGCACCTCGGCGAAATCGGGCAGCTCGGCCGCAACGAGGTGCATCACCCGCTCGAGCGGCACCGCGGCGCCGATGTGCCAGGCCGCAGGCGAGGTGCGCACCGTGCGCAGTTCGGCCACGCCGCCCAGGTAGACGATGACCTCGGGCCGCCAGAACTGCTTGTTGACCTTCAGGCCGATCTCGGTGCTGCCGGCCAGCAGCGTGGCCTCGGGGTGCTCGGCCAGCGCCTGGGCCACCTCGGCCACGGAGGACGGCGAAAGGAACAGGTGGCCCTTGCGGGTGCGCACCACCGGCTGCACCAGCAGTTCGCCGTCGAGGCTGTAGGTGGGTGCGGCGTCACGACGGATCTCGCGCAGCGCGTCAAGGTCGGCGCTGTCGTCGATCTTCAGTGCGGCGGGGTCGGCCTGCGCCGTGTCGGCGGCCTGCAGCGCGGCATCGACGATCGGCCGGTAGCCGGTGCAGCGGCACAGGTTGCCCTGCAGCGCGTCGTTGACCTGCTTGCGGCTGGGGCAGGGCTGGGTCTGCATCAGGCCAGCCAGGCTCATCACGATGCCCGGCGTGCAGAAGCCGCACTGGGTGCCGTGGCAGCCGACCATGGCCTGCTGCACCGGGTGCAGCGTGCCGTCGGGCCGGCGCAGGCTCTCGACCGTCTTGATGCTCTTGCCGTCCACCGAGGGCAGCAGTTGCAGGCAGCTGTTGACGGGGATGTAGTCCACCCCCTTGCCGTCGGCGTCGAGCTCGCCCACCAGCACCACGCAGGCGCCGCAGTCGCCCTCGGCGCAGCCTTCCTTGGTGCCGGTGCGGTGCTGGTGCTCGCGCAGAAAATCGAGCAGCGTGGTGGTGCGGCGCAGGCCCTGCGCCTCGACGATGCGGCCGTCGATCACGACGCGCACGGTGTTGCTGACCATCGACATGGTGGGAACCCGAAAATCGAAGCGCGGATTATCGCCGCGGCCCCTGCGGCGTCGCCGCTCGGAAACACCCACGCGGCAGCGCACCGCCCCCCTGCCGTCGACCACCGATCAAGGACTTGCACGCGGCAGTGCAAGCGAAGTCGCACCAGCCGGACGCCGAGGCGCCCCGAGGCGCCTGCCTCCGGCCGCCCGGGCTCAGTCGCCCGGGATGTGCGGCGGGTGCAGTTGCACCGGCTTGGCCGAGCGCTTGCGCATGCGGATGTTGAGCATCTCGACGCCGAGCGAGAAGGCCATGCCGAAGTACACGTAGCCCTTGGGCACATGGTGGCCGAAACCTTCGGCGACCAGCACGACGCCCACCACCACCAGGAACGACAGCGCCAGCATCTTGATGGTCGGGTGGTCGGACACGAAGCGGCCGATCGCACCGGCAAACACCATCATCAAGCCCACTGAGGCGATGACCGCCGCGATCATCACCTTCACGTCATCGACCATGCCCACCGCGGTGATGATCGAGTCGAGCGAGAACACCAGGTCGACGATCATGATCTGCAGGATCACGGCGCTGAACGTAGCCTTGACGGCACTCGAGGCATGTTCTTCCTCGCCTTCGAGCGACTGGTGGATCTCGCCGGTGCTCTTCCAGATCAGGAAGAGGCCACCCAGGATGAGGATCAGGTCTCGTCCCGAAATCTCCTGGCCCAGCACGGTGAACAGCGGCGCCACCAGCCCGACGATCCAGGCCAGCACCAGCAGCAGGCCGATGCGCATGAACATGGCCATGAACA
Source organism: Ideonella sp. A 288 (assembly GCF_002198735.1). GTDB lineage: Bacteria > Pseudomonadota > Gammaproteobacteria > Burkholderiales > Burkholderiaceae_C > Pseudaquabacterium. Next base: position 34,730 of record NZ_MWLO01000132.1, read on the forward strand.
GGCCGATCCGGCGGGCGAACTCGCGCTGCTCTTTCGGCAGCTTGTCGACCAGGATCGAGATGAAGATGATGTTGTCGATGCCCAGCACCAGCTCGAGCGCGGTGAGGGTGGCGAAGGCGATCCAGGCCTGGGGGTTGGTGAGCAGTTCGATCATGGGGCGCGATTGTGCTCATCCACCCTGACACCGCCAAGGCCGCGGCAAGGCTCCTCCCCGCGATGGCAGGGGCCATCGACGCGGGCCTGCGGCCGCTTGGCGGCGGCCGCGCCCGGCCGCACCTGGGTCAGTGCGCCTCGGCCACCCGGGCGGCTTCGATGGCGCCACGCTCGTCGCCGCGGGTGCCGTTGAAGAACAGGTTCAGCACCACCGCCGCCACCGCGGTGAGCAGGATGCCGCTTTCCAGCAGCGGGTGCAGGCCATGCGCCATGTGCTGCGTCCAGCGCGGTGCCACCAGCGGGATGAGGCCGAAGCCGATCGACAGCGCGACGATGTAGAGGTTGTTGCGGTTGTGCTTGTAGTCCACGGTGGACAGGATGCGGATGCCGGTGGCCGCCACCATGCCGAACATCACCAGCCCGGCGCCGCCGAGCACGAACTGCGGGATCGCCTCGACGAAGGCCGCCATCTTCGGCAGCATGCCCAGCACCAGCATGATCAGGCCACCGGCCACGCAGACCCAGCGGCTGCGCACACCGGTGACGCCCACCAGGCCCACGTTCTGCGAGAAGCTGGTGTACGGGAAGGTGTTGAAGATGCCGCCGATCAGCGTGCCCAGGCCGTCGGTGCGCAGGCCGGCGGCCAGTTCGGGCTGGCCGATCGGCTTGCCGGTGATGTCGGACAGCGCGAGGAACATGCCGGTGGATTCGATCATCACGACGATCATCACCAGCGTCATCGTCAGGATCATCAGCGGGTCGAAGGTGGGCGGGCCGAAGGCGAAGGGCGTGACGATGTCGAACCAGTGCGCCTTGCCCACCTTGTCGAAGCTCATCTTGCCCATCGCCATCGCGACCACGCAGCCCAGCACGATGCCCAGCAGCACCGAGATGTTGGCGAGGAAGCCCTTGGTGAACCTCACCAGCAGCAGGATGGCCAGCAGCACCAACCCGGCCACGGCCAGGTTGTCGAGCGCGCCGTAGCCGGCGTTGTTGACCATCGGGATCGGGCCCGGCAGGCGCATCGCCGGCGCCGAGGCACCGGTGAGGGCCGCCGACGCCGCGGCGGCAGCGGCCGCGGCCTTGGCGCCATCGACCATGGCCACCAGCTTGGGCACGTCCACGCTCTGGGCCAGCGGGGCCGGACCGCCCATGGCCCAGCCCACGCCCACGCGCATCAGGCTGATGCCGATGATCGCGATGATGGTGCCGGTGACCACCGGCGGAAAGTAGCGCAGCAGCTTGCTGACGATTGGCGCGATGACCATCGAAATGAGGCCCGCGCCGATGATGGCGCCGAAGATGGCGCGGGCGCCGTCGACCCCCGGCATGGCGTTGGCGAAGGCCACCATGGGCCCCACCGCGGCGAAGGTGACGCCCATCATCACCGGCAGCTTGATGCCGAACCAGCGCGTCATGCCCATCGACTGGATCAGCGTGACCAGGCCGCAGGCGAACAAGTCGGCCGAGATCAGCAGCGCCACCTGCTCGGGCGTGAGCTTGAGCGCGCGCCCGACGATCAGCGGCACGGCGATGGCGCCGGCGTACATCACCAGCACATGCTGCAGGCCCAGCGCGGCCAGGCGGCCTGTGGGCAGTTTCTCGTCCACCGGATGGACTGCCGTGGTGTTCATGGGTGTCTCCTCGTTGTTGCGGGCCCGGCCCGGCTCATTTCGTGGGGGCGCCGGCGGCAAACCAGCGGCCGAGCAGCGCGCGTTCGTCGTCGGTGATCTGGGTGGCGTTGTTCAGCGGCATGGTCTTCTGCACCACCGCCTGCTGGTTCATCGCCGGCGCATGCCGGGCGATCAGCTCGGGCGTGTGCAGCGCCACGCCCTTCTGCTGCAACTGCTCGTTGTGGCACATCACGCAGCGCTGCTGCACGATGGCCTGCACCTGGGCGAATGTCGCCGGCGCGGCAGCCTGGCGGTCGGCACCCAGCGAACCCCACGGCGCCAGCCACACGATCAGCACGAGCAGCGGCGCCACGCCCGCCGCCGCCCAGTGCCAGGGCTCGGGCTTGCCGGCCATGTGGGTCTTGTGGCGCGCCACGAAGAATTGCCGCACCAACGCGCCGGCCAGCATCACCAGCACCAGGATGACCCAGTTGTGGCGGTGGCCGTAGAGCTGGCCGTAGTGGTTGCTGAGCATCGCGAACAGCACCGGCAAGGTGAAGTAGGTGTTGTGCGTGCTGCGCTGCTTGCCGCGCTTGCCGTGCACCGGGTCGGTCGGCTGTTTGGCCTCCATCGCGGCGATCACCTTGCGCTGCCCCGGGATGATCCAGAAGAACACGTTGGCGCTCATCGCCGTGGCCATCATCGCGCCCACCAGCAGGAAGGCCGCGCGGCCGGCGAACAGCTGGCAGGCCAGCCACGACGCGAAGACGATGAACGCGAACACCAGCGCGCCGACCTTCTTGTCGGCCTCGGGCCCGGCCCCCAGCACGCGGCAGATGCCGTCGTACACCAGCCAGAACACCACCAGGAAGCCCAGCGCCGCCGCCACTGCGCCCTGAGCGCTCCAGGCGTAGACGCTCTTGTCCACCAGGAAGGTGGTGGCGTTCCACAGGTACAGCACCGTGAACAGCGCAAAGCCCGACAGCCAGGTGGAGTAGCTCTCCCAGTAGAACCAGTGCAGCTCGGTGTGGATCTTCCGGGGCGCCACCATGTACTTCTGCGGGTTGTAGAACCCGCCGCCGTGCACCGCCCACAACGCGCCGTCGACGCCCTTCTCGAGCAGGTCGGGCGACTTCGGGCGGATCAGGTGGTTGTCGAGCCAGACGAAGTAGAAGCTCGAGCCGACCCAGGCGATGGCGGTGATGACGTGCAGCCAGCGCAACAGCAGGTTGGCCCAGTCGAGAAGGTACGCTTCCATGCGCGGCTCCTTTGTGGGCTCACCACAGCGGGCGCTGTGAGCGGGGTTCGGAAGGTCGCGCTGCGGGCCGGCAGCGAAGCCGGCCCCTGGCCCACGGCGACCGTGTCGCGTGCTAAGGCTTGATGTCGGCGGCCTTCAGGGCGGGCGCCCAGTCGGCAATCTGCTTTTCGACCAGGTGGGCGAAGTCGGACGAGCTCATCTTCACGGTGGTGATGGCCAGTTCTTCGAAGCGCTTGACGATGGCCGGGTCGGCCACGATGGCGGCCAGCGCCGTGGCCAGCTTGTCGACCACGTCCTTGGGCAGGTTGGCCGGGCCGGAGACACCGAAGTAGTTCTCGGCCACCAGTTGCGGCAGGCCCAGTTCGACCACCGTGGGCACGTCGGGCAGCAGCGGCGAGCGCGTGCGCGTGGTGACGGCCAGCGCCTTGATCTGGCCTTGCTTGATCATCGGCACGAAGGCCGTCAGCACGTCGATGCCCACCGGGATGGTGCCGGCGATCAGGTCGGTGGCCATCGGCGCGCCACCGCGGTAAGGCACGTGCTGCATCTGGAACTTCATCGCGCTCTTGGCCATCTCGCCGACGATGTGGCCGATGGAGCCCGGGCCGCCGCTGCCGAAGGCCTGCACCTTGGGCAGGTCCTTCAGCGTGCCGATGCCAGCCTTGGGGTTGGCCATGATCGCCACCGGCGCCACGCCCAGCATCGCGATGTGGGTGAACTGCTTGACGGGGTCGTAGGGCAGCTTGGGCACCGTCCACGGGCCGATCGACAGCGGCGTGCTGTTCGACAGCATCAGCGTGTAGCCATCGGGTGCGGCACGCACCACCTCGGTGCCGCCGAGCGTGCCGCCGGCGCCAGGCTTGTTATCGACGATGACCGGCTGGCCCAGCGCCTTGGACAGCGGCTCGGAGATGGCCCGCGCGACGATGTCGCTGGCGCCACCCGCACCGAAGGTGACGACGATGCGGATCGGCTTCTCGGGCCAGGCGGCCCAGGCGGGGGCGGCCAGCAGGCCGGCGACGGCCAGGCCCAGGACGGTGCGGCGAACGGTCATGGAGGACTCCTCGGGACGATGGCGATGGCGATGGCGATGGCGATGGCGGACAGACGCAACCGGCGTGCCAGCGTTCAGCTGCCGCGATAGGTGGCGCAGCTCCAGGGGCTCGCGAGCAGCGGCACGTGGTAGTGCGACGAGAGGTCGGCGATGCCGAAGTCGAGCGGCACCTCGTCGAGGAAAGGGGGATCAGGCAATTCGACGCCGCGAGCGCGGAAGTAGGCCGCCACGCCGAAGACCAGGCGGTAGCGGCCCTTGGCGAAATCGGCACCGGTGAGCAGCGGGCCATCGCCGCGACCATCGGCATTGAGCGTCAGCGACCGGATCTGCACCGGGCCCGAGGCCTCGATGCGGTACAGCGCCACGGCCATGCCAGCGGCGGGGCAACCGTTCATCGTGTCGAGCACATGGGTGGTGAGGCCGGCCATCGTCTGCAGTTCTCCGCGGTGGGCGCCTGCCCAATCGCCGGCTGGGTGGCCGGAAAGGGGTTTGGCAGGCGCGATCAAAGTGTATACACTTTGGCATACACCGCATCTGCTCGTCAACCCTGACCATGCCGCGCACGCCGACCCGCACCAAAGCCGTCCGAGCGAAAACCGTGCCCGCCCGTCCGAAGGCCGGCGCGCCGGTCCGCCCTCCGCAACGCGGCGCGGCGGCGGTGCGGGCCGAGCCGGCCTCCCGCGATGCCGGGGCCGTGCTGCGCAAGGCCAGCGCCCCGGCCGACACGGCCGCCGGCCCGGCCGCCAGCACCACCACCCGCCGCATCGCCGAGGCCATCACCACCGCCATCGTCGAGCGCCGGCTGATGCCCGGCACCAAGCTCGCCGAGCAGCAGATCGCCGACATCTTCCAGGTCTCGCGCACGGTGGTGCGCCAGGCGCTGAACCAGCTCTCGCGCGACCGCCTCATCGTGCTCGAGCCGGCCCGTGGTGCCTTCGTGCGCCAGCCGTCCATCGAAGAGGCGCGCCAGGTGTTCGAGGTGCGCGCCCTCATCGAATCGGCGCTGGTGCGCGAGCTGTGCCGCGTCATCACCGACGAGCAGGTGCAGGTGCTGCGCGAGCACCTGCGCGCCGAGGCCGAGGCGGTGGCCCGCACCGACGTGCCCGGCCGCACCCGGCTGCTGGCCGACTTCCACGTGGTGCTGGCCCGCATGCTCGGCAACGAGGTGCTGGCCGAACTGCTCGACGACCTGCTGTCGCGCTCGTCGCTGGTGTCGCTGATGTACCAGTCGGCGCACTCGGCCGAGGCCTCGCAGTCCGAGCACGTGGCCATCGTCGACGCGCTGTCGCGGCGCGACGTGCGCGCGGCCACGCGGCTGATGGAAGGCCACCTCGGCAACGTCGAGCGCAACCTTCGCCTCGAACCCCGCCACACCGACCTGGCCGACGTGCTGCGGCCTACCCCCGAAACCACATGACCACTCCACCCTACCCCCGCGACCTGCGCGGCCACGGCCGCCACCCCCCGCACGCGCAATGGCCTGGCCAGGCCCGCATCGCCGTGCAGTTCGTCCTCAACTACGAAGAGGGCGGCGAGAACAGCGTGCTGCACGGCGACGCCGGCAGCGAGCAGTTCCTGTCCGAGATGTTCAACCCGCCGGCCTTCGCCGCGCGGCACCTGAGCATGGAGGGCATCTACGAGTACGGCTCGCGTGTCGGCGTGTGGCGCCTGCTGCGCGAGTTCGAGCGCCGCGGCCTGCCGCTCACGGTGTTCGGCGTGTCGATGGCGCTGGAACGCTGCCCCGAGGTCACGGCCGCTTTCATGGAACTGGGCCACGAGATCGCCTGCCACGGCTGGCGCTGGATCCACTACCAGGGCCTGGACGAGGCGGTCGAGCGCGAGCACATGGCGCGCGGCATGGCCATCATCGCCCGCCTCACCGGCGATGCGTCGCGCGCGCTGCACGGCGCCGGCTGGTACACCGGCCGCGACAGCCCCAACACCCGCCGGCTGGTGGCCGACTTCGGTGGCTTCGAGTACGACAGCGACTACTACGGCGACGACCTGCCCTTTTGGCTGCAGGTGAAAAAGACCGACGGCACCCTGGCACCGCAGCTGGTGGTGCCCTACACGCTGGACGCCAACGACATGCGCTTCGCGCTGCCGCAGGGCTACAGCCATGGCGACGAGTTCTTCCAGTACCTGCGCGACAGCTTCGATGTGCTCTATGCCGAAGGCGACGAGCACCCGGCCATGCTGTCCATCGGCATGCACTGCCGCCTGCTCGGCCGGCCCGGCCGCATGCGCGCGCTGCAGCGCTTCCTCGACCACGTCCAGTCGCACGACCGGGTGTGGGTGACGCGGCGCATCGACATCGCCCGCCACTGGCGGACCACCCACCCCTTCGACGCCGCCACGGCCCACATCTGGCGATGACCATGCTGACCCTTGCTCAACTCAACACCGCGCCGCTCGACGAGGCCTGCGCCTGGCTCGACGGCACCTACGAACACTCGCCCTGGATCGCCCGCGAGGCGCTGGCCAGGCGCCCCTTTGCCACGCTGGCCGCGCTGAAGCACGCCATGGTGCAGGTGGTGCGCGACGCCGGCCGCGAGCGGCAGATCGCGCTGATCCGCGCCCACCCAGAACTCGCCGGCAAGGCCATGGTGAGCAAGACGCTCACCGCCGAATCGACGAACGAACAGGGCAAGGCCGGCCTGACCGACTGCACGCCCGACGAGTTCGCGCGCATCCAGCGGATGAACGCCGACTACAACGCGAAGTTCGGCTGGCCCTTCATCCTGGCCGTGCGCGGCCCGCGCGGCACGGGCCTGGACCGCCACCAGATCATGGCCACCTTCGAGCGCCGGCTGCAGGGCCATCCTGACTTCGAGCTGGCCGAGTGCCTGCGCAACATCCACCGCATCGCCGAGATCCGGCTGGCCGACAAGTTCGGCGAGACGCCCACGCTCGGCGAGCAGGTGTGGGACTGGGCCGAGGCGATGGCGGTGCACAGCGACCCCGGCTTCAAGGAAGCCGGCGAGCTCACAGTGACCTACCTCACCGAGGCGCACCGTGCCTGCGCCGCGCTGCTGCAGGGCTGGATGCGCGAGTGCGGCTTCGACGAGGTGCGGCTGGACGCGGTGGGCAACGTCGTCGGTGTCTACCACGGCAGCGACGCGTCCTCGAAGCGCCTGCTCACCGGCAGCCACTACGACACCGTGCGCAACGGCGGCAGGTACGACGGCCGCCTGGGCATCCTGGTGCCGATGGCCTGCGTGCGCGAGCTGTCGCGCGCCGGCCGGCGCCTGCCCTTCGGCTTCGAGGTCGTCGGCTTCGCCGAGGAGGAAGGCCAGCGCTACAAGGCCACCTTCCTGGGCTCGGGCGCGCTGGTCGGACAGTTCGACCCGGCCTGGCTGGACCAGACCGATGCCGACGGCGTCTCGATGCGCGACGCGATGCGCGCCGCCGGCCTGCCGGCGACGATGGACGCGATCGCCGGCGAACGGCGCGATCCCTCGCGCTACCTCGGCTTCGTCGAGGTGCACATCGAGCAGGGCCCGGTGCTCGACGCCATGGACCTGCCGCTGGGCGTGGTCCGCTCGATCAATGGCAGCGTGCGCTACCTCGGCGAGGTCGCCGGCCAGGCCAGCCACGCCGGCACCACGCCGATGGGCCAGCGGCGCGACGCCGCGCTGGCGGTGGCCGAACTGGCGCTGTTCGTCGAGCGGCGTGCGGCCGCCGTGCCCGACGTGGTCGGCACCGTCGGCATGCTGGAGGTGCCGGCCGGCTCGATCAATGTGGTGCCGGGACGATGCCGCTTCAGCCTCGACCTGCGCGCCACCACCGACACAGCTCGCGATGCCCTGGCCAAGGACGTGTGCGCCGAGCTGCAGGCCATCTGCGCACGGCGCGGCGTGGCCCACACGCTGGAGGAAACCCTTCGTGCCGCCGCCGCCCCCAGCGCACCCGACTGGCAGCAGCGCTGGGAGGCCGCGGTGCAGTCGCTGGGCCTGCCGGTGTTCCGCATGCCCAGCGGCGCCGGCCACGACGCGATGAAGCTGCACGAGGCCATGCCGCAGGCGATGCTGTTCGTCCGCGGCGGCAACTCGGGCATGAGCCACAACCCGCTGGAGACCATCACCGCGCACGATGCGCAACTGGTGGTCCAGGCCTTCTCCCACCTCCTCGAGCACCTCGCATGACCGCAGCCTCTGCCACCGACTTCAACGCCCTCGACGCCTGGGTCGATGCCCACTTCGACGAGGAGGTGCGCTTCCTGCAGGCGCTGGTGCAGGTGCCCACCGACACGCCGCCCGGCAACAACGCGCCACACGCCGAGCGCACCGCCGAGTTGCTGGCCGACATGGGCCTGACAGCGGAAAAGCACGCCGTGCCGGCGGCCGAGGTGCAGGCGTACGGCCTGCAGTCGATCACCAACCTGATCGTGCGCCAGCGCTTTGGCGAGGGCGGCCGCACCATCGCACTCAACGCGCATGGCGACGTGGTGCCGCCGGGCGACGGCTGGACGCACGCTCCGTACGGCGGCGAGGTCGTCGACGGCAAGCTCTACGGCCGTGCCTCGGCAGTGAGCAAGGGCGACTTTGCGAGCTTCACCTTCGCGCTGCGCGCACTTGCGGCAGTGGCGCCGCCGGCAAAGGGCGCGGTCGAGTTGCACTTCACCTACGACGAGGAGTTCGGCGGCGAACTTGGCCCCGGCTGGCTGCTGGCCAAGGGCCTGACCAAACCCGACCTGCTGATCGCCGCCGGCTTCAGCTACCAGGTGGTCACGGCCCACAACGGCTGCCTGCAGATGGAGGTGACCTTGCACGGCCTGGCGTCGCACGCGGCCTACCCACACACCGGCGTCGATGCATTGCAGGCGGCCAACCAGCTGCTCACCGCGCTGTACGCACACAACGACGTGCTGCGCACCAGGCTGTCGAAGGTGGAAGGCATCACCCACCCCTACCTCAACGTCGGCCGCATCGAAGGCGGCAGCAACACCAACGTCGTGCCCGGCAAGGTGGTGCTCAAGCTCGATCGCCGCATGATCCCCGAGGAGAACTCCGCCGCGGTCGAGGCCGAGGTGCGCGGCCTGATCGAGGCCACCGTGGCGACCTGCCCGGGCGTGCGCGTCGAGATCAGGCGCCTGCTGCTGGCCGAATCGCTGAAGCCCGACAACCGCAACGCACCGCTGGTGGCCGCGCTGCAGCGCCACGGCCAGGCGGTGTTCGGCGAGCCGATCCCCACCAGCGGCACGCCGCTGTACACCGATGTGCGCCTGTACGGCGCACACGGCGTGCCGGCGGTGATCTACGGCGCCGGCCCGCGCACCGTGCTGGAGTCGAACGCCAAGCGCGCCGACGAGCACCTGGTGCTGGACGACCTGCGCCGCGCCACGAAGGTCATTGCGCGGGCCTTGAGCGAACTGCTGGCGGGCTGATCCGCCCTGCTCCGGTGCATGACGGGGCGCGGCATCGGGTCTGCCGGGTCGCGGCGCCCCAAAGCAGTGCCGGCCGTGCCGCGGCTTATCATCAGATCGCGGTCCGGCAAGCACGGTTCTTGCTGACTGCGGAATCCAGAACCCCAACTCGAAACCAGTCGTCGGAGCCCCTCATGTCGTCGTTCAGCGCCCTCACCCGCCGTGCCTGCCTGGCCGTGGCCGCCTTCGCCACGCTCGCCGCCGCCCTGCCCGCCCACGCGCAGGACACCGCCATCAAGTTCCAGCTCGACTGGCGCTTCGAGGGCCCCAGCGCCTTCTTCCTGCTGCCGGTGAGCAAGGGCCTGTTCAAGGCCGAGAAGCTGAATGTCACGGTCGACGCCGGCAATGGCTCGGGCAACGCCGTCAACCGCGTCGCGTCGGGCACCTACGACATGGGCTTTGCCGACCTGGCCGCGCTGATGGAGTTCCACGCCAACAACCCCACCGCGCCGAACAAGCCGGTGGCGGTGATGATGGTCTACAACAACACGCCCGCGGCCGTGTTCTCGCTGAAGAAGACCGGCATCAAGACCCCGGGCGACCTGGCCGGCAAGAAGCTCGGCGCGCCGGTGTTCGACGCCGGCCGCCGCGCCTTCCCGATCTTCCAGAAGGCCAATGGCATCGGCGCCGTCAACTGGGTCAGCATGGACCCGCCGCTGCGCGAGACCATGCTCGCCAAGGGCGATGTCGACGCCATCACCGGCTTCTACTTCACCAGCCTGCTCAACCTCGAGGCGCGCGGCATCAAGCCCGACGAGATCGCGGTGCAGATGTTCCCGGCCCATGGCGTCAAGCTCTACGGCAACGCCATCATCGCCAGCGAAGAATTCCTGAAGAAGAACCCCGAGGCGGTGAAGGCCTTCCTGCGCGCCTTCACCAAGGGCGCCAAGGCCGTGATCGCCGACCCCGTGGCCGCCACCGCGGTGGTGAAGGAGCGTGACGGCATCGTCAACGCCGCACTGGAAGAGCGCCGGCTGCGGCTGGCCATCGAATCGTCGATCGCCACCGCCGACGCCAAGGCCGAAGGCTTCGGCGACGTCAAGGGCCCGCGCCTGGCACTGATGGCCAGCCAGGTGGCCGATGCCTTCGCCACCAAGACCCGCGTCAACCCCGACGCCGTCTGGAACGGCAGCTTCCTGCCCTCGGCCGCCGACCGCGACATCTTCGGCGCCAAGGCCGCGGCGAAGAAGTGACGGGGTCGAAGTGACCCCCTTCGTCGACTTCCGCAACGTCTGGCTGGCCTACAACGAGGATCTGCTCGCGCAGGGCCACTTCGCGGTCGAGGACATCTCGCTGGCCGTCGGCGAGGGCGAGTTCATCGCCATCGTCGGGCCCTCGGGCTGCGGCAAGTCGACCTTCATGAAGCTGGCCACCGGCCTGAAGCGCCCGAGCAAGGGCTCGATCGCCATCGGCGGCCAGCCGGTGACCGGGCCGTTGAAGATCACCGGCATGGCCTTCCAGGCGCCCAGCCTGCTGCCCTGGCGCACCACGGTGCAGAACGTGATGCTGCCGCTGGAGATCGTCGAGCCCTACCGCTCCAGTTTCAAGGCCAAGCGCGCCGAGTACGAGGCCAAGGCCCGCGCGCTGCTGCAGAGCGTGGGCCTGGGCGGCTACGAAGACAAGTTCCCCTGGCAGCTGTCGGGCGGCATGCAGCAGCGCGCCAGCATCTGCCGGGCGCTGGTGCACGAGCCGAAGATGCTGCTGCTCGACGAGCCCTTCGGCGCGCTCGATGCCTTCACCCGCGAAGAACTGTGGTGCACGCTGCGCGACCTGCAGGCGGCGCAGAAGTTCAACGTCATCCTGGTCACGCACGACCTGCGCGAGAGCGTGTTCCTGGCCGACACGGTGTACGTGATGAGCCGCAGCCCGGGCCGCATGGTGGTGCGCCGATCGATCGAGCTGCCGCGCCCGCGCGACCTCGAGCTGACCTACACGCCCGAGTTCACCGACATCGTGCACGAGCTGCGTGGCCACATCGGCGCGGTGCGCAACACCATGGGCCGCCCTGCCACCGGGGCAACGGCATGAAGCAGAAACAGCTCGAGACCTGGGCGCCCTGGGCGCTGCTGGTGCTGTTCATCGCCGTCTGGCAGCTGGTCTGCACGGTGTTCAACGTCAGCGAGTTCATCTTTCCCAGCCCGGCGCGCATCTGGTCGCAGTTCCTCGAATTCAAGGGCGAGATCGCCAAGCACGCCTGGCGCACCTACTGGGTGACGATGGTCGGCTTCGGCATCGCCATCGTCGTGGGCGTGCTGCTGGGCTTCCTGATCGGCAGCTCGCGCCTGGCCTACGCCGCCATCTACCCGCTGATGACCGGCTTCAACGCGTTGCCCAAGGCGGCCTTCGTGCCGATCCTGGTGGTGTGGTTCGGCATCGGCGTGGGGCCGGCGGTGCTCACCGCCTTCCTGATCTCGTTCTTCCCAATCACGGTGAACATCGCCACCGGGCTGGCCACGCTGGAGCCCGAGCTGGAAGACGTGCTGCGCGTGCTGGGCGCCAAGCGCTGGGACGTGCTGGTGAAGGTGGGGCTGCCACGCTCGATGCCCTACTTCTTCGGCTCGCTGAAGGTGGCCATCACGCTGGCCTTCGTGGGCACCACGGTGTCGGAGATGACGGCCAGCAACGAGGGCATCGGCTACCTGCTGGTGTCGGCCGGCTCGTCGATGCAGATGGGCCTGGCCTTCGCCGGCCTGGTGGTGGTGGGCGCGATGGCGATGGGCATGTACGAGTTCTTCTCGGTGCTCGAGAAGCGCATCACCGGCTGGGCGCATCGGGGCTCGAACGCCACCTGAGCCCGGCCGGCCCAGGCGATGCCCGCGCCGGCGGGCCGCCGCGCGTCAGGCCAGTTCGCCGGTGAAGCTGGAGTCGGCCACCTTGGCCGGCGTCACGGCCACAAGGTAATCGCGGCCGGCCTGGGCCCCGCGCAGGGCGGTGACGAGCTGCTGCGCCTGCACCGTCGCCTGGGCCAGCGCGGCGGCGTCGGGGGCGCGTTCGATGCGGATGGCCACCGATTCACCCACCGGCCCCACCAGGTCGATCAGGCGCCGCACGGCCAGGCGGCGGTGGTCGGCCAGGCGGGCCTGGGCCTTCGTCACCGGCGCGGGCACCGCGGGCGTGACCACGCTGGCCAGCACGTCGCGCATCTGCTGGTCGACGAAGGCACCGTAGTCGCGCAGTCGCTTCTCCTGGCTTTCCAGGGCCTTGGCGATCACCTGCCGGGCGTAGGCGGCGTCGCGCATGAAGGCCATCACGTCCAGTGACCAGCCAAATTCGCGGCGCATCGGCACCACCATGCGGACGACGGTGTCCAGGACCAAGGATTGCGGCGTGCGGTTCATGCTCTTCCCTTTCGACAGGCTCTGTGGCCGATGTGTCAGGCGCTGAAGGAACCGACCGTCACACGACGGCACAAGTCACTACACACGCTTACAACGCCACGATGCTAGCGCCGAACCTGTGGGGATTCCTGGACTCGAGGTGGGGAAATGCCGCCATCCCCCTCAGGCGGGGGGGTAGGAATGGCACAGCGCCTGGACCGGGGTCAAGGCGACCGGCCTGCGGAGCCCTCGGCACCACGGTGCCCCGGGACGAACCGCACGTCGACTGGTGCTCGGCCGGCGACGCCACCACCGCACCCGGTCAGCTGGCGTAGTCGTAGGGGCCGCCGCGCTCCAGGGCTCGCCGGTAGGCCGGACGCGCATGGATGCGCTGCAGGAAGGCCATCAGCCGGGGGCGCGACGCGTCCAGCCCGGCGCGGGCGGCGGCAGCCTCGAGCGGGAAGCTCATCATGATGTCGGCCGCGCTGAAGTCAGCGCCCGCAAACCAGCCGTACTCGGCCAGTTCGTTCTCCATGAAGTCGAGCTGGCGCTTCAGGTTGGGCCACACCACCACGTCCTGCGCCTTGGCGCAGATGCCCTTGACCACCGGCCGCACCAGGAAGGGCATCGGCGCCTCGGCGATCTTGTCGAACACCAGCTTCATCAGCAGCGGCGGCATCGCCGAGCCCTCGGCGAAGTGCAGCCAGTAGCGGTAGCGCAGGTGCGCCGGCGTGCCCAGGGCCGGCGCCAGGCGGCCCTCGCCGTGGCGCTCGATCAGGTACTCGACGATGGCACCGGTCTCGGCCACCGTCACCTTGTCGTCGGTGATCACCGGCGACTTGCCCAGCGGGTGCGCCGCCAGCAGCTCGGGCGGCGCCAGATGGGTCTGCGGATCGCGCGCGTACTGCTTGATGCGGTAGGGCACACCCAGCTCTTCCAGCAGCCACAGCACGCGCTGCGAGCGCGAATGGTTCAGGTGGTGGACGGTGATCATGGCCCGATTCTGGCGCCATCGGCGGCCTGCTGGCGCCACCAGTCGAGCACGCCGCGGCCCGCTGCGCGGCCGCCGGCCAGACAGGCGGTGAGCAGGTAGCCGCCGGTGGGCGCCTCCCAATCCACCATCTCGCCGACGCAGAACACGCCGGGGCAGGCGCGCAGCATGCACCGCGCGTCCATCGCCTCGAAACGCACGCCACCGGCGGTGCTGATGGCCTCGGCCACCGGGCGCGGCGCGGTCAGCACCAGCGGCCAGGCCTTCAGTTCGGCGGCCAGCCCGGCCGCGTCCTGGGCCACGCGCCGGGCCAGTTCGTCGGCCGACCAGCGCTCGCGCAGCAGCGCGGCCTTGACACCATCGAGCCCAGCCTGCTCGCGCAGGTGGTTGGGCAGCGAGCGCGTGCCGCGGCCCTTGGCCAGCGCGGCCGACAGCCGCGCCAGGTCGCGCCCCGGCACCAGGTCGAGGTGGATGGTGGCGCTGCCCTGCGCCTCGATCGTGTCGCGGATCAGCGCCGAGGCGGCGTACACCAGGCTGCCCTCGATGCCGCCGGCGGTGACGACGAACTCGCCCGGCCGGTCGAAACGCTGGCCCATCGCGTCGACCGCCATCAGCCGCACCGACTTCACCGGCGTGCCGGCAAAGCGCTGGGCGAAGTACGGGCTCCAGCCGACATCGAAGCCGCAGTTCGACGGCCGCAGCGGCGCCACGGCCACGCCCAGCGCGGCCAGGCCGGGCCACCAGGCACCATCGGAACCGAGCTGCGGCCAGCTGGCGCCGCCCAGCGCCAGCACCACCGCGTCGGCCTGCACGGCCTGCTCGCCGGACGGCGCATCGAAGCGCAGCGCGGCGGGCAGGGCCGAGCGGCTCTCGCCCGGTGCCCAGCCCAGCCAGCGGTGGCGCATGTGCAGGCGCAGGCCCGCTGCGCGCAGCCGGTGCAGCCAGGCGCGCAGCAGCGGCGCGGCCTTCATCTCGGCCGGGAAGACGCGGCCGGAACTGCCGACGAAGGTGTCGATGCCCAGGCCCGCCGCCCACTCACGCAGGTCGGTCGGGTTCAGCGCATCGAGCCAGGGCGCGACGTCGTCGCGCCGATCGCCATAGCGCCCGATGAACGCGTCCATCGGCTCGCTGTGCGTGAGGTTCAGCCCGCCCTTGCCGGCGAGCAGGAACTTGCGGCCGACCGAGGGCATGGCGTCGTAGAGATCAACCGAGGCGCCACCCTGCAGCAGGGCCTCGGCCGCCATCAGCCCGGCGGGGCCGCCACCGATGATGGCCACGCGGGGGGTCACGGGTGCTTGAACAAGCACGGGAGGGAGG
>NZ_MWLO01000133.1 GCF_002198735.1 Ideonella sp. A 288
TGAATGGAGGCCGCCCGCCCCAAGCGCCGGAAATGCGCGGCAAGCACCGTCCTGCTCCGCGTTGCCAGTGCGGTCCCAGTGGCGGCCGGCCTCCATTCACTTCGTAAAAGACGAACCGAATGCGCCGCTCAGGCTGCTTTTGGCAGACACCAATCCGGGTGCATGATGCAGGCCATCGAGTGCGCGTCGACACTGGGACAGGGGTCGGCGCGAGGTGGTCAAGGTCCCTGTCCCGATTTCTCTTGCGAGTGGAACCATGAAACGCATTGCCTTGTTCGTGCTGACCAACCTGGGCGTGATGCTCGTGCTGGGCCTGGCGGTGAACCTGCTCGGCCTGAACCGCTTCCTCACGGCGAATGGCCTGGACCTCACGTCGCTGCTGGGCTTCGCGCTGGTGATGGGCTTCGGCGGCGCCTTCATCTCGCTGCTCATCAGCAAGCCGATGGCCAAATGGACCACCGGCGTGCAGGTGATCAACGGCTCCACCGACCCCACCCACGCCTGGCTGGTGTCCACCGTCGAGCGCTTCTCCCAGAAGGCGGGCATCCAGATGCCTGAAGTCGGCATCTACGAGGGCCCGCCCAACGCGTTCGCCACCGGTGCGTTCAAGAACTCGGCGCTGGTGGCGGTGTCCACCGGCCTGCTGCAGTCGATGACGCGCGAAGAGGTCGAGGCCGTCGTGGGCCACGAGGTGGCCCACGTGGCCAACGGCGACATGGTGACGATGGCGCTGATCCAGGGCGTGATGAACACCTTCGTGGTGTTCCTGTCCCGCGTGATCGGCTACGTGGTCGACAAGGTGGTGCTGCGCAACCAGAACGACGGGCCCGGCATCGGCTACTACGTCACCACCGTCGTGCTGGACCTGGTGCTGGGCGTGGTGGCCGCCATCATCGTGGCCTGGTTCTCGCGCCAGCGCGAGTTTCGCGCCGACGCGGGCGCTGCAAACCTGATGGGCCGCAAGCAGCCGATGATCAACGCGCTGGCCCGCCTGGGCGGACTCGACCCCGGCGAGATGCCCAAGGCCATGCAGGCCATGGGCATCAGCGCCCGCCCCGGCGGCATGATGGCCCTGTTCTCCAGCCACCCGCCGATGGAGCAGCGCATCGAGCGCCTGCGCCAGGCCGCCTGACCGGGCGCGGAACGACCTCGATCACGCCAGGCCATCGACATGCCCGACATCGTCTGGTGGGTGCTGAGCACCGTGCTGATCGTGGCCGGCCTGGCCGGCACGGTGCTGCCGGCACTGCCGGGCACGCTGCTGATCCTGGCCGGCATCGCGCTCGGCGCCTGGATCGGCGGTTTCACCGCGGTCGGCTGGGGCAGCCTGGCCGCCATCACCGTGCTGGCCGTGCTGTCATGGGTGCTCGATTACGTGGCCGGCCTGCTGGGCGCCCGCAAGGCCGGGGCCAGCCGGCAGGCCCTGGTCGGCGCCGCGCTCGGCACGGTGGTGGGGCTCTTCATGGGCCTGGTCGGCGTGCTCTTCATGCCGCTGGTAGGCGCGGCCATCGGCGAATACCTGGCACGGCAGGACGAGACGCGGGCCATGAAGGTCGGCGTCGCCACCTGGCTGGGCCTGATGGCCGGCCTGCTGGCCAAGGTGGTGCTGGCGTTCATGATGATCGGCCTGTACCTCGCGGCGTTGCTGATCTGAACCGCGTGCACCGACCCATCGGCGAAGGGCCCACCGATGGGGTGCCTGGGTACCGGGCGAGCGGTCCGTGCCGACGAAAGCCGCCGCCGCGGCGCTGGCCCGACGGTGGCATCGCTGGTGCCGCAGGCTGGCGCGACGACGGCCGGGAGCCCGTGCCGATCGGCAGGCAGGAGCCCGGGATGCCGTCCCGGGCGCGCCGGGTCAGTGCAGGATCAGCAGCGGCAGCTTGCTGCGGCCCATGACGTTCTTGGTGTGCGAGCCGAACAGCAGTTCGCCGAACACACCGCGGCCGTGCGTGACCATGACGATCATGTCGCACTCCTGCTCGACGGCGTGGTCGACGATGGCGCGATCGACCGCGTCGGTGCGCACGTGCAGGCCATGGAAATCGACGCCGGCCTCCAGCGCATGCTGCTGGAAGTAGGAGATCACCTTGTGCGCGTGCGTGTCCGTGCGCGTGATGTGCGCAGTGGTCTCGCGCTCATACTGCGACAGCTGGATGCCCACGGTGGGCAGCGGGGCGTCGGGCTCGACGACGAAACCGACGATCGACGCGCCAAGCTGCTTCGCCAGCGCGATGCTGGCATCCATCGCGACCTTGGAGAGTTCGCTGCCGTCGACGGGAACAAAGAGCTTGTGGTACATGATGAGGGGTTCGTTGAGTTGATGCCCGTCACTGTAGGGGTCGACCCCCGCCCGCACATTGACTGTGGTCAAGTTGCAGAAGGCCTGACCGCCTTCAAGCGTGTCGAACCACACCCTCGGGCTGCCTTGCCGCGTCGCCCCAGGCCGGCCCGTCGAACCAGGCGTCACCCTGCATCGCCGCGCGCAGCATCGGCAGCGCGTCCTGGCCCCAGAACAGCCGGCCCTCGCAGGCCAGCGTGGGCACGCCGAACACACCCTGCGCCCGGGCCGCGTCGGTGGCGGCACGCAGTTCGGCCCGCACGTCCTCGCCCAGCGGGTCGCGCACCGGTGCCACGGCCTGTGCTAGCACCGCCAGCGCGGCAGGGTCGTTGGGGTCGGCGCCGTCGCGGCACCACACATGGCGGAAGATCTGCTCGACGACACGCCGGTTGGGCAGGCCGCCGGCCGGCGCCGACGCCAACGCCAGGCGTTGCAGCGCGAGCGGGTTGAACGGGTGCGGCCGTGGCAACTGCAGCGGCGTGCCCTGCAGGTGCGCCAGCCAGGCCACCTGGCGGTAGGTCCACACACGCTTTGGCGCGATTTCGGCCGGGCCCTTCTGGCCCCAGGCCTTCAGCAGGCCGGCAAACAGCAGCGGTCGGAAGTCGACCACATGGCTCTGGCCCTCCAATGCCTGTGGCAGGCGATCGAAGGCCAGCCAGGCGTAGGGCGAGATCACGTCGAACCAGAAGGTCACCACCTTCACGACGGCGCTCCAGTGGCGCCCGGGAAAGGCCGGTCGGCGGGCCACTGGGCCCAACGCTCCGGCAGCAGCGCGATGATGCGGCGCCGGCCTTCGTCGCCCAGGCGGCCCCAGGCGACGATCTCGTCGATCGTGCGCAAACAACCCTCGCACCAGCCGGTGCCGGCGTCCATGCGGCAGCGGTTGACGCAGGGGCTCTCCACCGCGGTGGCCGTGGTCATGCGGGCAGCACCACGTCGGCCACCGGCGCATCGGTGAGTTGCACCAGTTGCAGCGGGTGCAGGCGGAACACGCCGTTGGGGTGCCCGGCAGCCGCCCAGACCTCGTCGAAGCGGAACAGGTCGCGGTCGATCAGCACCACCGGCGGGGTGGCATGGCCCACCGGCGCCACGCCGCCGATCGAGAAGCCGGTGCGCGTCTTGACGAACTCGGCATCGGCGCGGCCGATGGCGCCCACGGCCGCCGCCACCTTCTTCTCGTCGACGCGGCGGTCTCCCGAGGTCACCACCAGCACCGCCGCCTCGTCGGCGCGGCGCCGGAAGATCACGCTCTTGGCGATCTGCCCCACCTGCACCTGCAGGGCCTCGGCGGCCTCGGCGCAGGTGCGCGCCGACACCTCGAGCCAGCGCGGCGCGTGCGGGTGGCCGCGCTCGGCCAGCAGTTGGGCCACGCGGCGAAAACCTTCGGGGCGATCAGCCTCTGGCACAGCCGCCAACGTCATGCGAAGACCCTGCCCTTCTTCGTCAGCAGGGCACGGCCGGCGCGCGACACCGGCGGACGGCCCAGCACGTCGGAGATGAAACCGCCGGCGTCGACCAGCGCATCGAGGTCGATGCCGGTGTCGATGCCCATGCCGTGCAGCATGAAGACCACGTCCTCGGTGGCCACGTTGCCGGTGGCCCCCTTGGCATAGGGGCAGCCGCCGAGGCCGGCCACGCTGGTGTCGAAGGTGTGGATGCCGACCTCCAGGCTGGCCAGGATGTTGGCCAGCGCCTGGCCATAGGTGTCGTGGAAATGGCCGCTCACCTCGTCCACCGGGAAGTGCTTCAGCGCCCGCTCCATCACCGCCTGCGCGCCGCGCGGCGTGCCGGTGCCGATGGTGTCGGCGATGCCGCAGTGCTGCACGCCGATGCCCTTCATCAGCTTGACCAGGTGCTCGACCTCGTCGGGGCTGACCTCGCCCTGGTAGGGGCAACCCAGCGCGCAGGAGATTGCCGCGCGCACCTTCAGACCGGCCTCGCGGGCGGCAGCCACCACCGGGGCGAAGCGGTCGATGCTCTCCTCGATGGAACAGTTGATGTTGCGCCGGCTGAAGGCCTGGCTGGCGGCGCCGAACACCACCACCTCGTCCGGCCGCGTGGCGGCGCCACCGGCCAGGGCCGCATCCAAGCCCAGCATGTTGGGCACCAGCACCGAGTGGCGCACGCCGGGCGGGCGGGCGATGGCGGCCATCACCTGCGCGTTGTCCGACATCTGCGGCACCCACTTGGGGCTGACGTAGCTGGTGACCTCGATCTCGCGCAGGCCAGCGGCCTGAAGCCGGTGCACCAGGGCCACCTTGTCGGCGGTCGCCACCGGCTGCTTCTCGTTCTGCAGCCCGTCGCGCGGGCCGACGTCGACGAGCGTCACGCGGGAGGGGATCATGTCAAGGCCTTTCGATTCAGGTTCATGGAACACGCTAGCGCCCCATTGACGCGCACTCGGGGATAGACTCCACTCGCAGGCACGGGTGGCCGGGTCGGCCAGGTCGTCCGGCCGCGGGATCGAACCCGTCGATCACACACCCCGGCAGCCCGCTCGCGGGCTCGACGACCCGCACTTTACTGGCTTGTGTGGCGGGTTTCACCGGGCCACGCCTCCGACCCCTTAGGGAGTGCGCGTTCCGGCCCGTCGGATCACAATATTGCGCATAACAAGATTCAGGGTTCACGGCATGACGACCATCAGTGCCAGCCGATTGCAGATCGCCACACGCATCCACTTCCTGCTGCTGCGCGACCTGGGCCAGGGCATCGACATCGAGCAGATGCTCCAGCAGCCGCGCTACGAGCGCGACGTGTTGCTGGTGTGCGACGCCTGTCCCGGCTCGGAACTGGCCACCCTGGCACAAGACTACCGCCGGGCGCTGCCCGCGCCCACGGGCAACCAGTCGCCCGCCGGCCACACCCGGCAGCCCATCGACTGGTCACGCGCCAGCACCGGCTTCGGCGTCACCCGGCCGATGGAGGACACGCCGGAGCCCGGCACCGCGTCCAAGGCCAAGACCACGGCTGGCGCGGCTGCCCGGCGGCTGATCAGCCGCTGGTGGCAGCGCTGAGGCGGCGCGCCGGCCCGCAGCCGTCCGCCGGCGCCGGTCGCCACCGGCCACTCCGGCCTCAGGCTTCCAGCCGCAGCAGTTCACCACCTTCGGCCACCTGGTCGCCCACCGCATAGAGCATCTCGGCCACCACGCCGTCTCGCGGCGCGGTCAGCGTGTGCTCCATCTTCATGGCCTCCATCACCGCCAGCGCCTGGCCCTTGGTGACGGCGTCGCCCTTCTTCGTGAGGTAGGCGATCACCTTGCCGGGCATCGGCGCGGTCAGCCGGCCGACCTCGGCGGCGCTGTCGCCGGCATGGGCGATGACGTCCACCTCATGAACGACGACATGGCCCTCGGGGGCGAACACCGCCACCCGCTCGCCGTGCACATGCACGGTCAGGCGCAGGCGCCGCTCGCCGAGGCGGATGTCGTGCACCTGGTCGCCCAGTGCGCGGGCCTCGAACCGCCAGGTTCGCTCGCCGATCTGCAGCACGCAGGCACCGTCGTGCAGTCGAGCCAGGGCGACGGCATGGCGGCTGCCGCCATGCTCGATGTCGAAGTGCCGCCGTGCACCCCCATGCATGCGCCAGCCATTGCGGTGCGACCAGGGGTCGGCATCCTCCAGCGCGGCCTCGTCGGCCAGCGCATGGGCCACCACCCCGGCCGCCGCCAGTTCCAGCGGCAGCGGCGGCTGGTCGAGCAGCACCGCCCGCTCACGCTCGATCAGCGAGGTGTCGAGGTCGGCGGTGGCAAACGAGCTGCAGGCCACCACGCGGCGCAGGAAGGCGGCATTGGTGTGCAGGCCGACGATCTGCGTGGCCGCCAGTGCCGCATCCAGCCGCGCCAGCGCCTGCGCGCGGTTCTCGCCCCAGACGATGAGCTTGGCGATCATCGAGTCGTAGTAGGGGCTGATGGCGTCGCCCTGGCGCACGCCGGCATCCACGCGCACCGGCCCGCGCTCGAAGGCCACGTGCGCCGGCCAGCGCAACACGTCCATCGTGCCGGTGGCGGGCAGGAAGCCGCCATCGGGGTTCTCGGCACAGATGCGCGCCTCGATGGCGTGGCCGTGGATGGCCAGTTGGTCCTGGCGCAGCGGCAGCGGCTCGCCGGCCGCCACGCGCAGCTGCCACTCGACCAGGTCCAGGCCGGTGATGGCCTCGGTCACCGGATGCTCCACCTGCAGCCGCGTGTTCATCTCCATGAAATAGAAGCGCAGATCGCCGTCGTCCACCTCCTCGGCGATGAACTCCACCGTGCCGGCACCGACATAGCCCACGGCCTGCGCGGCCGCCACCGCGGCGGCGCCCATCTCGGCGCGGCGCGCGGCGCTCATGCCCGGCGCGGGCGCTTCCTCGAGCACCTTCTGGTGGCGCCGCTGCACCGAGCAGTCGCGCTCGAACAGGTACACGCAGTGGCCCAGGCTGTCGCCGAAGACCTGGATCTCGATGTGGCGAGGCCGCAGCACATAGCGCTCGACCAGCACATGGCTGTCGCCGAAGCTCGACTGGGCCTCGCGCTGGCAGGACGCCAGCGCGGCGGCGAAATCCTCGGCCCGGTCGACACGGCGCATGCCCTTGCCGCCACCGCCGGCACTGGCCTTGATCAGCACCGGGTAGCCGATGCGCTGGGCCTCGGCGGCCAGCAGTGCCGGATCGTTGTCGGCGCCGTGGTAGCCCGGCACCAGCGGCACGCCGGCCTTCTCCATCAGGGACTTGGCGGCCGACTTGCTGCCCATCGCCGCGATGGCCGACGGCGGCGGGCCGATGAAGGCGATGCCGGCGTCGGCGCAAGCCTGCGCGAAGGCCTCGTTCTCGGACAGGAAGCCGTAGCCCGGGTGCACCGCCTGCGCCCCGGTGGCCCGCGCCACCTCGAGGATCAGGTCGGCGCGCAGGTAGCTGTCGCGCGGCGCGGGGCCGCCGATGCGCACCGCCTCGTCGCAGGCGTGCACGTGGCGCGCGTCGGCGTCGGCGTCGGAATACACCGCCACCGTGCGCACGCCCAGGCGACGCGCCGTGGCGGCCACGCGGCAGGCGATCTCGCCCCGATTGGCGATCAGGATCTTGGTGAACATGCAATGGCTCCGTCAGGTCGAGAGGACTCGGGTGCGCGATGCGCCCTGGTCCGGGGATCGTTCTTGTGCATCGGCATCGGTCAGGCCGCCATGCGGGTGCCGCCGATGCGCCCGCGCAGCGTGCGGATCAGGCTGACCAGGAACTTCATCAGCACCACCGTGAGAGCCACCATCACCACCAGCACGATGGCCAGCGCGACGAAAAACCAGGTGGGCTGGGCCCAGGCCGCCCACAGCATCGCCGGCACGAGCGCGTCGCCGGCCAGCGACAGGCCGATGTTGGAGAACGGCTCGGGCGAGGTGTTCGCGGCCGCGCGGGTGGTGGCCTTGGCCACGTGGCTGGTGGCGGCCAGCGTGCCGCCCATCAGCGCGGCGATGGTGGTCCAGGTGGCCTGGTCGCCGCCGAACACGCCCGCCGCCAAGGCGGCGCCCGCGGGGATGCGCACCACCGTGTGCAGCGCATCCCACAGCGAATCGAGGCCCGGCACCTTGTCGGCCAGGAACTCCACCGCCAGCATCAGCCCGCTGGCGCCCAGCACCAGCGGGTTCTCCAGCAGCTTCAGCCCCTGCGGCAGCGGCACCCAGCCCAGGAAGCCGGCCAGGCCGGTGAGGAACACCACCGCATACAGCCGCAGCCCGCTGGCCCAGCCCAGTGCCGCAGCGATGGCGAACAGGTGGCTGGTGTCCATTTGACCTGGGTCGAGCGGTGGCAGGTTCATGGTCAATTTCTCCAGGACGGTTCGCGCTTGGAAAGGAAGGCCTGCACGCCTTCCTTGCCCTCGTCGCTGGCGCGGATGTCGGCGATGCGGCGGGCCGTGTCTTCACGCAGCGCGGCACCGATCGGTTGACCGGCGACGTCCTGCACCAGGCGCTTGCTGGCCTTCACGGCCTGCGGGCCATTGGCCACCAGCGTGGCCACCAGCGCGTCGACCTGGGCGTCCAGCGTCTCGGGCGCGGCCAGCGCGTGCACGAAGCCGAGGCGGTGCGCCTCGGCGGTGGAGAAGCGCTCGGCGGTGATGAAGTAGCGGCGCGAGGCCTGCTCGCCCAGCGCCCGCACCACGTAGGGCCCGATGGTGGCCGGCAGCAACCCGAGTCGGGCCTCGCTGAGGCAGAAGTGCGCGCCTTCGGCGGCCAACAGCACATCGCAGCAGGCCGCCAGGCCCACGCCACCGGCAAAGCAGTCGCCATGGATGCGGCCGACCACCGGCTTCGGGCAGCTGTAGATCGTCCACAGCATCTCGGCCAGCGCCATCGCGTCGGCGTGGTTCTGCGCCCAGCTGTAATCGGCCATCGCGCGCATCCAGTTCAGGTCGCCGCCGGCGCAGAAGGCCTTGCCATGGCCGCCCAGCACGATGGCGCGCACGCCCGCGTCGTCGCCCAGCGCGCCGAAGGCCGCGGTGAGTTCGGCGATGACCTCGCTGTTGAAGGCGTTGCGCACCTCGGGCCGGTTGAGGAAGACGCGGGCGACGGGGCCTTGGCGGATGATGTCGAGCGTGGTGGTCATGGAGTGCCTGGTGGGAGGATGCGCTCAGACCGGGTCGCGGCGGTAGGCGCCGATGGCGTCGGCGGTGCGCCAGGCCGGCGGCGTCTCACAGCTGCCCCAGTATTCGTCGGCACCGGCGATGCGATCGCCGCGGAAGCGCCACAGGGTGTTGGCGAAGAAGCGCCGGCCGTCGTGGGTGACCTCGATGACCGAGTGCACCCGGCCGTCGGCCATCGGCGTCACCTCGCGCACGCTCAGGTGCCAGCCTTCGGGGTAGAGGGCGTTGACACGGATGATCGCGTCGGCATCCAACAGGTGCTCGCCGCTGGCCAGCCAGTGCAGCTGCGCGTCGTCGGCCAGCCAGCGCCGCGCGCCCGCCCAGTCGCGCGCCTGGAAGCCGGCCCACAGCGCGCGCACCAGCGCCGCGTGGTGCTCGATGTCATCGGTGCGCGGTGCCGCGTGGCCGGGCAGCGGCTTGGCCATGACGACGCTGCGGTAGGTCTTGCCGGCCCACTGCACCTCGTCGACATCGGCGTAGCCCATGTGCGTGTAGCGGGCGCGCAGGTGGGCGGCCGGGGCTGCCGTGTCGAGCGCGATGGCGCGGTGGCCGGTGTCGCGGGCCCAGGCCTCGCAGGCGGCCATCAGGCGTGCGCCGATGCCGGCGCCCTGCCGCGCCGGCTCCACCGCCAGCTGGTGCAGGTGGGCCACGTCGGTGCGGTAGAACCACGGCGTGGCGCGCGCCCACGGCTTGGTGTTGGGGTCGTACACGCCCGACGCGGTGACGCTGCCCACCAGCGCGCCGCCCTGCTCGGCCACCCAGCACAGCGCGCCGAACAGCCTTTCACGCGTCATGGCCTCGGACTGGTCGACCGCGGTGAAGTTGAGCCCCGCGGCCCCCAGCGGCGCGTAGGCGCGGTGCAGCAGGCCGGTCAGCGCCGCGACGGAATCGTCGTCGCGCAACGGGCGGATGTGCAGTTCGGCGTCGGCGGTCATGCCTGTCGTCAGGAACGTCGGGGTTGTCGGAATCGATGCCGTGCAGCGCCCGCGGGCCTCACATGCGGAAGACGCCGAAGCGCGTCTCGGGGATCGGCGCGTTCAGCGCGGCCGACAGGCCCAGCGCCAGCACGCGGCGCGTGTCGGCGGGGTCGATCACGCCGTCGTCCCACAGCCGGGCGCTGGCGTAGTACGGGTGGCCCTGGCGCTCGTACTGCGACAGGATGGGGGCCTTGAACGCGGCTTCCTCGTCGGCGCTCCACTGGCCGCCGCGGCCCTCGATGCCGTCGCGGCGCACCGTGGCCAGCACGCTGGCCGCCTGCTCGCCGCCCATCACCGAGATGCGCGCATTCGGCCACATCCACAGGAAGCGTGGCGAATAGGCGCGTCCGCACATGCCGTAGTTGCCGGCGCCGAAGCTGCCGCCGATGATCACGGTGAACTTGGGCACCGCGGCGCAGGCCACCGCCGTCACCATCTTGGCGCCGGCGCGGGCGATGCCGTCGTTCTCGTACTTCTGCCCCACCATGAAGCCGGTGATGTTCTGCAGGAACACCAGCGGCACCTTGCGCTGACAGCACAGTTCGATGAAGTGCGCACCCTTGTTGGCACTCTCGGCAAAGAGGATACCGTTGTTGGCGACGAAGCCCACCGGCATGCCGTCGATGTGGGCAAAGCCGCAGACCAGCGTGGTGCCGTAGCGGGCCTTGAACTCGTCGAACTCGCTGCCGTCGACGATGCGGGCGATGATCTCGCGCACGTCGTAGGGCTTGCGCGTGTCGGTGGGCACCACGCCGTGCAACTCGGTGGTGGCGTACATCGGCGGGCGCGCCGGCCGCAGCGCCATCGGCGCGGGCTTGGTGCGGTTCAGGCGTCCCACGGCCTGGCGGGCCAGGGCCAGCGCGTGCAGGTCGTTCTCGGCCAGGTGGTCGGCCACGCCGGACAGGCGGGTGTGCACGTCGCCGCCGCCCAGGTCTTCAGCGCTCACCACCTCGCCGGTGGCGGCCTTCACCAGCGGCGGGCCGCCCAGGAAGATGGTGCCCTGGTTGCGCACGATGATGGTCTCGTCGCTCATCGCCGGCACGTAGGCGCCACCGGCGGTGCACGAGCCCATCACCACGGCGATCTGCGGGATGCCCTGGCCGCTCATGTTGGCCTGGTTGTAGAAGATGCGGCCGAAGTGGTCTCGGTCGGGGAATACATCGTCCTGGTTGGGCAGGTTGGCGCCGCCCGAGTCGACCAGGTAGATGCAGGGCAGGTTGTTCTGCGCGGCGATCTCCTGCGCGCGCAGGTGCTTCTTGACCGTGAGCGGGTAGTAGGTGCCGCCCTTGACCGTGGCGTCGTTGCAGATGATCAGGCACTCGGTGCCGTTGACGCGGCCGATGCCGGCGATCATGCCGGCGCAGGGCGCGGCGTCGCTGCCATCCTTCTCGGGGTACAGGCCCATCGCGGCCAGCGGGGCGATCTCGAGGAAGGGCGTGTCGGGGTCGAGCAGGCGCTCCACCCGCTCGCGCGGGGCCAGCTTGCCGCGCGCCAGGTGCTTGGCGCGAGCCTCGGCGCCACCGCCTTCGGCGATGCGCGCCAGCCGGGCGTTGAGGTCATTGACCACGGTGCGCATGGCCGCGGCATTGGCCTTGAACTCCTCGGAGCGGGGGTTGAGCTTGCTTTGCAGAACGGCCATGCGGGCTCCGGCGGGGCGGTGGGGAACGTGGGACGGACAGCGTATTCGAGCGCGTGATTATTGATTGACGTTTACGTCAACGTCAACGGCAATCCGAAGCCCGCCGGCGGCTCAGCGAGCCCGTGCCCCCGCTGGCGACGCCCGATGGGGGCGGCCATGGTCAGCCGATCGGCGATACCGTCGACACGCCCTGGTCGATGGCCGCCTGCAATTGCTTCGCCAGCGCGCGCTGGTGCGCCGGCCGCTGCTGCAGGCGTCGCCAGTAGGCCAACACCTCGGGCGGGAACTGCCCGTCCAGGCCGAGGAACTCGCCCAGCATCAGCGCATAGGCCACGGACACGTCGGCCGCGGTGAAACGATCGGCGCACAGGAACTCGCGCGTGGCCAGGCGCGCCCCCATGGGCCGCAGCCGGGCCAGGAACCACTTGGCGTAGTCCTCCGCCACCTGCGGCTGCCGGCGCTCGGGCGGCTCGAAGCGGCTGTAGCGCAGCACCAGCGTCTGCGGGAAGGTCAGCGTGGCCTCGCCCTGGTGCAGGCAGTTGAGGTAGGCGCCGTACTCGGGCTCGTCGACGCCGACGTCGAGCGCGCCCTTCGAGTGGCGGGCCGCCAGGTACTGGCAGGTGGCGGCCGATTCGGTCATCACCGTGTCGCCGTCCAGCAGCGCGGGCACGGTGCCGAGCGGGTTGACCTCGAAGTAGCGCTTGTCGTGGGCCCGCGGCGGAAACGGCCAGACGCGCAGCTCGTAGGGCAGGCCGATTTCCTCCAACACCCACAACGGGCGGAAGGAGCGGGCGTTCAGGCAATGGTGCAGCGTGATCATCGGTTCGGTCCCGGGAAACCTCAGGCCAGGGCGGCGCGCAAGGCCGGGCTGGCCCGCAGCGCGCCGACGGTGAAGCCGTTCCAGTTGCGCAGCGTCAGGTCGCTGAAGCCCTGCATGAAGGCGCGCTCGCCGTCGTCCAGCCGGACGCGCGACTCGATCACCGCGGCCATTGCCACCTCGGACGCACGGGCGTTGTTGCCGTCGTCGATCTTGATCGCCACGCCCAGCCCCTGCTCGGGCAGCGCCGCGCAGTACATGCCCTCGGCGCCGACCTTGCAGAAGACGCGCTCGCCCAGGCGCTCCATCACCCGCGTGTCGAAGCGGCCGGTGCCGGCGACGAAGAAGGGCGAGCGGGCCACGGCCTCGCGCAGCCGGCGTGCCGCCCGTGCCTGGCCGTCGCGCAGGCCGACCCCGGTGCCCACCCGCGCGAAGGCCAGGGCCAGTTGCCGCAGCGGGATCGCGTGGGCCGGGATCGAGCAGCCGTCGGTGCCCACCGGCAGGCGCGACAGGTCGGCGCCGGTAGTGGACTGCAGCGACGCGCTCACCTCGCGCATCACCGGGTGCTCGGGCAACAGGTAGCCACGCACGAAGCCGCGCCACGCGTCGGCATCGCCGCCGCCCTGCGCCCTGGCCAGCAGGCAGCCCAGGCAGACGAAGCCGGCGTGCTTGCCCGAGCAGTTGTTGTGCAGCGCACTGGGCGTGGCGCCGTCGCGGGCCATGGCCTTGATGGCGCCGTCGAAGTAGGGCCAGTGGGCGCCGCATTCGAGTGCCGACGCATCGAGCCCGGCCTTGGCCAGCATCGACGCCGCGGTGGCCGCGTGCCGCGCCTCGCCGCCGTGCGACGCACAGGCCAGCGCCAGTTCGTCGTCGGAGAGGCCGAAGGCCTCGGCCGCACCGCTTTCCACCAGCGGCAGCGCCTGCAGCACCTTGCAGGCCGAGCGCGGGAACACCGGCCGGTCGATGTCGCCCAATGCCAGCACCGGCGTGCCGTCGGCATCGACGATGGCGATGGCGCCACGGTGGAAGGATTCGACGATGCCGCCGCGCAGGGCGTGCACCAGGTCTGGATGGCTCATGCTCGGCGAGGCTCGTGGGGTGTGCTGCCGGCGACTGTAGCCGCCGCCCCGCTGGTCACAATCGGGCGATGCCCTTGACCGCCGTCGCCCTGGTGCTGGTTGCCGCCCTGCTGCACGCCGGCTGGAACATCGTGGCCAAGAAGACCGGCGGCGGCCGCCACTTCGTGCTGATGGGCGCCATCATGGTCATGGTGCTGTGGTCGCCGCTGGGCCTGTGGATGGCCTGGCGCGAACTGCCGCGCTGGGGCTGGCTCGAATGGGGCCTGGTGCTGGCCAGCGGCGTCGCCCACCTGGTGTACTTCAACACGCTGCTGGCCGGCTACCGCGCGGCCGACCTGACGGTGGTGTACCCGGTGGCGCGCGGCACCGGGCCGCTGGTCACCTCGTTCGCCGCAGTGCTGCTGCTGGGCGAGACGCTGGGCCCAAGCGGTGTGGCCGGCGTGCTGGCCATCACCGGCGGCGTGTTCCTGATCGCCGGCGGGCCGTCGATGTGGGCGAAGGCCCACGACCCGGGCCAGCGCGACCGCCTGCGCGCCGGGGTGGTCTGGGGCGCCATCACCGGCCTGCTGATCGCCACCTACACCGTGATCGACGGCTACGCGGTCAAGGTGCTAGCGATGTCGCCGATCCTGGTCGACTGGATCGGCAATGCCGTGCGCGTGCCCTTCATGCTGCCGGGCGCGCTGGCCGACCGCAGCGGCTTCATGCGCGACCTGAAGGCGCAGTGGCGCGCCGCGCTGCTGCTGGCCGCGATCAGCCCGCTGAGCTACGTGCTGGTGCTGTACGCGGTGCAGATGGCGCCACTGTCGCACGTGGCCCCGGCGCGCGAGGTGTCGATGCTGTTCGCCGCGCTGCTGGGCGGCCGGCTGTTGGGCGAGGCCGACCGCGGCCTGCGGCTGCTGGGCGCGGCCTGCATCGCCGGTGGGGTGATGGCGCTGGCGTTGGGCTGAGCGCCGCCGCCGCCCCCGGCGGCCGGCCGCGCGCCCGCCTCACACCTTGCGCACCCGCACCGACACCCCATCGCGCACCGTCGACGGCGGGTAGACGATCACCTGCGCGCCGGCGGCCAGCCCGCTGCGGATCCAGGCCTCGCTGCCATTGCGCGCACCCAGCACCACCGGCGTCAGCCGCGCGCGGCCGTCCTGCAGCGCGAACACCGCCATGCCCGGTGCGTCGGTGCGCGGGAACACCGCGCTCGCCGGCACCCGCAGCGCCTTGTCCACCGACAGCGTCACCAGGCGCAGGCCGACGCGGTAGCCATCGCCCAGCGCGCGCCACTGCTCGGCCGGGCTGCTCAGGTCGATCAGCACGTTGACGCGCTGCTCTTCCACGCCCAGCGCCGACACCTTGGTGAAGGCCCCGGGCTCCACAAGGCGCACGCGACCTTCCAGCACCGTCGGCCCACCCCAGCGCTCGATGCGCACCGGCGTTCCAGGCCCGGCCTGCAGCGCATCGGTGGTCAGCAGTTCGGCCACGATCTCCAGCCGCGAGACGTCGCCGATCTCGAGCAGCGGGGTGCCCAACGCCACCGTGCCCTCGCTGGGCTGCAGCACCCGCAGCACGCGGCCGGCCACCGGCGCGCGCACCGCGAAGTCGCGCCGCGCCGCGGCCGTGTCGGGCGCCGCCCGCACCGCCACCAGCACCGCCCGCGCCTCCTCCAGCGCGGCCTCGGCCACGCGGCGCTCCTGCACCGCGCCGTCCAGGTCCTTCTGCGCCGCCTGGCGGGCCAGTCGCTGCGTGTCCAGCTGCGTCGGCGAAACGAAGCCCTGCGCCGACAGCTGCTCGGTGCGTCGCAGCTCGTTCTCGGCCTGGCGCAGCGCCACCTGGGCGCGCTCGATGCCGGTGGCGGCCAGCTTGACGCGCCCCTGCGCTGTCTCGACCCGCGCCTGCTGTTCGCGCCGCGTGCGCTCGTCGGTCATCGGCGCCAGCACCGGCCGCAGCGTGGCCACCACCGCGCCGGCCTCGATCGCATCACCGGCCTGCAGCGCGATGCGGGCCAGCTGCCCGGCCAGCGGCGCCGACACGGTGTAGCGCTCGCGCAGCCGCGTCTTGCCGTCTTCGTCGACGGTGGCCTCGAAGCGGCCCTCGGTGGCAGAGGCCACCTCGACCTCGACCGGCCGCGGCGCGAAGGCCCAGGCCAGCGCCAGGCCGAGCGCCGCGACCACGGCCCCCGTCATGATCCAGTGTTTCGTGTTCATCGCGTTGCAGTTCCCGTTCGTTCGCTCGGTGTCGACCGACGCGTCAGTCGCGCGTCTTCAAGGCCGCCACCATGTCCAGCCGGTCGATGCGCCGGCGCACCACCAGCGCACTGGCCAGGCCGGCCACCACCACGCAGATCGCCGCCCAGGCGAAGGTGCGGGCGCGGATGACCACCGGCAGGTCGAAGGCATCGGACTGCAGCAGGCCCGCCACCCCATGCACCAGCGCATTGCCGGCCAACATGCCCAGCGGCAGCGCGATGGCGATGCCGATGGCCATCTCGCCCAGCAGCAGCGCCGACACCTCGGCGCGCGTGAAGCCCAGCACGCGCAGGCTGGCCAGCTCCCAGGTGCGCTCGGCCAGCGCGATGCGGGCGTTGTTGTAGACCACGCCGACGGCGATCACCGCGGCGAACAGCGTCATCACCGAGCTCATGACACGGATGTTGCGCGCACTGATGTCCTGCATGTTGCGCCACAGCGTGGCCTTGCTGAAGGCGCCGGCCACGCGCGGCAACTGGCGCGCGGCCGCCAGGAACTCGGGCTCGCGCCCCCGCTCCACCGCCACCGAGAACTGGTCGGCCACGTCGCCCTCGCCGCGCAGGCGGTTCAGCGCACGGCGCGGCATGTAGGCGTTCAGGCCCATCATCTCGCGCACCAGCGCCTGCACCGACACCGTCACGGTGCGGCGGTCGCCTTCCAGCACCTCGACCAGGATCGCGTCGCCGGCCACCACCCCCAGCTTGGCCGCCAGCCGGTCGGTGAGCACCAGACCGTCGCCGTGCGGCACGGTCTGGTGCAGGTCGATGTCGACCAGGCGGCGCAGTTCGGGCCGCTCGGCATAGCCCTGGATCGCCACGTGCTCGCTGCGGTGGCCGCGCACCAGCCGCACCGCCACGTTGCGCGTCGCCTCCACCGCGATCGCGCCGGGCAGGCGCGCGATCTCGACCTGCGACGACGCCGCGGCCGGCTCGGCCAGCCACAGGATCACGTCGCTGCGCATCGCCACGTGGAAGGTGGAGTCGACCACCACCTCGATCGCGTCACGGAAGAAGTTGCCCATCACGACGATGGCCACCGAGGCCGCGACGCCGCCGATCGACAGCGCGGTGCGCCAGGGCCGGCGCTCCATCTGGCGCAGGATCATGCGCAGCGCGGTGGGCATGTGGCGCAGGCCCAGCCGCTCGGGCAGCGTCGGCCGGTAGCGGCCGGGCGCCGGCGGCCGCATCGCCTCGGCCGGCGCCAGCCGCACCGTCGCCGCGATGGCATTGACCGTGCCCAGCACCGCCGTGGCCAGCGTGATGCCGCCAGCGATCAGCACCAGCACGGGGTCGATGCGGTGGTCGAACACCGGGAAGCGGAAGAAGTCGGCGTACAGCCCGGTGAGCAGCGCCCCCAGCCACTTGCCCAGCGCCAGGCCCAGCAACCAGCCCAGCAGCGTGATCGCGCCGACCAGCTTCAGGTAGTGCCAGGCGATGGCGGGGTTGGGGTAGCCCAGCGCCTTCAGCGCGGCGATCTGCTCGCGCTGCGTGGCCACCACGCGCGACACCACCACGTTCAGCAGGAAGGCCGCCACGCCCAGGAAGATGGCCGGCAGCACCGTGCCCAGCACGTCCATCTCCTTGATCTCGTTGTCGAGCATCATGTGCGACACCTGCCGGTCGCGGCCGTGCGCGTCGCCGCCGCCATAGGGGCCGAGTTGCCGGCTCAGCGCATCGGACACGGCACGGGCCGACGCGCCAGGCGCTAGCTTGACCGCCAGGTGGTTGAAGGCGCCGTCCATGTCATAGGCCGCGGCCAGCACCTCGCGGTCGACCCAGAACACGCCGAAGCCGCGGGCGTCGGGCGCGCCACCGAGCCCGGCGAAGATGAACTCGGGCGACAGCGCGATGCCGACGATGCGCAGGCTGCGCTGCTTGCCGTTGATCAGCGCGCCCAGCCGCATGCCGGGGCGCAAGCCGCGCGCCGAGGCGAAGGCCTCGGACACCAGCGCGTCGATGGCGTCGGTGCCCGACGTGGGGGCGGCCATCGCGCCATCGCCGGCGCCGACCGCACCGCCCAGGCCGGTGCCCGAGCGCAGCGTGACGCGGTTCAGCCGGGGCGGCGAGCGCCGGTCGATGCCGATCAGCTGGCCGATGACGGCATCGCCCGGATCGCCGGTGTCGATGCGCACGGCGTGCTCCAGGGTGGCCTGCACGTCGGCCACGCCCGGCGTCTCGCGCAGCACCGCCACCAGCGCCATCGGCGCGCGCTTGACCACCGCGAACACGTCGGCAAAGTGCCCGCTGGCGTAGAAGCGGTCGCGCGCGGCGGCCAGCGAGTCCACCGCGCTCAGCGTGGTCACGAAGCCGGCCACGCCGCTGGCCACCACCAGCGCGATGGTCAGCGCCTGGCTCCACATGCGCAGCAGGTCGCGCAGCAGCTTGCGGTCGAGGGCCTTCATCGCCAGGCCCTCCTCACCACGACAGCTCCGTCGGCGACACCTTGTGCGCATTGGTGTCGACGCGCACGATGCGCCCGTCGCCCAGGTGGATCACCCGGTCGGCCATGCCGGCGATGGCGGCGTTGTGCGTGATCACCACCACCGTGGTGCCGAGTTCGCGGTGGATGCGCTCGATCACCTCCAGCACCAGCCGGCCGGTCACCTGGTCGAGCGCCCCGGTGGGCTCGTCGCACAGCAGCACCTCGGGCCGCTTGACGATGGCGCGGGCGATGGCCACGCGCTGCTGCTCGCCGCCCGACAGCTGCGCCGGGAAATGGTCCTGCCGCGGCGCCAGGCCCACGCGCGCCACCGCCTCGTCCACCGGCATCGGGTCGGTGGCGATGTCGGTGACCAGCGCCACGTTCTCGCGCACCGTCAGGCTGGGGATCAGGTTGTAGAACTGGAACACGAAGCCGACGTGCTCGCGCCGGTAGGTGGTGAGCTCGGCCTCGCTGGCGGCGCTGAGGTCGTGCTCGGCAAAGCGCACCGCGCCGGCACTGGGCGTGTCCAACCCGCCCAGGATGTTCAGCAACGTGCTCTTGCCGCTGCCCGACGGACCCAGCAGCACGATGAACTCGCCCCGGGCGATGTCCAGGTCGACGCCGCGCAACGCGTGCACCTCCACCTCACCGGTGCGGTACACCTTGGTGAGCCCGCGGGCACTGAACACGGCCTGGGCGCGGGAGCGGTCGGCATCCAACGCGTCGGTTGCCATGCGCTTCATTGTCCGACCAGACGCCGGGCCTTGGTTGACGCCCGTCATTCGCCGCCGGGCCGCGGTGCTGGCCGATGGCCACGACCACCGGC
>NZ_MWLO01000134.1 GCF_002198735.1 Ideonella sp. A 288
GGCTGCGCGGGTGCCGGCCACCCCGCCCGGGCCTGCGCCAGCCGTGGTGGTGCGGCCGCCGCCACCCGCGCAGCCCGCACCGGCACCGGCGCGTGCCGAGCCCGCGCCACGTGGCAACCGCGACGACGACCGCGACGAGCGGCGCCGCACGCCCGACCAACCGGGCCGCGGTCGGCCCGACCGGCAGATGGTGCAGTAGGGGCCGCTCGATCCCACCAGGCTCCGTTAGGCCGGGGCAGGCCGGACCGCGCGTGCACCCTGCGCGGCAGGGGGTGCGCAGGCAGGCTCAGCGCAGCCAGGGCTTCATCACGGGCCAGACATTGCCCAGCATCGCCGGGTGGGCCTCGGCGGTGGGATGGATGCGGTCGGGCTGGAACAGCCGCTCGGCCTGCGGACCGTCGGCCACGCCGGCCAGCAGGAATGGCACCAGCGCCGCACCCTCGGCCTTGGCCACCTCGGCGAACAGGGCGGCGAAGTCCTGCCCGTAGCGTGCCCCGTAGTTGGGGGGCACCTGCATGCCCACGAGCATGACCTTGGCGCCGGTGGCCTTGGCCGCGCGCGCCATGGCCACCAGGTTGTCGCGCGTCATTGCCAGCGGCAGCCCGCGCAGCGCATCGTTGCCGCCGAGTTCGATCACCACGTGGCTGGGCTTGTGCTGCTGCAGCAGTGCCGGCAGGCGCGAGCGCCCGCCCGAGGTGGTGTCGCCGCTGATGCTGGCGTTGACCACCGTGGCGGCGATGCGCTCCTGCGCAAGGCGGCGCTCGAGCAGCGCCACCCAGCCGCTGCCACGGGCCAGCCCATACTCGGCCGACAGGCTGTCGCCGACCACCACGACGACCCGCGGGGCTGCCGCGGCGGCCCCGGCCGGCCGAAGGCCCGTGCACAAGGCCATTGCGGCCACGCTACAGTGCAGCAGCGCCAGACGTCGCGACCGCCGTCGCCCCCCACCCGCATCCATGACCGATCCCATCATTGCCGTCGAACACGTGACCCGCCAGGTGGTCGATTCCACCGGCACACTGACCATTCTCCACGACATCGATTTCTCGCTGCGGCCACGGGAATCCACGGCCATCGTCGGTGCCTCGGGATCGGGCAAGAGCACGCTGCTGGCCACGATGGCCGGGCTGGACCTGCCCACCACCGGCACCGTGCGGCTCGACGGCATCGACCTGTTCGCGCTCGACGAGGACGCCCGCGCGGCGGTGCGGGCAACGCGCCTGGGCTTCGTGTTCCAGAGCTTCCAGTTGCTGGGCCACCTCACCGCGCTCGAGAACGTGATGCTGCCGCTCGAACTGCTCGGCCGGTCGGAGGCCCGCGCGCGCGCCGGCGAGATGCTGCGCCGCGTGGGGCTGGCCGAGCGCCTGAACCACTACCCGCGCACCTTGTCGGGCGGCGAGCAGCAGCGCGTGGCGCTGGCACGCGCCTTCGTCGTCGAGCCGGCCGTGTTGCTGGCGGACGAGCCCACCGGCAGCCTGGATTTCGCCACCGGCGAGCGGGTGATGGCGCTGATGTTCGACATGAACCGCGAATCGGGCACGACGCTGGTGCTGGTGACGCACGACGAGCGCATCGCCGCGCGCTGCGACCGCCAACTGCACATCGAGGCCGGGCGCCTGGTGACGCCGGTGCCGGCATGACGGCACGGTGGCCGCGCCGGCAGGTGCTGGCCGTGGCGATGCTGGCGGTCCCGGCCGTGGTGCGGGCGCAGCCGGCGCCTGCCGCGCCGCACCTGCCTCGGTCGCGGCCTGCCCCTGGCGGCATCGTGCTGTTGCCGCTCGGCCCTTCGCCCGCGCGG
Organism: Ideonella sp. A 288; assembly: GCF_002198735.1. GTDB lineage: Bacteria > Pseudomonadota > Gammaproteobacteria > Burkholderiales > Burkholderiaceae_C > Pseudaquabacterium. Next base: position 1,799 of record NZ_MWLO01000134.1, read on the forward strand.
CCGAGCGTGCGCAGCGAAGGGGACGTGCCGGTGCTCGTGCTGGGGTCGGCCGACGGCTGGACGGCCGTCGTGGGCATTCCACTGTCGGCCACACCCGGCGAGGGCCGCGTGATGGTGCACGGCGGCGCAGCGACCGATGCAGACGGTCCGCGGGCGATCGCCTACCGCATCGGCCCACATGCCTACGCCGAACAGCGCCTGACCGTGGCGCCCGGCCACGTGGACCTGTCGCCACGCGACCAGGCCCGCCACCAGCGCGAGCGCGCGCACCTGGCGCAGGTGATGGCCACGTTCTCGGAGCCGCTGCCCGATCGGATGAGCTTTCGGCCGCCTGTGCCGGGCCGGCGCTCTGGTTCGTTCGGCCTGCGCCGGGTGTTCAACGGCCAGCCGCGATCGCCGCACAGCGGCATGGACATCGCCGCCGCCACGGGCACGGCGGTGGTGGCGCCTGCGCCGGGGCGGGTCATCGACACCGGTGACTACTTCTTCAACGGCAAGACCGTCTGGATCGACCATGGCGGCGGCTGGCTGTCGATGGTGTGCCACCTCAGCGAGATCGACGCCACCGTCGGGGCGATGGTGGTCGCCGGCGATCGGGTGGGGGCGGTCGGCGCCACCGGACGAGCCACCGGGCCTCACCTGCACTGGTCGGTGAGCCTGAACCGGGTGATGGTCGATCCGGCCCTGATGCTGGCCGACTCGCGCTGAGCGCGCCGCGGCGTTGCAGCATCGGACGCCACAACGACAAAGGGCGCCATGAGGCGCCCTTTATCTAGGTGGCAGGCCCTGAGCGGGCCCCGTGCGCTTATTGCGCGAACTTGAAGTCGGTCTTGGCGCCCTTGCGCAGGTCGTCCTGGAACTTCTGCAGCTTCATCTGTTCCTGGCGCTGCTTGATCTGGCCCTTGACGGCGTCGAACTCCGGGAACTGCGCCTGGCGGGTGTCCTCGAGGCGGATGATGTGCCAGCCGAACTGGCTCTTCACCGGCGTCTCGGTCATCTCGCCCTTCTTGAGCGCGGTCATGGCCTTGCCGAATTCGGGCACGTAGCTCTCGGGCTTGGCGAAGTCGAGGTCGCCGCCGTTCTGGCCGGAACCCGGGTCCTTGGACTTGGCCTTGGCCAGGTCTTCGAACTTGGCGCCGCCCTTGATCTGGGCGATCAGGGCCTTGGCATCTTCCTCGCCTTCGACCAGGATGTGGCGGGCACGGTACTCGGTGCCGGTGGCCTGCGCCTTGAACTTCTCGTACTCGGTCTTGGCTTCGGCGTCGCCGACGGGGTTCTTCTTCTTGTAGTCCTCGAACAGCTCGCGGATCAGGATGCTCTGGCGGGCCAGTTCCATCTGCGCCTTGTAGTCGGCGGTGTTGGCGATGCCGCGCTTCTCGGCTTCCTGGGCGAAGATCTCGCGCAGCACCACCTGTTCGCGGGCCTGGCCTTCCATCTCGGGGGTCATCTGCTGGCCCGAACGCTGGGCCTGCTGCAGCAGGATTTCGACGCGTGCCTTCGGCACGGCCTTGCCGTTGACGACGGCGATGTTCTGGGCCGAGGCGGCCAGCGGCAGCAGCAGGGCCGTGACGGCGACGGCGATGGCCGCGCGAGCGGAGAGGTTCTTGCGGATCATGGCGGATGGGTCTTTCGGCGGGGGTTCCGGCGCTATGGCGGGAAGAAGATGGAACGCGGTCGAAGCGCTGCAGGTCCGAAGGCGCAAGGTTCAGCGTTCGCCCGGAGCACGGGCCTCGATGGCCAGCGCATGGATGCCCTGAGGGATCACAAGGCGAAGAGAATCATACACGAGGCGATGTCGGCCCAAGCGAGACAAACCGTCGCACTGTCTGCTCACCAGACGCACGCGCCAGTGCGATCCTTCGCCCGCGCCGGCGTGTCCCGCATGCTGGTGGCTTTCATCGATGACCTCGAGCGATTCGAAGGGCTCCAGCGCCTCGCGCAAGGCCTGGTCGATCTGTGCGGCGGTGACGGCCATGGTGCTGCGTGCCTCGTTCACTGCGGGCCCGGGGAGGGCGGGGCTTTCGGGTCGGCCTCGTCCGGCAGGTAGCGGCTGAGGTAGAAGCCCTGGGCGATGGTGAAGACCAGCATCAGGCCGATGCCACCGAAGAGCTTGAAATTGACCCAGGTGGCGGTGGGAAAGCTGTAGGCCACCCACAGGTTCAGCAGGCCCATCATGCCGAAGAAGGCGATCCAGGCGAAGTTCAGCCGGCGCCAGATGCCGTCGGGCAATTGCATCTGCTCGCCCAGCAGCACCCGCAGCAGGTTGCGGCCGAAGAAGGCCTGGCTGATCCACAGCGACAGGCCCATCGCCCAATACAGGACGCTGGGCTTCCACTTGATGAAGGTCTCGCTGTGGAACCAGATGGTCAGGCCGCCCAGCACCACCACCAGCACCAGGCTGACCCAGAGCATCATGTCGATCTTGCGCCCACGCAGCTTCAGCCAGGCCACCTGGGCCAGCGTGGCAATGATGACGACCACCGTGGCCAGCAACACCGGCGCTTCATCGGCACCCACCCGACCGCCGGCGACGATGAAGCCGAGGTGGCTGGTGGCAAAGTCGGCGGCCCAATCCTTGTGGCCTTCGGCGTACTTGAACGTGCCGAAGAACAGGATGATGGGCAGGAAATCGAGCAACAGTTTCATGCGGGGCGCAGTGTAGCCGGGTGGGCGGTGGCCGCACCGCCGGATCGCGGGGGGCGCCTGGGTGCGGGACGGCCGGTCAGGGCTTCGCCACGAAATCGATCGCGGCCGAGTTGATGCAGTAGCGCTCGCCGGTGGGCTCGGGGCCGTCGTCGAAGACGTGACCCAGGTGCGTGCCGCAGGCCGCGCAGCGCACCTCGATGCGCACCATGCCGTGGGTGGCGTCGACCACGCGCTCGATGCGTCCGGGCTCGATCTCCTTCCACCAGCTGGGCCAGCCGCAGCCGGCGTCGAACTTGGCTTCGGCCTCGAACAGCACCTGGCCGCAGCCGATGCACCGGTAGGCACCGTCGGCCCAGTGGTCCCAGTAGCGGCCGGTGAAGGCGCGCTCGGTGGCGGCCTTGCGGGCCACCTGGTACTGCATCGGGTCGAGCTGGGCGCGCCATTCGGCGTCGGACTTGCGCACCGGGTAGCGCGGATCGTCGTGCTCGTGCGGCGCGTCGGGCTTCTTGAAGGGGTTCATGGCGGGCGAAATCCGGGCCGTTGGCTTGCGATGGGCCGAGTGTAGTGAGCGCCCGGCCGGGCATCGGGTGGCGGGCACAAGCCCCGACGGCAGGCGTGCCTTCACGGTGCCGCGGCCTGTCCCGGGAGCGACAGGCGCGTCGGGGTAGAACCTGAAGTGGCGAGCCTGCCATTCCGCTATCGTCAGCGACTCTTGTCCTTCACCCGGTAGGAGTGACCATGAACAGCCTGACGACGTCGTATCGACTGCCGCTTGCGGCGGCCATGTTGTGGTGTGCCATGGGGGCACAGGCGCAGATCAAGATCGCCTACGTCGACCCGCTGTCCGGCGGCGGGGCCACCATCGGCGAGCACGGGCTCAAGCAGTTGCAGTTCCTCGTGGAAACCATCAACGCCAAGGGCGGGGTCATCGGCGGCCAGAAGCTCGAGGCCGTGGCCTACGACAACAAGGGCAGCCCGCAAGAGAGCCTGGTGCAGGTGCAGAAGGCCATCGATGCCGGCGTGCGCTTCATCACCCAGGGCAACGGCTCGGGTGCGGCCACCGCGATCTCGGAGTTCGTCAACAAGTACAACGAGCGCAACCCCGGCAAGGAGGTGCTGTACTTCAACTATGCCGCGGTGGACCCGGCGCTGACCAACGAGAAGTGCAGCTACTGGCATTTCCGCTGGGACGCCAATTCCGACATCAAGATGGCCGCGCTGACCAACTTCATGAAGGACCAGAAGGACATCAAGAAGGTCTACATCATCGGCCAGGACTATTCGTTCGGTCAGTCGGTGCGCACCGCGGCGGTGGCCATGCTCAAGCAGAAGCGGCCCGACATCCAGGTGGTGGGCGACGAGTTGCACCCGCTGCTGAAGATCACCGACTTTGCGCCCTACATCGCCAAGATCAAGGCCGCCGGTGCCGACTCGGTGATCACCGGCAACTGGGGCAACGACATGTCGCTGCTGCTGAAGGCCGCGGCCGACGCCGGGCTGAAGGTCAACTGGTACACCTACTACGCCGGCGGCGCCGGTGGCCCCACGGCCATCAAGCAGACCGGGCTCGACCACCGCGTGTTCCAGATCAGCGAATGGCACACCAACGTGCCGGCGCCCGAGATGGAGGCCTTTGCCGACGCCTTCCTGAAGAAGTACGGCGGCGCCAACCAGCAGGGCTGGTGGTACCTGCGCATGAAGAACCAGATGGAGATGTTCGCCAATGCGCTGAACCAGGCCAAGTCGGCCGAGCCCAAGAAGGTGGCCGCCGCGCTGGCCGACATGAAGTTCAAGAACTCGCTGGGCGCCGACACCTTCATGCGGCCCACCGACCACTCGCTGTTCCAGGACATGTACATCTCGTCCTTCGGTTCGGGCACCAAGCACGACGAAGAGAAGACCGGCTGGGGCTGGAAGACGGTGGGCGTGATCAAGGCGCAGGACACGGTGATCCCCACCTCCTGCAAGATGAACATCCCCAGCTGACCCTGGCCGGCCTCCCCACCCGCGCCCGGCCCCATGGCTGAGCTGATCATCTTCTCCACGCTCAACGGCCTGCTGTACGGCATGCTGTTGTTCCTGCTGGCCAGCGGCCTGACGCTGATCTTCAGCATGATGGGCGTGCTGAATTTCGCCCATGCCAGCTTCTACATGCTGGGCGCGTACTTCGGCTACCAGATCAGCCGCTACGTGGGCTACTGGCCGGGCCTGCTGCTGGCGCCGCTGATCGTCGGCGCCATCGGCGCGGTGATCGAGCGCTACGGCCTGCGCACCGTGCACAAGCACGGGCACGTGGCCGAACTGCTGTTCACCTTCGGCCTGGCCTTCATCGTCGAAGAACTGGTGCAGATGATCTGGGGCAAGGTGCCGGTGGACTACCGCGTGCCCGAGGCGTTGAACTTCTCGGCCTTCACGCTGTTCTCGACCACCTACCCGGCCTTCCGCATGTTCATGCTGCTGATGTCGGTGGCGGTGTTCGTGGGCCTGCTGCTGCTGCTCACGCGCACCCGCGTCGGCCTGATCATCCGCGCGGCGCTCACGCACCCCAACATGGTGGGTGCGCTGGGCCACAACGTGCCGCTGGTGTTCATGCTGGTGTTCGGCGTGGGCTGCGGCCTGGCCGCGCTGGCTGGGGTGATCGCCGGCCCGGCGCTGGTCACCCAGCCGGCGATGGCCGCGTCGCTGGGGCCCATCCTGTTCGTGGTGGTGGTGGTGGGTGGCCTGGGCTCGTTGCCGGGTGCCTTCATCGCGTCGCTGCTGATCGGGCTGATCCAGACCTTCGCGGTGGCGCTCAACGTGTCGGTGGCCGATGTGCTGAAGCCGCTGGGCCTGACGCTGACGCGCGACTCCTTCGGCGGCGACCTGTGGATGGCCACCGTGGCGCAGGTGGCGCCGATCATCCCGTACATGCTGCTGGTGCTGGTGCTGATCTTCCGGCCCAAGGGCCTGATGGGGGATCGGGACACATGAGCACGTCGCCCGGCCGTCCGAAGACGTGCTCGCTCCCGCCTGGCGGGACGGCGCGAAGCGCAAGGGTGCCCTGATGAGCGTTGTGTCGACCGGGCGCGGGCACCTGATCCCCTGGGCCGTGGCCGCCGCCGTGGTGGTGGTGCTGCCCTTCGTCTTCAGCAGCGGCTCGGCCATCACGATGATGAGCCTGATGGGCTTCGGCATCCTGTTCGCGCTGTCGTACAACATGCTGCTGGGGCAGACCGGCATGCTGTCCTTCGGCCATGCGGTGTACTACGGCCTGGGCGGCTTCATGACCGCGCATGCGCTCAACGTCATCGCGGCCGGCAAGTGGCCGATCCCGCTGCCGGTGGTGCCGCTGGTGGGCGGGCTCGCGGGTCTGTTCTTCGCCTTCATCTTCGGCTGGGTGTCCACCAAGCGGGCCGGCACGGCTTTCTCGATGATCTCGTTGGGCATCGGCGAACTGGTGGCCGCCTGCTCGCTGATCCTGCGCGGCTTTTTCGGCGGCGAGGGCGGCGTGTCCACCAGCCGCACGTCCACGCTGCGCCTGTTCGACATCAGCTTCGGCCCGCAGGTGCAGGTGTACTACCTCATCGCGGCCTGGTGCCTGCTGTGCACCGCGGCCATGTACGCCTTCACGCGCACGCCGCTGGGCCGCATGTGCAACGCCGTGCGCGACAACCCCGAGCGCGCCGAGTTCGTCGGCTACAGCACGCAGGTGGTGCGCTTCATCGTGTTCTGCGTCTCGGGCTTCTTCGCCGGCGTGGCCGGTGGCCTGGCGGCCATCCACTACGAGATCGTCACCGCCAGCGTGGTGGGTGCGGTGCCCTCGGGCTTCGTGCTGCTGATGACCTACATCGGCGGCATCGCCTTCTTCATCGGGCCCATCATCGGCGCGGTGCTGATGACGGCGCTGCAGATCTCGCTGTCCGACTACACCGGGGCGTGGCAGCTGTATGTCGGCCTGATGTTCGTGGTGATGGTGATGTACGCGCCCTGGGGCCTGGCCGGGCTGCTGCTGATGCACCAGCCGCTGGTGGCTGGCGGCACGATGGGCCGCGTGCTGCCGGCCTATGCCAAGGTGGCCGTGCCCAGCCTGATGCTGGCCGCCGGGGTGGTGCTGCTGATCGAGACCTCGCACCACTTGCTCGTGAAGGCGGCCGAGGGCCCGGCCATGCGCATGTTCGGCATCGACTACGCGGCCAACTCGGCGGGGGTGTGGGTGGCGATCCCCGTGTTGATTGTCCTGGGCGGGCTGGGGCTCAAGCGCCTGGCGCCCGGCGCCTCGGCAGCGTTCCATGCCGCGTCGCTCGAAGCACGTTCGCGGAGGCCGGCATGAGCGGCTCGGGCCTCCAGCTGATCGACGTCCACAAGAGCTTCGGCGTCACGCCCATCATCCGTGGCGTCAACCTCGACGTGAAGCGCGGCGAGCGCCACGCCATCATCGGCCCCAACGGCGCCGGCAAGTCGACCCTGTTCCACCTGATCAGCGGGCGCTTCCCGGTCACCTCGGGCCAGGTGCTGCTGAAGGGCGAGGACATCACCGGCCTGCCACCCTACATGATCAACCGGCGCGGCCTGTCGCGCAGCTTCCAGGTCACCAACATCTTTCCGCGGCTCAGCGTGTTCGAGAACATCCGCTGTGGCGTGCTGTGGTCGCTGGGCTACCGCTACGCGTTCTGGCGGCTGGTCGAGCGCGCGCGCGACGCCCGCGAGCGCACCGAGAGCATCCTCGAGCAGATCAACCTGAAGTCGCGGCGCGACGTGCCGGCCGGCGTGCTGTCGTATGCCGAGCAGCGCGCGCTGGAGATCGGCATCACCATCGCCAGCGGCGCCGACGTGATCATGCTCGACGAGCCCACCGCCGGCATGAGCCGCTCGGAAACCGAGCATGCCGTCGGCCTGATCCGCCGCGTCAGCGAGGGCAAGACCCTGGTCATCGTGGAGCACGACATGAGCGTGGTGTTTGACCTGGCCGACCGCATCTCGGTGCTGGTGTACGGCCAGGTGATCGCCACCGACACGCCCGAGCGCATCCGCGGCAACGCGGCGGTGCAGGAGGCCTACCTGGGCTCGGCCACGGCGGAGGCCGACCATGCTTGAGGTCAAGGACCTGCACGCCTACTACGGCAAGAGCCACATCCTGCAGGGCGTCGATTTCCACGTCGGAGAAGGCGAGATCGTCTCGCTGCTGGGCCGCAACGGGGTGGGGCGCTCGACCACCATCAAGGCCATCATGGGCGAGGTCGACCGCCGCGGCTCGGTGCGCTTCAAGGGCCGCGAGCTGATCGGCCTGAAGACGCACCAGATCGCCCACGCCGGCCTGGGCTACGTGCCCGAGAACCGCGACATCTTTCCGCAGCTCACTGTGCGCGACAACCTCACGCTGGGCATCAAGTCGGGCAAGGGGGCAGGGCGCTGGAGCATGGAGGACATGTTCGCGCTTTTCCCGCGGCTGAAGGAGCGCATCGACACGCCGGGCGGCGTGCTGTCGGGCGGCGAGCAGCAGATGCTCACCATGTGCCGCACGCTGATGGGCGACCCCGACCTGATGATGATCGACGAGCCCACAGAGGGCCTGGCGCCCAAGATGGTGGAACTGGTGGCCGACCTGCTGGAGCGCATCGCCAGCCGCGGCGTGTCGATCCTGCTGGTGGAGCAGAAGCTCACCATCGCGCTGCGCATCAGCAAGCGCCTGTACGTGATGGGCCACGGCCACATCGTGTTCGAGGGCACCGCCGAAGACCTGAAGACCAACGCCGACGTCCGCAAGGAGTGGCTCGAGGTGTGATCACGGCCGCCGGGAGGCGGCCACCCGCACGCCGGAAACCCGGATGTTCGGCGGGGGATCGTCGGGCGCAAGATCCGCGTTCTGTCACGGCTGGGACACCGGCCCTTTCGTGTCGATGTCTAGAATCGAACGACCGTGCTTTTTTCTGAACCGACCCGATGGAGAGCCTCCCGATGAGTGCTGCATACGAAGTCCGCGACGGCGTCGCCGTCATCACGATGAACAACCCACCGGTCAACGGCCTGGGCTACGACACGCGTGTCGGCATCGCCCAGGGGCTGGAGCGCGCGCAGGCCGATGCGGCGGTGCAGGCCATCGTGATCACCGGCGCCGGCAAGGCCTTCTCGGGCGGCGCCGACATCAAGGAGTTCACCTCGGTCAAGTCGACGATGGAGCCCAACCTGCTGACGCTGATCCGCCAGTTGGAGGCCTGCACCAAGCCGGTGGTGGCTGCGGTGCACTCGGTGTGCATGGGCGGCGGGCTCGAACTGGCGTTGGGCTGCCACTACCGCGTGGCCGCGCCCGGCTGCGCCGTGGCGTTGCCCGAGGTGAAGATCGGTCTGATCCCCGGCGCCGGCGGCACGCAGCGGCTGCCGCGCGTGCTGGGCGTGGAGACCGCACTCAACATGATCGCCACCGGTGAGCCGGTGAAGAGCGAGCTGCTGGCCGCGCAGCCGGGCCAGAAGCTGTTCGACCGCATGGCCGAAGGCAACGTGGTGGACGCCGCCGTGGCGCTGGCGCGCGAGGTGGCCGCGGTGCGGCCGCTGCCGCTGGTGCGCCACCTGAAGGTCACTCACCCGAACCCGGACGGCTACATCCAGTTCGCGCGCAACACCGTCAAGGCGATGTCGAAGAACTTCCCGGCGCCGCAGCGCTGCGTCGATGCGGTGGAACTGTCGCTGAAGGAGAAGTTCGACGTCGCGATGGTCAAGGAACTCGAGATCTTCAAGGGCCTGATGCTCACGCCCGAGTGCAAGGCGCTGCGCCATGCCTTCTTCGCCGAGCGCGCGGCCAGCAAGATCCCCGACGTGCCCGAGGGCACGCCGGTGCGCACCATTGCCAAGGTGGGCGTCATCGGCGCCGGCACCATGGGCGGCGGCATCTCGATGAACTTCCTCAACGCCGGCGTGCCGGTGACCATGCTCGAGATGAAGCAGGACGCGCTCGACCGCGGCGTGGCCACCATCCGCAAGAACTACGAGAGCCAGGTCAAGCGTGGCAAGCTCAAGGCCGACAAGTTCGAGCAGCGCATGGCCCTGCTGAGCACCACGCTGGCCTACGACGACCTGAAGGACGCCGACCTGATCATCGAGGCTGTGTTCGAGGAGATGGGCGTCAAGGAAACCGTGTTCCGCACGCTCGACGAGGTGGCCAAGCCCGGCGCGATCCTGGCCTCCAACACCTCCACGCTGGACGTCAACCGCATCGCGTCGTTCACGAAGCGCCCGCAGGACGTGGTCGGCATGCACTTCTTCAGCCCGGCCAATGTGATGAAGCTGCTGGAGGTGGTGCGCGGCGAGAAGACCGCCAAGGACGTGCTGGCCACGGTGATGGCGGTGGCCAAGAAGATCCGCAAGACCGCGGTGGTGTCGGGCGTGTGCGACGGCTTCATCGGCAACCGCATGATCGAGCAGTACAGCCGCCAGGCCGGTTTCCTGCTGGACGAAGGCTGCACGCCGCAGCAGGTGGACAAGGCCATCGAGAAGTTCGGCTTCGCGATGGGCCCGTTCCGCATGGGCGACCTGGCCGGCAACGACATCGGCTGGGCCATCCGCAAGCGCCGCGCGGTCGAGTATCCGGACATGAAGTACAGCAAGACCGCCGACCTGCTGTGCGAGAAGGGCCGCTACGGCCAGAAGACGCAGGCCGGCTGGTACGACTACAAGCCGGGCAAGCGCGACGCCATCCCCAACGCCGAGGTCGAGCAGATGATCGCCGACCACCGCGCGTCGATCGGCATCGCGCCGCGCAAGATCAGCGACGACGAGATCGTGCACCGGCTGGTGTACTCGCTGGTCAACGAGGCGGCGCACATCCTCGAAGAGGGCATCGCCAACAAGGCCAGCGACATCGACATGGTCTACCTCACCGGCTACGGCTTCCCGCTGCACCGCGGCGGGCCGATCTGCTACGCCGACACGGTGGGCCTGTACAACGTCGTGCAGGCGATGAAGGGCTTTGCCGCCAATCCGCACGACGACCAGGCCTTCTGGCAGCCCGCGCCCTTGCTGGCCCGGCTGGCCGCCGAAGGCAAGACCTTCAGCTGAGCCGCCTGCGCTGACGCCACGCGCCACCGAACCCACCGAATCGAAGGAACTCCCATGACCCAGGCCGTCATCGTCTCCACCGCCCGCACGCCGCTCTGCAAGAGCTGGAAGGGCGCCTTCAACATGACCCATGGCGCCACGCTCGGCGGCCATGCCATCCAGCATGCGGTGCAGCGCGCCGGCATCGACCCCGCGGCCGTCGAAGACGTGCTGATGGGCTGCGCCAACCCCGAAGGCGCCACCGGCTGGAACATCGCGCGCCAGGCCGCGCTGTCGGCCGGGCTGCCCATCACCGTGAGCGGCGTCACGATCAACCGCTTCTGCTCCAGCGGCCTGCAGACCATCGCGATGGCGGCCCAGCGCATCATCGCCGGCGAAGGCGACGTGTACGTGGCCGGCGGCGTCGAGAGCATCTCGTGCGTGCAGCAGGAGATGAACCTGCACATGTTCCAGGACCCGGGCCTGCTGAAGACCAAGCCCGAGATCTACTGGCCCATGCTGCAGACCGCCGAGACGGTGGCCAAGCGCTACAACATGTCCAAGGAGCGCATGGACCGCTTCGGCGCCGAGAGCCAGCAGAAGGCCTGCGCGGCGCAGGAGGCCGGCAGGTTTACCGACGAGATCGCGCCGATCACCGTGACGGCTGGCGTGGCCGACGCGGTGATGGGCCTGCGCAGCAAGCAGGTCACCGTCAGCGCCGACGAAGGCCTGCGCCCCGGCACCACCTACGAAGGCATCAAGGACATCCGCACCGCGGTACCGGGCGGCGTGGTCACCGGCGGCAATGCCAGCCAGTTCAGCGATGGCGCGGGGGCCTGCGTGGTGGTCAGCGACACCTACGCGCAGCAGAAGGGCTTGAAGCCGCTGGGCCGCTTCCTCGGCTTTGCCGTGGCCGGCTGCGAGCCCGACGAGATGGGCATCGGCCCGGTCTTCGCGGTGCCCAAGGTGCTGGCCCGACTGGGCCTGACGGTCGGCGACATCGACCTGTGGGAACTGAACGAGGCCTTCGCGGTGCAGGTGTTGTACTGCGTGGACAAGCTCGGCATCCCGATGGAGCGGCTCAACGTCAACGGCGGCGCCATCGCGGTGGGCCACCCCTATGGCATGAGCGGCCAACGCCTCACCGGCCACGCGCTGATCGAAGGCAAGCGGCGCGGCGCCAAGCGGGTGTGCATCACCATGTGCATCGGTGGTGGCATGGGCGCGGCGGGCGTGTTCGAGGTGCTGTGAGGTGACCGGGATGCTGCGCACGCCGGACGAGCGCTTCGCGGCGCTGCCGGGCTACGGCTTCGCGCCGCATTACCTGGATGACCTGGTGGGTGCCGACGGCGCGCGCATGCATTACCTCGACGAGGGTCCGCGCGATGCCGCAGCCACCGTGCTCGCGCTGCACGGCAACCCGAGCTGGAGCTACCTGTACCGTCACATGATCCCGGTGTTCACGGCGGCGGGGCTGCGCGTGGTGGCACCCGACCTCATCGGCTTCGGCCGCTCGGACAAGCCGGCCGATGAGTCCTGGCACAGCTTCGAGCGGCACCGCGGCCTGTTGCGCGCGTTCGTCGAGCGCCTGGACCTTCACGATGTGATGCTGGTCTGCCAGGACTGGGGTGGCATCTTCGGCCTGACGCTGCCCATGGCCATGCCCGAACGTTTCAGCCGGCTGCTGGTGATGAACACGACCCTGGCGACCGGCAGCGTCACCGAAGGGTTCCGGCAATGGCGCGCCTATTCCAACGGTCTGCCCGACCTGCCGGTGGGCAAGTTGCTGGCGCGCGGCAAACCCGACATGACGGCCGCCGAGGCAGCGGGTTATGACGCACCCTTCCCGGATGTGACCTACAAGGCCGCGCTGCGGGCCTTTCCGAACCTGGTGCCCGACGGCGCCGACGCCCCCGGCGCCGCCATCGGCCGTGAGGCCGTCGAGTTCTGGCGCGATCGATGGACCGGCCAGAGCGTCATGGCCGTCGGCCTGAAGGACCCGGTGCTGGGTGGCGAGCCGATGCGCGCGCTGCAGCGGGGCATTCGAGGCTGCCCGGCGCCGATCGAGGTGGCCGAGGGCGGCCACTTCCTGCCCGAATGGGGCGGCCCGATCGCGTCGGCGGCGCTGTCTGCGTTCGGCCTGTCGCGCTGAGCCGCCCGCGCGTTCGCCGGCGGCGAGGCCCTCCTTCTCTCATTCATCCCCACCCACGACCATGACCCCGGAACAGCAAGCCGAATTCCTGGCCCTCGGCCGCGAGGTGCTGGGCCAGCAGCCGTTCTCGGTGTTGCTGGGCGCCGAACTGCAATCGCTGCGGCCGGGCCACTGCGAACTGGCCGTGCCACTGCGCGATGACCTGCGCCAACACCATGGCTTCGCGCACGGCGGCGTGGTCAGCTACCTGGCCGACAACGCGCTCACCTACGCGGGCGGCACCGCGATGCGCGTGCCGGTGGTGACCTCGGAGTTCAAGATCAACTACCTGCGCCCGGCCACGGGAGATCGGCTCGTCGCCCGCGCCGAGGCGGTGCACGTCAGCCGGTCGCAGGCGGTGTGCCGCTGCGAGGTGTTCGCGGTGAGCGACGGCGTCGAGAAGCTCTGCGCGCTGGCCCAGGGCACCATCGTCAAGCTGGGCGAGGCACCCCCGGCCACACCCACGGCCGCATCGACGGCGGCGGGCTGAAGGAGCGCCATGCGCAAGACCATCGATTTCCTGCTGGGCGACTGGCTGGCCGTGACCAGCCTGGTGCAGCGCGAGCGCTTCGCCGACCACTCGGCCGAGACCTTCACCCAGGTGCTCGACACCTGCGAGCGCATCGCGCGTGAAAAATTCGCGCCCTTCAATCGGCTGGTCGACACCGAAGAGCCGCGCGTCGAGGGCGACAAGGTCGTCCTGCCGCAGGCGACGAAGGATGCCTGGGACGCCTACGCCGCATCGGGCATGCTGTCCGCGGCGCAGGACGATGACATCGGCGGCATGCAGTTGCCCTACACCGTGGAGGCAGCGGCCAACGCCTTCTTTGCGCGGGCCTCGGTGAGCATCAACGCCAGCCTGCTGTCGGTGGGCAATGCCAACCTGCTGATGAAGCACGGCACCGAGGTGCAGAAGCGCGTGTTCGCGCTCAACGAGTTCTCGGGCCGCTGGTCGGGCACCATGTGCCTGTCCGAGCCGCAGGCCGGCTCCAGCCTGTCGGACGTGGCCACGCGTGCCACGCCGGACGGCGAGGGGGCGGAGGCTGATCCCCTGGGTCCGCGCTTTCGCCTGCGCGGCAACAAGATGTGGATCTCGGCCGGCGAGCACGAACTCACCGAGAACATCGTGCACCTGGTGCTGGCCAAGATCCCGGGACCGGACGGCCGGCCGATCTCCGGCACCAAGGGCATCTCGCTGTTCATCGTGCCCAAGCACCTGGTGGATGCCGACGGGCGCCTCACCGGCCAGCGCAACGACGTGGCGCTGGCCGGCCTGAACCACAAGTGCGGCTGGCGCGGCACCACCAACACGCTGCTGAACTTCGGCGAAGGCCGGTACACGCCCGGCGGCCAGGCCGGCGCCATCGGCTACCTGGTGGGCCAGCCGCACGAGGGTCTGCGCTGCATGTTCCACATGATGAACGAGGCCCGCATCGGCGTGGGCATGGCCGCCACCATGCTGGGCATGGCCGGCTACGAAGCCTCGCTCGACTACGCGCGGCAGCGGCCGCAGGGCCGGTCGATCGGCCCCGCGGGCAAGGATCCGGCGCAGCCGCAGATCCCGATCATCCAGCACGCCGATGTGAAGCGCATGCTGCTGGCGCAGAAGGCCTATGCCGAAGGCGCGCTGGCGCTCGAGCTGTACTGCGCGCGGTTGGTCGACGAACTGCACACCGGCGAGGCCGCGGCGGCGGCCGAGGCCTTGCTGCTGCTGGAGGTGCTGACGCCCATCGCCAAGAGCTGGCCCAGCGAGTGGTGCCTGGAGGCCAACAGCCTGGCCATCCAGGTGCATGGCGGCTATGGCTACACGCGCGACTTCCCGGTGGAGCAGTACTGGCGCGACAACCGCCTGAACATGATCCACGAGGGCACGCACGGCATCCAGGGCCTGGACCTGCTGGGCCGCAAGGTGGTGATGCAGGGCGGTGCGGGCCTGAAGCTGCTGGCCGGCAAAGTGAGCGACACCATCCTGCGCGCCGGCCAGGTGCCCGGCCTGGCGGAGCAGGGCGCCACGCTGGCCGCGGCCTTGCAGCGGCTGGGTGCGGCCACCAAGTCGGCCTGGTCCACCGGCCTGCCGGAGGACGCGCTGGCCAATGCGACGCCCTACCTGCAGGCCTTTGGCCATGTGGTGCTGGCCTGGGTGTGGCTGGACGTGGCGCTCGCCAGCCAGGCGCGCCTGGCCCACGCAGTGGCCGACGAGCCCTTCCATCGCGGCAAGCTGCAGGCCTGCCGATACTTCTACGACTACGAACTGCCCAAGGTCGACGCCTGGCTGTCGGTGGTGGCCAGCCGCAACCCCACCTGTCGCGAGATGCGCGACGACTGGTTCTGAAAGGTCAGCCCATGAGCACGAATGTCCGGCAATTGTTCGACCTCACCGGCCGCACGGCCCTCGTCACCGGCGGCTCGCGCGGCCTGGGCCTGCAGATGGCCGAGGCGCTGGGCGAGGCCGGCGCGCGGCTGATGCTCACCTCGCGCAAGGCCGCCGACCTGGAAGAGGCCGTGGCGCTGCTGTCGCAGAAGGGCATCGACGCGCGCTGGGTGGCCGCCGATGCCAGCGACCCGGCGCAGGCGCAGAAGGTGTGCGCCGAGACGCTGGAGCGCATGGGCCCGGTCGACATCCTCGTCAACAACGCCGGGGCCGCCTGGGGGGCGCCGGCCGAGGAGCATCCGCTGGAGGCCTGGGACAAGGTGATGAACCTCAACATCCGCAGCCTTTTCGTGTTCAGCCAGGCCATCGGCCGCATGAGCATGATCCCGCGCCGCCATGGCCGCATCATCAACCTGGCCTCGATCGCCGGGCTGGGCGGCAACCCGGCGGGCATGGAGACCATCGCCTACAACACCAGCAAAGGTGCGGTCGTCAACTTCACGCGGGCGCTGGCGGCCGAGTGGGGCGAGCACGGCATCACCGTCAATGCCATCGCGCCGGGCTTCTTTCCCAGCAAGATGACCCGCGGCACGCTCGAGCGCGTGGGCGAGGAAACGCTGGCCGCGCATGCGCCGCTGCGGCGCCTGGGTGACGACGACGACCTGAAGGGCGCCACGCTGCTGTTCGCGTCGCAGGCCGGCAAGCACATCACCGGCCAGGTGCTGGCCGTCGACGGCGGTGTTTCCTGCGTCACCGGGGGCTGAGCCGGATGACGCGCCGCCCCAAGCTCGAATTTCCGATGCGGGTGCCCTTCGTCGAATCGCTGGGCCTCGAACTGGTGGCCATGGGCGACGGCGGGGCCGAACTGCGCGTCACGCTCACCGACCGCCACCACAACACCTGGGACGTGGCGCATGGCGGCGTGGTGATGACCATGCTCGACGTGGCCATGGCCATCGCCGCGCGCAGCGGCCATCCCGGGGGCACGGCGGTGGCCACCGTCGAGATGAAGACCAGCTTCATGCGCCCGGCGGAGGGGCAATTGCGCGCCCTCGGCAAGTTGCAGCACCGCACCGCGACACTGGCCTTCTGCGAAGGTTCGCTGTTCGACGACCGCGGCGCGCTGTGCGCCACGGCCACCGGCACCTTCAAGTACCTGCGCGGCTTGCCGGCGCGCGGCCGCGTCACTGACCCATCTCTCACCCCGACACCGAATTCACCCACCGACACCCCCGAGGATCCGACATGAGCCCACTCGTCAACAAGCAGATCGTGCTGGCCTCGCGCCCGCAGGCCGAACCCAGCGCCGACAACTTCCGGCTGGTCGAGGCGCCGGTGGCCGAGCCGGCCGAGGGCCAGGTGCTGGTGCGCAACCACTACCTGAGCCTGGACCCGTACATGCGCGGCCGCATGAACGACGGCAAGAGCTACGCGCAACCGCAGCCGCTGGACCAGGTGATGATCGGCGGCACGGTCGGCGAGGTCGTGGCGTCGCGCAACCCCAACTTCGCGGTCGGCGACAAGGTCGTCGGCATGGGCGGCTGGCAGCACTACCTGCTGGTCGACGGCCACCAGCGCGGCGTGCTGCAGAAGGTGGACACCACCCACATCCCGCTGTCGGCCTACCTGGGCGCGGTGGGCATGCCCGGCGTCACGGCCTGGTATGGCCTGGTGCGCATCATCGCGCCCAAGGCCGGCGAGACGGTGGTGGTCAGCGCCGCCAGCGGTGCGGTCGGCGGCGTGGTGGGCCAGCTGGCCAAGGCGCGCGGTGCGCGCGTCGTGGGCTTTGCCGGCGGCGCCGACAAGTGCCGCTATGTCGTCGACGAGCTCGGCTTCGACGACTGCATCGACTACAAGCAGCACCCCGACGTGAGGGCGCTGTCGGCCGCGCTGAAGGCGGCTGCGCCCAATGGCGTCGACGGCTACTTCGAGAACGTCGGCGGAATGATCCTCGATGCGGTGATGCTGCGCGCCAATGCGTTCTCGCGCATCGCCATGTGCGGGATGATCAGCGGCTACAACGGCCAGCCGATCCCGATGTCGGCGCCGCAGCTCATCCTGGTCAACCGCATGCGCATCGAGGGCTTCATCGTCAGCGAGCACATGGCCGACTGGCCCGAGGCGCTGAAGGAACTGGGCACCATGGTGGCCACCGGCCGGCTGAAATACCGGGAGACCGTGGCCGAGGGCATCGAGGCTGCGCCCGAGGCCTTCCTGGGGCTGCTGAAGGGTCGCAACTTCGGCAAGCAACTCGTCAAGCTGATCTGAGCGGCGGCCGGCGCATGGACCTGGCCTGGACCTGGCAGCGCTTCGCCGAACTCGGCGTGGATGGTGTCTACGACATGCTGGCCTTGCGCGCCAAGGTCTTTATCCTCGAGCAGGGGCCGTACCTCGACCCCGACGGCCTCGACCGCCAGGCCTGGCACCTGCTGGGCCGCGACGGCGAGGGCGAGTTGCGCGCCTACCTGCGCGTGGTCGACCCTGGCGCCAAGTACGACGAGCCGTCGATCGGCCGCGTGGTGGTCGACAAGGCACTGCGCGGCAGCGGTGCCGGCCATGCGCTGGTGGCCGAGGGCGTCGCGCGCTGCGTCCAGGCCTGGCCGGGGCAGGGCATCCGCATCAGCGCGCAGGCGCACCTGCAGGGCTATTGCGGCCGGCACGGCTTCGTCACCGTGGGGGACGGTTATCTCGAAGACGACATCCCCCATGTGCAGATGTGGAGGCAGCCATGAGCATCATCACCCATGAGGTGCTGAACCAGAGCACGCCGCTCGTCGGCGCCAACCTGTACACCGGCAACCGGGCGCTGTGCGATGCGCTGCGCTTCAACCACCCGGCGGTCGACGAGGCGCGCTTCGCGGCCATCGGCGCCGAGATGGGCTCGGCGGCGATGCAGCAGCATGCGCGGCTGGCCAACACCTTCCAGCCGCAGTTGCGCAGCCACGACCGCTTCGGCCACCGCATCGACGAGGTCGAGTTCCACCCCAGCTACCATGCGCTGATGGCCTCGGCCATGCGCCTGGGCCTGCACGGCACGCCGTGGACGGCGGGGCCGGGCGGGCACCTCGACCGCGCCGCTGCGTTCATGCTGTTCACCGAGGCCGAGCCGTCGATCCTGTGTCCGATCTCGATGACCTACGCGGTGACACCGGCCTTGCGCGCCAATGCCGCGATCACCGCCGACTGGGGCCCCGGCCTGGCCAGTGCGCGCTACGACGAGCGCGTCCTGCCCTTCGGCCAGAAGGCCGGCCTGACCATGGGCATGGGCATGACCGAGAAGCAGGGCGGCTCGGACGTGCGCGCCAACACCACCCGCGCCGAGCCCGACGGGCAGGACGCGTGGGGACGGCGCTATCGCGTCACCGGCCACAAGTGGTTCTTCTCGGCGCCGATGTGCGACGCCTTCCTGGTGCTGGCACAGACCGGCAGCGGCCTGAGCTGCCTGTTCCTGCCGCGCTGGCGGCCCGACGGCACGCTCAACGCGCTGCACATCCAGCGCCTCAAGCACAAGCTGGGCAACCACGCCAATGCCAGCTCGGAGGTCGAGTTCCACGGCGCCGAGGCCTGGCTGGTCGGTGACGAAGGCCGCGGCGTGCCGCAGATCCTGGCGATGGGCGCGATCACGCGCCTGGACTGTGCGCTGGGCACCGCCGGGCTGATGCGACAGGCGCTGTCGCTGGCGCTGCACCACACGGCGCAGCGCCAGGCCTTCGGCAAGCGCCTGATCGAGCAGCCGATGATGCGCAACGTGCTGGCCGACCTGGCACTCGAGAGCGAGGCCGCCACCGCGCTGGCGCTGCGGCTGGCCCGCGCGGTCGACCGCAGCGAGAACGGGCAGGACCCGAGCGGCCACGAGGCGCTGATCCGCCGCGTGCTCACGCCGATCGCCAAGTTCTGGGTCTGCAAGCGCGGCAGCGCCTTCGCGCAGGAGGCGATGGAATGCCTGGGCGGCAACGGCTATGTCGAGGAGGCGGGCGAGGGCGTGATGGCCCGCATCTACCGCGAGATGCCGCTCAACTCGATCTGGGAAGGCGCCGGCAACATCATGGCGCTGGACCTGCTTCGCGCGCTGCGCACCGGCCCGGTGGCCGACGCGCTGGCGCACGAGATGGCGCCGGCCCAGGGCGCCCACCCGGCGCTCGATGCCATGCTGGCCCGTGTGCTGCACGGGCTGGACTGTTACCCCGGCGGCGCCACCGACGAGGCGCAGGCCCGCCGCCTGGCCCGCGACACCGCACTGGTGCTGCAGGCCGCACTGCTGCGGCAGCATGCCACCGACGCGGTGTTCGCCGCCTTCTGCGCCTCGCGCCTGGACGACCGAAGCGATGTCTTCGGCGCCTTGCCGGCAGGCTGTGATCTCACCGCGCTGATCGACCGCGCCCAACTTCAACCCGGAGCCTGACGATGGCCGATTTGATCCTGCACCATTACCCGAACTCCCCGTTCGCCGAGAAGGTGCGGCTGATGCTCGGCTTCAAGCGCCTGCCGTGGCGGTCGATCTTCATCCCCACCGTCATGCCCAAGCCCGACGTCGTGGCGCTGACCGGCGGCTACCGCAAGACGCCGCTGCTGCAGGTGGGTGCCGACGTTTACTGTGACACCGCATTGATCGCCCGGGTGCTCGAGGCGCTGGCGCCGCAGCCGACGCTGTGCCCGGCCTCGGCACCGCTCAGCGGGCCGCTGGCGCAGTGGGCCGACAGCGTGCTGTTCTGGTGTGCCGTCACCTGGGCCATGCAGCCGGCGGGCGCGGCGGCCATCCTGGGCGCGCAGGCCACGCCCGAGGTGATGAAGGCCTTCGCCATCGACCGCGCGGCCTTCGCCGGCACGATGCGGCGCATGACCCTGGCCGACGCCACCGTGCAGCTTCGCACGCACCTCGCCGCGCTCGATGCGCAGCTGGCGGCGGGCGGGCCCTGGCTGCTCGGCGCCGCGCCCTGCGTGGCCGACTTCTCGGTGGCCCACGCGCTGTGGTTCATCCGCCTGGCCGGGCCGATGGCGCAGGTGTTGGCGCCGCATGCCGCGCTGGGCGCCTGGCTCGACCGCATGCTCGCCATCGGCCACCACCTGTCGTCGCCGATGTCCAGCACCGAGGCGCTGGCGGTGTCGGCCGCCGCCGCAGGCCATGCCGCCACGGCGGTGGGGGCCGACCTCGGCTTCGACGCCGGGCAGGCGGTGGTGGTGAACGCGATCGACTACGGCACTGACCCGGTGGCCGGCACGCTGGTCGGCCTGTCGGCCGACGAGGTGGTGCTGCGCCGCAGCGACGAGCGCGCGGGCACGGTGCACGTGCACTTCCCGCGCATCGGCTTTCAGATCAAGAAGGAGACCCCGCAATGACCAGCTTCAAGGGCCGCACCGCGGTCATCACCGGCGCCGCGTCGGGCTTCGGCCTCGAGTGCTCGCGCATCGCCGCCCGCGAGGGCATGAACGTCGTGATGGCCGACGTGCAGCACGACGCGCTGGCGCTGTCCGCCGACGAGGTGCGGGCGATTGGCGCCGAGGTGCTGCCCCTGCACGTGGACGTGTCGCAGCCCGACGAGGTCGAGGCGCTGGGCACGGCCACCCGCGAGCGCTTCGGCGTGCCGCACTTCGTGTTCAACAACGCCGGCGTCGGTTCCGGCGGCCTGATCTGGGAGCACAGCCTGAAGGATTGGCAGTGGGTGCTCGGCGTCAATCTGTGGGGCGTGGTGCACGGCGTGCGCGTGTTCACGCCGATGATGCTGGAGGCCGCCGCGGCCGACCCGTCGTACCAGGGCCACATCGTCAACACCGCGTCGATGGCCGGGCTGCTGAATCCCCCCAACATGGGGGTCTACAACGTCAGCAAGCACGCGGTGGTGTCGCTGAGCGAGACGCTGTACCAGGACCTGTCGCTGGTGACCGAACAGGTGCATGCCCATGTGCTGTGCCCCTACTTCGTGCCCACCGGCATCCACGCCAGCCACCGCAACCGGCCCGAGGCCATGAAGGACGCGGCCGCGCGGCCCACCCGCAGCCAGCTGATCGCGCAGGCCATGAGCGACAAGGCCGTCACCAGCGGCCGTGTCACCGCGGCCGAGGTGGCGGGCAACGTGTTTGCCGCGATGCGCAGCAACAGCTTCTACATCTACAGCCACCCGAAGGCGCTGGCGGCGGTGCAGACGCGGCTCGAAGACATCATGCAGGTGCGCAACCCGACCGACCCCTTCGCCGACAAGCCCGAGCTCGGCGTGCAGTTGCGCCAGGCGCTGCGCGGGGCATAGTGCAGTGTTCGACACTGTGCAGCACATAAGACCGCGTCTTTGCCGCCCCGGCGTTGTTGCAAATCCTCGCGATGCCACTGGGCATCGCTGTGGTTTGCGCCTAGCCAGGACGACAAATCCATCGGTCTTCTTAAGTGCTGCACAGCATCGAACACTGCACTAGGGCACGATCGGAGCGGCTCCTTTCGGCGGCCTGCGCGAGATCAGGGCGGCAGCCAGGCCCGGGCCGACATCGCCATCACCGCATCGAGGCCGCCCATCGGCTCGGCCAGCAGCCGCGCGGCCGGCAGGTCGGGTTCTTCCAGCGATTCGACCAGCCCCAGGTAGCCCGCCCATGGCCCGTCGCGCTGCAGCAAGGCGCGCTCGGCGTCGCCTGGCAGGTGCAGCGAGGTCAGCGCGTCGGCCAGGCTGATCTGCATCAGCAGCGGCAGCACCGACCCCAGCCCCATCAGGTACAGGCTGCCGGGCGTGGGTTCGCCGGCGGCGCGGCCGAAGGATTCGAGCAGGCGCGCGCGGGCGATGGCCAGCGCCTGCAGCGTGGCGGCCGCCGGGCGCGGCGGCGACATGCGCACCAGCAGGCCCGACACCCAGTGGTACAGCGCGTCGCGCCCCAGCACGGCGACCGCCTGTTCGATCGACGCCAGGGCGTGCCCGCGTGACACGCCCGGGCTGTTCAGGTGCTGAAGCAGGCGCACGCTCAGCGCCGCATCCTGCTTGATCTCGTTCACCACGGCCGCCGTGTCGTCGTCGCGCACCAGCCGGTTCAGCAACTGCATCAACCGGCGTGCCTGTGGCGGCAAGGCCCGCAGCTCGCGCGGTTCGGTCCCGATCCGCACCGCGCTGCCGGCCCACAGCGCGCCCGACCGCAGGGCCGCCTCGAGGCCGTCGACATCGTCCAGGTCAGGCGCCACCCAGGCCACGCCGTGGCGCGGCACGGTGATGTGGCTGAGGATGAAGTCGGGCGCCAGCCCGGCCACAGGAGGTTCGTCCTCGCGCCAGCCGATGCGTGCCCCGGCCTTGCGCCACGCCGTGACGGACGCGACCATGGCCGAGGCTTCCTCGCGCGTGGCCACTGCGCCCAGGGCCAGTTGCAGGCCCTGGGCCGGTCCGTCGGGCGACACCAGCGGCAACCACGAGGCCGGCAGCTCGGCATACGCAAAGTGCCCACCTTGCGCGCAGCGGCGCATCGCGGCCAGCAGCACGTGCACATGGGCGCGGATGGCCAGGTCTTCGCCGCGCACCTGCAGCCGGTTGACGATCGCCTGGCCGAGGTGGAACTCGAAGCCGGCGACCGCACCTTCCGGGTTCACGAGCGGCCGGCGCGCACCCACCACGGTGCTCTGCGCCGATGGATCGGGGCGCACCACCGGCGGCGCAGACGGCATCGCCGCCACCGTCGGCGCCCGGCGGGGCACCGGCTTGGCGCCAAACCACCGGCCAATCAGGGATTGCAGTTGCAGCATCACGCAGCTCCAGGGGTTCAACCGCGCGCACCATGGATGGGCGCCTTCGCGTCAGGCCGTGCAATGCCTTGTCGTGAGCACGAACCGGGCCGGCCGAGGCGTCCTGCCGCGGCCCTTGTCACGATGTCGGCCGCTACAGCGCCGGCTTGAGGCCGATCGGACATTTCCCCTGCGCGGCACCGTGAAGCTGGCACAGCGTGGCGTCGCGCACCCCTGTGGCAAACTCGCGCGCTTTCCCTGGCCGGCCCCGCCGCCGGTCCCTGCGCCTTGGACAAGATCCTTCTGCAAATCGCCGCCGAACTCAAGGCGGCCCCGCGCCAGGTGGCTGCCGCGGTCGAACTGCTCGATGGCGGCGCCACGGTGCCGTTCATCGCCCGCTACCGCAAGGAGGCCACCGAAGGCCTGGACGACATCCAGCTGCGTGAGCTCGAGGCCCGCCTGGGCTACCTGCGCGAGCTGGAGGACCGCCGCGCCGCCGTGCTGCGCAGCATCGACGAGCAGGGCAAGCTGACGCCCGAACTGCGTGCGGCCATCGAGGCCGCGCCCACCAAGCAGGAGCTGGAAGACCTGTACCTGCCCTACAAGGTGAAGCGCCGCACCAAGGGCATGATCGCCCGCGAGGCCGGGCTGGAGCCGCTGGCCGACCGGCTGTTTGCCGACCCGACGCTCGACCCGCTGGTCGAAGCCACGGGCTTCCTCAACCCGGAGGCCGGATTCGGCGACGTGCACGCGGTGTGCGACGGCGTGCGCGACCTGCTGTCCGAGCGCTGGGCCGAGGACGCCGCGCTCGTCGGCAAGTTGCGCACCTGGCTCTGGGACGAGGGCATGTTCCAGTCGCGCATCGCCGACGGCAAGGACCCCGACCACGCCGACCAGGCCAAGTTCCGCGACTACCACGACTACCTCGAACCGATCCGCACCGTGCCCTCGCATCGCGCGCTGGCGGTGTTCCGCGGCCGCTCGCTCGAGATCCTGGACGCCAAGCTGGTGGTCGACGAAGAACTCGTGCCGGGGCAACCCACGCTGGCCGAGGGCCGCATCGCGGTGCACCTGGGCTGGGGCCATGCCAGGCGCCCGGCCGACGAGCTGATCCGCAAGACCGTGGCCTGGACCTGGAAGGTCAAGCTCTCGCTGAGTCTGGAGCGCGACCTGTTCACCCGCCTGCGCGAGTCGGCCGAGGCCACGGCCATCAAGGTCTTTGCAGAGAACCTGCGCGACCTGCTGCTGGCCGCGCCGGCCGGCAAGCGGGTGGTGATGGGCCTGGACCCCGGCATCCGCACCGGCGTGAAGGTGGCGGTGGTCAGCGACACCGGCAAGGTGCTGGCCACGTCCACCGTCTACCCGCACGAGCCGCGCTGCGACTGGGAAGGCTCGCTGCACACCCTGGGCCGCCTGTGCGCCGAGCATGGCGTCAACCTGATCGCCATCGGCAACGGCACCGCCAGCCGCGAGACCGACAAGCTGGCGGGCGACCTCGTCAAGCGCCTCGCGGCCATCGCGCCCGACCGCGTCATCGACAAGGTGGTGGTCAGCGAGGCCGGCGCCTCGGTGTACTCGGCCAGCGAGTTTGCGAGCAAGGAACTGCCCGACCTGGACGTGAGCCTGCGCGGCGCGGTGTCGATCGCCCGCCGCCTGCAAGACCCGCTGGCCGAGCTGGTGAAGATCGACCCCAAGAGCATCGGCGTCGGCCAGTACCAGCACGACGTCAACCAGTCCGAGCTGGCGCGCACGCTGGGCACGGTGGTGGAAGACTGCGTCAACAAGGTCGGCGTCGACCTGAACACCGCGTCGGCGCCGCTGCTGTCGCGCGTGTCGGGGCTGAGTGCGGCGGTGGCTGCGTCGATCGTGCGTTGGCGCGACGCCCACGGTGCCTTCCGCAGCCGGCAGCAGCTGCTCGACGTGGCCGGCCTGGGCCCCAAGACCTTCGAGCAATCCGCGGGCTTCCTGCGCATCCGCGGCGGCGACAACCCGCTCGACTTCAGCGGCGTGCACCCCGAGACCTACCCGGTGGTGCAGCGCGTGGTCGAGAAGCTGCAGCGGCCGGTGTCCGACCTGATCGGCCGGTCCGACGTGATCCGCACGCTCGACCCGGGGGCCTTCGCCGACGAGCGCTTCGGCGCCATCACGGTGAAGGACATCTTCGCCGAGCTCGAAAAGCCCGGCCGCGACCCGCGCCCCGACTTCAAGGTGGCGCGCTTCAACGACGGCGTCGAGGACCTGAAGGACCTGCAGCCCGGCATGGTGCTCGAGGGCACGGTGAGCAACGTGGCGCAGTTCGGCGCCTTCGTCGACCTGGGCGTGCACCAGGACGGGCTGGTGCACGTGAGCCAGCTGGCGCACAAGTTCGTCAACGACGCCCGCGAGGTGGTCAAGACCGGTGACATCGTCAAGGTCAAGGTCCTGGAGGTCGACCTGGCGCGCAAGCGCATCGCGCTGACGATGAAGCTCGACGCCCAGCCGCCGCGGCCGGGTGGGGCGGGCAAGGGCGACAACGCCTTCAAGCCGGCCGGGCGCGAACAGCGCCACGGCGGGCCGCGTGGCCCCGCGGCGCAGCCGTCGGCGCAGGGCGCGATGGCGGCGGCCTTCGCCAAGCTCACGCCCAAGCGCTGACCTTGCGTTGAAGGCGCTGCAGGTCTTCGCCGGTCCGCGCGCCAGGCTCTGGCTGCGGGAGCGCGGACTGCGGCCGGCCGACGTGCGCGTCATCCCGGCGGCGGCCGGCGGGCCGAAGGGCCTGGTGCTGAACCCGCTGGACCGCTTCATCTTCGGCCAGTGGCTGGCCGGCAGCACGCACACCGTGCACCTGCTCGGCGCGTCGATCGGCGCGTGGCGCATGGCCAGTGCCGCGCTGGCCGACCCCGACGCTGCGCTGGCCCGCATGGCCGACGACTATGTGCATCAGCACTACGACCATGCCCCGGGGCGGCAGCCCGAGGCGCGCCATGTAAGCGAGGTGCTGGGTGCCCAATTGCACCGCTGCTTCGACGGCCGCGAGGCCGAGGTACTGGGCCACCCGCGCTTCCGGCTGCACCTGTTCACCAGCGCCGGCCGCGGCCTGCTGCGCCGCGAGGGCCGCTGGCGCACGCCGGCGGGTTATGCGGCGGCCTTCGCGGCGAACCTGCTCGGGCGACAGGGCCTGGGCCGCTGGCTGGAGCGCGTGGTCGTGTCCGATGCGCGCGACGAACTGCCGTTCCCGCTGACCGATTTCCACACCCAGCGCGTGGCCCTGTCGGCGTCGAACCTGGTGCCCGCCGTGCTGGCCAGTTGCTCGATCCCGTTCTGGCTGCAGGCGGTGCACGACCTGCCCGGCTCGCTGCCCGGGGCGCACTGGGACGGTGGCATCACCGACTATCACCTCCACCTCGGCTATGCGGCGATGACCGACGGCCTGGTGCTGTACCCGCACTTCCAGCCCCGGCTGGTGCCCGGCTGGCTCGACAAGTCGCTGACCCGCCGACACCGGGCCACCGCGGCGCTCGACAACGTGGTGCTGCTGGCGCCGCACCCCGACTGGGTGCGCACGCTGCCCGGCGGCAAGCTGCCCGACCGGTCGGACTTCAAGGCCTTCGGCGATGACCTGGCCAGCCGGGTCGCGGCCTGGGGCGGGGCGGTCCAGCGCAGCCAGGAACTCGCCGACGAGTTCGCTGCGCTGGTGCAGCGCCCGTCGATCGACGCGCAACCGCTGCCCTGAAACCTTTCTTTGCGTTGGCCGGCATCAACCGAGGACGGCCGTCGTGCGTTGACGGGTCGAGGTGCCGGGGTAGGCCCGGTGCCGCATCGGTCGGAGGACCAGCCATGAAGAACATCGCATCCCGTGTGGCCCTGATCGCCGCGGTCGCCCTGCTGGGCGCCTGTGCTCAGGTCCAACCCATCAACGACCGGCCTCCGGTGTACTCGTCGTCTCGCCCTGCCGCGGTGGAGTATGGGGTGGTCAGCGCCATCGAGCGTTTCCGTGCCGACGAGCAGGTGTCGGGGGGCGGCGCGCTGGCCGGCGGTGTGGCCGGTGCCGTCATCGGCCGCCAGTTCGGCGGCAGCAGCGAAGGGCGCGCGATGGGCACCTTCATCGGCGCCGTCGCAGGCGTGCTGCTGGGCAACCAGATCGAGAAGCAGCACAACGGCCAGCGGGCGGGGGTGCGCATCTCGGTGCAACTCGACGGGGGCGGTCAACGCAGCTTCGACTACGCCCAGGCCGGCGACCTGCGCGTGGGTGACCGGGTGCGGGTCGAAGGCCACCAGATCGCCCGCATGTGAATCGGCGTGGCATAGAATCCCGCCATCCTCAATCCACAAGGGCGAGAAAGGCATCATGGTTCTGACACCGCGAACTACGTTGTTCGCCACCGACCCCTAGTCGGCCGCGCTGTCACGCCTGTTCGCCACTTTCCCTTCGTCGAACACACTCAAAGCGCGGTTGTCACCGCGCTTTTTTGTTGCCCGAATCGTTCTGCCTGCTGCCGGAGTTGCCCATGATCACGATCACCCTACCCGATGGTTCGAAGCGCGAGTTCGCGCAGCCGGTCACCGTGTCCGAGGTGGCCTCGTCGATCGGTGCCGGCCTGGCCAAGGCGGCGCTGGCCGGTCGCGTGGGGCAGGGCGACGACGCCCGGCTGGTCGACACCAGCCATCGCATCGAGGCGGATTCGGCGCTGGCCATCGTCACCGACAAGGACGCCGACGGCCTGGAACTGATCCGCCATTCGACGGCCCACCTGCTGGCCTACGCGGTGAAGCAGTTGTTCCCCGAGGCCCAGGTCACCATCGGCCCGGTCATCGAGAACGGCTTCTACTACGACTTCGCCTACAAGCGGCCCTTCACCCCGGAGGACCTGGCGGCCATCGAGTCGCGCATGGCCGAACTGGCCCGCAAGGACGAGCCCGTGGTGCGCCGCGTGCTGCCCCGCGACGAGGCGGTGGCGTATTTCAAGGGCCTGGGTGAGCACTACAAGGCCGAGATCATTGCCAGCATCCCGGCCGACCAGGATGTGTCGCTGTACAGCGAGGGCAGCTTCGAAGACCTCTGCCGCGGCCCGCACGTGCCCAGCACCGGCCGCCTGAAGCACTTCAAGCTGATGAAGGTGGCCGGCGCCTACTGGCGCGGCGACCAGAAGAACGAGCAACTGCAGCGTGTCTACGGCACGGCCTGGGCGACCAAGGACGACCTGCAGCAGTACCTGCGCATGCTCGAAGAGGCGGAGAAGCGCGACCACCGGCGCCTGGGGCGCGAGCTGGACCTCTTCCACCTGGACGAGTACAGCCCCGGCATGGTGTTCTGGCACCCCAAGGGCTGGACGGTGTGGCAGGCGGTGGAGCAGTACATGCGGCAGGTGTACCGCGACAACGGCTACCAGGAGGTGAAGGGCCCGCAGATCCTCGACCGCGCGCTGTGGGAGAAGTCTGGCCACTGGGAGAAGTACCGCGACGCGATGTTCACCACCGAGTCGGAGAAGCACGACTACGCGATCAAGCCGATGAACTGCCCCGGGCACATCCTGATCTTCAAGCAGGGCATCAAGAGCTACCGCGACCTGCCGCTGCGCTATGGCGAGTTCGGCAACTGCCACCGCAACGAGCCCACGGGCGGGCTGCACGGCATCATGCGCGTGCGCGGCTTCACCCAGGACGACGGCCACATCTTCTGCACCGAGGACATGATCCTCGACGAGTGCGTGGCCTACACGG
This sequence comes from Ideonella sp. A 288, assembly GCF_002198735.1. Lineage (GTDB taxonomy): Bacteria > Pseudomonadota > Gammaproteobacteria > Burkholderiales > Burkholderiaceae_C > Pseudaquabacterium. The sequence goes on from NZ_MWLO01000134.1 coordinate 30,395, forward strand.
CCCTGCTGCAGAAGGTGTACCGCGACTTCGGCTTCACCGAGATCATCTACAAGGTGGCCACGCGGCCGGCAGCGCGCATCGGCAGCGACGAGATCTGGGACAAGGCGGAGCACGCGCTGATCGAGAGCTTGCGGCAATCCGGCTGCGAGTTCGTGATCGCGCCGGGCGACGGGGCGTTCTACGGCCCGAAGATCGAGTACACGCTGAAGGACGCCATCGGCCGGCAGTGGCAGTGCGGCACCATGCAGGTCGATTTCTCGATGGCCCAGCGGCTTGACGCCGAGTACGTGGCTGAGGATGGCGCCCGCCACCACCCGGTGATGTTGCACCGCGCCATCGTCGGCAGCCTGGAGCGTTTCATCGGCATCCTGATCGAGCAGCATGCCGGCGCACTGCCCGCCTGGCTGGCTCCGGTGCAGGTGGTGGTGACAAGCATCACCGATTCACAGGCCGACTATGTTGCTGCAGTAGCGAAATCGCTGCAAAAACAAGGAGTTAGAGTCACGACTGATTTGCGGAACGAAAAGATCACGTATAAAATCCGCGAGCATTCGCTGCAAAAGGTCCCGTACATCCTTGTCGTCGGCGACAAGGAGAAGGCAAGCGGAACCGTTGCCGTGCGCGCCCGAGGCAATCAGGATCTGGGTGTGATGCCCTTGGACGACTTCGCCATGAAGCTCGCCACCGACATCGCGAACAAGTCCTGAACGCTGTCTCTGGCGCGCGCTTTCGTTTTCCTAGAGCCCGTTGCTTGCCTTGGGGCTGTGGCATAGACCTTGGATGGTCTGAAGGGGTTTGAACCATCGCTACTTTTCTCGATCGCCGGTTGCCCAATGTCGAGCGCAAGCATCGGCTCAATCGCGAAATCCTGGCGCCGAACGTGCGTCTGAACGGTCTCAACAACGAACCGTTGGGCATCGTCACCATCCAGGAAGCGTTGCGGCTGTCCGGCGAGGCGGATGTCGATCTGGTGGAGATCGCTGCCACGGCCGATCCTCCGGTGTGCCGGTTGATGGACTACGGCAAGTTCAAGTACCAGGAACAGAAGAAGGCCGCCGAGGCCAAGTCGAAGCAGAAGGTCATCGAGGTCAAGGAAGTCAAGTTCCGCCCCGGTACCGACGACGGCGACTACAACATCAAGATGCGCAATCTGCGGCGATTCATCGCCGAGGACGGCGACAAGGGCAAGGTCACGCTGCGCTTCCGGGGCCGCGAGATCACCCACCAGGACATCGGCATGCGCATGCTGGAGCGCATCCGCGACGAACTGGCCGACGTGGCCATCGTCGAGCACATGCCCAAGCTCGAAGGGCGCCAGATGATCATGGTGCTGGCACCGAAGAAGAAGTAACAGAACCGCCGGCTTCGGCAGCGAAGCCGGTCTGACGAATTTCCCGCCTCGGTTTGGTCACCGGGGCCCATGGGAAACAGCTGCTGCAGGCCGTACAAGTGCCGCCGCACCCGCGGAGGCCGCCTGCAGGAGCAACTTAGAAGGAGCAGTCATGCCCAAGATGAAGACCAAGAGCGGCGCCAAGAAGCGTTTCCGCGTCCGTCCGGGGGGTACCGTCAAGCGCGGTCAGGCGTTCAAGCGCCACATCCTCACCAAGAAGTCCACCACCCGCAAGCGCCATCTCCGTGGCGTGGTCGCGGTGCACGAGACCAACATGGGCCACATGGCGCAGATGCTGCCATTCGCCGGCCTGTGATCTAGAGACGGACAAAGGAGCTATCTATGCCTCGCGTCAAACGTGGTGTCACCGCCCGCGCACGTCACAAGAAGGTCCTGGCCCTGGCCAAGGGCTACCGCGGCCGCCGCAAGAACGTCTTCCGCATCGCCAAGCAGGCGGTGATGAAGGCAGGCCAATACGCCTACCGTGATCGTCGTACCCGCAAGCGTGTCTTCCGCCAGTTGTGGATTGCCCGTATCAACGCCGCCGCGCGTGGTCTGGGCATCACCTACAGCAAGTTCATGGCCGGCCTGAAGAAGGCCTCGATCGACATCGACCGCAAGATGTTGGCCGAACTGGCCGTCAACGACCCGGCTGCCTTTGGCAGCATCGTTGCCAAGGTGAAGGCCCAGCTCGCTTGAAGACGGCATCTGTCGGCCCTGAGCGGGTCGACGGATGCATCCAGGCATTCGAAGGTCGTCACCTGTGGGCGACCTTTTTTCGTTTCTGAACCGACCATGAACGACCTCGACCAACTGGTGGATCAGGCGAGCGGCGACTTTGCACGCGCCACCACGCCTGCGGCACTCGAAGACGCCAAGGCCCGCTACCTCGGCAAGGCGGGGCAGGTGACCGACCTGCTCAAGCGCCTGGCGGCGCTGCCTGCCGACGAAAAGAAGGTGCGCGGCGCCGAGATCAACCAGGTCAAGCAGCGCATCGAGGCGGCGCTGCAGGCGCGCCGGCAGGCGCTGGCCGAGGCCGAACTCGACGCGCAACTGAAGGCCGAGGCGCTGGACGTCACGCTGCCGGGGCGCCGTCGCGGGCCGGGCGGGTTGCACCCGGTGTCGCGCTCGATGGAGCGCATCGAGGCCATCTTCGGCTCGATGGGCTTCGATGTGGCCGACGGTCCCGAGATCGAGGACGACTGGTACAACTTCACCGCGTTGAACACGCCGGAAGACCACCCGGCGCGCTCGATGCACGACACCTTCTATGTCGACACCCGTGGCCCGCGCGGCGGCCACCTGCTGCGCACGCACACCAGCCCGATGCAGGTGCGTTACGCGGTGCAGCACGTCAAGCGCCATGCCGGCAGCGCACAGATGCCCGAGATCCGCGTCATCGCGCCCGGCCGCACCTATCGGGTGGACAGCGACGCCACGCACTCGCCGATGTTCCACCAGTGCGAAGGCCTGTGGATCGGCGAGAACGTCAGCTTCAAGGACCTGAAGGCGGTGTTCGCCGACTTCTTCCGCCACTTCTTCGAGACCGACGACCTGCAGATCCGGTTCCGGCCGTCGTTCTTTCCGTTCACCGAGCCGTCGGCCGAGGTCGACATCGCCTTCGCGTCGGGTCCGCTCAAGGGCAAATGGCTCGAGGTGGCCGGCTCCGGCCAGGTGCATCCGAACGTGGTGCGCAATTTCGGGCTCGACCCCGAGCGCCACATCGGATTCGCCTTCGGCATGGGGCCCGACCGCCTGACGATGCTGCGCTACGGCGTCAACGACCTGCGCCTGTTCTACGAAGGCGACCTGCGCTTCCTGTCGCAGTTCAAGTGACCGACATCGACTGACCAGACCATGCAATTCCCTGAATCCTGGCTGCGCGCGTTCTGCAACCCGCCCATCGGCACCACCGAACTGGCCGACCTGCTCACCATGGCCGGCCTCGAAGTGGAAGAACTGCGCCCGTTCGCACCGGCCTTCACGGGGGTCGTCGTCGGCGAGATCGTCGAGGCCGAACAGCACCCCAACGCCGATCGCCTGCGCGTGTGCCGCGTCGACGCCGGTCCGCATTCGAAGGATGGCCCGCTGCAGATCGTCTGCGGCGCCCCTAACGCGCGCGTCGGCATCCGGGTGCCCTTGGCACTGGTCGGTGCCGAGTTGCCGCCGGGCGACGACGGCAAGCCCTTCCGCATCGCACTGGGCAAGCTGCGTGGGGTCGAGAGCCAGGGCATGCTGTGCTCGGCCCGCGAACTGAAGCTCAGCGACGACCATGGCGGCCTGCTGGAACTGGCCGCCGACGCGCCGCTGGGCGCGGACATCCGCGCCCACCTGGCCCTGGACGACACGCTGTTCACCCTGAAACTCACGCCCAACCTGGCGCACTGCCTCAGCGTGCACGGCATTGCGCGCGAAGTGTCGGCACTGACCGGCACGCCGATGGCGGTCGAGGCCATCCCGCCGGTGCCCGTGCGCCACGATCAGCGCTTGCCGGTGCGCATCGAGGCGCCCGATCTGTGCGGCCGCTTCTCCGGCCGAATCGTCCGCAACGTCGACACCCGTGCCAAGACGCCCGCGTGGATGGTCGAGCGGCTGGCACGCTGTGGCCAGCGTTCCGTCACCGCGCTGGTGGACATCTCCAACTACGTGATGTTCGAGTTCGGCCGGCCGTCGCACATTTTCGATCTGGACAAGATCCACGAGCACCTCGAGGTGCGTTGGGGGCGCCCGGGCGAATCGTTGAAGTTGCTCAACGGCACCACCGTCGAAGTCGACGCCCAGGTTGGCGTGATCGCCGATGCACAGGCCGTCGAATCGCTCGCCGGCATCATGGGCGGTGACGCCACGGCGGTGTCCGACGACACCCGGCATGTCTATGTCGAGGCCGCGTTCTGGTGGCCGCAGGCCATCGCCGGGCGCTCGCGCCGATTCAATTTCTCCACCGACGCCGGGCATCGTTTCGAGCGCGGCGTCGATCCGGCGCAGACGGTGGAGCACATCGAGCGCATCACCCAGCTGATCATCGACATCTGCGGCGGCGAGGCCGGCCCCATGGATGACCAGCAGGTGCGCATGCCCGAGCGTCCGCCGGTGGCGATGCGGGTGGCGCGCGCCGCCAAGGTCATCGGCATGCCGGTGACACAGGCCGATTGCGCGCAGGTGTTCCAGCGCCTGGGCCTGTCCTTCACCGAGGAGCCCGGTCGACTGGTCGTCACGCCGCCGAGCTGGCGTTTCGACCTGCAGATCGAGGAAGACCTGATCGAGGAGGTCATCCGCATCATCGGCTACGACAAGCTGCCACTGACCGCACCGGTGGCGCCGGTGACGGCGCGCACCCGCGTCGAATCGCAGCGCGGTGCCTTCGCCGTGCGCCATGCGCTGGCCGGGCTGGACTACCAGGAAACGATCAACTTCAGCTTCGTCGAGGCCCGCTGGGAGCACGAACTCGCCGGCAACGCCGACCCGATCCAGGTGCTGAACCCGATCGCCGCGCCCTTGTCGGTGATGCGGTCCAGCCTGATCGGCAGCCTCGTGCAGGTGCTGCGCCATAACCTGGCCCGCAAGACGCACCGCGTGCGGGTGTTCGAGATCGGCCGCGTGGCCCGCCGCGACGCCAGTGTGGTGGCGGGCGACATCAGCGTGGACGGGGTGAGCCAGCCGATGCGCGTCGGCGGCCTGGCCTACGGGTCGGCTGACCCGGCGCAATGGGGCCTGCGCGAGCGGCAGGTCGACTTCTTCGACCTCAAGGGCGACCTCGAGGCCTTGCTGGCGCCGCGACAGGTCCGCTTCGAGCCCGTCCAGCACCCGGCGCTGCACCCCGGCCGCTGCGCCCAGCTGTGGGTCGACGGACAGCCGGCCGGTGTCGTCGGCGAGTTGCACCCGCGCTGGCGCCAGGGCTACGAACTGCCACACGCGCCGGTGGTCTTCGAGCTCGACCTTGGTGTCGTCTGCCTGCGCGACGTGCCGGCCTTCCAGCCCATCGCGCGCCATCAGCCGTCTTGGCGCGATCTGGCCCTGGTGGTGGGTGAGGCGACGACACACGACGCACTGACCGCCGCGCTGCGCGACGACCCGATGGGGCTGGTGCGCGACACCACCCTCTTCGATGTGTACCGTCCGGCGTCGGCGGTGGCCGACCTGGGCGCAGGCGAGCGCAGCCTGGCGGTGCGGCTGGAACTGCTCGACCTGGAGGCGACGCTCACCGACGAGCGCATCGAGGCGGCCGTCGCTGCCGCCATCGACCGTGCAAAGACACGCGTGGGCGCGCGTCTGCGGGGGTGATCCTCGGCTGTTCACAAGAGACAATCACCATGATGAGCAACGAGGACACGACCCCCGACCGCGTGATCCTGCCGTCCCTGGAGACGCCGACGCTGACCAAGGCCGAGCTGGCGGAGCTGTTGTTCGAACGGCTGGGGCTGAACAAGCGCGAGTCGAAAGACATGGTCGAAGCGTTCTTCGAACTGGTCCACGACAGCCTGGTCAAGGGCGACGACGTCAAGCTCTCGGGGTTCGGCAACTTCAACATCCGGCGCAAGGCGCCTCGACCGGGCCGCAACCCCCGCACGGGCGAGGCCATCCCCATCGAGGCGCGCAACGTCGTCACCTTCCACGCCAGCCACAAGCTGAAGGCGATCGTGCAAGGAGATACACCGATCGACGAGGACTTCGAGTAAAGTCTAACTTTGCTCGCACACCTCGTTGATTTCAATGGAGAAACCGCTTCCCGCCATTCCGGCCAAGCGTTACTTCACAATTGGTGAGGTCAGCGACTTGTGCGGCGTGAAGCCGTACGTTCTGCGCTATTGGGAGCAGGAGTTCACCCAACTCAAGCCGATGAAGCGCCGCGGCAACCGCCGCTACTACCAGCACCACGAGGTGCTGTTGATCCGCCGGATCCGCGAGTTGCTTTACGATCAAGGTTTCACGATCAGCGGCGCGCGCAATCAACTCACAGAACTCAGTGCCGCGCGCAGTGCAGAACTCTCTGATGCCCTGCTGGTTGACGGCGTCGACGATGAGGCCCTCCTGGCTCCCCTGGGAGAAATGCCCTTGCCGGAGGTGATCGAACTCGACCCCTCGCAGTTGCGTGCCGAGTTGCTGTCGATTCGCGAGATGCTCAGCGTCTGAACATCAACTTGCCGCTATAATGATGAGCTTCGTCGGGGTGTAGCGCAGCCTGGTAGCGCACTTGCATGGGGTGCAAGGGGTCGCGAGTTCGAATCCCGCCATCCCGACCAAAGAAATCAACGGGTTAGCTCTCACAAGGAGCTAGCCCGTTTCCCTTTCTGGCCCGCCGGCAACAGAATGGGCAACAGAATTCAGCCGCCTAGGTGGCCCGTGCCTTTGCACGTCAGTGCTCTCGGCCGTCGGTGTTGCGTCAAAGCAGCACTTTGTCGAGATGGCGCCCACCGAACATGCGACCGAATGCCTGCACGAGCGCGTCGTCTCGCTGTGCCTCGCAGAGCATGATCGCCCGCTGCAGTTGCCGGTAGGTCCGGTGGTGCATTCCTTTGGGTCGCCGCCCGCCCTTGTCGAGCCGGCCCTCCAACTTCCATTGAAGCCGCCATGCCCGGCCGATGGCGTCGTCGCTCTTGCTGGCGTAGGTCAGGTTGCCGCAGTTTCGGCACATGAACCGGCCGCGCACCATGTACAGCACGGCAACCCGCCGTGCGCAGAGCGGACAACAGAACCACGCCCGTGACCCGCCGTAGGTGCAGGGCGTGGCCATGGTGGCGACGAAGTCGGTTTTCGGATCTCCGTTGTGGCTGTAGCGAAGGTGAAGCCCGCCGGCCGTCGTGGCCACGCTGATCGACCCGACAGGTTCGCCGGTGCGGCCACTGGTCCACTGCCAGGTGAAGTAGGCCCCGTTCAGCAGCTTCTGACGGGCCAGCGCGCGCACGTCGAAGCGCAGGCAGTGCTCGGCCTTCACGTGCTGGCCGGGTCGGCCCGCTCCCGATCTTGATCCTCCCTTGCCCATTCCAGCCGCTCCCACAGAATCCGAAATCATCAGCAAAGTTGCCGCCCACCAAGCACGCTACCTGTGCGCAGCGGACGGCAGAAACTCCCCGGGGAATGCACCGCAGATGGCAGGTCTATACAGGACTCCATTGCGTGCAGTAGGGCGGCCCGACGCAAGCCCGCCCATAGCGCCAGTTCCTGCAGTAGGCGGCCCCTCGCTACTGCAGCGCGTGGAGCTATCCGGGGGGGCCGGTTGCAGCGAATGCAGTAGCGGTAGCGCCGACGATGCGGGTGATGGTCGGCGTGGTCTGCAGCTTCTTCTGATAGGCGTAGGCCTCGAACCCGTTGGGGCCGAAGTCGTGCTTCGGACTCGGATTCAGCGGCCGCCACGTCAGCGCGTAGAGACTGCACAGGTTCGGCCGCCGGCCCTTGCGCATCTCCACGATGAACCCGGCCGCCAGCAGTTCCTTCTTCGCCTTGTTCAGCGTCGTCTCGCTGTTCCAGCCGCGCGGGTGCATCAGCTTCCACGCGGCCGCCAGGTCGCCGTTGTTGTGGCCGGTGTACTGCGCGCCCAGGTCCACCAGCAACTTCACTGCCCAGGGCGACAGCGCGATGAACAGCGGCGAGTTGTACGCCGAGCGAGGGATTCCGACGAAGTGCTCACCGAACCCGCCGCCGCGTTGCTTGCCGGTGTGTCGTCGTGCAGTCCCGCGTGTCACGGCATCAGGCCCTGCAGCGAGTCTTGGGCCGCACCGATGGCCCTAGATGCCCTGTTGAGGGCGCCCAGGGCTTCGGGCGGGTCGCCGCCAACAACACGATTGGCCGCGTACCTGAGTGCGTACCTGGCCTCCTGTACAGCCCAGTAGGCGGCCTGTAGCCCAACGTCGGGGGATCGGTGAGAATCGCTCTGCTTTCTTTCCTCGGCCTTCTGTGCGTCTTGTGCGCCGGGGGCCGTTTCTTTTTGGGTGGCGTCGGTGTTGTCAGGCGGCATGACGCACCTCGCGCACCAGCATGTAGTTGCCGACCCGGTGAGGCCTCCCGGCCTCGGTCACGACAGTGACCCAGTGCGTGATGATGTTGTGGCCGGCGGCCCGCAGTTGAAGGACTCGGGCCGGGCAGTGGTACACGTCGAGATTGCGGCTCGCCTCGAACGTGTTGAGCATGTACCCGCGCTGCAGTATTTCGAGCACGCGGGCGCATTGGGCCTTGCTGTCGGTGCCGGTGAACATCTCGCGCGCCTCCGCCAAGGCGGCCAACTTGTCGGTGTTGATGGAATCGTTCATTCCGCCACCTCGCTGGCCAGGGCCTGCAGGAACCGTTGCGCTTCTTCACCACGAACGCGGGTGCAGCGCTTGCCGAGGCGAATCACTTTCAGTTCGCCGGCCTTGATCCGTTGGTAAATGCTGGTCTTGCCGAGGCCGCTCAGGTCTTGCAGCGTCTTGAGTTTCAGCAGCGCGCTGGAGATTTGAGCTGCGTGCAGTGGTTGGCTTGTGGCGACTCGCGGTTTGATCTTCGCCTTTGAACTAGGAGGATTGACTACGGACATTTGTGTCTCACGTCGGTTGAACATGACGTGATTCCAGCGCAGTCATCATTCCCACGAGCGCAATTGCGAACGCGCGATGCGCAATTGCCGTTCGTCTATGTCGATCGCCTTTCCAGCGCATCAGGCACGCGCTTGAGCCATTCCTCAACGGTTCGCTGACCTAGCTTCACCCCGACTGCCGCAGCGGAATCAACGATGGCTGCCGCTGCTTTTGAAGGGCGCGAGATATCGAACTTCGCTTCTCGTGCAATGGTGCCAACTATGCAAAGCAAAGTCGTTCGTTCCTTAGTCGCAAGTGGTGCGTCATCGGAAGCTGGCTCGGCTTCGATCTGCGTGCCGACGGAGTCACCAGTGGCCTCGCGGGGCGGCGACTGTTCTTTCGTAGTTGCGAAAGTGCGAATCGCCGGCATGGGAACGCCGGCTTCCTCGAAGAACTTGGCCAGATCCCTGCGGAGCCACCCGCCCACATAGCCGTAACCGTCTTCAAGCCAAGCGGCAGTCGATGTGGGGTCTTCTTGGATACCGACATTCGCGTCGTGAAAGATGTCGCACGACCATGGGTCTTCAAGCACGTGGAAGTCTTGGCGTTCGCGGTTGAACAGAAACATTGGTAGGCCATCAAGCTCCTTCTGGTGTCGTATGAACCAGCCGGCGGCTTGGTGAGGTTTCACCTGCTCCTGCTCGCAGAGTGCGGCAAGCAATTCGCCGCCTCCAACGAACTCAGCGTCCACAAATGCAATTTCAGCGGCAATGCCCATGCGCCCCTCGCGCACCCCCGGAAGAATCGCCGCGCCAGCCCGCCAGGGTCGCGGGTTTTCGGATGGCCGTCCTAGGCGCAGCGAAACCTATTCTCTACGCTGCGCGAGCCGTGTCGATAGCCACGACGTTGGAGATCTCGGCGGAGTGACCTGTGAGGGCGTCCAGCTTGGCGCCGAGGGCATCGAAGGCGCGAGCTTGTTCCTCGGGGCGCCGGTTGCGGATGTAGATCCGGCGGACACGGCTCTCGATCACGTGGTTGAGGCATTCGTCGATCACGTCACCGCTGATCCCCAGGGCGGCCATCGTCGTGGCGGCGGTGCGCCTCAAGTCGTGCGCAGTCCAGCGGCCGCCCGCCAAGGTCAGGGAGTCGGTGAGCGCCGTTCGGCGCGTCAATTGCCGGTCGGCCGTGCGCTGCCGGTCGGCCAGTTGCTTGCCGAAACTCTTGATGCAGACCGGGCCAGTCTGCGCCGTGTTCGGGAACACCCAGGGCACAGGCTCGCCGTCGTCGGTCGTTTCCTTCAACGCGGCCAGCAGGTCGAGGTGCCGCCTTGCGAATGCGGACAGGTGGATGGTGTGGTCACGGCCGTTCTTCGTCTCGGGCAGGTGCCACGTGCCGGCGTCGAGGTCAATGTCGGTCCATCGGGCGTTCATGAGTTCGCCGACACGCGCGCCGGTGGCGAGGATCAACCACACGGCGGCGGTGCTGCGCTTGTTCATGCGTGAGTCGGGCAGGGCGGCCGCCAGCGCCTTGATTTCGTCGTCGCTGAGGGTGCGCTCGCGCTCGGATTCCTGGCCGCCAGCGTCGCGCTTGGTCACGGTGTCGAGTGGGTTGCGCTCCACGATCTGGCGCACCAGGGCGAACCGGAACATCTGCTTCAGACCGGACAGGAGTACGTTTGCCGTGCGCAGCCTGCCGGCGGCCGTGGCGTCGTCGAGCGCGCGCAGCAGGTCGGCGCGGGTCACTGCGGCGGCCGTCACGTCGCCGAGGGCCGGAAAGATTCGGCGCTCGAACTGCAGACGGATGTACTCGCCGCCGTCCTTGCGGCCCCGGCGTTTCCCGTCCTTGCCCACGTGCGGCGCCAGTTCCACGAGCGCCCAGTGATCGAACAGGGCGCGCAGCGTGACCCGGCGGCGCGCGGCGTCTTGCTCGGCCTGATCCTGCGCATGGCGGGCCTGAATCTCGCGCTTGCGCTCGGCACGGGGGTCCACGCCAGTGGACCGCAGATCCCAAAGCCGCGACGCCTCCGCCCGCGCGAGCGCAAGGTTCTTCGACGGGTAGCTCCCGGCCGGGTCATCCGGGAACATCCGGTGCCACTGCTGCGCGCCGGTGGCGGGGTTGGTGAGGCGCAGATACCAGTAGGCGCCGGCCTCGCGCTTGCGCAGGTACAGCCCGCCGCCGTCGTGCAGAGGGCCGGCGTCGGGGCCGTCCATGTAGGCCTTCACGCTGACGGCTGTCAGCTTTTTGAGCTTCGCGGTTCTGGCCATGCGCTACCCCTTGCACCAAACTCCCGGCAACAGAACCGGCAACAGAATTCTGGCGGTTGGTGGCGGACAACGCTAGCCCTCGGCGAACGATCCACTAGGCTAAGATATTGATTCAGAAGGGTAGTTTTGCCGTCTGTGTGGTCGCTGGCGAACGCTGAAAAACCGGTTATTTATTGCATGGGGTGCAAGGGGTAGCGAGTTCGAATCCCGCCATCCCGACCATTGATCACAACGGGCCAGTCCTCACAAGGGGCTGGCCCGTTTCCTTTGGTGCGGCCGATCCAGGGCCGTCAGGAGCCAGGCGCTAGCGCGCAATCGCAGCGTGCCCGAGGTGGGCCTCCACTTGAGACGAAAAAAAGGCCAGCACGCTCGCTGGCCTCGTGGTCAACGCGCCGGGACACAAGCCCCGGCGGAATCCATCACATCAGCACGACCTCGACGCGCCGCGCCGCATTGGCATCGCCGCTGCCGGTCATCTGTTCGGGCTTCTTCAACTCGATCTTGTCGTCGGCCACGCCGGCCGCCTTGATGGCGTCGCGCACCGCGAAGGCGCGCTGCTTGGCCAGCTCGGCGTTCTTCTCGGGGTCGCCCGACGCGTCTGTGAAGCCGCTGACCACGGCCTTCTTGCCGGCGGCCACGCCCTTGGCCACGTCGGCCAGGGCGTCGTTGGCGCCGGTGGCCAGATCGGCCTTGCCGGAGGCGAAGTAGAACTTCACCACGCCGTTCTCGACCTTGAAGGATGCGCCCTCCGCGGCCGCGGTGGCGGCTGCCGCCATCGACGACGCGGAATTGCTGGGCGTGGCGGCGGTGGCCGTGGCGGGCGCTGCGGCGCCATGGGCCGGCTTGGCGGCCGTGCCCGCCGGGATCGGCAGCAGCGGCACGATCAGCAGGGCCACGATGTTGATGATCTTGATCAGCGGGTTGACGGCCGGGCCGGCGGTGTCCTTGTAGGGATCGCCCACCGTGTCGCCGGTGACGGCGGCCTTGTGGGCTTCGCTGCCCTTGCCACCGTGGTGGCCGTCTTCGATGTACTTCTTGGCGTTGTCCCAGGCGCCGCCGCCCGTGCACATGGAGATGGCAACGAACAGGCCGGTGACGATGGTGCCCATCAGCAGGCCGCCGAGCGCGGACGGGCCGAGCAGCAGCCCGACGACCACCGGCACGATCACCGGCAGCAGAGACGGGATCATCATTTCCTTGATGGCCGCCTTGGTCAGCATGTCGACTGCGGTGCCGTACTCGGGCTTGGCCGTGCCTTCCATGATGCCCTTGATCTCGCGGAACTGGCGGCGCACTTCGACCACCACCGAGCCCGCGGCGCGCCCCACGGCTTCCATCGCCATGGCGCCGAACAGATAGGGGATCAGGCCGCCGATGAACAGGCCGACGATCACCTTGGGGTCGCTCAGGTCGAAGCTGACGTTGATGCCGCGGCTCTCGAGCGAGTGGGTGTAGTCGGCGAAGAGCACCAGCGCGGCCAGGCCGGCCGAGCCGATGGCATAGCCCTTGGTCACGGCCTTGGTGGTGTTGCCGACGGCGTCGAGCGGGTCGGTCACGTCGCGCACGCTCTTGGGCAGTTCGGCCATTTCGGCGATGCCACCGGCGTTGTCGGTGATGGGGCCGTAGGCGTCGAGGGCGACGACGATGCCCGCCATGCTGAGCATCGACGTGGCGGCCACGGCGATGCCGTACAGGCCGGCCAACTGGTAGGCGGCGAGGATGGCGATGCAGACGAACAGCACCGGCCAGGCGGTGGAGCGCATCGACACGCCCAGGCCGGCGATGATGTTGGTGCCGTGGCCGGTGGTGGACGCAGCGGCGATGTGCTGCACCGGTGAGTATTGCGTGCCGGTGTAGAACTCGGTGATCCACACCATGGCGGCGGTGAGCACGAGGCCGACGGCGCAGGCACCGAACAGCTTCATGTGCGTGCCCGCGCCCAACGCGTCGGCCGGCATCACGGCAATCGTCACGAAGTAGAAGGCGATCAGCGACAGCACGCCGGCAACGATCAGGCCCTTGTACAGCGCCGGCATCACGTTCTTCATGCCAGGGCTGGCCTTGACGAAGCTGCAGCCGATGATCGACGCGATGATCGACACGCCGCCCAGCAGCAGCGGGTAGATGACCGCGGCCATCGGCGCGGCGGTGACCACCAGCGCGCCGAGTGCCATGGTGGCGATCAGCGTGACGGCGTAGGTTTCGAACAGGTCGGCCGCCATGCCGGCGCAGTCGCCAACGTTGTCACCGACGTTGTCGGCGATCACGGCCGGGTTGCGTGGGTCGTCTTCCGGGATGCCGGCTTCGACCTTGCCCACCAGGTCGGCACCGACGTCGGCGCCCTTGGTGAAGATGCCGCCGCCCAGTCGCGCGAAGATCGAGATCAGCGAGGAACCGAAGGCGAATCCGAGCATCGGCTTGAGCACCGTGGCCAGGCTCTTGTCCGGCGTCATGTTGCCGTTGCCCGTGACGAACATGAAGAAGATGCCGACGCCCAGCAGCCCCAGGCCCACCACCAGCATGCCGGTGATGGCGCCGCCCTTGAAGGCGACGTCCAGTGCCGGGCCGATGCCCTTGGTGGCCGCCTGGGCGGTGCGCACGTTGGCACGCACCGAGACGTTCATGCCGATGAAGCCGCAGGCGCCCGAGAGCACCGCGCCGAGGACGAAGCCGAAGGCCGTGGTGCCATCGAGGAACACGCCGATCAGCACCGCGAGCACGACACCGACCATGGCGATCGTCTTGTACTGCCGGGCCAGGTAGGCCGCCGCGCCCTGCATGATGGCGCCGGCGATCTCCTGCATGCGAGCGTTGCCGGCGTCCTGCCTCAGGATCCAACTCCGTTGGACGAAACCGTACAGCACTGCGGCCAGACCGCAAACCAGCGCCACGTAAAGCGCCATGTTGGTTGACATCGAGAATTCTCCTTCCTCGGTACGAGCCCTGTGGGGGGTGTCTTGCCGCCGTCTTCACCGCGCGCACGCGAAACGTGCACCCGGGGTGGCGATCGCCGACGAATGTAAGGGAAGCGGCCGGGCCGAGGCACCGTGTTTTCCTGCGGTACATCAAGGACGTGCCGCGCCGGTTGCTGTCAGGGCAGGGCAAGCGGACTCCTTAGAATAGGGTTTCCCCTGGAGCGAAACGACACCTGCCATGAGCCTGCACAACGTGACCCCTGGCGCGAAGGCGCCTGAAGAGTTCAACGTCATCATCGAGATCCCGATGAACGCCGACCCGATCAAGTACGAGGTCGATCACGAGACCGGCGCGCTCTTCGTGGACCGCTTCATGAGCACTGCCATGCACTATCCGTGCAACTATGGCTACATCCCCGACACGCTGTCCGACGATGGCGATCCGGTCGACGTGCTGGTGATCACCCCGGTGCCCCTGATCCCGGGCGTCGTCGTCACTTGCCGTGCCCTCGGCATGATGAAGATGGAAGACGAAGCTGGTGGAGACAACAAGCTGCTGGCCGTGCCGATCGACAAGATCCTGTCGATCTACAGCCAATGGAAGAAGCCGGAAGACCTGAACCCGCTGCGCCTGAAGACCATCCAGCACTTCTTCGAGCACTACAAGGATCTGGAACCCGGCAAGTGGGTCAAGGTCACGGGCTGGGACGGCGTCGAAGGCGCCCATGGCGAGATCACCACCGGCATCGCGCGCTTCAAGGAGAAGCACCCCGGTTGAGCGACCCGCCCTGACTGTCCTGGTGCCGTGGGCACCGGACATGCGGGGCGGACGGGCGCTCGTCAGAGGGGCTTGGTCGCCAGCTTGAAGTCAGGGTCTTCGGGGAATGGGTGGATCGCGAAGCCCAGGCTGGTCATCAGCCGCAGCATGTTCGGGTTGTTTGCCAGGATCAGGCCATCGATCTCCGACAGCCCCTTGCTGCGGGCGAAGTCCATGATCGACAGCATCAGCCGCGAGCCCAGCCCCTGCCCCTTCAGCGCGTCGGCCACCACCAGCGAGAACTCGCAACTCGTCTGGTCGGGGTTGGTTATGTAGCGGGACACGCCGATGATGCGCTCGGTTTCGGTGAAACCGCCGTCGGCATCGGGCTCGCGATGCCGATGCACGGCCACCAGCGCCATCTCGCGGTCGTAGTCGATCAACGTGTAGCGGGCCAGCATGCGCCCGGGCAACTCGGTCATCGCGCTGGCAAAGCGGAAGTAGCGGCTCTCCTGCGACAGCCCGCGCACGAAGGTCTGCAGCATGTCGGCGTCGTCGGGGCGGATGGGGCGGATGGTGTAGAGCCCGCCGCCCTTCATCGGCCACTCGCGCTCGTGGGCCGACGGGTAGGGCAGGATGGCCAGGTGGTTGTAGTCGCGCACGGTGGGCGGCGCGTGGTCGATCACCACCCGCGCATCCACCGCCACCGCGCCATGGTCGTCGACGATGATGGGGTTGATGTCCATCTCGCGCAGTTGCGGCAACTCGCACACCATCTCGGACACGCGCAACAGGATGTGCTCGATGGCCTCCAGGTCGGCGGCCGGCGTGCCGCGCCACTCGGCCAGCATCTCCGACACGCGCGATCGCTCGATCAAGCGGTGCGCGAGGAACTGGTTCAGGGGCGGCAGCTCCATCGAGCGGTCGGCGATCAGTTCGATCATCGTGCCGCCGGCGCCGAAGGTGATCACCGGACCAAACGGGTCGTCTGTGGTCAAGCCGATGTAGATCTCGCGGCCGCGTCGTTTGCCTGACATCGGCTGGATCGTCACGCCGTTGATGCGCGCTCCGGGCTGCACGCGAGACACCGCGGCCAGCATGTCGTTGTAGGTGTCGCGCACCTGCGTGGCCGTCATCACGTTGAGGGCCACGCCCTGCACGTCGGACTTGTGGCTCACGTCGGGCGAATCGATCTTCAGTGCCACGGGGTAGCCCAGTTGCGCTGCGATGAGCATCGCCTCGTTGGCATTGCGCGCGAGCATGGTGCGAGTGACCGGGATGTGGAAGGCCGCCAGCAGGGCCTTCGATTCCATTTCGGTGAGCACCTTGCGGCGCTCGGCCAGCACGCTCTCGATGAGAAGACGTGCCCCTTCGGTGTCGGGCTTGCCCAACGTGGACAGAGGCGGCGGCGTCTGCTGCAGCAGTTGCTGGTTGCGATAGAAGTTGGCGATGCTGCCGAACGCGTCGACCGCCGACTCGGGGGTGCGGAAGCTCGGGATGGTGGCCGAACTGAGCACGTCGCGCGCCGCGCGCACGCGGGTGTCGCCCATCCAGTTGGCGATCACCGGCTTGCCAACCTGCCGGAAGGTGTCGGCCACGCAGCGTGCCACCTCGATCGGATCGATGTCGACCTTGGGCGAGTAGATGGCCAGCACGCCGTCGGCCGCCGAGTCGCTGCCGCAGGCCAGCAGGGCCGCGCGGTAGTGCTCGGGCAGGGCCTCTTCGCCGAGGTCGATGACCGTGCTCATCGATGCCTGGCTCGACAGCTGGGGCGCCAGCGCCGCCCGCGAGGCTTCGGACAGGGTGGCCACATCGAGCCCGATCTCGTTGGCCCAGTCGGCGGCCAGCACGCCCGGCCCGCCGCCGTTGGTGATGATGGCCAGGCGCTTGCCCACCGGGCGGTAACGCGAGGCCAGGCACTTGGCCGCAGAGAACAACTGGGTGAACGAGCGCACCCGCACCGCGCCGGCGCGGCGCAGGGCGGCCTCGAACACGTCGTCGCTGCCGACGATCGCGGCCGAATGGGTGAGGGCGACCTTCGAGCCGGCCGGCTTGCGGCCTGCCTTCATCACCACCACCGGCTTGGCGTAGGCGGACGCCCGCAACGCGCTCATGAAGCGCCGCGCCTGGCGGATGCCTTCCATGTAGACCAGGATGCTCTGCGTGCTGCCGTCGTTGGCCAGGAAGTCCAGGGCCTGGGGCAGGTCGACCGAGGTGTTGGGGCCCAGCGAGATCACCGCCGAGAAGCCGACGCCATTGGCGCCAGCCCAGTCGAGGATGGAGGCCGTCAGCGCGCCGGACTGGGAGATCAGGCCCAGCGGGCCTGGGTTGGCCAGGGCGCCCGAGGCACTGGCGTTGAGCTGCAGGTGCGGGCGCTGGAAGCCCTGGCTGTTGGGCCCCAGCAGGTGCACGCCGTGCCGCTTGGCGATGGCCAGCAACTCGCCGCAATCCGATGCGGGCAGCCCCGACGACAGCACCAGCGCTGCGCGGCAGCGGATGCGCCCGGCCACTTCCAGCGCGGCGGCGATCTGGTCGTGCGGCAGCGCGATGATGGCCAGGTCGGCGCGCGACTGGGCCAGGTCGGCCAGTGTGCCGCTCATGCCGATGTCCAGCGTGGTGACAGGCCCGGCAAAGGCACCGGCCTTCAGGGCGGCCAGCAGGGCGCGGCCATAGGGCGTGGGGGCCTCGCCTCCGTCGCGGGCTCCTGTGAAGACCACGATCGACGACGGATTGAACAGCGGGGTCAGGTAGTGTTTGTCCATGGACAGTGCTTTGCAGTGCCTCGGCACAGATGGGGGAAGACTAGTCCGCCGACGGCGGGATTAGATTCGGTGATGCGCGCTGTTTGTGGTGCCTCAATCAACGGCCTTGAAAGGGCTGTGTTCGCGCAATTCATCCACGTAGGCGGCCACCCCGTGGCCTTCTTCGCGCAGGAAGGCGGCCACCGCATCGGCGAACTGCGGCTGGGCCAGCCAATGGGCCGATTGCGTGGGCACCGGCAGCAAGCCACGTGCCATCTTGTGCTCACCCTGCGCGCCGCCCTCGAAGCGCACGAAGCCCTGCGCGATGCACCATTGCAGTGGCTGGTAGTAGCAGGCCTCGAAATGCAGGCACGGCACGTGGGTGGTGCAGCCCCAGTAGCGGCCGTGGGCCACGCCGCGCGAGCGGTCGATGGCCAGCAACGACGCAGCGATGCGCTCGTCCCCACGGTGTGCCACGAACACCAGCCACTGGGCGGGCAGGGACTCGGCCATGCGATGGAAGAAATCGCGCGTGAGATAGGGCGGACCGCCGTGCGCCAAGTAGGTCTGCCGGTAGCAGTGGTAGAAGAAGTCCCACAGGTCATCGCCGATCTCGGTGCCCTCGTGCACCGAGAAGGTGACTCCTGCCTCCCGCACCCGCCGCCGCTCCTGGGAGATCTTCTTGCGCTTGTCTCGTTGCAATGACGCCAGGAACTCGTCGAAGTCTCGCGCGGGCGTCGCGACATCGCGTGTCCAGTGGAACTGCACCCCGCTGCGCCGCATCAGTCCGCAGCGGTCGATGGACACGGCTTCGCTGTCGTCCGGGAACAGCAGGTGCAGTGACGACGCGCGGGTGTCCTGCGCCACGGCGACCAGGGTCCGCAGCAGCCCCTGCCGGGCTGCCTCATCGACGGCCATCAGCCGTGTCCCTGGCACCGGAGTGAACGGTACCGCCACCACCAGCTTGGGGTAGTAGCGGTGACCGTGGCGCTGGTAGGCCTGCGCCCATGACCAGTCGAACACATACTCGCCGTAGGAGTGCGTCTTGAGGTAGGCCGGCGCGGCCGCCACCAGGCGGCCCTGCCGATGCACCAGCACGAAGCGTGGCGACCAGCCCGTGGCCGGCGTGGCGCTGCCCGACGCATGCAACGCGGCCAGATACTCGGCGCGCATGAAGGTGGTCGGGTTCGCCTGGGTGGCCAGCAGCGCATTCCAGGCTTTCGCGTCGACGCGGGTCGGATCGTCGACGACGCGGATAACATCATTGCTCGCTTCCATCGGCTCCACGGTATGTCAACTCTTTCGCGGGCTCGCGTGGCCCTGGCCCAGATCAACGCCACGGTGGGCGATCTGGACGGCAACGCGCAACTGATCGTCGAGGCCGCGCGCGCCGCCCATGCGGCCGGCGCCTGCGTGATGGTGGCGCCCGAACTGGCCCTCACCGGCTATCCGCCCGAAGACCTGCTGCTGCGGCCCGCCTTCATGCAGGCCTGCGCCCGCAAGTTGGCCGAGATGGCGATCGCGCTGGCGGCCTTCGAGGGGCTTCGCGTGGTGGTGGGGCATCCGCATCAGTTTGGCGATCGGGGGGATTCCAGGAGCCGCTCGCATGCCGTGCAACGGCGCTTCAATGCGGCCAGCGTGCTGGCTGGTGGTGCAGTCGTTGCCACTTACTGCAAGCGCGAACTGCCCAACTACCAGGTCTTCGACGAGCGCCGCTACTTTGCCTCAGGCCGCGACGCAGGGCAGGGTGCAGTGGTATTCGAGGCCGGCGGCCGCCGTTTCGGCCTGCTGATCTGCGAAGACGCCTGGTTCGATGAACCCGCCGACGCGGCCAAGGCTGCAGGGGCCGAGGTGCTGTGCGTGCTCAATGCCTCGCCCTTCCACCTCGACAAGGGGGGTGAACGCGAGGCGCGCATGGCCGAGCGGGCGCTGCAATGCGGCCTGCCCCTGTTGTATTCGCACCTGTCTGGCGGGCAGGACGAAGTGGTGTTCGACGGCGCCTCGTTCGCGGTCGATGCCCACGGGCGCGTCGCGGTGCGCGGCCCCAGTTTCGAGTCGGCCCTCGTGCTGGTCGACGTCCTGCCCGACGGCAGCCTGTCCGGCGAACTGTGTCCAGTGCCCTCGCTCGAGGAACAGGCCTGGGCCGCGCTGGTCACCGGCGTGCGCGACTACATCGGCAAGAACGGCTTCCCGGGGGTGATCATCGGCCTGTCGGGGGGCGTCGATTCGGCCCTGGTGCTGGCCATTGCGGTCGATGCCCTGGGCGCCGACCGGGTGCGCACGGTGATGATGCCGTCACCCTACACCGCCGACATCTCCTGGATCGATGCACGCGACATGGCCGCCCGACTGGGCGTGCGCTACGACGAGATCTCGATCGCGCCGATGTTCGAGGCCTTCCGCCACAGCCTGGCCACGGAGTTCGCCGGTCTGGCCGAAGATGCGACGGAAGAGAACATCCAGGCCCGTGTGCGCGGCACGCTGCTGATGGCCTTGTCCAACAAGTTCGGCGCCATCGTGCTGACCACCGGCAACAAGAGCGAGATGGCCACCGGCTACTGCACGCTGTACGGCGACATGGCCGGCGGCTTTGCGGTGATCAAGGATGTCGCCAAGACCCTGGTGTACCGCCTGTGCGAATGGAAGAACCGGCAGCCGACGGTGCGGGCCGACGGCAGCACCGGCCCGGTGATCCCCGAGCGCATCATCACCCGGCCCCCTTCAGCCGAACTTCGCCCAGACCAGAAGGACCAGGACAGCCTGCCGCCCTACGACGTGCTCGATGGCATCCTGGCGCGCTACATGGAAGAAGACCAGTCGATCGACGACATCATTGCCGCCGGCTACCCGCGCGCCGACGTCGAGCGCGTGACGCGGCTCATCAAGATCAACGAGTACAAGCGCCGCCAGTCGCCCGTGGGCATCCGGATCACCCATCGCGCATTCGGGCGAGATTGGCGCTACCCCATCACGTCGAAGTTCAGGGCCTAGAATCGGTTTCAGTCCCCCGTCTCCTGGAGCGCGTCATGAAGCAGATCACCGCAGTCATCAAGCCATTCAAGCTCGAGGAGGTTCGCGAGGCGCTGGCGGACGTCGGGGTGTCGGGCCTGACCGTCACCGAGGTCAAGGGCTTCGGCCGCCAGAAGGGCCACACCGAGCTCTACCGTGGCGCCGAGTACGTGGTCGACTTCCTGCCGAAGGTGAAGATCGAGGTGGTGGTGAAGGACGTCGACGTCGACCGCTGCATCGACTCGATCGTCAAGGCCGCCAAGACCGGCAAGATCGGCGACGGCAAGATCTTCGTCACGCCGGTCGAGCAGGTGGTGCGCATCCGCACGGGCGAGACCGACGAATCGGCGGTCTGACCCGCTCCGCAACATGCTGGCGCGCCAGCATGTTGCGTCGATGCGGTCTCAGATTCTCGCGAACCCCTCTGCGGTGCCCCCCGCGTCCGGGCCGGCCACCATCGAGTCGAGCAGACGTTCCACGTTGTCGTCTATCTTCAGCATGGCCATCTGCTGTGCATCCATGAAGCCCTCGGCACAGGCGTGCTCCAGGAAGCCGACCATCGGCGACCAGTAGCCTTCTGCGTCCAACAGACCGATCGGGCGTTGGTGGTAGCCCAGGTGGCGCCAGGTCCAGACCTCGAACAGTTCCTCGAAGGTGCCGATGCCACCGGGCATCGCGATGAAGGCATCCGAGCGCTCGGCCATCAGTTGCTTGCGCTGGTGCATGGTGTCCACGACGTGCAGTTCGGTCAGACCTGCATGGCCCACTTCCAGACGCATCAAAGACTGCGGGATCACGCCCACCACCCGTGCCCCGTGGGACAGTGCCGCCTCGGCCACCAGGCCCATCAGGCCGGCCCGGCCGCCGCCATAGACCAGTTGCCAGCCCCGGCGTGCGATGGACCGTCCCAGGTTGGTGGCAAGCTCGGCGTAGCCAGGGCGGGTGCCGGGGCGGGAGCCACAGTAGACGCAGATGCTGTAGGGTCGGTCACTCATCGGTCAGATGCTAAGCGATGACCCACGGGGCCGCATCGGGCCGCGAGAGTCGAGGCCAGCCGCGTCGATGGCGCGACAAGTCGCGCGGCCAGTCGGTGGGCCGTCACGCGGTGAACCGGGCCAGCAATGCCGCGCCCCAGGTCATCGCGCACAGCAGCAGAGACAGCAGCACCGCAGCGCTGCCCAGGTCCTTGGCACGCTTGGACAAGTCGTGCATCTCGAAAGACACACGGTCGACGGTGGCTTCGATGGCCGAGTTCAACAACTCGACGATCAGCACCAGCATGACCGTGCTGCAAAGCAACGCCACCTCGACCCAGCCGCGGCCCAGCCAGAACGCGGCCGGCAGCAGCAAGGCGGCCAGCACGGCCTCCTGCCGGAATGCGCTTTCGCCGTGCCAGGCCGCCGACAAGCCTTGCATCGAGTACGACGTGGCATGCACGATGCGGTCGAGCCCGGTGCGGCCCTTGTGGGGATTCGTCACGCGGCCGCCTTGCCCTTGGCGACGGCCGGGGGGCGCCAAGTCACCACGCGCGTGGCACAGGCGATGTCGTGAACGAACTGCCGGTCACCGCGCAGCCGGGCCAGGCCGGCGTAGGCCAGCACCCCGGCGAGGAGCGCGCCTGCCACGGCAGAAGTCCGTGTGGAGCCGCTGGTGTACACCGCCACCAGGGCGGGCAGGAACCACAGCCAGCTCATGACGTAGCGGGCCCAGGCGCGAGCCTGCGACACAGGTTGCCCGTCGACCGTCACCACGCGAAGATGCCAGGTCTTCATGGCCAGCGTCTGCCCGCCGTGACACCAGAACCAGGTGAAGTACAGGCCGAGCACGGCGAACAGGAACAATTGCAGGCCGAACTTGCCCTGCAGCGCGTGCCTCTGTTGAGTGAGTCCGCCATAGGCGAGTCCGGCGACCATCACCACGCCGAACAGCAGCACGCCCTCGTAGACGAAGCAGGCCAGGCGACGCATCACCCCCGGTGGCGCGGCTTCGGCAAGAGATGGGGTGATCGTGGACGGCGTGTCCGGCGTCACCGCCGTGTCAACCGTCTTGCCTGGCGCGGAACGATCCGCGTCGGTCATTTACCGGGCGTTGGTGCCGAGGCCTTGCCCGCACCGGTGGTGTTCGGCCTGGCGGTCTCCCGCGGCAGCATCGTCGTGCGATCGACCTGCGAGGGCTTGGCTGCGATCTTGGGCTGGCCGGGATGCTGGTGCGCCGGCGGTGCGGCGGTCTTGCCCATCGTCGTGGTGGTGGCGCCTGGCTTGGCCTGGATGGTCGCGGGCGCGACGGGTTGGACGAGCAAGCCCTGCGGCTTGGTCGGCGTCGGCTGGGCCGATGTCTTCTTGGGGACCGTCGAGAGAGAATCGGCCGGGGCCTTCGGCGGGGCTGGTTTCGCGGCCGACGCCGATGACCGGGCCGCCAGTGCCTTGCGCTCGGCATCGGGCAAGGCCTGGTAGGCCTGCCATTGCGCCTGCCGCTTTTCCGGGGAGAGTTGCTTCGCCTCCTGGAATGACATCCGCGCCCGCCCGCGTTCGGCGGGGGACAGACGCGTCCACTCGGTCATGCGTTCCTGCACGCGTCGTTGCTCATCGGCGGGCATCTTTTGAAATCTGGCGGCGATCTCCAGCCACTTGGCCTTCCGGTCGGGCTCGATCGACGACCAGTCGCGCTCGAGGGGCGCGAGCGCTGCGCGCTCTGCACCCGACAGGCTGCCCCAGGCCGGGCCGGCCAAGGCTGGGCTGGCCACTGCCACACGGGGACCCGGCGCCACGGCCGGCTGCGCCAAAGCCACCGATCCGGCCAGCATCGCGGCCGTGATGCTGACCCCCGCGAACAGACGGCCGGTCATGCCGGCGTGGCACCAGGACGGGTCAAGGGGCTTCCTGGGCTTGCAGGAATTCGGTGAATCCAGGGTCACGGTAGGCGGCAGGCGGCAATTCATCGGACAGCAGCGCGGCGTCGATTTCGGCTGCGGCCGAAATCTGCTGGACATCATGGTATTGCTGAATCAGCACCAGTCCAGCCACGAGCACCACCAGCGGCAGCACCGAGGCCACACGCCACCACACGCTGGAGGGACCACCCAGCACGGCAGTACCGTTGGACTGGATCAGTGGGGTAGGCGCCAATTGGTGGCGCGTCATCTTGGCGCGGCTGACCGCCTGCTCGCGAGCGAATCGCAGGCGCTCGGAGATGTCGTGCGGCAATTGGTCGGTGCCCTGGCTGAGCCTGGATGCCAGGCGCAACGCGACACGGCCCTCGAGGGCCTCGATCAGTTCGACATGCGATGGAGAAAGGTAAGTGGTCTTCACGGTGCGATCCCTTTGCCCCGAAGTGCCTTGGCCAGTGCATGCACTGCCCTCGAACAGTGCGTCTTGACACTGCCCTCGGAACAGCCCATGACGGCAGCCGTTTCGGCAACATCGAGTTCCTCCCAGTAACGCAGCAGAAACGCTTCGCGTTGACGGGCGGGCAGGTGCCCCACCTCGGTTTCGATGATGAGCAGCACCTGCTGGCGGCCGACCGTGTCCGCGGCACTCTCGGCGCCCAGTTGCCCATCGGCAGATTCGAGCATTTCCAGCAGGTCGAAATCGCCACCGTCGTCGCCGTCGGCCTCGAAACTCGACAGGTTCTGCATCACGGCGTTGCGCACGCGCTGGCGCCTGAACCAGTCCATCGTGGCGTTCGACAGGATGCGCTGGAACACCAGCGGCAACTCGGCCGGCGGACGATCAGCGTACTTCTCGGCCAGGCGGATCATTGAATCCTGCACGATGTCGAGTGCGGCATCGTCATCGCGTACGGCATACACCGTGCGCTTGAAGGCACGTTTCTCGACGCTCTTGAGGAAGTCCGTGAGTTCTTTGTCGCTGGCCAAGGAGGTTCCCACCATCCGGCGCCGGATGGATGGCCGAAATCGGGCTGGATTATGGCACCCAGGGGAGCACAGACTTGGTGCTCGGCGGAGCGCGTTGAAACTGATGCAATAATGCTGCTGCGCACAAAGCGCCACTGGTCTGAAGCTGGCCCGCCCACCCGAGGGGGCCCCTGTTTTCGATCGCGCAGGCCCTGATTCCGCCCCACGAGGGTGCGAGGAGGGGCACCGATGGTTTTTCGTCAGAGAAATTCACAGAGGTTCTCAATGGACATGTCTGCCGCGGAAGTCAAGCGTGCCTCGACGGCACCCCCGCATCCCAATACATCCCATCCCGAGCTCAACGGTTCGGAAATCATGGTCCGCTGCCTGCAGGCAGAGGGCGTCAAGTTCATGTGGGGCTACCCCGGCGGGGCCGTGCTCTACATCTACGACGCGCTCTACAAGCAGGACACGATCGAACACGTGCTCGTGCGCCACGAGCAGGCGGCCATCCATGCCGCCGACGGCTATGCCCGTGCCACCGGCGAGGTCGGCGTCGCGCTGGTCACCTCAGGCCCGGGCGTGACGAATGCCGTCACCGGCATCGCCACCGCCTACATGGACTCGATCCCGATGGTCATCGTCACCGGTCAGGTGCCGACGCCTGCCATCGGGCTCGATGCCTTCCAGGAATGCGACACGGTGGGCATCACCCGCCCGGTCGTCAAGCACAACTTCCTCGTCAAGGACGTCCGCGACCTCGCGATGACGATGAAGAAGGCCTTCCACATCGCCCGCACCGGCCGTCCCGGCCCCGTGGTGGTGGACATCCCGAAGGACGTGTCGCTGAAGACCTGCCCGTTCTCGTACCCCGAGCGGGTCGAGATGCGCTCGTACAACCCCGTCAAGAAGGGGCACGGTGGCCAGATCCGCAAGGCGATGCAGTTGCTGCTGGCGGCCAAGCGGCCCTACATCTATGCCGGCGGCGGCGTCATCCTCGGCAATGCGTCGCCCGAACTGCGTGAACTGACCGACCTGCTCGGCTTTCCCTGCACCAACACGCTGATGGGCCTGGGCGCCACTGCGGCGAGCGACCCCAAGTTCCTCGGCATGCTCGGCATGCACGGCACCTACGAGGCCAACATGACGATGCAGCACTGCGACGTGCTGCTCGCCGTGGGTGCGCGATTCGACGATCGTGTGATCGGCAACCCGAAGCACTTCGCATCGGTCGAGCGCAAGATCATCCACGTCGACATCGACCCCTCGTCGATCTCCAAGCGCGTGAAGGTCGACATTCCGATCGTCGGCGACACGAAGGACGTGCTGCAGGAGATGATCGCCTACGTCAAGGAGTCGCAGTCCAGGCCCGACGTGGCCGCGCTGTCGTCGTGGTGGGGCCAGATCAACGAATGGCGCAAGCGCGAATGCCTGGCCTACAAGCGCAGCGATTCGGTGATCAAGCCGCAATACGTGGTCGAGACGCTGTGCGAACTGACCCGCGGCCGCGACACCTACATCACGTCCGATGTCGGCCAGCACCAGATGTGGGCCGCGCAGTTCTTCCGCTTCGAGGAGCCGCGGCGCTGGATCAACTCCGGCGGCCTGGGCACGATGGGCGTGGGCCTGCCGTACGCCATGGGCATCAAGCTGGCCAAGCCCGAGAGCGACGTGTTCTGCATCACCGGCGAGGGCTCGATCCAGATGTGCATCCAGGAGCTCTCCACCTGCGCGCAGTACAAGACGCCGGTGAAGATCATCTCGCTGAACAACCGCTACCTGGGCATGGTGCGGCAGTGGCAGCAACTGGACTACGGTGGTCGCTACTCGCACAGCTACATGGATGCGCTGCCCGATTTCGTGAAGCTGGCGGAGGCTTATGGCCACGTCGGCATCAAGATCGAGAAGCCCTCCGAGGTGGAACCTGCCCTCAAGGAGCTGATCCGCCTGAAGGACCGCACGGTGTTCCTCGACGTCCGCACCGACCAGACCGAGAACGTCTGGCCGATGGTGCAGGCCGGCAAGGGCATCACCGAGATGCTGCTGGGGTCCGAGGAACTGTGACCGCCTGAAGGCGGCCGGGGTGGGCGCGGTCACCGCCGCGCCCGCAGCCGTCCGCTGAATGGCGCGAACGACCCGGACCATCCCTCCATGTTTCCAACGGCGCGGCCAAGGGCCGGCGGTCACCGCCGCCGGTCTGAAGAACCCCGCCAGGACGAACGATCATGAAACACATCATTGCCGTGCTCCTCGAGAACGAGGCCGGCGCACTCTCCCGCGTGGTGGGCCTGTTCTCGGCCCGTGGCTACAACATCGAGAGCCTCACCGTCGCGCCCACCGAGGACCCCTCGTTGTCGCGCATGACCATCGTGACGAACGGCTCCGACGAGGTGATCGAGCAGATCACCAAGCACCTGAACCGGCTGATCGAGGTCGTCAAGGTCGTCGACCTCACCGAGGGCAGCTACACCGAGCGCGAACTCATGCTCATCAAGGTGCGCGCCGTCGGCAAGGAACGCGAGGAGATGAAGCGCATGGCCGACATCTTCCGCGGTCGCATCATCGACGTCACCGAGAAGAGCTACACCATTGAACTCACCGGGGATGCCGGCAAGCTCGACGCCTTCATCCTCGGGGTCGATCGAACCGCCATCCTCGAAACCGTGCGCACCGGCACCAGCGGGATCGGTCGCGGCGAGCGCATCCTGCGCGTTTGAGACAACCCTTCCCGCACGAACACGACACTGGAGAACCCCATGAAGGTCTACTACGACAAGGACGCCGACCTCTCCCTGATCAAGGGCAAGAACGTCACCATCATCGGCTACGGCTCGCAAGGCCATGCGCACGCGCAGAACCTGAACGACTCGGGCGTCAAGGTCACGGTCGGCCTGCGCAAGGGCGGGGCATCCTGGGCCAAGGCCGAGAAGGCCGGCCTGAAGGTGGCCGAGATCGCCGATGCGGTGAAGTCCGCCGACGTCGTGATGATCCTGCTGCCCGACGAGCAGATCGCCTCGGTCTACAACAGCGACGTCGCCGCCAACATGAAGGCCGGCGCCTCGCTGGCCTTTGCGCACGGCTTCAACGTGCACTATGGCCAGGTGGTGCCGCGCGAGGACATCGACGTCTGGATGGTGGCGCCCAAGGCCCCTGGCCACACGGTGCGCAACACCTACACGCAAGGTGGCGGTGTGCCGCACCTGATCGCCGTGCATGCCGACAAGACCGGCAAGGCGCGCGACCTGGCCCTCAGCTACGCCGCGGCCAACGGTGGCGGCAAGGCCGGCATCATCGAGACCAACTTCCGCGAAGAAACCGAAACCGACCTGTTCGGCGAGCAGGCCGTGCTGTGCGGCGGCACCGTCGAACTGATCAAGGCCGGTTTCGAGACGCTGGTGGAAGCCGGGTACGCGCCCGAGATGGCCTACTTCGAGTGCCTGCACGAGCTCAAGCTGATCGTCGACCTGATCTATGAAGGCGGTATCGCCAACATGAACTACTCGATCAGCAACAACGCCGAGTACGGTGAGTACGTCACCGGCCCGAAGATCGTCACCGAAGGCACCAAGGACGCGATGCGCCAGTGCCTGAAGGACATCCAGACCGGTGAGTACGCCAAGAGCTTCATCCTGGAGAACCGTGCCGGCGCGCCCACGCTGCTGAGCCGCCGCCGCCTGACGGCCGACCACGACATCGAGGTGGTGGGCGAGAAGCTGCGCGCCATGATGCCCTGGATCAAGGCCAACAAGCTGGTGGACAAGAGCCGCAACTGACCGCTGCAGTGCGCATGACCGGAGCCGCCCCTGGGGCGGCTCTTTTTCATTGCGCTATCCTCCCTGGTGATGAACGACATGAACCCGCCCGACGCCGAAGAGGCCGTGGCACCGCAGCGGCCCCGGCGCAAGGGCATCTATGCGCTGCCCAACGCGATCACGCTGTCGGCGCTTTTCGCCAGCTTTTATGCCATCGTGATGGCGATGAACGGGCGCTACGAGACGGCCTGCATCGCCATCTTCGCTGCCGCCATCCTCGACAGCCTGGACGGCCGCGTGGCCCGCATGACCAACACGCAGAGCGCCTTCGGCGAGCAGATGGACAGCCTGGCCGACATGGTGAGCTTCGGCGCCGCGCCGGCGCTGATCGTCTACCAATGGGCGCTCAAGGACATGGGCAAGCTGGGGTGGATCCCGGCCTTCGTCTATATCGCGGGGGCGGCGCTGCGCCTGGCGCGCTTCAACGTGAACATCGGCGTGGTCGACAAGCGCTTCTTCCAGGGCCTGCCCAGCCCCGCTGCCGCCGCCCTGGTGATGGGTTTGATCTGGGTGGTCGACGACGCTGGCGTCAAAGGGGCCAGCAAGGTCGAGTGGGCGGCCTGGGCAGCTTTCGGCGTGACCCTGTACGCCGGCCTGTCGATGGTGACCAACGCGCCGTTCTACAGCTTCAAGGTGTTCGGCGGACGGCGCACGGTGCCGTTCATCGTGTTGGTGGCCATCGCGCTGGGCATTGCCCTGATCAGCCTCGATCCGCCGCGCGTGCTGTTCGCACTGTTCTGCGCCTACGGCCTGTCGGGCTACGTGGTGTATGCGTACAAGCGCGCCAAGGGCAAGCCGGTGAGCGTCATCGCCATCTCTACCGACGAGCCGGACGAAGAGGGCCTGCACCGCTGATTGCGGGTGCGGCATGCTATATTTCTCGCGCGATGATCCGTTCAGCCTTCATTTCGACGCTGCTACTACGCGTGCCCATGGCGCGCTGATCATCCACGACTGAACCATTTCAACCGGATCGACGGCCCGCCAGCGCAACGCAGCGGGCCGTTTGCTTTTCCGAACCAGGCAACCGGACTGCGTGCACCCCCCCACGGAGAACCCCATGCCGATGCTCGACAACCCCGCCACCAAATACCGACCGTTCGCGCCGGTGCGCCTGACCGACAGGACCTGGCCCGATGCCGTGCTGAGCCGCCCGCCGCTGTGGGCCAGCGTGGACCTGCGCGACGGCAACCAGGCGCTGATCGAGCCGATGGACCCGGCGCGCAAGCTGCGCATGTTCGAGGCGCTGGTGCGCATCGGCTTCAAGGAGATCGAGGTCGGCTTTCCGTCGGCCTCGCAGGCCGACTTCGATTTCGTGCGCCTGTTGATCGAGCAAGGGCGCATCCCCTACGACGTGACGATCCAGGTGCTGACCCAGGCACGCGACCACCTGATCGAGCGCACGTTCGACGCCCTGCGCGGTGCGCCGCGGGCCATCGTCCATGTCTACAACGCCACCTCGCCGGTGATGCGGCGCGTGGTGCTCGGGCTGGACGAGGACGGCATCGTCGAACTCGCCACTGTCCACGCGCGCATGGTGCGTGACCTGGCGGCCGCACAACCGGACACCGCCTGGACGTTCCAGTATTCGCCCGAGATGTTCTCCGGCACCGAACTGGCCTTCAGCAAGCGGGTGGTCGATGCGGTCACCGCCGTCTGGCAGCCCACGCCGACGCGCAAGTGCATCATCAACCTGCCGTCGACGGTGGAGCACAGCACGCCCAACATCTTTGCCGACATGGTGGAGTGGATGCACCGCCATCTCGAACGGCGTGACGCGATCGTGCTGTCGGTGCACCCGCACAACGACCGGGGCACGGGCACGGCGGCGGGCGAGTTCGCGCTGATGGCCGGCGCCGACCGCATCGAGGGCTGCCTCTTCGGCAACGGCGAGCGCACTGGCAACGTCGATCTGGTGAATATCGCGCTCAATCTCTACACCCAGGGCGTGCACCCGGGCCTGGACTTCTCGGACATCGACGACATCCGCCGCACCGTGGAGCACTGCAACCAGTTGCCGGTGCACCCGCGGCACCCGTATGTCGGCGATCTGGTCTACACCTCGTTCTCTGGCTCGCACCAGGACGCGATCAAGAAGGCCTTCGCCGCGCGGCGCGATGGGGACGTGTGGGACATGCCCTACCTGCCGATCGACCCGAAGGACCTGGGCCGCAGCTACGACGCGGTGATCCGGGTGAACAGCCAGTCTGGCAAGGGCGGGATCTCGTACCTGTTGGAAAGCGAGTATGGGCTGGAACTGCCGCGCCGCCTGCAGATCGAGTTCAGCCAGGCGGTGCAGGCGGTGATGGACGACCTCGGCCGCGAGCAGAGCGCGGCCGACCTGTGGCGACTGTTCGACGCCGAATACCACCTGGCTGCAGCGCCGCCGATCGATCAGCAGGCCATCACCGAGCAGGCCGACGGCCGGGTTCGACTTTGCGCCTCCGTTCACCGTGGCGGCGCAGCCCTGCAGATCCAGGGCGAGGGCAGCGGGCCGGTCGAGGCCTTCGTCGACGGCCTGTCGCGCGCGCTGAACCTCCCGATCCGCGTGCTCGACTACCACGAGCATGCGATCGGCTCGGGCGCCCAGGCGCGCGCCGCGGCCTATCTTGAACTCCGCATCGACGGCGACCGCACGCTCTTCGGCGTGGGAATCGATGCGAACATCGTCACTGCGTCGATGAAGGCAGTTCTGTCCGGACTGCGGCGCGCTGGCGCCGAACTGGACGTTCAACCTCTGGACGCGGCCACAGCCGCTTGAACCAGGACTTCGAGGAGAAGCACACCATGACCGACAAACTCATCATCTTCGACACCACCTTGCGCGATGGCGAACAGTCGCCCGGCGCCTCGATGACCCGTGACGAAAAGCTGCGCATCGCGCGGCAGCTCGAGCGGCTGCGCGTCGATGTCATCGAGGCCGGCTTCGCCGCATCGAGCAACGGCGATTTCGAGGCCGTCAAGTCGATCGCCGATCACATCCGCGAATCGACCATCTGCTCGCTGGCACGGGCCAACGACCGCGACATCTCGCAGGCGGCTGCCGCCTTGAAAGGCGCCGAGCGCGCGCGCATCCACACCTTCATCGCCACCAGTGCGCTGCACATGGAGAAGAAGCTGCGCATGACACCGGACCAGGTGTACGAGCAGGCGCGGCTGGCCGTGCGCTTCGCCCGCAACCTGTGCGGCGACATCGAGTTCTCGCCCGAAGACGGCTACCGGTCGGATGTCGACTTCCTGTGCCGCGTGCTCGAGGCGGTGATCGACGAGGGCGCGACCACGCTCAACATCCCCGATACGGTGGGCTACGCCGTCCCCGAGCTCTACGGCAACTTCATCAAGACGCTGCGCGAACGCATCCCCAACTCGGACAAGGCCGTCTGGTCGGTGCATTGCCACAACGACCTGGGCATGGCAGTGGCCAATTCGCTGGCCGGGGTGAAGATCGGCGGCGCGCGCCAGGTCGAGTGCACCATCAATGGTCTGGGCGAGCGTGCCGGCAACTGTTCGCTCGAGGAGGTGGTGATGGCGCTGCGCACGCGGCGCGACTACTTCGGCCTGACGCTGGGCATCGATGCCACGCAGATCGTGCCGGCCTCCCGGATGGTGAGCCAGACCACCGGTTTCGTGGTGCAGCCCAACAAGGCGGTGGTGGGGGCCAACGCCTTCGCGCATGCCTCGGGCATCCACCAGGACGGCGTGCTCAAGGCGCGCGACACCTACGAGATCATGCGCGCCGAGGATGTTGGCTGGAGCGCCAACAAAATCGTGCTCGGCAAGCTGTCGGGCCGTAACGCGTTCAAGCAGCGGCTGCAGGAACTGGGCATCGAGATGGAAAGCGAAAGCGAAATCAACGCCGCCTTCGCGCGCTTCAAGGACCTGGCCGACCGCAAGAGCGAGATCTTCGACGAGGACATCCTCGCGCTGGTCGGTGACGAGAGCGTGACCAGCGAGCGCGAACACTACCGCCTGCTGTCACTCAGTCAGCATTCCGAAACGGGTGAGCGCCCCCAGGCGTCGGTGGTGTTTTCTGCCGGCGAGGCCGAGTTCCGTGCCGAGAGCGACGGCAATGGGCCCGTCGACGCCAGCCTGAAGGCCATCGAGTCCAAGGTGCACAGCGGCGCTGAACTCGTGCTTTATTCGGTCAACGCCATCACCTCCGGCAGCACCGAGTCGCAGGGCGAGGTGACCGTGCGACTGCAGCACAGCGGTCGGGTGGTCAATGGTGTCGGCGCCGACCCGGACATCGTGGTGGCGTCGGCCAAGGCCTACCTGGCCGCACTCAACAAGCTGCACTCCAAGGTGGAACGGGTGGCGGCGCAAGGTTGATCGCCAAAGATACGACTTGAAATGCCCGCTCCAAGTATTTGATCTTGTGCATGTTTTTGCCGTACCCTACACTCCTGACGGATTCGTTGGGCGGGTGACCATGACAAGCATTAAATTCTTCGCACTCGTTGGCCTCCTGTGCTTTGGGCTGGCACTTGCCCCTGCCGAAGCGGCGCGCAAGGCTGCCGCCACATCGTCTGCCAAGCCGGCCAAGTCCGCCAAGCCGGTCAAGGCGTCGAAGGCCGTTGGCCGAAAGCCGGGCGCCAGCCGGGCGGCGATTGCGGGGCAGGGCCTCAAGGCACGGCGAGGCGCCGGTCGGCAGCCTGGCTTGCGCGTGGCCATTCCGGAACGTCCATCGTTTGGCCAGATTCAAGGCCTCCACGCCGAGGCCGACCCACTCGAGCTTCGTTCCAGCGTGGCCTTGGTCGTGGATCAGGACACGTCCGAAGTCCTGTTCAGCAAGAACTCGGAGGCCGTGCTGCCGATCGCGTCGATCACCAAGCTGATGACCGGATTGGTGGTACTCGACGCGTCCCAGTCGATGGACGAGATGCTGACCATCACGCAGGACGACATCGACACGGAAAAGGGCAGCCGGTCACGTCTGGCCGTGGGCACCCAACTCACCCGGGGCGACATGATGCACCTGGCGCTGATGGCCTCCGAGAACCGCGCGGCGCACGCGCTGGGTCGCCACTACCCGGGGGGCCTTCAGGCCTTCGTGAAGGCAATGAACCTGAAGGCCGGTGCCTTGGGCATGAAGGACACGCGCTATGTCGAGCCCACTGGCCTGTCCAGCCAAAACCAATCCAGCGCCAACGACCTGGCGCGCCTGGTGATCGAGGCTCATCGGCATCCCGTGCTGCGCGACCTGTCCACGTCTCAGGACATGGAGGTGCCCCTGGGGCGTCGCGTCGTTCAGTTCCGCAATACGAATGGTCTCGTGCGAGATCCGCAGTGGGACATCGGCCTGCAGAAAACCGGCTATATTTCCGAGGCCGGGCGTTGCCTCGTCATGCAGGCCAGCATGGCGGGCCGGAAACTGGTGATGGTGCTGCTCGACTCCGCGGGCAAGTTTTCCCGCATTGGCGACGCCGAGCGCATCCGCCGCTGGCTGAGCGATTCGGCCACCCAACCGGCGCGCCGCAGCGCCCGGCTCTGATCAGCGAGTGGCGGTTTCGGCGGTCGGGTCGGGCCGATCCCGGTGGCCCAGCGACGCCGAGATGTGGGCCGCTGTCGACTTGACGCGCTCGGTCCACGACTCTTCCAACCGATCGGCGGGCGCCGAGATCGACAGTCCGGCAATCAGCTTGCCCTGGTCATCGTAGATGCCCGCGGCCACGCAGCGCACTCCCAGTTCGAGTTCCTCGTCGTCTCGGGCGACCGTGTTCTGGCGCACCAGGTTCAGTTCGCGTTCGAGCTTGGGCAGGTCGGTGATGCTGTTGCGTGTCTGGCCAGACAGCCCGGTGCGGGTGGCGTAGGCGCGCACCCGCTGCGGATCATCGTGGGCCAGGAACAACTTGCCCACCGAGGTGAGGTGCAGCGGCGCACGGCCCCCCACAGCTCGGACGACCTGCATGCCCGACCGTTCGCTGTAGGCCCGCTCGATGTAGACGATCTCGTCGCCTTGCCGAACCGACAGGTTGACGGCCTGGTGGGTGAGCTTGTGCAGGTCGCGCATCGGCCCCAGCGCGGCATCGCGCACGTCCAGCCGGGCCTTGACCAGATTGCCCAGTTCCAGCAGACGCATGCCCAGCCGGTAGTTGCCCGGTTCGGGGCGGTCGACATAGCGGCCGATCGTCAGGTCATTGAGGATCCGGTGGGCCGTGGAAGGGTGCAGGCCCGTCGTTTCGCTCAGTTCCTTCAACGTCACGGGATCCTGGTGCGCGGCCAGGGCGTCGAGCAGGGCGAACAGCCTCTCGATCACCTGGATAGCGGGGGATGCGTGTTCTTTGCCGTGTGCCATCCGGTCATTTTCGCATAGCGAAACCCGGTTGCGATATCCAGATTGGGCAGGGCCGACCTTTCGCCGCACCAGCCGACACGGTCACAGCAATCGATCGATCGCCTCGCGGCCGGACCGAACGGCACCTTCCAGGGTGGCCGGGTAGGGGCCGTCGATGTAGTCGCCCGCCGCCACCAGGCCCGGTGCGATGGTGCCGGCCGGTCGGCTCAGGCCAGGCACGCAAGCAAAGGTGGCCCGCCGCTCGGCGTCGACATGCACCACGGTCGGCGGCTCGGCCGGGGCTGCCCTGGCGAAGGCTTCGGCCGCCTGCGTCAGCACCGCGCTGGCGGTGGCCTGCAGGCCACGCGCCACCCAGGTTGCCGCACCACTGATCACAAAGGCCGTCACCCCGGGCGGACCGCCCAGCGAACCCAGGTCGAACGCGAACTGCGCGGGTGCATCCGGGCCGGCGCGCAGCGCCACCATCGGAAAGGGCCAGCCGCCGCTCAGCCCCGACACCCAGACGGTGACGATCGGTTGATACTCCAACGCGCCGGCCACCTGGCTCCAGGCGGGATCGATGTCGGCCACCAGGCGCGAGGCCTCGCGCGCGGTGGCCGCAACGACGACCCCGTCGAAGGGTGCTCCGTCCACTTGCCAAGAATCCGTGCCGCGAGTGGCCTCGAGCGCGCTCATCCCCGCTTCGGCGCTCGGTAGGCGTGCGCTCGGCATGAGGGTCATCACGCGATGACCCTGGTGCAGCGTTGCCCCGTGTGCCGTCAACCAGCGAAGCGCGGGTTCGGCGAGCAGGTCGGACAGCGGTCGCTTCGGCAGCAGCAGGTCGGCACTGCCCGGACCAGCGAACAGCGCGTCCTGCAACACGCGAAGGAAGGTCTGCGCGCTGGCATCCGACATGGGCGTGTTGAGCGCGGCCACGCAAAGCGGATCGACGAGGTCGCGGATCACTGCGCTGGGCAGCGAACTGCACAAGGCGCTGACAGTGAGCGCGGGTGTGCATCGGAATCCCTGCAGGCGCCAGCGCACGGCCGCTCGCAGCAGCGCCAGCCGCTCGCCCAGCGACCAATGCGCGACGCCGAGCACTCCGCGCACGAAGGCCAGTGTGGGGGGGCCGCCTGGCAGGGTGAGCCCGGTGCCGTCGGGGTAACGCAGGCTCAGCGGGCTGCGGTGCAACGCCGTGTCGACATCGACGCCCACTTGCCGGAGCAGGCACAGCGTGTCCCGGTAGGCGCCAATGAGGATGTGCTGTCCGTTGTCGAGGCGACCGGCGTCAAGGTCGTGGCTGCGCGCGCGACCTCCGGCCTGAGGCGCCATCTCGAAGAGGTGCACCCGATGCCCGGCCAGACATGCGGTCACGGCCGCCGACAGCCCGGCCCATCCCGCCCCGATCACGGCAGTGCGGCGCATGCCGATGCGTCTCAGCGGCCGCGCCAGTGCGTGCGCGCGGCGATCCACAACTTGCGCAAGGGTGTGAGCGAGGTGCGCTGGTGCAGAACCTGAAATCCGTCCGATTCGATCTCGCGCAGCAGGGCGCGATAGATGTTGGCCATCATCAGCCCCGGCTTCTGGGCATGGCGATCGACTTCGGGCAGCAATGCCATGGCTTCGTCGTAGGTGCGGTGCGCCCGCTCGGCCTGGAAGGCCATCAGCGCGGTGAACCGATCGCTGTAGCCCCAGGGGGCCGTCCGGGCCAGCAGTTCATTGGCCTTGACGTCGAACTGCTTGAGTTCGCTCATCGGCAGGTAGATGCGGCCACGGCGCGCGTCGTCGCCAACGTCGCGGATGATGTTGGTCAGTTGCAGCGCCAGGCCCAGGCGATGCGCATACGCCAACGTGTCCGGGTGGGTGTTGCCGAAGATCGAGGCCGACACCTCACCGACCACGCCCGCCACCAGGTGGCAGTAGCGCTGCAGATTGGGGTAGTCCAGGAACCGGGACTGGTCGAGGTCGACCTGGCACCCGTCGATGACCGAGAGCAGTTGATCTGCCCGGAGGCCAAAGCGCGGTGCCAGCGGGACCAGGGCCTGCAGCGCCGGATGCGAGGCCGCCTGGCCCGCGAAGGCGGACTGCACCTCCTGCCGCCACCAGGCCAGCTTGGCGGCAGCCACGCCAGGGTCCTTCATCTCGTCGACGACATCATCGACCTCGCGGCAGAACGCATAGAACGCCGTGATGGCGGCGCGCTGCTCGACAGGCAGGAACAGGAAGGCGTAGTAGAACGACGATCCGCTCGACGCCGTGCGCGACTGCACGTATTGCTGGGGCGTCAAGCGGGCTCTCCCGAAGCGTGCAGACCGGCGTCGCGGCGCATGCGCAGTGCCGCCCAGGCGATGCCAGGCATGTCGAGGGCGCCCAGCTTGGGGCGGCGGCGAAAGGTGCGATGGTCCATGGCCGCAATTCTCGCCAGGATGCCCAGGCCGCCTTGCACGACGAACCGCAGTTCCCAACCCATTCGGCCGGGCACGGTGAAGACGAGCGGGGCACCGCGCTGCATCAGGCCCTTCGCCCATGAGCACAGGCTGGCCAGAAGGGCCTGGGATTGCGCGGTGTCGCCGGCGTTGGCCAGGTCGGTCTGGGTAAGCCCGTGGGCGACGAGGTCCTGGCGCGGAAAGTAGCTGCGGCCGCGGGGCAGGTCCACGCTCGGGTCCTGCCAGAAGTTGATCAGTTGAAGTGCGGTGCAGATGGCGTCAGATTGCTCGATGCTCAGCGGGTCGCGCACGCCGTACAGGTGCAACAACAGGCGCCCGATCGGATTGGCCGAGCGGCGGCAGTAGTCCAGCAGTTCGTGCCGGTCCTCGTAGATCGGGTTGCCGCAGTCCTGCGCGAACGCGTCCAGCAGGTCGGCCAGCAAGTGCACTGGCAAGGCGAAGCGGGCCATCTGCTCGGCCAGTGGTTCGAAGACGTCCGGCCAATCGCCGGTCTGGCGCCCGCTGGCCGCCGCATCAAGTGCCGCGCGAAAGCGGCCCAGCTCGCGCAGGCGCTCCTGCACCGTGGCCTGGCCTTCGTCGGCGAGGTCGTCGGCGGTGCGCGCAAAGCGGTAGATGGCCAGGATCGGCGGACGCAAGGCTGGCGGACACAGCGCCGACGCCACCGGGAAGTTCTCGTAGTGTCCGATCGTCACAGGGCGCGATTGTCCACGGACCTTGGGCCCCGGTTTGACAGGGATACTCTGCGCCCCTATATTACTGACCGGTCAGTCAGTAACTCACACGCCCAGGGGTGGTCGAGCGCCGCAACCCCAGGCGTCACTCAGGTGGCTTCGATGCTGCAACGTCTTGCGGGCCTTCTGTTGCTCGTTGTCCTGGGGGCTTGTACCCGCGGGGAGCCCACGCCGGAGCCTGTCCGTGCCGTCCGAACCCAGGTGGTCCAGGGGGGGCAGGCCGTTCATCGTCACGACTACGCCGCTGAGATCAGACCCCGGGTCGAATCGCGGCTGGGCTTTCGGGTCGGCGGCAAGCTGACCAGGCGCCTGGTGGAAATCGGCGACACGGTGCGGCCGGGCCAGCCCCTTGCCCAACTGGATGCGCAGGATCTGCGCCTGGGCCAAGCGGCGGCCCAATCGCAGTTTGCCGCTGCCAAGGCCAGTCTCGACGTGGCGGAGGCCGAGTTTCGTCGCTTCAAGGAACTGCGTGACCAGGGGTTCATCAGCGGCATGGAGCTCGACCGGCGCGAGGCCACGCTGAAGGCCGCCCGGGCGCAGGCGGACCAGGCCGGCGCCCAATCGGGCGTGCAGGGCAACCAGGCCAGCTATGCAGTGCTCACGTCCGACGTGGCGGGCACGGTGGTCGGCGTCGACGCCGAGCCCGGTGCCGTCGTCTCGGCAGGCACCACGGTGCTGCGCATTGCGCAAGACGGGCCCAGGGACGCCGTGTTCAGCGTGCCCGAGGAGCGCGCCCCTGCGATCCGAGCCCTGCTCGGCAAGCGCGATGCGGTGCAGGTGCAGTGGCCCGGAGGCGCTGCACCGGGTGCTGCCACGGTGCGTGAGATCGCGGCGGCCGCCGATCCTGCCAGCCGCACCTTCCTGGTCAAGGCCGACGTCGGCACGGCGCCGGTCCGCCTTGGTCAGACGGCCACGGTGATGGTCGAGCAGCGCTCGCCCGATGCGGTCATCCGGCTGCCGCTTTCGGCGGTGTTCGAATACCAGGGCAAGTCGACGGTGTGGCTGCTAGACCGCAGCGCGATGACGGTGCAACCGCACCCTGTGCAGGTGGCCGGTGCCGAGGGCAACCTGGTCGTTCTCGCGGGAGGCCTGTCTGCCGGTCAGACCGTGGTGACGGCCGGCGTCCATGTACTGACCCCGGGCCAGAAGGTCCGCCTGTTCGCCGAGCCCACACTCGCCGCGCAGAAGGCTGCCGCATCTGCCGCTGTGACCGCGCCTCCCGTGCGCTGAACCGATCCGCATCGCCATGACACAAGCCGCGGACGCGACCGGCTCGCGCTTCAACATCTCTCGCTGGGCGCTGGAGCATCCGGCCCTCACGCGCTATCTGATGATCGTGCTGTTGGTGCTGGGCGTGTCGGCCTACTTCCAGCTCGGGCAGGACGAGGACCCGCCCTTCACCTTCCGGGCCATGGTGGTGCAGGCCTTCTGGCCCGGCGCCAGCGCGCAGCAGATGGCCGAGCAGGTGACCGACAAGATCGAGAAGACGCTGCAGGAGGTGCCGCACGCCGACGTCATCCGCAGCTACACCAAGCCAGGCGAATCGCTCACCATCCTGCAGCTGAAGGACAGCTCGCCGGCCAAGGAGGTGGCCAACGTCTGGTACCAGGTGCGCAAGCGAGTCGGTGACATGCGCAGCACCTTGCCGCAAGGCGTCGTCGGGCCGGTTTTCAACGACGACTTCGGCGATGTCTACGGTTCGATCTTCGCGCTGTCCGCCGATGGTTTCTCCGACGAGGAACTGCGCGTCTTTGCCGATTCGGTGCGCTCGCAACTGCTGCGTGTGCCCGATGTGGCCAAGGTCGACACCTTCGGTGCGCAGCCCGAAAAGCTGTTCATCGAAATCTCCCAGAAACGCCTGGCCCAGATGGGCCTGGACATGAACCAGTTGCTGGGCCAGTTGTCGGCGCAGAACGCCGTCGAAGGGGCCGGCGTGCTGAACGCCGGCACGCAGAACTTGCAGGTGCGGGTGACGGGCGCCTTCGACTCCATCGAGGCGCTGCGGATGTTCCCGGTCCGTGTCGTCAATGCGGCCACCGGCGTGGCCAGCTCGTTGCGGCTGGGCGACATCGCCGACATTCGCCGTGGCTACCAGGATCCGCCGCAGGTCAAGGTTCGGCACCAGGGCAAGGCCGTTATCGCACTGGGGGTGTCGATGGCCAAGGGCGGCGACATCATCGCGCTGGGTCAAGGCTTGCAAGCCAAGGTCGCCGAACTGCGCGCACAGTTGCCAGCCGGCATCGAGCTGAGCCAGGTGCAGGATCAGCCGGCGGCCGTGTCCCGCTCGGTGGGTGAGTTCGTGCGCGTGCTGCTGGAGGCGGTGGTGGTCGTGCTGGCCGTGAGCTTCATCAGCCTGGGTCTTCACCTGAAGCCGCTGCGCATCGACATCTGGCCGGGACTGGTGGTGGGCATCACGATCCCGCTGGTGCTTGCCATCACCTTCGTCACCATGTTCTATTGGGGCGTCGGCCTGCACAAGATCTCGCTCGGCTCGCTGATCATTGCACTCGGCCTGTTGGTGGATGACGCGATCATCGCGGTCGAAATGATGGTGCGCAAGCTCGAGGAAGGCTTCGACAAGGCCAGTGCCGCCACCTACGCCTACGAAGCCACCTCGATGCCGATGCTCACCGGCACCCTGATCACGGCGGCCGGCTTCCTGCCCATCGGCATGGCCAAGTCGGTCACGGGTGAATACACCTTCGCGATCTTTGCCGTCACGTCGGCAGCACTGGTCATCAGCTGGGTCGTGTCCGTGTACTTCGTGCCTTATCTCGGTGCATGGCTGCTGCACAACCACGCCCGCAACGACGGTGTGGCGCACGAGCTCTTCGACACGCCGTTCTACACCCGCTTCCGCGGCTGGGTGGACTGGTGCGTGGCGCACCGCTGGATCGCCATCGGCGTGACCCTGGCCACCTTCGGCCTGGGCATCGTCGGCATGGGCAAGGTGCAGCAGCAGTTCTTCCCGGATTCGAGCCGTCCCGAGATCATCGTCGACCTGTGGCTGCCCGAAGGGAGCACGGTGGCCGAGAGCGAACTCATCGCCAGGCGCTTCGAGCAGCGGATGATGAAGGACGAGGGCGTCGCCACCGTGACCACCTGGATCGGCAGTGGCGTGCCGCGCTTCTACCTGCCGCTGGACCAGATCTTTCCGCAGACCAATGTCAGCCAGTCCATCCTGCTGGCACGCGACCTCACCGAACGCGAGAGCCTGCGCAAGCGCCTGCCGGCCCTGTTGGCGGAAGAGTTTCCCGAGGTGCGCGCACGGGTCAAGCTGCTGCCCAACGGACCGCCTGTGCCCTATCCGGTGCAGTTTCGCGTGCTCGGCCAGGACGCTGTGCAGGTGCGCCACTGGGCCGATGAGGCCAAGGCCGTGCTGCGCGCGCATCCCAGCATGAGAGGCGTGAACGACAACTGGAACGAATCGATCAAGGCCATCCACCTGCAGGTCGATCAGGACAAGGCCCGTGCGCTGGGAGTGACCAGCCAGTCGATCGCCCAGGGGTCGCGCACCATCCTGTCGGGCACCAACATCGGGCAGTACCGCGAGGGAGACAAGCTGGTCGACATCGTGCTGCGGCAACCGCTCGAGGAGCGCAATGCCATCACCGACCTGGCCAACGCCTACGTGCCCACGGCCAGTGGCCGCAGCATCCCACTGATGCAGATCGCCCGGGCCGGCATCGGCTGGGAGCCCGGCGTGATGTGGCGCGAAGGCCGCAAGTACGCCGTCACCGTGCAGGGCGACGTGGTCGACGGCGTGCAGGGGCCGACCGTCACCGCGGCGCTGTGGCCGCAGTTGAAGGAACTGCAGGCTCGGATGCCGGAGGGCTATGCCATCCAGGTGGCTGGCGCGGTGGAAGAAAGCGGCAAGGGCCAGGCCTCCATTGCCGCCGGCGTGCCGGTGATGCTGTTCCTGATCTTCACGCTGTTGATGCTGCAACTGCAAAGCTTCTCGCGGTCGTTGCTGGTCTTCCTGACGGGCCCCCTGGGCATCGCCGGCGTCGCCGCGGCGTTGCTGATCCTCGACCGGCCATTCGGCTTCGTGGCCTTGCTGGGCGTCATCGCGCTGATGGGCATGATCATGCGCAACGCGGTGATCCTGATCGACCAGATCGAGCAGGACCGTCGGCGCGGTGTGGAGGCATGGACGGCCATCGTCGAATCCGCCGTGCGCCGATTCAGGCCGATCGTGCTCACCGCGGCGGCTGCCGTGCTGGCGATGATCCCGCTCACGCGCAGCGTGTTCTGGGGGCCGATGGCGGTGGCCATCATGGGCGGCCTGGTCGTCGCCACCGTGCTGACGCTGCTGGCCCTGCCGGCCATGTATGCGGCATGGTTCCGCGTCCGTCGGCCCAACAGTGACGGGCCGGCCGCACGGGCCGGCTAGAATCGCCTGTTTACCGGATCGCCGATCGGCCTTGTCGGCCGGCTGCGGCGTGCGGTGCCCCCCGATCGGCCAGGCTGTGAGGCCGCGCGGGAGATGCTGCAGTGCCCGGAGCGCGGGTGGCGAAATTGGTAGACGCACCAGGTTTAGGTCCTGACGCCTTCACGGGCGTGCCGGTTCGAGTCCGGCCCCGCGCACCAGATCAATCTTCGAAAAGAGTTCCATCATGGCAGTGACAGTTGAAACCCTCGAAAAGCTCGAACGACGCATGACGCTGACGATTGCGGCGACCGAGATCAGCAACGAAGTCGAGAGCCGGCTCCGCAAGCTGTCGCGCACCGTCAAGGCCGACGGCTTCCGCCCCGGCAAGGTGCCGATGTCGTTCGTGACCCAGCGTTACGGCTACTCGGTGGAGTACGAGGTGTTGAACGACAAGCTGGGCAAGGCCTTCGCCGCCGCGGCCAACGAGGCGCAGTTGCGCGTGGCCGGCACACCCAAGATCACGCCGAAGGACCAGTCCGCCGAGGGCCTTCTGACCTTTGACGCCACCTTCGAGGTGTACCCGGAAATCAAGCTCAACGACCTGTCCGAGATCGAGGTCGAGCGTGTGTCCAGCGAAGTCACCGACGCGGCCATCGACCGCACCGTCGACATCCTGCGCAAGCAGCGCCGCACCTTCGCACAACGCCCCGCCGTTGAATATGCCGAGGAAACCGACCGTGTCACGATCGACTTCGAAGGCAAGATCGATGGCGAGCCCTTCTCGGGCGGCAAGGCCGAGGGCTTCCAGTTCCTCATCGGCGAAGGGCAGATGCTCGAGCAGTTCGACAGCGCCGTTCGCGGCATGAAGGTCGGCGAGTCGAAGACCTTCCCGCTGCAGTTCCCGGCCGACTACCACGGCAAGGACGTGGCGGGCAAGGAAGCCGACTTCCTGGTCACGATGCGCAAGATCGAGGCGCAGCACCTGCCCACGCTGGACGAGGCCTTCGTCAAGTCGCTGGGCATCGGCGACGGGTCGCAGGAGGCACTGCGTGCCGACGTGCGAAAGAACCTGGAGCGCGAAGTGCGTTTCCGCGTGCTGGCGCGCAACAAGGCCGCGGCCATGGAAGCCCTGGTCAAGGCAGCGGAGCTTGATGTGCCCAAGGCCCTGGTCGACGGCGAGGTCGAGCGCATGGGCGAGGCCGCCCGTGAAGACCTGAAGCAGCGTGGTGTCAAGGATGCCGACAAGGCCCCGATCCCGCCGGACATGCTGGCCCTGTTCCGGCCGCAGGCCGAGCGTCGGGTTCGGCTCGGGCTGGTGGTCGGCGACCTGGTCCGCACGCAGAACCT
Organism: Ideonella sp. A 288; assembly: GCF_002198735.1. Classification (GTDB taxonomy): domain Bacteria; phylum Pseudomonadota; class Gammaproteobacteria; order Burkholderiales; family Burkholderiaceae_C; genus Pseudaquabacterium. The sequence goes on from NZ_MWLO01000134.1 coordinate 73,794, forward strand.
GCAGGCCCGACCGGACCAGCTGCAAGCCCACATCGAAGAACTGTCGCAAAGCTACGAAAAGCCCGCCGAAGTGCTTCGCTGGTACCTGTCCGACCGTCAGCGCATGGCCGAAGTCGAAGCCGTGGTGGTCGAGAACAACGTGGCCGACTACGTGCTGGCCCGGGCCAAGATCGTCGACAAGCCGCTGGCCTTCGACGAACTGATGACCGCCTGAGTGCCAGGCACCTGAACGAACAGGGCGCGGACTGCAGGGTCCGCGCCCTGTTTTTCTTCGCCTGCAGCGCCGAGGGCCGCGCGACATAATGGACAGCAGCGAACAATTGCGAGGTTTCCAGTGAGTGCATCCGAAATCCAAAGCCTCGGCATGGTGCCGATCGTCATCGAACAGTCCGGTCGCGGCGAGCGTGCCTACGACATCTACAGCCGCCTTCTGCGCGAGCGCATCGTGTTCCTGGTCGGGCCGGTGAATGACGCCACTGCGAACCTGGTCGTCGCGCAGTTGCTCTTCCTCGAGAGCGAGAACCCCGACAAGGACATCTTCCTGTACATCAACTCGCCTGGGGGCAGTGTCAGCGCCGGCATGTCGATCTTCGACACCATGCAGTTCATCAAGCCCGAGGTGTCGACGCTGTGCATGGGCATGGCCGCGAGCATGGGCTCGTTCCTGCTGATGGCCGGTGCCAAGGGCAAGCGCCTGGCGCTGCCCAACTCGAAGATCATGATCCACCAGCCGTCGGGTGGGGCGCAGGGTCAGGCCACCGACATCGAGATCCACGCCCGCGAGATCCTCAAGACCCGCGAACAGCTCAACCGCATCTACGCCGACCGCACGGGCCAGACCTTCGAAAAGATCTGCGCCGACATGGAGCGCGACTTCTACATGTCGCCCGAAGAGGCCAAGGCCTACGGACTGATCGACCAGGTCATCGAGAAGCGGGCCTGACAGCGGCAACTTGCCGCGGATTGGGGGTCCAGTTCGGTCCCCGACGCCCTGGCCAGTTGCACTATCATTGATCCGATCCATTCCTCTTCATCCTCAAGGCGTACTCCATCCCATGGCCGAGAAGAAAGGCGCCTCTGGCGAGAAAGTGCTGTATTGCAGCTTCTGCGGCAAGAGCCAGCATGAGGTGAAGAAGCTCATCGCGGGCCCGTCGGTGTTCATCTGCGACGAGTGCATCGAGTTGTGCAACGACATCATCCGCGACGAGACGCCCACCGACACCGAGGGTGCAAAGACCTCGCGCTCCGACCTGCCGGTGCCGGCGGAGATCAAGGAAACGCTCGACCAGTACGTGATCGGCCAGGACGGCGCCAAGCGCACCCTGTCGGTGGCCGTGTACAACCACTACAAGCGCCTCAAGCACATGGGCGCCGGTGGCAAGGACGAGGTCGAACTGACCAAGAGCAACATCCTGCTCATCGGGCCCACGGGCTCTGGCAAGACGCTGCTGGCGCAGACACTGGCTCGTCTGCTGAACGTGCCCTTCGTCATCGCCGACGCCACCACGCTGACCGAAGCCGGCTACGTGGGCGAGGACGTCGAGAACATCATCCAGAAGCTGCTCCAGAACTGCAACTACGACGTCGAGCGGGCCCAGCGCGGCATCGTCTACATCGACGAGATCGACAAGATCAGCCGCAAGGCCGACAACCCCTCGATCACCCGCGATGTGTCGGGCGAAGGCGTCCAGCAGGCACTGCTCAAGCTGGTCGAGGGCACGATGGCCTCGGTGCCGCCGCAAGGCGGCCGCAAGCACCCGAACCAGGATTTCCTGCAGATCGACACGACGAACATCCTGTTCATCTGTGGCGGGGCCTTCGACGGCCTCGAGAAGGTCATCCAGAACCGCACCGAACGGTCAGGCATCGGCTTTGCCGCCTCGGTGCACAGCAAGACCGAGAAGCGTGCCGCCGACCTGTTCAAGCAGGCCGAGCCTGAAGACCTGATCAAGTTCGGTCTGATTCCAGAGCTGGTCGGGCGCCTCCCGGTGGTGGCCACGCTGGGTGAACTCACCGAGGAAGCCATGGTGCGCATCCTCACCGAGCCCAAGAACGCGCTGGTCAAGCAGTACCAGAAGCTCTTCGCCATGGACGGCGTCGAGCTGGAGCTTCGTGGTTCGGCCCTGTCGGCGATTGCCCGGCGCGCGTTGAATCGAAAAACCGGTGCTCGTGGCCTGCGCTCGATCATGGAGCAGGTCCTGATCGACACCATGTTCGACCTGCCCACGCTCGACGGCGTGGCCAAGGTCGTCGTCGACGAACACATCGTGGAAGAAGGTGCAAAACCCTTGCTGGTGTATCGAGAACAAGCCAAGGCCAGCGCCTGACCGTCCGGCCGCATGGCGGTTCGAAGCCGCTCTTGACTTGCATTCGCGCTGACAGACCCCAATTCGGTCTGCGAAAGAGAGGTTTCCATGTCTGGACATCCCATCCTGCCCGCCGATCCGCTGACGCTGCCGCTGTTGCCGCTGCGCGATGTGGTCGTCTTCCCCCACATGGTCATCCCGCTGTTCGTGGGACGGCCCAAATCGATCAAGGCACTCGAATCCGCGATGGAAGCGGGGCGCCAGATCATGCTGGTGGCACAAAAGGCCGCCGGCAAGGACGAGCCCAAGCCCGAGGACATGTTCGAGGTCGGCTGCGTCTCGAGCGTGCTGCAGATGCTCAAGTTGCCCGACGGCACCGTCAAGGTGTTGGTCGAAGGCGTGCAGCGTGCCCGCACGCTGAGCATTGCCGACGCCGGTGATCTGTTCACGGCCGAGGTCGTGCCGGTCCAGCCGGGTGGCGAGGCCTCGCCCGAGGTCGAGGCCCTGCGCCGCGCCGTGACGCAGCAGTTCGACCAGTACGTCAAGCTCAACAAGAAGATCCCCCCCGAGATCCTGACGTCCATCGCGGGCATCGACGATCCGGGTCGCCTGGCCGACACCATCGCGGCGCACCTGCCGCTCAAGCTCGAAGCCAAGCAGTCCGTGCTCGACCTGTTCGAGGTGTCCAAGCGCCTCGAGAAACTGCTCGAACTGCTCGAGCACGAGGTCGACATCCTCCAGGTCGAGAAGCGCATCCGTGGCCGCGTCAAGCGCCAAATGGAGAAGAGCCAGCGCGAGTACTACCTGAACGAGCAGGTCAAGGCCATCCAGAAGGAACTGGGCGATGGCGAAGAGGGTGCCGATCTCGAGGAACTCGAGAAGAAGATCCTCGCCGCCCGCATGTCCAAGGAAGGTCGCAAGAAGGCCGAGGGCGAGCTGAAGAAGCTCAAGCTGATGTCGCCGATGTCGGCCGAAGCCACGGTGGTGCGCAACTACATCGACACGCTCATCGGCCTGCCTTGGGCCAAGAAGAGCAAGGTCAAGCACGACCTGCCCAATGCAGAAGCCGTGCTCAACGAAGACCACTTCGGCCTCGAGAAGGTCAAGGAACGCATCCTCGAGTACCTCGCGGTGCAGCAGCGCGTCGACAAGGTCAAGGCGCCGATCCTGTGCCTGGTCGGCCCTCCGGGCGTGGGCAAGACATCGCTCGGCCAAAGCGTGGCCCGTGCCACCGGCCGCAAGTTCGTCCGCATGGCGCTGGGTGGCGTGCGCGACGAAGCCGAGATCCGCGGCCACCGCCGCACCTACATCGGCTCGATGCCGGGCAAGGTGCTGCAGAGCCTGACCAAGGTCGGTGTGCGCAACCCACTGTTCCTGCTCGACGAGATCGACAAGCTGGGCATGGATTTCCGTGGCGACCCGTCGTCGGCCCTGCTCGAGGTGCTCGACCCCGAGCAGAACCACACCTTCAGCGACCACTACGTCGAGGTCGATTTCGACCTGTCGGACGTGATGTTCGTGGCCACGTCCAATTCCATGAACATCCCGCCGGCGCTGCTCGACCGGATGGAGGTCATCCGCCTGTCGGGTTACACCGAGGACGAGAAGGTCAGCATCGCCCAGCGTTATCTGCTCCCCAAGCAGCAGAAGAACAACGGCGTCAAGGACGAGGAGATGGAAGTTGCCGAGTCTGCGATCCGCGGCATCATCCGCTACTACACCCGCGAGGCCGGGGTGCGGTCACTCGAGCGCGAGATCTCCAAGATCTGCCGCAAGACGGTCAAGGGCATCCAGCTCAAGCAGACCGATGGCAAGGTGGTCGTCACCGACGAGAACCTGAACGACTTCCTCGGCGTGCGCAAGTTCGATTACGGTCGTGCCGAGAAGAAGAATCAGGTCGGACAGGTGGTGGGTCTGGCGTGGACCGAGGTGGGCGGTGATCTGCTGACGATCGAGTCCGCCATCATGCCGGGCAAGGGCAACATCATCCGCACCGGCTCCCTCGGTGATGTGATGAAGGAATCGGTCGAGGCCGCGCGGTCGGTGGTGCGCAGTCGTGCGGCCCGACTGGGTGTGCGCGAAGAACTGTTCGAGAAGCGCGACATCCACATCCACGTTCCCGATGGCGCCACGCCCAAGGATGGGCCGAGCGCGGGCATTGCCATGACCACCGCGTTCGTGTCCGCACTCACCGGCATCCCGGTGCGCGCCGATGTGGCGATGACTGGCGAGATCACCTTGCGCGGCGAGGTGACGGCGATCGGCGGCCTGAAGGAAAAGTTGCTGGCGGCTCACCGGGGCGGCATCAAGACCGTGCTGATCCCGGAGGAGAACGTGAAAGACCTCCAGGACATTCCCGAGAACGTCAAGAACCACCTCGAGATCGTGCCGGTGCGCTGGATCGAGCGCGTGCTGGAACTCGCCCTCGAGAAGATGCCGCAAGCGCTGCCCGAAGACGATGCGACGGCGTCGAAAGTGGAGCCGGCTGCCAAGGCCGATGTGCCGGTGGCGGCTGCGGGTGGCGACACATTGCCGCATTGAATAGTTGGCGGCAGGGGGCTTGCCAAGCCTAAAAATGTCGGTATAGAATGCGTGCTTCGCCGGACGAGAAATCGACCGGCAAGCATCGCAAGATGTGCGGGAGTAGCTCAGTTGGTAGAGCGCAACCTTGCCAAGGTTGAGGTCGCGAGTTCGAGCCTCGTCTCCCGCTCCAAATTCAAAAGGGGAAGCCACGGCTTCCCCTTTTTGTCAGAATGCCGGCTTTTCAGCCGTGCCCTGGCGCGATAGCAAAGCGGTTATGCAACGGATTGCAAATCCGTCCAGTCCGGTTCGACTCCGGATCGCGCCTCCAGATTCCCCTCTCCGTTTCGAGCCCCAAGGTGCCTTGCATCTGGGGCTTTGCGTCGTCCGGTCTTCGCATTGACGTGCTGCATGGCCCGGCGACGGGCGCGGCTGTCAGCGGTGGCAGGGACATCGTCGCCGGTGTGGTCGATGGCGTTGGCTGATGCCTTTCGCATCCCCAACGAAAACGGGGGCCGCGAACGGCCCCGCGGCATCACGAGGTGTGCATCCTGCCGGGCACCGTGTCAGGCGCCCGGACTCCCGGCTTAGCGAATGCGCACGGCGATGCCGTTGCGCACGGACGCCAACTGTGTGCGCAGGCTGGTCGACGAGGTGCAGGCCGGCCCGCCCGAGCGATCGATGGCCCAGGCCCCGGTCGCATTGGCCGTGACGGTGGCCACCGTCTGTGCTGCCGTCGGCGCTGCCGGAACAGTGCCGGTGGTGTACAGCGTGATGGTCGCGTTGGGTTCAACGCCCGTGCCGCTCATGCGCCAGCGGTTGCTGCTGCGCGTGCAGTCCGCGCCAGCAGCCACGCTGATGGCCTCATTGGCGCGGATCCGAACAGCCGCCCTGGAGCTGGCCGACCGATTGCCGCCGACGTTGGCCACCGTGTAGTTGAACCCGAAGGTGGTGCCCAGGGTGGCGCCTGCGGTGAACGACACGACGCCGGTGGTCGGGTTCACCGACACCGTGCCGCCAGTGACCGACGCCGGATCGACCAGGACGCTTGCCGGATCCAGGGCGCCGCCATTGCCGCTGTCGTTGGCCAGCACGTTGATGGTTGCCGTGCGAGTCGCCACGACCACGGTGCTGTCAGCGACGGTCACCGGCACCGGGCCGCCGGCGGGCGCGGTCACGTTGACGGTCACCGTCGACACGTTGGATGCGCCGGGAACGGCCGCCGAGGATACGGTATAGCGGAAGGTGGCGGTGCCGACCAGCGGGCCCGGGGTGAAGGTGACGGTGCCGTCCACCAGATTGGGCGTCAGCGTGCCCAGGTTGGGCGCCAGGCCGGGGGCCAGGATGGTCAAGGAGGCCGGATTGATCGGGGCGGCCACATTGGCCAGGTCATTGGCCAGGACGGGGATCACCACCGGCGCCGTACCGGCTTCCACCGAGATGGTGTCGTCACGGGTGAACGGCGAACCGGCGGCGTAGGCCAGGTTCGGGTTGGTGGCCAGGTCCGCGCGGCCGATGCCGCCCGCGGTGGACTGCACGATCACCTGCGACGGCGGGATGGCCACGCCGGTGGCCACCAGCGTCTGCGAGGCCGGGTCGCCGGCGATGCCACCTGGGGTGACCGTAGTGACCAGGCCCTCGATCGCCATGTTGGGCGGCAGCGAGGTGCCGAAACCCTTGTCGCTGCTGGTGGCGACGACCGTCAGGGTCTGGGTGCTGGCGTCGTACGAGTTGGACACGATCGTCACCACGTCGTTCGTGCCGGCCACCACGCTGGTGGGCGGGTTGTCGCCACTGTTGGTCACGGTGACCTGACCCGGCAGCGTGCCGGTGGGGTCGGTGAAGCCCTGCGTGAAGTAGCGGTCCAGCACATCGGGGCCCTGCATGCGCACGGGCGGCGTCTGCGCCGACGCGGCGGTCAGCAAGGGCACGGGTTGAGTGGCCAATGCGCGGCCCACCTGGGCACTGACGTTGATGTGCGTGCCGTTCGCGTCGCGGCTGTAGGTGGACGCAGGCACCGACAGCGGGCTGCCGATGGGGCTGGCCACCATGTCGTGCAGTCGGCCGGTCAGCGTGAACAGGTTGGTGCTGGCGCAGTTGCCGTTGGGGCCGGCGTTGCCCAGCACGATCGGCGTGCCGTCGAAGCGGGTTCCGCACATCATGAAGATGTTGGTGTTGAACGGGCTGCCGGTGACCCGTGTCGGCGTACCGTCGGACAGGAACTGGGCGCCGTTGAGGGTGACGGGCGCCAGCGCGGCGCCGGCGGCATCGGCCGCGCGCAGGAAGGGGCCGAACTGGCCGCGCAGCGCACCGGTGAACTCCAGCGGCACGAGGCCCTGGTCGAGCGTGTAGGTGATGTCGCGGGCGCCGGTGGCCGCGTCGACCGTCTCGGCGCGCACACCGTAGGGGTGCGTGAACACGTAGTTGCCGGGCTCGGGCACGCCTGCGGTGATGCGGATGCGCGTGAACACGACCTGGTCGTTGACCGCGGCCGCGCCACCGCCGAATGCCGCTTCGAGGGCTGTGACCAGCACGGCGCGCAGGCCATTCGGCAGGGCGAGGTCCGACGTGCCGCGGAAGAAGAACGCCTCGTCGGGGAAGCCGCCCGGGAAGGCGTAGGGCGCCGGCGTGGTTTGCAGGCAGGCGGTCATCTGCAGGCTGCCCGGGTCGGTGGCGTTGGGCAGGCAGAGGTCGAGCGCAAGGCCATTCAGATCCTGGTACCACAGCGGGAAGCCATGTCCGGCGGGCGACGGCAGATTGCGCGGACCGACGCGGGCCAGGTCGGCGTGCGCGGCGAACGTTGTCGCGGCCAGCGCGACGGCGCACAGCGCGCCCTTGTACTTCATTGACTTCACGGGGGTACTCCAAATAGCAGACATGATGGGCGTCCAGTCGAGGATGCGATCCTCGTGACTTTCCGGTTTCGCGTGTTTCCGGCTGATCACCGAACGTGCACGGAGGCGAGTGTCTGCCGCGAGATGCAGCCTGTGATGCGCCGTGATGTCGCACCCCCCGCACGCCTGGGGGACTCCCCTGGGGCGCGGGGGATACCCCGTCATCTGGGGGGGACTCCCCCTGGGTCACGGGGGGAGTTTTCTTGCCTCAGGGGCGAGGCTGGACGCGTTCCGGGAACGCTGTGGAGGCGCCTGCCGGCGCGTCGATCACGAAGCGCCAGTCGCCCACGTGACGGGCATCCTCGAAGCCGCTCGCCCACGTCGGGAAGCCGCTGCGCCTCAGGGGTACGGCTTCGCCAAGGCTGTGGAACCCGATGATGCCAGTTCCCGAGCGGATGAGTCCCCATTCGGGCTTTCCGGTGAACGGGTCGGCGTAGACACGCCGCAGGTGGCGCATCGGAGTCGGATAGCGCCGATCGAGTGTCAGGTCCTCCAGCGAGGTGGGCAACTGGCCCGGTCCGTTCGGCGTGTTGCGGAGGTACGACTGCAGCGCGGCGCGCATCTCGGTGCCCACGGCCAGCAGTTCGGCCTCACGCGCGCGCTGAGCCTGGGTGGACCAGGCCTGGGCCGTCAGCATCGTGGTCGTCGCGAGCACGGCCACCAGCAGCAGCACGGCCAGCAATGCCAGGCCGCGCGATGCGGGCCCGCGCACATCAATCCGCTGGTGCATCGGCAGCGACAACGCCTGCGGTCGACGCCGGGGCCGCGGGGCTTGCGGGCGCATCGGAGGGCCGCACGTCGTAGACCCGTCCCGCTTCACCCGGCGGTGGTGCCACGGTCTGCCAGTCGGTCGACTCGGTGACCGGGTTGACCGGCATGCTGCGCAGGTAGCGCTGGTCCACCAGTTCGCGCACCGAGTCGGGGTAGCGGCCGCGGTCGGCGTGGAACTGGTCGATGGCGGCACGGATCTGCAGCAGGTTGTGAGCGAGCACCTTGTCCTTGCTGCGGTCGAGCGCACCGAAGTAGCGCGGCGTGACCAGCAGCAGCAGCAGCGCGACGATGGCCAGCACCACCGACAGTTCGATCAGCGTGAAGCCGCCCATCGGGGGCGCTCGCGAGGGACGCATTGGACGCGTCATGTGAACGTTACCATTGCCGGTAGGCGATGCCGTTGATGCCCACCCCCGGTGCGCGGGAATAGACGTCGAACACGTCTTCGCCGACGCGGGGCGCTTCGTGCGGGCTGAGGTAACTGCGCAGGCCCCAGGTGTCCTCGTCGGGCACCTGCGCATCCTGCGCCATCGGATCGCGCGGGATGCGGCGCAGGAAGCGCATCGGCGCACCGTTCGGATCGCGCTGGTTGGGCACGCCCTGCACCAGCGCGCGAAGCGACGGCGGATAGCCGCTGCGCAGTGCCCGGCGGTCCACCAGGCCTGCGTCGCTGGCCGCCTTGTAGGCGTCGATGCCGCGCCGGATTTCGCGCAGCGCACCGCGCAGGTCGGCCTCGCGCTGGCGGCGGATCGTCACCTCGGCCATCGGCAGCACCATGCTGGCCAGCACGCCGATGATGGCCACCGACACCAGCAGTTCGACCAGGGTGAAGCCTGCGGCTCGCCGAAGCGCGCGGGCGGCTGTCGGGGCCATGGCGTCAAGAACCCCCGGCGGCTGGCGGCTGCACTGGCGGTGCAAAGCCGGGTCTCACGGGAGGCGCGGCAGGTGCCGCTGGTGCCGCGGACGGCGCCTGCGACGCGGGTGGGCTGGACGCCGCGGCGGCGTCGGCGCCGGGGTTGATCACCAGCGACGGCGTCAGCGTGGAGGCGGGGCCTTGCGCTGCACCGGCAGGCCGGGGCGCCGCCAGTGACGGCATGGGCGCGGGCGCCGGGCGGCCCTCGGGCGACGACACCGGCGCGGTCGACACGCCACCGCGCACGCTGGCCTCGGTGCCCGAGGCCACGTCGCCATGGGCCACGTCGACGGGCCGGTGCCGCACGATGCGTGGCGTGATCGACAGCACGATCTCGGTCTTGGACCGGTTGCCCGAGTCGCTGCCGAACAGTTTCGACAGCACTGGCAACTGCCCGACGCCCGGCACGCGGTTGCCGGTGTTGCGTTCGCTGTCGCTGATCAGGCCCGCCAGCACCTGCGTCTCGCCGTCGCGAAGGCGCAGCACGGTCTGCGCGTTGCGGGTGCCGATCTGGTAGGCCAGCGACCCCTGCGGGCCCGCGATCTCGCGGACGATGTTGCTCACCTCGAGGTTGACGCGGATGCTCACCTCGCCCTCGGCGTACACCTGGGGCTCGACCTCGAGCTTCAGGCCGACGTCGATGTACTGCACTGAGCCGGTCACCACCGGCGCGCCGGATTGCACCGGGGTGACGGTGTTGACGATCACCGGCACCTTGTCGCCGATCAGCACCTTGGCCTTCTCGCGGCTGCGCGCGCGCAGGCGGGGGCTGGCCAGCAGGTTGGCGTCGGTGTCCTGCAGCTTGAGGTTCAGCGCCAGCGACAGACCGGGGCTGAGGACCAGGTCGTCCCGGCCCAGCGCGCGCAACGCGCCCAGGGTGGCGCCGGTGCTGCTGGGCGTGCTCAGCGACACGCTGTCGGGCCAGCGCAGGCCCAGTGCGGTGAGGCGGTCGCGCGAGACCTCGAGCACCTCCACCTCCAGCATCACCTCGGGCTCGACGCTCTCCTGCGACGCGATGATCTTCTGCGCCACGTCCAGCGTCTCGAGCGACTCGCGCAGCACGATGGCATTGGCGCGTTCGTCGACGACCACGTCGCGCACCTTCAGCAGCGTCTTCAGCACGTTCTGCACATGCTTGGCATCGGCGTTGCTGAGCAGGAAGGTGCGGACGTGCAGTTCCTGGTATTCGCGCTGCTTCTGCGCGGTGGCCGGGTACACGAGCACCGAGCTCGGCGTCAGCATGCGGCGGGCGAGCTGGTTCTGCACCAGCACCAGGTCGATGGCTTCCTCCAGCGGCACGTTGGTGACGAAGATCGTGGTGCGCAGGTCGGCGCGCACGTCCTTGTCGAACACGATGTTGATGCCGGTGCTGCGCGACAGCGCCTCGAACACCATCTTCAGGCCGGCCTCGCGGAACTGCAGCGACACCGGCTTGGCCATCGGCGAATCGGTCTTGCGGCGCGCCTCGGCCTCGCGGGCGTGGCGGGCCTCTTCGTCGCCCACGCGCTGCAGCAGCTGGGCCGCGCGCAGGTCGGCCGGGTCGGTGCGGGTGAGATCCTGGGCCAGGCGGCGCGCGGCGGCATGGTCGCGGCGCGCCAGCGCCTCCTCGGCGGCCTGCCACTGCTCGCCACGGCGCCGGTGCGCCTCGACCGCGAGCACGCCGCGCTGCGCGCCGGCATGGCTGGGCTGCCAGTCGAGCATGTCGCGATAGACCGCCAGTGCGGCGTCGTGTTCGCCCTTGCTGCGCAGGGCCTCGGCCCGTGCCGCCTGGCTGGCCAGCCACTGGTTGAGTTCGCGCAGGTAGGCCACGCGCAGCCGCGCGTTGGTGGGCTCCAGTTCGCTGCCCTGGCGCAGCAGGGCCAGTCCCTGGCGGCCCTGGCCGGTTTCGATCAGCCGCAGGCCTTCGTCGTGCAGCCGCATCGCGGTGCAGCCGGCCAGGGCCAGGGCCAGCAGCGGCATGGCGAGCGCGAACCAGGCGCCGCGGCGTCGGTGCGATCGGTGGTTGGTGTGGTCGTGGGTGGACATTCAGCCCCCTGGCGGTGCGGTGGTGATCGGGATCTCCAGTCGGCGCTGTTCGGGCAGCACGGTGACGATGATCTTGTCGGGCTTGATCTCGTCGACGCGGAAGCGGCCGTCGATGAGGTCGCCGGCCCGGGCCTGGATCAGCCGGTCGGCGAGCGAGAAGAAGACATGTGGCGTCGGCGTGCCGGTCTTGACCACGCCCAGCAGTTGCAGCGGCGGTCCGGCGGGGGCCGCCGGTGCAGATGGCGCCGCCGCCACCGCCGGCGGCGGAGGCGGCGGCACGGCCACGGCATCCATCACGCCGCGCCCGGCCGTCGGGTCGAGCGGTTCTCGGTTCAGCAGCCGGGCCGACGCTGCGTCGTCAATGGCCGTGTGGGCAGGGCCCGTCGATGGCCGCGAGGCTCTGGCGATCGCCACCGGCTCGACCGGTTCGGCCGCCCGGCCGCCGTCGTCGGTCCACAGGGCCACCACGGTCCACGCGGCCGTGGCGGCCAACGCGGCCCACCACAAGGGGCGCACCCGCCCGGTCATGGCTGCCTCCGGTGGTACAGCACGATGCGCAGCCGGGCCTGCGTCTTGTCGTCGCCCTCGACCTCGCTGCGCGACCACGAGGCCTGCGCCACGGTGGCGTGCGGCAGCCGGTTGAGCAGGTCGATCATCAGCGCACGCCAGGGCTCGTAGGCATGGTCGGCACCGATCGTGATCTCCAGCCGCTCGATGCCCTCGGAGCGCCGCTCGAGCAGGCGGTACTGCATCGGCGCCGCGATCAGCCCGTGCGCGCGGGCCAGCGACAGCACCAGCGCCACATCGTCGGGGCGCTGCGCGGCAGATGGCAGTCGCTGCAGCACGGCCTGCGCCGGGGTCTGCGTCGCGACCGGGCGTGTGGTGCGCGCGGTTGCCGCAGCCGCCAGGGCGTCGCGCAGGCGGGCCTCTTCGGCCTGCAGCGAGCCGGTGTCATGCACGGCCCCTGCTGCCACGGCCAGCGCCAGGACGGCCAGGCCCAGTGCCAAGAGACCCGGCGTGCCGAGGCGATCGCGCCAGCGCCAGACCTGGCGGCGCATCAGGCGGCGGCCTGCGTCGGCGAGGTGCTGCCCGCTCATTTCGACGGCTCTGCTGCAGCGCCCGCGGGCGGCACCTCGGCCGCGTCCGTGCGCGACCACCGCGCAGCGATTCGGAATCGCGTGGGCAGTTGCTTCGCCTCGGCGGTCGGCTCGTGCGACAGCAACTGCACGCCTTCCAGCACGGCGCCATCGGCCAGGCGCCGAGCGTAGGCCAGCGCCGCCTCGGGCGTGCTGGCCTGGCCGCCGATCAGCAGCGAGCCGGCCGTGGCGTCGGGCTCGAGCTGGGTGAGGGCGATGTCGCGCTGCCCCTGTTGGGCCAGGTGGGTCAGCAAGGCGCCCCAGGCGACCCCGAGTTCCTGCGCGCTGAGCAGAGCGTCGCGCTCCAATGACAGGTCTTGCGGTGTGGGTGGGGCGGCGCGTGCGGCGCGCGCCGGCGCCTGCCGCGACAGACGAGCGGCCAGTTCGTCGACCTGCCGGCCCTGCTGCCGCCAGCCCGAGACCGCCGAGGCCGCCAGGACGCAGGCCACGACCGCGAGTGCGCAGGCGCCCCAGGCCCAGGCACCCCAGGCCGGCCGGGCGACGAAGTCCAGCGCGCGCGGCAGGTCGGTGCCCAGGCGGGCCGGCGTGGCGGCGCGACGCGTCATGGCCGGCCTGCCCTCGATGTCGCCACCGGCGTCCAGCCCGGCAGCGGGGCCTGCCCCGGTGGCGTGGCCGCCCAGCGCATGCCGTCGGCGAGCACGGTGCCGTGGAAGTGGCTGAGTGCCGCGGCGCGCTCGCCGACCGCGGCGTCGAAGGGCCTCAGTTCGTTGGACATGGCCACCCAGCTGCCGTTCCGCCGGCAGGCCAGCAGCACGCCGGCCCCATGGGGCAGGGCCAGCACGCCGTCGCGGGGCCAGCGGCGGCGATCGCCCAGGTAGCCCTGCGCCGCCGGGCGCAGCGAGGTCAGCGCGAGCCCGTGGGCCATGGCCGATTCGGCCAGGCCCGTGCAAAGGGCCACGGGCAGGCATGACACCCACAGTGAGCGACCATCGGGCTGCGGCAGAGAGCACAGCGCCAGCGTGCCGGCGGGCGCGCCCAGCGCCTGGGCGAAGAAGCCGCGGACCGATTCCGCGATGGCCCGATGCCCCATGGCGTCGAAGGCCCCGCGCAGGCAGGCGTGCTGCACCCAGGCGTCGTCGATCTCGAGTAGCAGGCTTGTCGGCCATGGCGCACCGAGTTCGTCCACCGATGCCCGCGCCGCCGCCAGGGCCTCGTGCAAGGCGGCCGGGGCGCCGTCGCGCGACGTGGGCGCCGGGTATTCGGCCTGCCAGAGGGGACGGCCACGCCGCCACGGCAGCCGGCTGCGCAGCGTGACGACCTGGCCCGACGGGCCGATCGTGGCCTCAAGCCGCGTCGTCCAGCGAGGTGACACGGTTGATTTCCTCCAGCGTGGTGAGCCCGTCGGCGACCAGGTCGAGCGCGGTGTCGCGCAGCGAGTGCATGCCCAGTTGCCGGGCTGCCGCCCGGATCGTGCGCAGCGGCGCGCGCTGGCTGATGAGCGCGCGCATCTCGTCGTCGATGGCCAGCGTCTCCACCACCGCGCGGCGCTGGCGGAAGCCGGTGCCGCGGCAGTGGGCGCATCCCAGCCCGCGCATCAGGCGCCGGCTGCGTGGCCAGTCGGGCGCCAGTCCGCTGTGCTGCAGCTGGACCTCGTCGGGCACGAAGGGTGTCGCGCAGTCCGGGCAGTTCAGCCGCACCAGCCGCTGCGCGAGCACGCCGTTCAGCGCCGCGGCCAGGTTGTAGGCGTCGGTGCCCATCGAGGTGAGGCGGCCCACGACGTCGATGACGTTGTTGGCGTGCACGGTGGCGAAGACCTGGTGGCCCGTGAGCGCCGCCTGCACCGCGATGGTGGCGGTGTCGGCATCGCGGATCTCGCCCACCATGATCTTGTCGGGGTCGTGGCGCAGGATCGACCGCAGGCCGCGCGCGAAGGTCAGGCCCTTGGCCTCGTTGACCGGGATCTGCAGCACGCCCTTGAGTTCGTACTCGACGGGGTCTTCGACGGTGACGATCTTCTCGAGACCATCGTTGATTTCCTGCAGCAGCGCGTACAGCGTGGTCGTCTTGCCGCTGCCGGTGGGGCCGGTGACCAGGAACAGGCCGTGCGGCCGGTTGGCCATGCGGCGGGCGAAGGCCGCGTCGCGGGGCTCCAGGCCCAGGGTCTCGATGCTCAGGGTGTCGCGGCCGGCGGCCAGCGCGCGGCGGTCCAGCACGCGCAGCACGGCGTCCTCGCCATGCAGGCTGGGCATGATCGACACGCGCAGCGCGATGCTGCGGTCGCCCAGGGCCACGGTCAGGCGGCCGTCCTGCGGCACGCGCTGCTCGGCGATGTCCAGTTCCGACAGCACCTTGAGCCGCGAGATGAACTGCGCCGCCGCCGCCTTGCCGTCGACGCGCTGCACCGTGTTGAGCACGCCGTCGAGCCGGTAGCGCACGGTCAGCCCGTCGGCGTCGGTCTCGATGTGGATGTCGCTGGCATCGACGTTGAGCGCATCGATCAGCGTGCCGTTGACCAGCCGCACGATCGGGCTGTCGGCCGCATAGAGGTCGGCCATGGTCAGCGACAGGCCCGCCTCGCCTCGCCGTGCCTCGTCGGCCGCGCCACCGCCGGTGCCGGCGCTGACGCGCACGTCGCGCTCGCGGCGGCGCAGGTAGGCCGACAGCGCGTCGCGGCCGACCACGGCCCAGTGCACCGGCCAGCGGGGGTGCTGCAGCAGGCGCTGCTCGATCCACAGCCGCAGCGATTCGTTGAGCGGGTCGGTGACGGCGATCAGGCAGGGCTCGCCCGGCCGCTGCAAGGCCACGCACAAGCGACCGCTGGCCTCGACGAAGGGCACCAGGTCCATGTCCATGTCGAGCCGCTCGATCGCGTCGGCCGGCAGCCAGTCCAGGCCCTGGGACCGCGCGACCAGCGCGCCGGCCTGGTCGGCATCCGCCGTCGGGCCGGTGACCAGCGCATCGAGGTAGGACGCGCGGCCTTCCTGGCGGGCGCGCTGGCGCGCCTGCTCCACCGCGACGTGGTCGGGTGGCTCGGCTGCGGCAAGGAACGTATCGGCGGCGCCCATGGTCGGTCTATTCGATGGCCGTGGCCAGTTCGAGGATGGGCACGTACATCAGCACGACGATGGCGCCGATGACCAGGCCGATGACCAGCATCAGCAGCGGCTCAAACAGGCGCGTCGCCCAGTCGATGCGGCGCGAGACCTCCATCTCGAGCAAGGCCCCGATGCGCTGGAACTGCTGCGCCAGCGTGCCGCTGCGCTGGCCCACCTCCACCAGGCGCAGCACCAGGTGGTCGTCGATGCCTTCGGCGGCGAGCGCACCCGCCACGTCCTGGCCCGAGGTGAGCCGCGCCACCACGCCGCGCATGCGGTCGCGGTCGGGGCCGTCCAGCACGTCGGTGGCCAGTTCGATCGACCGCACCGCCGTCAGCCCGCCGCGCAGCAGCAGCGACGCACTGGTGAAGAAGCGCGCCAGGTGGTACTCGCGCACCGTGCGGCCCCAGGCCGGCAGCCGTGCCAGCGACCGGCCGAGCAGGCGGCGGCCGGCGGCCGTGCCGAAGGTCAGCGCCGGCAGCGCCGCCAGTGCCACCAGCACGACCACGGTGACCGCGCGGCCGCGGTGCAAGGCGGACGACAGTTCCAGCAGCCAGCGGCTGGCCGGCGAGATGTGCACACCGCTGTGCAGCACCATCTCGGCGAAGCGCGGCACCACGTACACGAGCAGGAAGCCGATCACCAGCAGGCCCACCGACACCACCACCGCCGGGTACAGGGCCGAGCCGAGCACGCGCCGCCGCATGGCCTGCTGGGCGCGCAGGTCGGCGCTGTAGCGGGTGAGGCTTTCGCCGAGGTTGGACGTGCGCTCGGCGCTCTGCACCAGGGCCACGATCACGTCGCCGAACACGTCGCGCCGCTGGGCCAGGGCGGCCGACAGGCTCAGGCCTTCGCGCAACGCCCGGTCGAGTTCTCCCACCATCGCCGCCATCGCCGGCGATGCCGCGCGCTGGCCCAGCGTGCGCAGCGCATCGAGCACCGGCAGGCCGGCCTCGAGCAGGGCCGCCAGGCTTTCGGCGAACAGCGCCGTGTCGATGCGGGCACTTCGGCCGGACGAGGAAGGCGATGCCAGGGCGACGGCGACGGGGCCGAGTTCGCCGTGGTCGTCGATCGACGGGTGCGGGGCGGGGCGGCTCATCGCGCGGCGAGGTCGGCGTCGTCGCCCTGGCCGCCTTCGAGGCCGTCGGCGCCCAGGCTGCGGACCTCGAACGCCGGGGCGCCGTTGCCCGGACGCTGGTAGCGGTAGGGCCGGCCCCAGGGGTCCGGCGGCACCGGTCGGGTCAGGTAGGGGCCACGCCACCCGCGCACGCCGTCCGGCCGCTGGGACAGCGCGGCCAGGCCATGTCCCGGGTCAGGGTAGTGCCCGGTGTCGAACCGGTACTGGTCGAGCGCCTTGGCGATGAGTTCGATCTGGGCCTGGGCCGCCTGGCGCACGGAGCGCGACTGCCGCTCGATGAAGCGGGGCGCAACGATTCCGGCCAGCAACCCCAGGATGACGAACACGATCAACAACTCGAACAAGGTAAATCCGCGAACCGCCGCGGGGTGCGTGCCGGCCCGTGGCGCCCGGCCGAGATGGAACGCTGCGCCGGTGGCAACAGTCCGGCACCCTGCATCGCGCGCTTGTCGCCAGCCTGGCCGTGTGCTCATGCCCTCACTTCCGTGGCGCCCCGAACTTCAGCAACGCAGACGATACGGCAGCGTGCGCTGCGGTTTGCCCCCTCAGGTGGAGGACCCGCGCGAGGCCGTGAAAGGCTCGTGTGCGGAATGTCACCAATTGATTCACGACAAGGTTGGCGGCGCGTCGGACCCCATCGGCCGCCCGCGCTCACCGGCGGGACGAAGGGCCATGGATCAGGACGCGCGCCCATAATGCGGCGGCGCCCGGATGGCGAAATCGGCAGACGCAGCGGACTTAAAATCCGCCGCCACTCGGAAGAGGGCATGCGGGTTCGAGCCCCGCTCCGGGCACCAGGCGACACGGCCCGATGGTTCGATGGCCCGATGGCCCGATGGCCCTGTAGCTGCTGCAGGCTCCGATCGCTGCCACCCCGGTGGCATGCCCCCATCCACCCCCAGGGGCAACGTAGAATCGCACGATCGTTCTTTTTTCGTGCGGCGGGGTGTTCGACCTGCAGGGTCGACACTAGAATCGTCGGTTAACGTAAACGTCAATTCAAACACCCAGGAGCAAGTCCCCATGAAGGTTCTGGTGCCCGTGAAACGGGTCGTCGACTACAACGTCAAGGTGCGCGTCAAGAGCGACGGCACGGGCGTTGACATTGCCAACGTCAAGATGAGCATGAACCCCTTCGACGAGATCGCGATCGAAGAGGCGGTGCGACTGAAAGAGAAGGGCGTGGTCACCGAGGTGATCGCGGTGTCGTGCGGCGTCACCCAGTGCCAGGAGACCTTGCGCACGGCGATGGCCATCGGCGCGGACCGGGCGATCCTGGTCGAGTGCGCCGATGAGTTGCAGCCGCTGGCCGTGGCCAAGCTGCTCAACGCCCTGGTGAAGAAGGAACAGCCTGGCCTGGTCATCCTGGGCAAGCAGGCCATCGACGACGACTGCAACCAGACCGGGCAGATGCTGGCCGCGCTGGCCGGGTTGCCGCAGGCCACCTTCGCCAGCAAGGTGGAGATCGCCGACGGGCGTGCGCGAATCACCCGCGAAGTCGACGGCGGCTCCGAGACGCTGAGCTTGAGCCTGCCCGCGGTCATCACCACCGACCTGCGGCTGAACGAGCCGCGCTACGTGACGCTGCCCAACATCATGAAGGCCAAGAAGAAGCCGCTCGAGGTGGTCAAGCCGGCCGACCTGGGCGTGGACGTGGCCCCGCGCATCAAGACGCTGAAGGTCAGCGAGCCGCCCAAGCGCGGCGCTGGCGTCAAGGTGCCCGATGTCGCCACCCTGGTGGCCAAGCTCAAGAACGAAGCCAAGGTGATCTGACATGACCACGCTCGTCATTGCCGAACACGACAACGCCACCGTCAAGGGCGGCACCCTCAACACCGTCACCGCTGCGCTGCAGTGTGGCGGCGACGTGCACGTGCTCATCGCCGGCCACAACGCCGGCGCCGCCGCTCAGGCGGCCGCGCAGATCGCTGGCGTGGCCAAGGTGCTGCATGCCGAGGCCCCCGGCTTCGAGCACGGCCTGGCCGAGAACGTCGCGGCGCAGGTGGTGGCCGTCGCCCCGGGCTACAGCCACCTGCTGTTCCCGGCCACGGCCAGCGGCAAGAACATCGCCCCGCGCGTGGCCGCACTGCTGGACGTGGCGCAGATCAGCGACGCCACCAAGGTGATCGCAGCGGATACGTTCGAGCGCCCGATCTACGCTGGCAACGCGATTGCCACGGTGCAGAGCCTGGACGCGACCAAGGTCGTCACCGTGCGCACCACCGGCTTCGACCCGGCGGCGGCCAGCGGCGGCAGCGCAGCCGTGGAAACAATCTCTGCCACGCCCGACACCGGCAGCACGGTGTTCCAGGGCAGCGAGATCGCCAAGAGCGACCGGCCGGAGCTGACCGCGGCCAAGATCATCGTCTCGGGCGGCCGGGCGATGGGCAGCAGCGAGAAGTTCAACGAGGTGCTCGAGCCGCTGGCCGACAAGCTGGGGGCCGCACTCGGGGCCAGCCGCGCGGCGGTCGACGCGGGCTACGCGCCCAACGACTGGCAGGTGGGGCAGACGGGCAAGATCGTGGCGCCGCAGCTGTACATCGCGGCCGGCATCTCGGGGGCGATCCAGCACCTGGCCGGCATGAAGGACAGCAAGGTCATCGTGGCCATCAACAAGGACCCCGAGGCGCCGATCTTCAGCGTCGCGGACTACGGCCTCGAGGCGGATCTGTTCGTGGCCGTGCCGGAGTTGGTGAAAAGCCTCTGACCGCAGCGCCACGAGATTGAAGGCGTCGACCTCGGCGCCTTTGCGATTCGAGACAGGTGCCGTGACCGGCGCCTGTGCTCACCGAAGGGCACCGTGACCGGCGCCTGTGCATCCCGAACGGTGCCGTGACTGGCGCCTGTGCGAACCCGAAGGGCGCCGTGACCGGCGCCTGTGCGAACCTGAAGGGCGCCGTGAACGGCGCCCTTGTGCCATCCGGAGATCGACCATGAGCTATCGCGCCCCCGTCCAGGACATGCTGTTCGTGATGAAGGAACTGGCCGGCATCGACGCCGTGGCCGCGTTGCCCGGCAACGAAGACGCTGGCTACGACACCGCCGCGGCCGTGCTCGAGGAATGCGCCAAGCTCAACGAGGGCGTGATCGCGCCGCTCAACATCGACGGGGACCGCAACCCGTCGTCGTTTGCCGGCGGCGTGGTGACCACGACCCCGGGGTTCAAGGAAGCCTTCCGCCAGTACGCCGAGGGCGGCTGGCAGGGTCTGCACCACCCGACCGAGTTCGGCGGCCAGGGCCTGCCCAAGCTGATCCACTCGGCCTGCGTCGAGATGGCCAACGGCGCCAACGTCAGCTTTGCGCTGTGTCCGCTGCTGACCGACGGCGCCATCGAGGCCTTGCTCACCGCCGGCAGCGATGCGCAGAAGGCGCTGTTCATCCCGCGCCTGATCGACGGACGCTGGACCGGCACAATGAACCTCACCGAGCCGCAGGCGGGCTCCGACCTGTCGATGGTGCGCACGCGGGCCGAGCCGCAGCCCGACGGCACCTACAAGCTGTTCGGCACCAAGATCTTCATCACCTACGGTGAGCACGACATGGCCGAGAACATCGTCCACCTCGTGCTGGCGCGGGTGGTCGGCGCGCCCGAGGGCGTGAAGGGCATCTCGCTGTTCATCGTTCCGAAGTTCATGGTCGATGCCGAAGGCCGGCTGGGCGCCCGCAACGACGTGCACTGCGTGTCCATCGAGCACAAGATGGGCATCAAGGCCAGCCCCACCGCGGTGCTGCAGTTCGGCGACCACGGCGGTGCGGTGGGCCAGCTCATCGGCCAGGAGAACCGTGGCCTCGAGTACATGTTCGTGATGATGAACGCCGCCCGCTATGGCGTGGGCATGCAGGGCATCGGCGTGGCCGAGCGGGCCTACCAGAAGGCCGTGCAGTACGCCCGCGACCGCGTGCAGAGCCGGCCGGTCGATGGCTCGCTGCCCGCCGCGGCGGCGATCATCCACCACCCCGACGTGCGCCGCATGCTGATGACCATGCGCGCGCTCACCGAGGGCTGCCGCGCCATGGCGCTGGTGGCCGCGGCGGCCTACGACGCGTCGCACGCGCACCCCGACGCATCGGTGCGCAAGCAGAACCAGTCCTTCTACGAGTTCCTGGTGCCGCTGATCAAGGGCTACTCCACCGAGATGAGCCTGGACGTGGCCTCGCTGGGCGTGCAGGTGCACGGTGGCATGGGCTACATCGAGGAGACGGGTGCGGCGCAGTACCTGCGCGACGCCAAGATCCTGACGATCTACGAAGGCACCACCGCGATCCAGGCCAACGACCTGGTCGGCCGCAAGACCTCGCGCGATGGCGGCGCCGTGGCGCGCGCGATCGCCGGCCAGATGGAGGCCACCGAGCAGGCCCTGGTCGCGCGCGGCAGCGAGGCATGCAAGGCCATGCGCCTGCGCCTGGCCGCCGGTCGCCAGGCGCTGCTGGACGTGGTCGACTTCGTCTGCGACCAGTCGCGCGCCAGCCCCAATGCCGTCTATGCCGGCAGCGTGCCCTACCTGATGCTGGCGGGCAACGTGGTGGCGGGCTGGCAGATGGCCCGGGCGCTGATCGTGGCCGAGGAGCAGCTGGCGGCCGGGCACGACGCCGACTTCATGCGCGCCAAGATCGTCACCGCGCGCTTCTACGCCGACCATGTGCTGAGCAAGGCACCCGGCCTGCGCGACAGCATCGTGGTGGGCGCAGACAGCGTCACCGCGATGCCGCTCGACGCGTTCTGACCGGCAGCGTCGGGCCGACCGTCCCTGTCCCCCGCGTGATAGTGGCCGCGGCGGCACCCGCCGCACACTGGCCGCCACCGTTCAACCGCCCTGGAGTTGCCTGTGCCCCTGCCCGCCGTGCTGTCCAAGCTGCCGCTGCCGATCATCGGTTCGCCGCTGTTCATCATCAGCAACCCCAAGCTCGTGATCGAGCAGTGCAAGGCCGGCGTCGTCGGCTCGATGCCGTCGCTGAATGCACGGCCGGCCTCGCAGCTGGACGAGTGGCTGGCCGAGATCACCGAGACGCTGGCGGCCTGGAACCGCGACCACCCCGAGCAGCCGGCGGCGCCGTTCGCGATCAACCAGATCGTGCACAAGACGAACGACCGGCTCGAGCACGACATGCAGGTGTGCGCCAAGTACAAGGTGCCCATCGTCATCAGCAGCCTGGGCGCGCGCACCGACATCAACGAGGCGGTGCACAGCTGGGGCGGCGTGGTGCTGCACGACATCATCACCAACGCCTTCGCGCACAAGGCCATCGAGAAGGGCGCCGACGGCCTGATCGCCGTGGCCTCGGGCGCGGGCGGCCATGCCGGTACGCGCAGCCCGTTTGCGCTGGTGCAGGAGATCCGCGAATGGTTCGACGGCCCGCTGGCGCTGTCGGGCAGCATCGCCACCGGTGGCGCGGTGCTGGCCGCCCAGGCCATGGGCGCTGATTTCGCCTACATCGGTTCGGCCTTCATCGCCACCGACGAGGCCCGCGCGGCCGATGACTACAAGCAGATGATCGTGGCCTCGAGCAGCGACGACATCGTCTACAGCAACCTGTTCACCGGCGTGCATGGCAACTACCTGCGCGGCTCGATCGTCAAGGCCGGGCTCGACCCTGACAACCTGCCGGTCAGCGACGCCAGCAAGATGAGCTTCGGCGGTGGCGAGGGCTCGAAGAAGGCCTGGAAGGACATCTGGGGCTGCGGCCAGGGCATCGGTGCCGTCGACCAGGTGATGCCGGCGGGCCAGCTCATCGCGCGCCTGAAGCGCGAGTACGACGAGGCCCGCCAGCGCGTCTGCGCCGGCCGCTGACGCCATGGGTGCGCCGATGCGGCGGCGGGCGATCGTCAACGCCCGCCCCTTCGACAGTGCGCGGGGCGTGGTGGGCGCAGCGTCGACGATCGTCATCGATGGCGATCGCATCGCGGCCGTCACGGCCGAACCCGTCACGGTCGGCGATGCCGAGTGCATCGACGCCGGGGGCCGGGTGGTGCTGCCGGGCCTCATCGACGCCCATGTGCACGTGATCGCCTCGTCGCACGACCTGGTGTCGCTGGCGCTGCAGACGCCGTCGCTGGTGGTGGCCGAGAGCAGCCGCATCCTGCGCGACATGCTGCACCGCGGCTTCACCACGGTGCGCGACGCCGCGGGGGCTGATTTCGGCCTGCAGGAGGCCGTGCAGCGCGGCCTGTTCGAAGGCCCGCGCCTGTTCATCGCCGGGTTCCCGATCTCGCAGACCGGCGGCCATGCCGACATGCGGCCCAAGGGTGTGCGCACGCGCGAGATGTTCTGCTCCTGTGCCGGGCTGGGCCTGATCGGCGCCATCGCCGACGGCGTGGGCGAGGTGCGGCGCGCGGTGCGCGAGCAGGTTCGCAACGGTGCCAACCAGATCAAGATCATGGCCGGCGGCGGCATCTCGAGCCCGACCGACCCGCTCGAGGGCACGCAGTTCTCGCTCGACGAACTGCGCGCCGCCTGCGAAGAGGCCGAGTCCGCCAACCTGTACGCGATGGCGCACGCCTACTCGCCGCGGGCTGTCACCCGCGCGGTGCAGAGTGGCGTGCGTTCGATCGAGCATGGCAACCTGATCGACGAGGCCACGGCCCGCGTCATGAAGGCCCACGGCGCCTACCTGGTGCCCACGCTGTCCACCTACGCCGCATTGGCCGACGAAGGGCAGCGGCTGGGCTGGTCGGCCGCCATGCTCGACAAGCTCGACCGCGTGGCCGCGCGCGGCATCGAGTCGGTGCGCATCGCGATGGCCGAGGGCGTGCCGGTGGTCTTCGGCACCGACCTGCTCGGCCACATGCACCACCGGCAGAACGGCGAGTTCGACCTGCGCCTGCAGGCGATGACGCCGGTGCAGGCGCTGCAGGGGGCCACCATCGAGGCGGCGCGCCTGATGCGCCAGCAAGGGCAGATCGGCGAACTGGTGCCGGGCGCCTGGGCCGACCTGCTGGTGGTCGACGGCGACCCGACGGCCGAGCTGTCGATGCTGACGCGGCCCGACACCGGCATCCGCCTGCTCATGCAGGCCGGGCGCACGGTGCGCAGCAGCCTGTAGCACCGGCCTGACGTGAAACACCCACGCTCACGTCGCTCGCGGCCCCCCGAGGGGGCGCTGATGACCGTCGGACCGGCCGGGCGGTACTGAAACGAACGCGGGCCCCGAAGGGCCCGCTCACCGTGTCGCCGGCACCCCGGCCGCACAGCGGCCGGGCTCAGCGGATTGCCGTGGCTGCGGTCACTTCACCGACGTGAACCGCGCCGACGGGCGGTCGTCCGAGCGGTGCACCGTCTCGACGCTCTTCTTCATCGCCCAGGGGCGCAGCTGGTGATGCAGCGGCACCGTCAGGTGCTCGTCGCGGGTGCGCACCAGGGCCTCGCGGATCAGCGCATTGCGCTTGGCTACGTCGGTCTCGGTCTTCATGGCGTCGACCAGCTGGTCGACCTTGGCATCGCTGATGCGGCCGAAGTTGAAGTTGCCGTCGGCGCCGGTGGTGCGGGTGCGGATCAGCGACTGCAGCGAGTACTGCGCGTCGTAGGTCGCCACGCCCCAGCCCAGCAGGTAGGCCGAGGTGTCGAAGTTCTGCACCTTCTGGATGAAGGTGGCCATGCCCTCGGCCGCAAGCTTGGTCTTGATGCCCACGCGCGCCCACATCGACACGAGGTTCTGGCAGATCTCCTCGTCGTTGACGTAGCGGTTGTTGGGGCAGTTCAGCTGGAACTCGAAGCCGTTCGGATAGCCGGCCTCGGCGAGCAGGCGCTTGGCCTTCTCGGGATCGGGCTTCAGCGGCTGGTCGATGTCGGGTGAATGGCCATTGACGCCGGGCGCCACGATGATGGCCGCCGGCATGGACAGCCCGCGCATGGTGGCGCGCTTGATGGCCTCGCGGTCGATGGCGATGTTCAGTGCCTCGCGCACGCGCTTGTCCTTGAACGGGTTCTTGCCCTTCACGTCGGAGTACTTGAGCTCCGGATTGAAGTGGTCGAGTGCCACGAAGATGGTGCGCACCTCGTGGCCGTCGAGGATGGCCAGCTTGGGGTCGGCGCGCAGGCGCGCCACGTCCTGCGTGGGCAGGTCGGTCACCATGTCGACGTCGCCCGACAGCAGGGCGGCCACGCGGGTGGCATCGGCCTTGATCGGCGTGTACACCACCTCGGTGACGTTGCCGGCGGGCTTGTCCCAGCCGTCCTTGTTGATCGTCATCGTGACGCGCTGGTCGGGTGTCCAGCCGGTGATGCGGTAGGTGCCGGTGCCGTTGACGTTGCGCGAGGCGAAGTTCTCTTCCTTGGCCTTGTAGTCCTGCACGTTGGTCGTCTTGTTCTTCTCCGACCACGACTTGCTCATGATGAAGAAGTCGGCGATGTTGCGCAGCAGGATCGGGTTCGGCCCGCTCAGCATGAAGTCGACCGTGTGGTCGTCGACCTTGCGGATCTCGGTGATGCCGGTCACGTAGATGCTCATCGTGCCGGCCGGCTGCTTGATGCGGCCGAACGAGAAGATCACGTCGTCGGCCGTGAAGGGCGAGCCGTCGTGGAACTTGACGCCCTTGCGCAGTTCGAAGCGCACCTGCGTGGGGCTGATCTGCGTCCACTTGGTGGCCAGCGCCGGCTCCACCTCGTACTTGGCGTTGTAGCGGGTCAGGCCCTCGTAGGCGTGCTGCAGGATGGCGTTGGTGGTGGCGTGGTTCTGTGAATGCGGGTCGAGCGTCAGGATGTCGTTCTGTGCGGCCCACCGCAGCGTGGTGGCATGCACCGGCGAAAGGGCCAATCCGGCCAGTACCACGGCGCTGGCCAACATGAACCTGGGTTTCATCGACGAGACTCCTAGAGGAAGGCGAAGGCTGGGGATGCTAGCCGCATCCGCCCGTGCGGGCGCAGAGGATTACCCCGCAGCGGGGTCAGCCTTCGCAGCGCCCCTGGGTGCGCCGTGCTGCGCCACCAGGTCGCAATCGCAGCCTGTGCCTGCGGCGATCCATCGTCGTGCGCCCCGCGACAGGGCGTCTGCAGCCCAGGCAGGCAGCCACGGCAGCACCTCGGCGGGTGCCTGCACCAGCCCGCATCGGTAGTGCGTCCCCGCGTCGTGCCAGCGCAGCGCGACACAGGCGCCGTGGCGCCGGCGGCTGAGCAGCACGCCGGCAGGGCAGGGCGCCCAGGTGCAGCAGACGCCGCAGCCGTTGCAGGGCGCACCCTCGGCCGGCTTGGGGGGCGCCGCGGGGTGCAGGTGGATGATTCGAGCGTCCATCGAGCGCACAGTTTGTGCCGCGCCGATGCCGTGCTGTCAGGAAATTAGAAGGGTTGCCGGTGTGTAATCCACCGGCGGGGCAACAGGGCAAGAGTGATAAAGTCCCGCGCCTGAAGAGACCGTTCCTTTCGTGTCCCCTTGCTGTCCGAGACAAGAGCAAGGCGGGTCGCAATCCGCCAACCGGTGAAGCCGGGCCGCGGAAGGTTGATCAACCCATCGAAGCCCTGGAAACCGGGGTAAAAGGTGAGCGAGCGATGATGCAGCAATACAGGTCCAACTCGTACCTGTTCGGGGGCAATGCCCCATATGTCGAAGAGCTTTACGAGGCCTACCTCGACAACCCCGGCAGCGTGCCCGACAACTGGCGCACCTACTTCGACAACCTGCAGAACGTTCCGGCCACCGATGGCTCGGAAGCACGCGACGTGGCCCACGCGCCGGTCGTCGAATCGTTCGCTCAGCGTGCCAAGGCCAATGCCTTTGCCCTGAAGGCCAGTTCCGCCGACCTGGCGGTGGCGCGCAAGCAGGTGCACGTGCAGTCGCTGATCGCAGCCTACCGATTCCTCGGTTCGCGGTGGGCCGACCTCGATCCGCTCAAGCGCACCGAGCGCGCCAAGATCCCCGAACTGGAACCGGCGTTCTACGACCTGACCGAGTCCGACATGGACATCACGTTCAGCGCCGCGAACACCTACTTCAGCAAGGCCGAGAACATGAGCCTGCGGGAGATCCTGCAGGCGCTGCGCGAAACCTATTGCGGCTCGATCGGTGCGGAGTTCATGCACTGCACCGACCCCACCGAGAAGCGCTGGTGGCAGGAGCGGCTCGAATCCATCCGCAGCAAGCCCAGCTTCAGTATCGACGAGAAGAAGCACATCCTCGACCGCCTCACCGCGGCCGAAGGCCTCGAGCGCTACCTGCACACGAAGTACGTCGGCCAGAAGCGCTTCTCGCTCGAAGGCGGCGAGAGCTTCATCGCGTCGATGGACGAACTGGTGCAGCGCGCCGGTGCCAAGGGCGTGCAGGAGATGGTCATCGGCATGGCCCACCGCGGCCGCCTGAACGTGCTGGTCAACACCTTGGGCAAGATGCCCAAGGACCTGTTTGCCGAGTTCGACCACACCGCGCCCGAGCACCTGCCGTCCGGTGACGTCAAGTACCACCAGGGCTTCTCGAGCGACATCACCACCCCCGGCGGCCCGCTCCACCTGAGCCTGGCCTTCAACCCCTCGCACCTCGAGATCGTCAACCCGGTGGTCGAGGGCTCGGTCAAGGCGCGCATGGAACGCCGCGGCGACAAGACCGGCGCGCAGGTGCTGCCCGTGCTGGTGCACGGTGACGCCGCCTTCGCCGGCCAGGGTGTCGTGATGGAGACGCTGGCGCTGGCGCAGACGCGCGGCTACTACACCGGCGGCACCATGCACCTGGTGATCAACAACCAGATCGGCTTCACCACCAGCGACCCGCGCGACAGCCGCTCCACGCTGTACTGCTCCGACGTCGTCAAGATGATCGAGGCCCCGGTGCTGCACGTGAACGGCGACGACCCCGAAGCCGTGGTGCTGTGCACCCAGATCGCACTCGACTATCGCCAGCAGTTCAACAAGGACGTGGTCGTCGACATCATCTGCTTCCGCAAGCTGGGCCACAACGAGCAGGACACCCCCGCGCTCACCCAGCCGCTGATGTACAAGAAGATCGCCCAGCACCCGGGCACGCGCCGGCTGTATGGCGAGAAGCTCGTGGCGCAGAACGTGCTGCCCGAGGACGGCCCCGACCTGATGGTCAAGGAACTGCGCGCTGCCTTCGACGCCGGCCGCCACACGATGGACCCGGTGCTCACCAACTTCAAGAGCAAGTACGCCGTCGACTGGTCGCCGTACCTGGGCAAGAAGTGGACGGACTCCGCCGACACGGCCCTGCCGCTGTCCGAGATCAAGCGCCTGGCCGAGCGCGTCACCACCATCCCCACCAGCTTCAAGGCCCACCCGCTGGTCGAGAAGGTCATCGCCGACCGCGCCGCGATGGGCCGAGGCGAGATCAATGTCGACTGGGGCATGGGCGAGCACCTGGCCTATGCCTCCCTGGTGGCCAGCGGCTATGCAGTGCGCCTGTCCGGCGAAGACTGTGGCCGCGGCACCTTCGTGCACCGCCATGCCGTGCTGCACGACCAGAACCGCGAGAAGTGGGACACCGGCATCTACACGCCGCTGGAACACATCGCCGACAACCAGGCGCCCTTCGTCGTCATCGACTCCATCCTGTCCGAAGAGGCGGTGCTGGGATTCGAGTACGGCTACGCCAGCGCCGAGCCCAACACGCTGACCATCTGGGAAGGCCAGTTCGGCGACTTCGTCAATGGTGCGCAGGTCGTGATCGACCAGTTCATCGCCTCGGGTGAAGTGAAGTGGGGCCGTGCCAACGGCATCACGCTGATGCTGCCGCACGGCTATGAAGGCCAGGGCCCCGAGCACAGCTCGGCTCGCCTCGAGCGATTCATGCAGCTGGCCGCGGACAACAACATGCAGATCGTGCAGCCGACCTCGGCCAGCCAGATCTTCCATGTGCTGCGCCGGCAGATGGTGCGCATGTTCCGCAAGCCGCTGATCATCATGACGCCGAAGTCGCTGCTGCGGAACAAGGACGCCACCTCGCCGCTGACCGAATTCACCAAGGGCGAGTTCCGCACGGTGATCACCGAGCAGAACCCCGAGATCGTGGCCGACAAGGTCAAGCGCATCATCGCCTGCTCGGGCAAGGTGTACTACGACCTCGTCAAGAAGCGCGAAGAGAAGAAGTCCTACGACACGGCCGTCATCCGCGTGGAGCAGCTGTACCCGTTCCCGCACAAGGCGTTCGCCGCTGAACTCAAGCGTTATCCCAACCTGACCGATGTGGTCTGGTGCCAGGACGAACCGCAGAATCAGGGCGCCTGGTTCTTCGTGCAGCACTACATCCACGAGAACATGCAGGAAGGGCAGAAGCTCGGCTACGCCGGCCGCCCCGCGTCGGCCTCGCCGGCGGTGGGCTATGCGCACCTGCACCAGGAGCAGCAGAAGGCCTTGCTCGAGCAGGCCTACGCCAAGCTCAAGGGTTTCGTCCTGTCCAAATGACCAGTCGCCTCCAGGCCCGTGCGCAGTGCGCCGGGCCGGGGTGCGGGTGAGCGGCCGGCGCCGAGGCGCCGGCCCCACCCGCGCGGCATCCAGAACACGCACCGAGAAACATCATGGCAATCGTAGAAGTCAAGGTTCCGCAGCTGTCCGAGTCGGTGGCCGAAGCCACCCTGCTGCAATGGAAGAAGAAGCCCGGCGACGCCGTGGCGATCGATGAGATCCTCATCGAGATCGAGACCGACAAGGTCGTGCTCGAAGTGCCGGCGCCGTCCGCCGGCGTGCTGGCCGAACTGGTGGTGGCCGACGGCGGCACCGTGGTCAGCGACCAGGTGATCGCGCGCATCGATCCCGAAGGCAAGGCCTCCGCCGCCGCCCCGGCCGCGGCACCCGCCGCAGCCGCTCCGGCTGCGGCCCCCGCGGCTGCCGCCGCCACCGGTGGCAGCAAGGCCGGCGTGGCCATGCCCGCCGCCGCCAAGCTGATGGCCGACAACAACCTGGCCAGCGGTTCCGTCGCCGGCACCGGCAAGGATGGCCGCGTCACCAAGGGCGACGTGCTCGGAGCCGTGGCCGCTGGGGCCGCTGCCCCGGCACCGGCACCCAAGCCTGCCGCGCCGGCACCTGCCGCGGCCAAGCCGCTGCCGGCCGTGGCCGCACCGCCCGCGATGAACCTGGGTGACCGCCCCGAGCAGCGCGTGCCGATGTCGCGCCTGCGCGCCCGCATCGCCGAGCGACTGGTGCAGTCGCAGTCCACCAACGCCATCCTGACCACCTTCAACGAGGTCAACATGGCCCCGGTGATGGAGATGCGCAAGAAGTTCCAGGACAAGTTCGAGAAGGAACACGGTGTCAAGCTCGGCTTCATGAGCTTCTTCGTCAAGGCCGCGGTCGCAGCCCTGAAGAAGTACCCCGTGATCAACGCGTCCGTCGACGGCAACGACATCGTCTACCACGGCTACTTCGACATCGGCATCGCGGTCGGTTCGCCGCGCGGCCTGGTGGTGCCGGTGATCCGCAATGCCGACCAGATGAGCTTTGCCGACATCGAGAAGAAGATCGCCGAGTTCGGCAACAAGGCCAAGGACGGCAAGCTCGGCATCGAAGAGCTGACCGGCGGCACGTTCTCGATCAGCAACGGCGGCACCTTCGGCAGCATGTTGTCCACGCCCATCATCAACCCGCCGCAGTCGGCCATCCTGGGCGTGCACGCCACCAAGGACCGCGCCGTGGTCGAGAACGGCCAGGTCGTGGTGCGTCCGATGAACTACCTGGCGATGTCGTACGACCACCGCATCATCGACGGCCGCGAGGCCGTGCTGGGCCTGGTCACGATGAAGGACGCGCTGGAAGATCCGGCCCGTCTGTTGTTCGACATCTGAGCGAGAAGACGATGAGCAAGCAATTCGACGTCATCGTCATCGGCGGCGGACCCGGCGGCTACATCGCCGCCATCCGCGCCGCGCAACTCGGCTTCAGCGTCGCCTGCATCGACGAGTGGAAGAACGACAAGGGCGGCCCCGCCCCCGGTGGCACCTGCACCAACGTCGGCTGCATTCCGTCCAAGGCGCTGCTGCAGTCGTCCGAGCACTACGAGCAGGCCGCGCACCACTTCGGCGACCACGGCATCACGCTGTCGAACCTGAAGATGGACGTGGCCACGATGGTCGGCCGCAAGAACGCCGTCGTGAAGCAGAACAACGACGGCATCCTGTACCTGCTGAAGAAGAACAAGGTCACGTTCTTCCACGGCCGCGGCGCGTTCGCGAAGGCCGTCGAGGCCGGCTACGAGCTGACCGTGAGCGGCGCCGCCGAGGAGTCGATCACCGGCAAGCACGTCATCGTGGCCACCGGCTCGAATGCGCGCCAGTTGCCCGGCGCGGCCTTCGACGAGGACCGTATCCTGTCCAACGACGGTGCGCTGCGCATCGGTGCCGTGCCCAAGACGCTGGGCGTCGTGGGCTCGGGCGTGATCGGCCTCGAGATGGGCTCGGTCTGGCGCCGCCTGGGTGCCGAGGTCACGATCCTCGAAGCCCTGCCGGGCTTCCTGGGCGCGGCCGACGAGGGCGTGGCCAAGGAGGCGCTGAAGGCCTTCACCAAGCAGGGCCTGAAGTTCGAGTTCGGCGTCAAGATCTCCGAGGTCAAGACTTCGAAGAAGGGCGTCTCGGTGGCCTATGCCAACGCCAAGGGCGAGGCCGTCACGCTCGACGTGGAACGCCTCATCGTCTCGATCGGCCGCGTGCCCAACACCACGGGCCTGAACCCCGACGCGGTGGGCCTGAAGCTCGACGAGCGCGGCGCCATCGTCGTCGACGGCGAGTGCCGCACCAACCTGCCCAATGTCTGGGCGGTGGGTGACGTGGTGCGCGGCCCGATGCTCGCGCACAAGGCCGAGGAAGAAGGCGTGGCCGTGGCCGAGCGCATCGCCGGCCAGCACGGGCACGTCAACTTCGACACGATCCCGTGGGTCATCTACACCTCGCCCGAGATCGCCTGGGTGGGCCAGACCGAGCAGCAGCTCAAGGCCTCGGGCCGCGCCTACAAGGCCGGCCAGTTCCCGTTCCTGGCCAACGGCCGTGCGCGGGCTCTGGGCGACACCACCGGCTTCGTCAAGTTCCTGGCCGATGCCAAGACCGACGAGATCCTGGGCGTGCACATCGTCGGGCCGTTTGCCAGCGAGTTGATCGCCGAGGCGGTGGTGGCGATGGAGTTCAAGGCCTCGGCCGAGGACATCGCCCGCATCTGCCATGCCCACCCGTCGCTGTCAGAGGCGACCAAGGAAGCGGCCCTGGCCGTCGACAAGCGCACGCTCAACTTCTGAGCCGCGGCGCAGCCGGCCGGATTCGGTCGGCGACAATGACGAGGGGCGGCACCACAGGCCGCCCCTCGTCGCATCCGAACCCGGCACATCGGCGTCCCGACCACCCCTGCGAGCGCATGACCTCCGTCACCGAGCTCTACCACCAGACCCTGGGCGAACGCGGCTACCACAGCGACCCGGCCCAGCTGAACGCTGTTGCGGCGCTGCAGCGCTGCCAGGACGAATGGGCCGCCTACAAGGCGCGTCGTGCCAATGCCGTGACCAAGCTGCTGGTGCGCCCGCCGATCCCGCGCGGGGTGTACATGTTCGGCGGCGTCGGCCGCGGCAAGAGCTTCCTGATGGACTGCTTCTTCCAGGCCGTGCCACTGACGCGCAAGACCCGGCTGCACTTCCACGAGTTCATGCGCGAGGTGCACCGCGAACTGCAGGATCTCAAGGGCGTGCAGAACCCGCTCGACGAACTGGGCCGGCGCATCGCGCGGCGCTTTCGGCTGATCTGCTTCGACGAATTCCACGTGGCCGACGTCACCGACGCGATGATCCTGCACCGGCTGCTCGACGCGCTGTTCGCCAACCGGGTGTCCATCGTCACCACGTCCAACTTCCACCCCGACGGCCTGTACCCCAATGGCCTGCACCGCGACCGCATCCTGCCCGCCATCGAGCTGCTGAAGAGCCGGCTCGAGGTCATCAACGTCGATGCCGGCACCGACTATCGCGCCCGCACGATGGAGCAGGTGCAGATGTACCACTCGCCGCTGGGCGAAGCCGCCGAGGCCGAGCTCGAGCGCACCTTCACCGAACTGGCCGAGGCCCGCGACGAGAGCCCCGTGCTGCACATCGAGCACCGCGAACTGCGTGCCGTGCGGCGCGCCGGCGGCGTGGTGTGGTTCGACTTCCGCACGCTGTGTGGCGGCCCGCGCTCGCAGAACGACTACCTCGAGATCGCCCAGCAGTTCCACACCGTCGTGCTGTCCAACGTGCCGCAGATGCCGCCGCGCCTGGCCAGCGAGGCGCGTCGCTTCACCCTGCTGGTCGATGTGCTGTACGACCGCCGCGTCAAGCTGATCGTCTCGGCCGCGGTGCCGGCCGATCAGCTCTACACCGAAGGTCCGCTCGCCCACGAGTTCCCGCGCACCGTGTCGCGGCTGCAGGAGATGCAGTCGGCCGAGTACCTGGCGCAGGACCGCCGCGAGGTGGACACCGGCATCACCTGAACGCCATGCGACACCTCTCGTCGATCCTGGCGCTGACGGCCTGCGCCATCGCGGCGTCGATGAATCCGGTGGCGGCCCAGCAGCCGGTGGATCCGGTGCAGACCGAGCGCATCCGGCAGGAGCGGCGCGAGGTCGAAGCGCGGCACCAGGCCGCCGTGGCCGCCTGTGCCGCCGTCTTCGCCAGCAACGCCTGCCTCGACCGGGCGCGCACCGACCGGCGCGAGGCCCTCGACCGCCTGCGCCACGAGGAACTGGTGCTGGACGACGCCCGTCGGAAGGAACGTGCCGCGCGGCGGTTGCAGGCCATCGAATCGAAGACCTCCGCCGCCGATGCCCGCCAGGCCAGCGACCCCCCATCGCCGCGAGCGCCAAAGTCGGCCGCATCGCAGCCCTCGGCGCGGGCCAGCGCGGCAAGCCGGGCGAGCGAGGCGGCCGCCGCCTCGCCGCCGGCATCGGCTGCGGTTCAGCGGCAACGGTCGTCGATGGTCCTCAAGGAGCCCGAGGCCGCCCGCGCGGAGCGGGCCCAACAGGCCGAGCGCCGGCGCCTCGAGGCCCAGCAGCATCGGGACAAGGTGCTCGAGCGCAATGCGGCCCGCGACCGCACCCGCCCACCCGCGGCCGGGCTGCCCGTGCCGTCGATCGTGCCCGTGCCGCTGTCTGCATCGGCTGCTGCGTCGGCCGCCCGGCCGGTTCGCTGAGCTGGCACGCCGAACCGGCACGCTGTAGTGCGCGGTGCCGGCCGGTGCACTTCAACCGAGGGGTTCGACCCGCAACATGGCCAGCGACAGGTTGTCGCCGCCGCCTCGAGCCCGCTGCCGGGCTTTCGAGACCAGCAACTCGCTCGATTCGCGCGGGGGCAAAGCCTGCACGGTGGCGCCCAGTTCGCGCGGGCTGAAGTAGTGCCACAGGCCGTCGCTGCAGCACAGCAGGGTGTCGCCGGGCAACAGGCGGTCGATGCGCCCCAGCGTCAACGGCGGGTCGGCCTGCGTGCCCAGGCAGCCGGTCAGCAGGTTGGCTTGCGGGTGGGTGTTGGCCTGCTCTTCGCTGATCTTGCCTTCGTCGATCAGGCGTTGCACGTACGAATGGTCCATCGTGCGAGACACCATATCGGCGCCGCGAAAGTGGTACACCCGCGAGTCGCCGGCGTGCACGAAGTCGCACGACAGGTTGGGGCTCAACAGGAACGCGGCGATCGTGCTGTGTGGCTCTTCTTCGGCGGTGATGGCCGTGAGCTTGATCATCAGGTGCGATTCGTTCACCAGTTGCCGTAGCGCCTCGGCGGGGTCGTCCTTGGCCGGGAGGTAGCGGTCGAACAGCTGGTGAGCGGTGAGGATGACCTGGTCAGAGGCCTTTCGGCCGCCGCTCTTGCCGCCCATCCCGTCGGCCAGCACGGCCAGCAGGCAACCCTGTACGCGGCTGTGGGCGATGATGTCGACCTGGTCTTGCTGGTAGGTGCGGTCACCGCGGTGCAGCGCCGTCGTGGCAACCAGCCGGTAGGGCGAAGTAGGGAGCGCGCTCATTGCGCCTGACTATAAACTCAAGCCGCCATGCAACCTGCCGATCCAGATGTGCCGAATTTGCGGTCGCCCGACCGTCAGTTGATCGAATTGCGCATCGAGCATGCCGATCTCGACAATCTCATCGACCGCGCGGTCGAGGTCTCCCCCATCGACGAACTGGCGCTGCGCCGCCTGAAGAAGCGGCGGCTGATGCTGCGCGACCAGATCGCCCGCCTGGCTGCCGAGCTCGATCCCCCCGAACCCGCCTGATGCCTGCGGACCAGAGCGCGCTGGCGCAGGCCACCCGGCAAGCGCTCGGCCCGGCCGGCGCACTGGCCGAGAACGATGCAGGGTTCGTCGAGCGCGAGGTGCAGCAGCAGCTGGCACAGGCCGTGGCGCTGGCGATCGAGCATCGCCACACCCTGGTGGCCGAGGCCGGCACCGGCGTCGGCAAGACCTTCGCCTACCTGGTGCCCGTGTTGCTGTCGCAGCGCCGCGCCATCGTCAGCACGGCCACCAAGAGCCTGCAGGACCAGCTCTTCATGCGCGACCTGCCGCGGCTGCGCGATGCGCTGAAGCTGCCCGTGCGCATCGCGCTGCTCAAGGGCCGATCCAGCTACCTGTGCCTGCACCGGCTGGCCACCGCCCGCGAGACGGCCACGCTGCCCGATCGTTTCGCGGTGCGCGCGCTGGCGCGGGTGGAGTCCTGGGCGGTGGGCACCACCAACGGCGACCTGGCCGAGATCGAGGGCCTGGACGACCGTTCGCCGGTGATCCCGCTGGTCACGTCCACGCGCGACAACTGCCTGGGCAGCGAATGCCCGAAGTTCCGCGAGTGCCACGTCGTGCATGCGCGTCGCGAGGCCATGGCTGCCGACCTGGTGGTGGTGAACCACCACCTCTTCTTTGCCGACCTGAGCCTGCGCGACAGCGGTGTGGCCGAGTTGCTGCCCAGCGCCGACGTGGTGGTGTTCGACGAGGCCCACCAGCTCGTCGAGACCGGCTTGCAGTTCGTCGCCTCGACATTGGCTGCGGCGCAGCTGATCGATCTGGCCAGGGATCTGCTGGCGGCGGGCCTCAGCCTGGCCCGCGGACTCGGTCCCTGGCAGGACCTGGCCGGGGCGCTCGACCAGGCCGCACGCCAGCTGCGCCTGGCCTGCGCCGGCCCGCTGCGCGAACCGCGCGGCGTGATCCGCCTGCGCTGGGACGAGCGCGCCGCCAGCGGCGAGCTGATGCCGGCCCTGCAGCAGGTGGTGAAGGCCGCGGCGGCCGTGGGCGAGGGCCTGGCCGTGGTCGAGGCCGTCGCCCCCGACTTCGGTCGACTGCGCGAACGCGCCCAGGCGCTGCTCAAGCTCGCCGAGGCCTTTGCGGAGGACACCCCGGCGCAACGTGTGCGCTGGATCGACCTCGGCCCGCGCGACGCGCGGCTGATCGAATCGCCACTGGACATCCGCGACCTGTTCGTCGAGCAGCGTGCACTGGCCTCGCGGGCCTGGATCTTCACCTCGGCCACGCTGGGCACCGACGACGACCTGCAGTGGTTTTGCGAGTCCGCCGCGCTGGAGGACGCCGCCAAGCTGCGCGTGGGCAGTCCGTTCGACTATGCGGCGCATGCGCGCACCTGGGTGCCGCCGCGCTTTCCCAAGCCCAACGAAGCGGGCCACCCCGCGGCCGTGGGTGCGCTGGCGGCCCGTCTGGCCGGGCGACTGGGCGGCCGCACGTTCGTGCTGACGACCACGTTGCGCGTGCTGCCGCTGATCGCCGAGGCTCTGCAGGCCGAGGCGGCTGCGCAGGGCGCAGTCTTGCAGGTGCTCGTGCAGGGCACCCACCCCAAGCGCAGCCTGCTGCAACGATTTCTCGACACGCCGGGCAGCGTGCTGGTGGGCTCGCAGAGCTTCTGGGAAGGCATCGACATCCCCGGCGCGGCGCTGCAGTGCGTGATCATTGACAAGCTGCCCTTCCCGCCGCCGAGCGATCCGCTGGTGCAGGCGCGCACGCGCGAGCTCGAGCGCACCGGGCGCGATGCCTTCAACGACTATTTCCTGGCCGAGGCGGCCATCTCGCTGAAGCAGGGGGCCGGCCGATTGATCCGCAGCGAGACCGATCGCGGCCTGCTGGTGATCGCCGATCCGCGCCTGCGGCAGATGGCCTATGGGCGCCGGCTTCGCCAGGCGCTGCCCGCGATGGGCGCGCTCGACACCGAGGACGATGCGATGGCCTGGCTGGACGAACTCGCGGCGGCGCACTGAATTCGACACGCCGATCGCCGCGCACCGGGTGCGCCTGCGGGGCAGACGCCGAGGCGTGCGCCGCCCTGGGCGCTCAGCCCCTCACCAGAACTGCCACCAGGCCCGCTCGGGCACCCGCACCCCATCGCGCAGGTAGCGGCTGGACGGGAAGTTGCCCTTCAGCACGCGGTCGGCGTCGTCGCGCAACTGTGT
This sequence comes from Ideonella sp. A 288, assembly GCF_002198735.1. GTDB lineage: Bacteria > Pseudomonadota > Gammaproteobacteria > Burkholderiales > Burkholderiaceae_C > Pseudaquabacterium. The sequence continues at coordinate 110,863 of NZ_MWLO01000134.1, forward strand.
CAGGCCCAGCCGGTCGTAGCTGACGGCCAGGATGTACAGCGCCTCTTCGGTGGCGGGCGCCTGCTGGTAGTCGCGCACCGCCTGCTGGGCGCGGTTGGCGGCGGCCAGGAACGCGCCGCGCCGGTAGTAGTAGCGCGCCACATGCACCTCGTACTCGGCCAGCGAGTTGACGATGTAGTCCATGCGCAGCCGCGCATCGGCGCTGTACTTCGAATCAGGGTACTGCTCGACGAGTTGCTTGAAGGCCTGGAAAGCGTCGCGGGAGGCCTGCTGGTCGCGCTCGGACAAGTCCTGCCGCGAGACGGCACTGAGCATGCCCAGGTTGTCGTTGAAGTTGACCGCGCCCTTGAGGTACAGCGCATAGTCCATCGCCGGACTCGACGGGTAGAGCTTGATGAAGCGATCGAGTGTTGAGATGGCTTGCACCCGCTCGCTGGTGCGCCATTGCGCATAGGCCAGGTCGAGCATGGCCTGCTGCGCGAGCAGCGTGCCCGCGCCACGGCCCTCGACGCGCTCGAGGGCCTTGATGGCCTTGTCGTAGCTGCCGGCGTTCAGGTCGTCGCGGGCCTCTGCATACAATTTCTCGGCACTGTCGTCGTCGACCTTCGGCGTCGAACTGCAGCCGACCAGGCCTGCGATCATCGCGCTGGCTACCAGGGCCCAGGGGCGAACATGCTGAAATGGGCTCATCGATCTCGAACGCAGGCGCAGGCGCCAGCGTCGTTCCTCGCAACTTTTCGGATCGGCCGATTCTAATGTGCCCCCCTGCCACCGCTGTGCTCGACCCCACGGCCGCCGACGCGGACGACCCCGACGACGCCGCCCACGAGTGGCGCCACGCGGTGGTGCCCCCCGATGGCCACGGCCAGCGCCTGGACCATCGCCTGGTGATCATGGCGCCGGAGTTCTCGCGCAGCCACCTGCAGGGCCTGGTCGAGCGCGGCCACGCGCAGGTCGACGGCGTGGTGCAGACCGCGGCGTCGCGCAAGCTGAAGGTCGGCCAGCGCATCGACCTGGAACTGGTGCCCACGGCACAGAGCCTGGCCTTCCGGCCCGAGGCCATGGCGCTGAACCTGGTCTACGAGGACGAGCATCTGCTGGTGGTGGACAAGCCCGCTGGGCTGGTGGTGCACCCGGCCGCCGGGCACTGGTCGGGCACGCTGCTCAACGGCCTGCTGGCCCACCATGCCGGCGCCCGCATGCTGCCGCGGGCCGGCATCGTGCACCGCCTGGACAAGGACACCACCGGCCTGATGGTCGTGGCCAAGACGCTGCCGGCCATGACGGGCCTGGTGCGCCGCATCGCCGACCGCGAGGTGCGCCGCATCTACCTCGCCCTGGTGGTGGGCGAGGTGAAGTGGGCTGAGGCCTCGATCGATGCGCCGATCGGTCGGGACCCCGGCTCGCGCTTGCGCATGGCCGTGGTGGCCTCGGGCAAGCCCGCGCGCACCGATGTCGCCCGGCTGCTGGCCACCGACGGCGTGACGGCGCTTCGGTGCCGGCTGCACACGGGCCGCACCCATCAGATCCGGGTGCACCTGGCGCACCGCGGCTTCCCCCTGGTGGCCGATGCGCTGTACGGTGGCCGGCCCCTGCGCGGCCTGCTGCGACAGGCCCTGCATGCGACCGAGCTGGCCTTCGAGCACCCGGTGGACGGGCGGCCCATGGTCTTCCATTCGCCGCTGCCGGCTGACCTGCTCCAGGCCTGGCCCATCGATGCCGAGGGCTTTCCAGCCGGCATGGGGCTACAATCGGCGTGAATAGCCGCGACGCTGCGTGGCGCCGGGGGTGACGAACACCTCCTGGCGGGTCCCGCAGCCCGACGCGCCGTCCCGCACTTCGAGGTGCTGACCGCGCTGCGATGGCTGCCGGCCTGATGCCCGGCTCGACACCTGACGGATCCCAGCGGCCGGAATCGGCTGCCCCTCCCGAGGCCCAACCCGCCTTTGGCCCCCACGAGGGCCTGTTGAACAGAGGTTCATGAACACTTCGGATGCCAAACGCGTCCTCGAGACCGCCTTGATCTGCGCACAGCAACCGCTGCCCCTGCGCGACCTGCGGACCCTGTTCGACGATCAGGTTGGCCTGGACACGATCCGCAGCCTGCTGGACGAACTGTGCCGCGACTGGGACGGCCGCGGCGTTGAACTCGTCGCGCTGGCCAGCGGCTGGCGCTTCCAGAGCCGGCCCGAGATGCGCAAACACCTCGACCGCCTGCACCCCGAGCGGCCGCCGCGGTACTCGCGCGCCACGATGGAAACGCTGGCCATCATTGCCTATCGCCAGCCCGTGACGCGGGGCGACATCGAAGACATCCGGGGCGTCACCGTCAGCACCCAGATCGTCAAGCAACTCGAAGACCGCGGCTGGATCGATGCCATCGGCTACCGCGAGTCGCCCGGCCGCCCGGCGCTGTATGCCACCACGCGGCAGTTCCTCGACGACCTCGGCCTGGCCAGCTTGGACCAGTTGCCGCCCCTCGACGGCACGCCGTCGGCCGAGGCGATGGACTTCGCCCAGCCCTCGCTGCTGGCAGCGGCCGACGACACCCAGGTCGCGCTGCCCCTGCCCACCGATGCCGACGACGACGTCGCGCTTCCGGCTGAAGCTGCCGCCGAACCCATCGAAGCACCCGTTCCCCCTGCGCCCGGCGACGTTGCCGAACGCCTGTCCGACGACACCGCCGCGGCATCGCTTGCCGCATCGCCCTCCGAGACCCTCGAATCATCACCCGACGCGCCAGCATGAACCCGCACGACCAAGACACGCCCGAGCCTGAACTGAATCCAGAGTCTGGCGTCGCCCCGGCGCCCAAGCCGAGGCGTCGAAAGGCGGCTGCGGTGGTGGCCGCCGAGGCACCCGAAGTGACAGTCGCCGCCACAGAGATGGCCGCCGACGTGCCGCCCGCCGCCGAGGCCGCGGTGGCACCCAAGCCGCGCCGCACGCGCAAGGTGGCGGTGCCTGCCGCTGCGGCAGAGGCCGCCGTGGCGGTCGAACTGCCGATCGCGCCCGTCGCAGAGCCCGTGGCCATGCCCGCGGACGCTCGTGTGGAACCGCTGATCGAGACAGTGGCCACCGAGGCGGTCGTTCCCGTGGCGGAGAGCGCCGAGAGGCCTGCCGAAGACGCCGGCGATCGAGCATCCGCGCCGCCGGAAGGTGCCGAGGGCGATGCACCGCGCCGCCCGCGCAACCGCCGCCGCGGCCGTCGCGGCGACGGCGAGACCGTGGCTGCCGCGGGTGGCGAGGGTGCCGCTGACGGCATGCCCGCAGGCTCCGGTGAGCGCGCCGATGCACCGCCGCGCCGAGACCCTGAGCCCGTGGTGCCCGTCGATGCCGGCGAAACCTTCGCGGCCGTGCTGTCCGGCGACTACGACGCGCTGCCCGAGTCCGAGCCCGTCGAGGAGCCCGAGGCACTGCCCGAGCGCCGCGTGCTGGCCGCCGAGCCCGATGCGCCCAAGCTGCACAAGCTGCTGGCCCAGTCGGGCATCGGCTCGCGCCGCGACATGGAGCAACTGATCGAGGACGGGCAGGTCACCGTCAACGACCAGCCGGCGCATGTCGGCCAGCGCATCTCCTACGGCGACCAGGTCAAGGTGTCCGGCCGCCTGGTCAAGCTGCGCATTGCGCCGCCGCTGGCCCGCGTGCTGGCGTACCACAAGCCGGTGGGCGAGGTGGTCACGCACGACGACCCACAGAACCGCCCCACGGTGTTCCGTCGGCTGCCGCGCCTGCCGCACGGCAAGTGGCAATCGGTGGGGCGGCTCGACATCAACACCGAAGGCCTGCTGCTGTTCACCAATTCCGGTGACCTGGCCAACCAGCTGATGCACCCGCGCTTCGGCGTCGAGCGCGAGTACGCCGTGCGCGTGCTCGGCTCGCTCGATGCCGAGCAGCGCGCCAAGCTGCTCGAGGGCGTCGAGGTCGAAGGTCAGCGCGCGGCGTTCAAGTCCATCGAGGACGGCGGCGGCGAAGGCGCCAACCGCTGGTACCGCGTGGTCATCACCGAGGGCCGCAACCGCGAGGTGCGGAAGTTGTTCGACCGCGTCGGGTTGGGCGTGAGCCGCCTGATCCGCATCCGCTATGGCTGTGTCGTGTTGCCGCGCGGACTCAAGCGCGGGGTCTGGGTCGACCTGAGCGAGCACGAGGTGCGCGAGGTGCGCCGCCTCGCCGCCGGCCCGCGCGACGCCCAGCCGCAGCGCCAGGGTCCGCCGGCCGAAGAAGCCGGTGGCAAGGCGCGCCGCAACCGCCGCCGCGGTCGTGGCGACCGACCCGATCGGCCGGACCGCCCCGACCGGCCCGAACGCGGTGCCGATCGTGGCGGTGACCGAGTGGTCGAGCGCGTGGCCGACCGTGCGGTCGACCGCTCGGACGCGCCGCCGCCCCGCCGTGATCCGATGGATGACATCGGTCCGATCCCGAATCCGCTGCAGCAGACCTTCGACAAGCGGGCGATCCGCGAGGCGCGGCAGCCGCGCCGCGAGTACTCCGAGGACGGCCCGATCCCGAACCCGCTCGAGCAGACCTACGACAAGCGCTTCGTGCAGAAGCCCCGCGGCTTCGGCGATGCCCATGGCAAGCGCGGTGGCCAGGGCGGCGGGCAGGGCGGCCAGCCCGACCCGATGAAGACCTCGCTCGGCTACATCGGTGCCGATGCCTTCGTGCGCAAGTTCCAGGGCAATGGCGGTGGTGGGGGTGGTCGCGG
>NZ_MWLO01000135.1:0-11726 GCF_002198735.1 Ideonella sp. A 288
GCGCAACAACAACTTCGAGAAGGACGGCGAGACCGTCTACGGCATGGCCTTCACCGCCGAGGAAATCGACTACCTCGACAGCCGGGCCGACTCCGAAGCCCGCCGCGCCCGTGGCACCGGCCCGGACGACGGCGCCGCCGGCCACGCGCCCCCAAACGCCGCGCCCGCCGGCACCACGAGCCGCAGCCCCCGGGCCCGCAACGGCCGCCAGCCGGCGCACGCCGGGGCCTGACACCAGGGCAGGGCGGGCATCACCGGCACGGCCTGGCGCCCGCCCTTCGCACCGCACCCAACGATCGAAGGAACCCATCATGTACGCGACCCCGAACCACACGACCCCGACCCTGGCCACCCGCTTCGCGCCCAGCACCCGCGTGCTGCGCAGCGACCAGCCTCTTCGCGAAGACCAGATGCGCCACGCCGCGCCGTCGATCTTTGCCGAGGGCAAGCACGCCAGCCGCTCCGAGCGCTACACCTACATCCCGACCATCGACGTCTTGCGCGGCCTGCGCCGTGAAGGTTTCGAGCCGTTCATGGTCGCCCAGGGCGCCAGCCGCGTGGAGGGCAAGGCAGCGTTCACCAAGCACATGATCCGCATGCGCCACCACCGTGACACCAGCGGCCAGGTGCAGACCCGGCCCGAGGTCAACGAGATCATCCTGATCAACAGCCACGACGGTGCCGGCAGCTACCAAATGCTCGCGGGCATGTTCCGCTTCGTTTGCAGCAACGGCCTGGTGGTGGGCGAGGTGGTGGAGGACCTCCGCATCCCGCACCGGGGTGATGTTCAGAACGAAGTGATCGAAGGCGCCTTCCGCGTGCTCGACGAGTTCGAGGCGGTGGACGAGCACACCGAGGCGATGAAGGCGCTGCAACTGCAGCCGCCCGAAGAGATCGCGTTCGCGACCGCGGCGCTGGCGCTGCGCTTCGGCGAACGCGCCATCGAGGACGAGGGCGGCCACAGTCCCGCGCCAGTCACCGCCGCGCAGCTGATCGAGGCCCGGCGGCCCGAGGACCTGGGCCACAGCCTGTGGACCACGTTCCAGCGTGTCCAGGAGAACGCCCTTCGTGGCGGCCAGCTCGGCCGCAGCGCGCTGGGCCGGCGTGTCCACACCCGCCCGGTGGGCAGCATCGACCGCAGCGTCAGCCTGAACCGCGCGCTGTGGATGCTGGCCGAGGAGATGCGCACGCTGAAGGCTTGACCGGAGCGCAATGACTTTGCGATCAAAGTCATCGCGCCGAATGGCACCGACCGGCCTAACCATTGGGCGGGTCGCCCGTCCGGAACCCGACGAGCCGCGAATGCGCCACGACACCATCCGCCCCGACATCGCCGCCTGCGCTGCACGACCTCTTCGAGCAGCGCAGACTGACGACCTTGCCCTCGCATGCGATATCGCCGAGAAGATCCGCGCGGGCCGGCTTCTACCGGCCCGCGGAGAGCCAGCCGACCACGCAGGACGGCGCCGTGTGGTGCAATTGCGATACACTGTGCCGATGAAGACCGCCACCATCCCGTCCGTCCGCGTCGAGCCCGACTTCCGCGCCGAGGTCGAGGCGGTGCTGGCCGATGGCGAGACGCTCTCCGAATTCGTTGAGGCGTCCGTGCGCGCGAGCGTCGAGCGCCGGCAGGTGCAGGCGGAGTTCATTGCCCGTGGTCTGCGCTCCCGTGACGAGGCGCGGCAGACCGGCGACTACGTCGATGCCGGCGTGGTGCTCGACGGCCTGCAGCGCAAGGTCGACGCCGCGCGCGTGCGCCTGGCGAAGAACGGCAAGTGACCTTCAGGGTCAGGCTGACGAGGCACGCCGAGGCGGACCTCGAACGGCTGTTCGACTTCCTCGTCGAGCGCGAACTGGCCCGCGACGGCGGCGACCTGACGCTGCCGGAGCAGGCCATAGGCGCGTTGCGGTCCGGCATCGCGACACTCGCGTCGTCGCCGTTCACCTGCCGCAAGGCCAGCCAGAGCCCCTTCCTCAGGGAACTGATCGTTCCCTTCGGAAGGTCAGGCTACGTGGCCCTGTTCGAGATCGAGGACGACGCGAACGTCACCGTGCTCGCAGTGCGCCACCAGCTTGAAGACGATTACCACTGACGATGCGACCGCCTGGCGGGCCGATTGCACCGCATGTCGCGCTCGACGGCGTGTGCGCCGCATCCGCGGGCTGCGACCGCCCTGCGCGCGACGTCAGCCGTGCCCCAGGAACGTGAGCAAACCCAAGGTCGCCGCCGAGGCGACGGCTGCAGCGGCGACGTGGGTCAACCAGGCCTCCCACCGCCGCGTCCGCTGCTGATCGATCAGCGCCTGCAAGGTCGCTTGCCAGCACTGCAGCATCGCGCCGACTTCGGCCCCCAGCGCCACGCGCGCCGCGTCGGCCATCGCCCGGCCCTGCTGGTCGATGGACCGCCGCGTCATCTCGTCCGCCTTCACCGCCATGTACTTGACCGTCTGCGTCTTGGCGTTGTCGCTGATGGCCAGCACGCGGTTCTGGAAGTCCGCCAGCGATTCGCGCAACTCGTCCTTCGCCTGCAAAAGCGCCTCGCGGGAATCCTCCAACAGCGGCGCCAGTGCGGCCATGTCCCGCATCATGGTGCCGAGGTCGCCGATCGCCTCTGCTATCAGCGCCTCACGGGTGTTGCTCGGCCCGCTCATGAGGCCGCCAGCGGCGCTTCGCTGCCCTCGCGTCGACGGCAGCGGTGCAGGTCCAGGGCATCGAAGCACGCGTCGAGCTCGGGGATGACCCCGCGGGCCAGGCGCTGAGTGGCCAGCTTGCGCGCCAGGGCGATCTTGTCGGCCTGCGAGGCCGTCTTGGCGATCTCGGCCTTGTAGTCGGTGGGGTCCGCCGCCAGTTCGGCCAGAGACTGGCCCGTGCCGCGCACCAACGCATACACCTCGTTGAACGAGATGCACGCCGACTTGCAGGGCTGCACCACGCCGGACGTGGCGCAGTAGGCCAGCAGCGTCTCAAAGGCGCGCTCGATCGGACTGTCATCGTCGACCTGGTTGAACACCAGCCGCAGCCGTTCAGGCGGAACTCCGATGCGAGCCAGCTCGGCCAGCGTCGCGGCCGTGTCCTGCTGCTGCTTGCGGGCCGGCACTGCGGGCACGATGAAGCCGTCGAAGTCTTCCTGGCTGTCGCGATAGCGGCGCATCAGCTTGAGCAACTCTTCGACGTTGCTCGCGCCGATGTCGATGACGACGTTGTCGACGCTCTGCAGAAACTCCTGCAGCTGCGCGAACTGTCGGCCACGGATCGTCACGGACTGGTCCTCGTCGGCATTGATGCTCTCGACTGCAACGACCTGGCAGCCGGGAATGCGGGGGGCGAGCAGATGGCGAGCGACGGTCGACTTGCCAACGTTGCCGGAGAAGTTGATGACGGCGAGTTTCATGAATTCTCCTTCGTCTGGAACAGTGGGTTGCTCGGGTGGGCGGCGAAGAACGCCTCGGCGATCTCGCGGCCGGAGGGGCTCGTGGGCACCCGCGCAGAAGGCATCGGGACCTCGGGGCGGGCGGTTGTCGGCACGGTCGTCGACGGCGGCTGCTGGGTGACGCTCTGTCGCTGCTCGTGCGTGGCGCCGGGCCCTGGCCGTGCCGCCTCGCGCTTGATGGTGGTGAGGCCCACGCTGACGCCGGCCTCCAGAAGTGCTGTGCGGATCGCCGAGAAGGTGTAGCCCGAGCTGCGCAGACGATGGATGTCCGCGGTGAACTGCAGCGCCTTGCGATTGGCCCGCCCTGGCGGGAGCTTTGGTGCCAGGGTCATGGGACTTGCCCGGCACGGCCGAGCCGACGCAGGGCCTCGACAAGCCTGGACAGCAAGCCGAGGGTCGAACGATCGCGGACGCCGTCGGGGATTGCAGGGGCGGATCTGGCGCTGGTGATGCCGGACGGCAGATCGCTGTTTGCGCCGAACTGCTGCGGCGTCGTTGCCGTTGCCGCCGTCGCCGGCGTCGGGCTGCATGGCGGCAACTCGTCCAGCGTTGGGAGTACGTCTTTCGCGGGCGCGAGCCCCCAATCGCTTGGGGGCCGATTTGCCTCGCGCCAGACTGTGCTGACACTGACCGAGACACCTGCATCGAGCAGCGCCTGACGAATGGCTTCCAGCGTGTGTCCCTCGGCCCGCAGGCGATGGACTTCGTTCGCGTACCGCAATGCTTTGCGTTTGGCGTGGCCCGGTGGCTGCTTGGGATTGAGTTGCATTGGCTCAGCCCGTGATCGCTCCATTCTGTCAGTGTGGCCTCGCCGACTGTCGAAGAAGGCGATGACTTCAGTCGAAAAATCATCGGCCTGACGGCTCAACGCGATACGCGGTCCGGTAGCGGTCCGGGTGCAGACCGGGTTTGGGCCGGAGGCAGCCCGACGCGGCCCGCTTCAGCCCGGTGCCAGTCCGCATCAGGGCCGGCTTCAGTCCGCTAACGGTCCACCCGGATGACCGTCGCGCAGCCACCGCGATGATTTTCGGCTCGGAATCATCGGCCCTGGTGCCTCGATCCGAGCCAATACTGAATGCATTGGTGAGTGCAGAGATAGGCGGCCTGCCGCCAGTTTCACAAGCGCTTCGCGTCCCTCCATCCGTCGGCTCATGAACACCACTGCCCATGACTTCGTCACGGTCGACATGCGCGGCTTGAAGGCCGCGCTGGTCGCGCGTGCGCAGGCGGAGCGAGTCAGCGTGTCGGTGCTGTTACGTGGGGCGGTGGCCCGCGAGATCGGGCTTGCAGTCGAGGGCGAGGATGGGCGCGTGGACGTGCCCAGCTCTGCAGCTTCAAAGGCGACCAGCGTCAAGCTGTCGATCCGTATGTCGGCCGAGGAAGCTCGGCAACTCGCCGCAGGGGCGAGCGCCGCGGGCCTGTCGCGAGGCGCTTACCTGGCCGGCCTCATCGCCAATGTGCCCGTGCTGTCTGCCGGTGCCAGCCGTGCCGAGTACATCGCTACTCTGATGGCTTCCAGCGCCGAGCTGTCGACCCTCAGCCGCAACATCCATCGCCTGACTGCGCTGCTGCGCCAGGCCAACGTCGAACCGGCGAGGCCCTACCGAGAGATGCTGGACACGCTGGCCGACGACGTGCGGCGACACCTCGAACTAGCTGCTCGCGTCTTGGCCGACCTGCAGCCCCGCAGCCGCAGCGCCGCGTCCTCAGCTCACTCCACGCGATGACGAAAGGAGATCGCCATGGCTCAACCGCCCAACATCGACGGCATCTTGATCACCTGGGGCGACCGCCTGTTCTACCCAGGCAACCGGGTCGTCAAGGTGAAGCCGCAACCCAAGATGGGCGGGGACGCGGCACGCATGCGAGCGGCTGCCATCCGCAAACGCATCGAGGCGACGGTGGTTCGGCGTGCGCCCCAGGTCATGGTCAAGGTGACGGGCGGCGGGCGTGGCATGAAGGCAATCGCTGCGCACTTCCGCTACATCAGTAAGAACGGCCGGCTGGAGATCGAGGACCAGCGCGGCGAGACGATGCGGGGTAAGGACACCTTGAGCGATCTGGCTGATGAATGGCGCTTTGGTGGCTCCTTGATCCCCGACGACGCCGAGCCCGGCCACCGCCGCGAGGCTTTCAACATCATGCTGTCGATGCTACAGGGCACCAATCCGCTGAGTGTGCAGCGTGCGGCGCGAGAGTTCGCCCAAGCCGAACTGTCCGATCACAAGTACGTGATGGTCCTGCACGATCACCAGGCCAATCCGCATGTGCACATCAGCGTGCGGGCTGAGTCCAAGCACGGCAAGCGCTTGAACCCACGGAAGGCCGACCTACACCGGTGGCGAGAGACTTTTGCCGAGAAGCTGCGCGGGCATGGCATAGAGGCCGAGGCCACCTTCCTGGCCAACACCGCCTTCGCCGACGACGCGCACAGCATCGTGCTGGTCGGTGGACCCGTCACCGGGAAGACCCATCTGGTTAAAGCCTTATGGCGTGTCGGGCAGTCCTCGAAAATTGAATGAAGAGATGCGCATAATGTCTCCACTGACGAAACACAATAATGGTATTCCTCTATTTGCAGACAGGCTCTCGTACAACGATTCATCCAATCAGACCAGCCCCAGGACCTTCATCGCCGCTGTCTTCGGATCGCCGAAAAAGATGGGATCCACGTGTTCCATGATGTCGGCGCTGACGTCCAGGAAGTTGCGTTTGTTCTCGATCGGAATCAGCGCTCGCTTTGCGCCGTTGTCCTTCGCAACCTGGAGGGGCTCAGTCAACGACCTGAGTGGCTTGATGTTCCCCTGGCTTTCATCTGCCCGAGTGCGACGTCGAGAACTCCGACGCCTGGCAATCGATGCTGGTTCAACTGCCCGAAGGACGTTGCCACAGCGTCTTCATGGTGTGTGACCTCGCGGCGCAGCTCATTGACGATCGCACCGGCATTCAGCTCCCGAACCTCCTTGCCAAAGGTGTCGCGGAAGGCCTCGGACGCCTTGACTAGCTCTTCGAACTCAATCCCCTTCTTAGGTCGGAACGATGCCTGCCGGAAGAGGTTGTTGTTGTTGAAGGTTTCGCGAGCGTCGACGCTGGCTAGCGAGTCGATCGTCTGGCCTTTACTGGTCGCCTCTACCTTGCCGGCGCGCAACAGCGAAAGGACTAGAAGGCGGATGGCCTCGAGTCCCAGCCGAAAGGTTCCTTGGAAAACTCATCGGCAAGGAACCTGCCGCTTGCCGTGTCTCCATAGTTGGCGCGCTCATTGATCCGATCGAGCATCTCCTTCAGCGGCCCGCTTTCAATGCGGAACACTGCCTTGCCTCAACGAACGGGCGCCGCCCGATCACGCGTGCGCTGCACCTCGGGCGTGGGCACCCCGGCGGGCCGCTCGACCGTCCGCTGGGTCGGCGCGGCCACGTCCCAGACCTTGACGCTGGGCGCCTTGCCATCGCGGATGCGCTGCGCGAACTTCTCGGTTGCCGCGGCCAGGATGGCCTCGCGCCTGGGCTCGGGCACGCGCTTGGCGATCAGTACCGCCTCGATCGCGGCCAGCACCGCCTTGCGTCCTCCACTGCCGCGGCCTGAGGCCTTCTCCACCGGACCTTCGGCAGCGCTGGGGCCATCGCCCCGGGCCGGCTCGATCCGGTTGACGAGCCGGGCCTCGCGTTCCCTTTTCAGCAGTTCCAGGTCGGCCGGGTTCGGCTCGTAGCCGAGAGCCCTCACGCCGCGGACCGAGGCTTCGAGCCAGACCATGCGCCGGAAGTCCTCGTTGCCCGACACCCGAACCCCGCGCCAGTTCCGCGCCTCGGCCACGTCGACCATCGACCGGGCCACCGACGGGCTGTTGGTGTCGGTGGCCAGCCGGAAGGTCGATTCGGTGAAGGCCACGCGAGAGGTGTCGCCGCGGAAGCGGTATTCGGTGCGGCCGATGGTCACATCGCTCAGGGTCACCGGCGCCCGCTTGATGAGGTAGCGGTCCCTCAGTGCGGCTTCGATCCGCGCCACCTGGGCGGCGCGCTCGGCCTGGGTGTCGATCCTGGCGATGGCTTTGGCGTCGGTCTTGTCCGGGGCGGCCTCGGCCGGTGCCTGGGACCTCGACGTGGTCGGCGCCTTGGCCGCGCGGGTTGCCTCGGGCATGTCGTCGCGGACCGGCACGAGATCCAGGGGACGCTCGGGCGCTGCTGCGCGCTGCGGCCCGCGCTGCCACGTCCCATCGACCTTCTGCACGGGGGTCCGCCGGCCTTCCTGGTCCAGCGCCACGAACCGGCTGCTGCCGAGTTGCTCGGCCTTGGCCACCATATCGGCCAGCGTGTTCGCTCGGTAGGTGACATCCGCAAACGGATCGCGCAGTTCGTAGCGTTCGCCGGGCACCTCGACCGGCGTCTGGAAGCGCTCCTTGGCGACGCCGGCGCGATTGGCAGGCTCGACGGTGCCGCCTGGGGCCGGCGCGGTTCGATCGGTGGAAGGGTGGTCTGCATCCATGGTGTCCTCGCGAGGGTTGGGGCAGGGAAGGGCATCCGCTCAGGGCGCCGCGATGGCCGACGCGCCTACGGCAACCGGCAGCGCCCGGTACAGCTCGATCTCGACGCGGCGGTTCAGGCCCCGTCCGGCCGGGCTCGAGTTGTCGGCGGCGTGGTCGCCGACGGGCTGGTAGGTCGCGCGGATGCGCGCCGGATCGACGCCAGCACCGACCAAGACGTCGCGCACTGCGTCGGCGCGCTGGCGGGCGATGCGGCTTTCGGCGAGGGAGTCGGTGGCGCCATCGGTCCGGCCGCGCAGCAGGACCAGGGGCGCGGCCTTGGCGTCCTCGACCAGGGCCGAGGTCACTTCGGTGGGGATGACAACGCGCGTGCTGCCGAAATCGAAACGGACGGTGAAGACGTTATTGGCCTGCACCTGCCGACCGGACGGCCCCTGCAGAGCGGCCAGCATCTGCTGGCGCGCGCCCAGGTTCGCCAGCGTGGCCGCGGTGGTTTCTGCCAGGCGGCTGGAGTCGGTAGCCAGCAGCCGGGTGTTCTTCAGGTCGGTTTTGCAGACCTGCAGCGCGATGGCCATCGCCGAGTTGGCTGGCCGCTTCGTCGACTCGTCGACGGTCGGCGGCTTGGGTGGCGACGCGCAGGAGCCCAGCATCAGGAGCCAGGGGATCAAGGGTGTGACGGAGCGCATTGCAACCTCCACGCGAGTTCAGAGGGGTTGTGCCAAGGTCGTTGCCTGAGCCGAGACGTCGACCATCAGCACGCCGTCGTCGTCTTCAACGGGCTCGATCGAGCCTCCGACACTNGCCGAGACGTCGACCATCAGCACGCCGTCGTCGTCTTCAACGGGCTCGATCGAGCCTCCGACACCGAGGTGGCCCGGCCGGCCGCCGCCCAGGAAGTCGAGCATGCCCTCGGCCACCTCGTCGATCGGTCTGTCCGGCAGATCGCACCACTTGGCCAGGTCGTAGGCCAATCGGTCGGCGTCCAGGCTCTCGCCCGACGCGAGGTCATCGTCGGCATAGCGCCAGCGTTGTTGAACCCGCGCCAGATGCAGATCCATGTCCATCCGCGGCACCACAGGTGCCTTGCGCAGCCGCTCGATGAAGACCCGCTCGCGGTGGTACCGGATCTTCTCGCCAAGGATCGGCTTGCAGTTCTCGAAGATCACCACCAGGCGCTCGCTGCCCAGTTCCTTGAACTCCTGCGGCAGTAGCAGGGCCCGGCGCTGGTCGCTGTCGTTGCGGCTGACCGTGCTGTGGCCGTGACCGCTGTACGAGCGGCTGCGCCCCCGCGACGTGGCCCGCTCGGTGAAATGGCCCAGCATCGCGCTGTACTCGTCGGCGTCGCGCTGCTCCCGCGGCGCATACAGGATCTGAAGCCCGTGGTTCGTCGCAAACGTCCGCGCCTCCTTATCGCCGTACACCGCGTCCAGCTGCGACATCGCCTGCACCACCGTCAACAGCCGCAGGTTGTAGCCGGCCAGGAAGGCCGCGGCCGAGGTGACGATGCCCACGCGCCCCATCGCCGCGAACTCGTCGTTGACCAGCAGGCACTGCAGCTTCAGCGTCGAATCCTGCGCCGGCAGGTGCTGCGTGTTCAGGCTGACCAGCTGCGAGAAGAACAGGTTCAGCAATGGCCGGGCGCTGGCCAGCCGGTTCGGCGGGATGCGCACGTAGACCGACATCCGCCGCCGCCGCAGATCCTCGAGCCGGAAGTCGTTGGCGCTGGTCGCCGCATCCACCACCGCATCCGCAAAGATCGTCAGCGGCGCATTGAAGGTGGCCACCACGCTCGACAGCGTGTTCTCGGAGTTCGCCAGCAGCCGCTGCAGCGCGTCCACACACTCGTCAGACAGCGCCGGGCTGGCGATCGAGGCCGCATCGCGCCGCTGCGCGATCAACCCGCCCAGGTGGTCCTTCAGGGACCGGCCCTTGCCTGACGACTGCCGCAGCATCTCGCCGATCGTGCGCGGCAGCGCCGGGGTCTCCAGCAGCAGCAGTCCGAGGCCCAGGAACAGGTTGCGCGCCTGGTCGTTGAAGAAGGCCTCCGACGAGCTGCCCATGCCGTCGCTGGGGAAGAACACCTGCCCGATGGTCAGCAGGTCGCCGACGCGGTGCAGCGGGCTGGGCCGCACGGCGCTCAGCGGGTTCCAGCGGTGGCTGCGGGCGTCGTCGTCGAAGGGCGAGAAGGCGTAGACCGCCTGGCCGTGCTCGGCGCGGTAGCCGGCGGTGACGTCGAAGTTCTCGCCCTTGATGTCCAGCACCACCACCGAGTCGGGCCAGTTCAGCAGGTTCGGGATCACGACGCCGACGCCCTTGCCGCTGCGGGTGGGCGCCGACAGCATCACCGAGAGCTGGCCTGGCAGAGCCAGGAACTTGCCGCGGTGTCGACCGATCAGGATTCTGGGCTGGCTCGACTGGCTCGTCAGGCCGGCGCGCGCGACTTCGGCCGAAGTCGCGAAGCGCGCATCGCCATGCAGTGGCCGCCGCGGACGGGCCGCAGCCATCAGCGCCATCGGCAGCACCACCAGCAGCCCCAGCCCCGACACCGCCATCGATACCAGCAGCTTCTTGCGCAGCCGGGCATCGTCGGCGTACAGCTGCCAGTAGTGCGCGATGCTGGCGAAGCGGGCCTGGCGCGGGTCTGCCTTGTTCATCACCAGGAACAGCACTGCCGACAGGTACAGCGCGAGGCCGGCCAGCACCAAGAAGCCGACGACGGCAAACAGCCCCGCGGCCACCTTGCGCCCGGTCGGCCACGCGGACATTGGCAGGGCAGTGAGGCTGCTCATGACGCCGCCGCCATCGCGTCGTCCCAGCGCCCCAGGCGCTGCCTGCGCGGTTCGTAGAACACGTCAGAGATGAAGCGCCCGCGCTCGTCGCGGTCGAACTGCACGACCACGTCGACGACGACACCGAGCAGCCACTTGATCTCGTGCATCAGCAATCCGCCGCCGGCGCCGCTCTCGCGGATCATCAGCGACATCTGCTCGAAGGCCAGCGCGCAGCTGCCGGCGTGCACGCTGGTGATGCTGCCCGGGTGGCCCGAGGCGGCCAGCCGCACGAAGTAGAAGCACTCGTCGCCGCGCACCTCGGCCAGGAAGATGCGGTCGGGTTTCATGCGCAGGCAAGCTTCGAGCAGCGACTTGGCGGTGACGCGCGCCGTGCCCTGCGCGTCCTTGCTGTAGTACAGGTGAACGACGTTCGGGTGGTTCGGCAGCGTCAGCTCGGCGGTGTCCTGGATCGTGATCAGGCGCTCGTGCCGCGGCACCTCCTCGACCAGGCCCTTCATGAAGGTCGTCTTGCCCGACCCGGTCTTGCCGCTGACGACGATGGTCTGGTGCCGGCGCACGGCCAGGCGCAGGAACTCGGCGTAGCGGCCGGCATCGCGCAGATCGACCAATTGCTGCTCGAAGGGCAGCAGGTCGCTCGACGAGGCGCGGCCGACGGTGGCCCGTGCCGGGTCCAGCCGCTCGAACAGGCCCTCGCGCTCGAAGTCGTCCAGGCGCTTGATCAGCTCCGACGGCTTGCGCACCGTGATCGACACGGTGCCGCGCGGCACGGCCGGCGGGATCACGAACTGAATGCGCTCGCCGCTGGGGAGCGTCGCTGACAACAACGGCCGTTCCTGGTTGATCTGCTGGTCGCAGAAGGTGGCCACTGCGGTGGCCAGCGACAGGCAGCGCTCTTGCGTCATCTCAGGCGCGGCGACGGTTTGCCAGCCGAGCACGGTCTCGACCAGCAGTTCGCCGGGACGGTTGACGCAGACTTCGAGCACGCCCGGCGCGTCGAGCTGCTCGCGCAGCGGGCGCAGGAACTCGA
>NZ_MWLO01000135.1:11758-83012 GCF_002198735.1 Ideonella sp. A 288
CTTGCTGGTGTTGGCAGTGGTCGAGGGCAGCACGATGGTGTCGGCCTTGGTGTCCGTGGCCTGGTTCTGGATGACCAGCCGCACCGCGTCGTCGATCAGCGACAGCAGCATGGCTGCACCGATGCGTTCGCCCCAGCGCTTGTCGACATGGCCGTCGATGCCCGATTCGCCGAGCGGGCCGGTGGCGGGCGAATCGATGTCGACGGTCACGCCATGCGGCGTGCGGATCCGCGTCCACAGCACCGGTATGCGCACCATGCCGGGCCGGACCGAGGCGATGCGGTACTCGCCGTCGAGGTGCGAGCCGCGCTCGACCAGCAGCACGCGGCCGTCGTCGCCGAAGACGTTTCGCTGCACCTGGCAGCCGACCAAGCCCGAGGTGGCGCTGATGACGCGGGTCTTCAGCGCACAGGTGAAGGCCGTGCCCTTGGGCAGGGTCAGGCTGCGGTGGCCGAGCATCGAGGCGGCGACGCGTGGGGTGGAGGAGGCCAGGAGCTGACCGCCGAAGAGGCCGGCGGTGGGGGAGGCAGCGACACTGGCGGCGTGGGAACCGGTGGCCTGGCCGCCCAGCAGTTGCGAGCCCAACGCGGCGCCCGATGCCAGCGGCTCGGTAGGCTGGCCGCTCACCGCGGCCGCGCTGCGGGTCAGCGAGTCCAGCAGTCCCTGCAACTGGTTCTGGTAGTCCTGCAGGTTGCGCGCGGTGGCGGCCATCGGATCGTTTGGGTCGATGGGCTCGGGTCGCGCGTCGACCTCCGCCTTCGGAGTGGCAGCAGGCGACTGGGCGATCGCAGCGCCAGGCCGGGTCGACACCAGCAGGACCGGCGCGTCCTCCGGCGCGATGGTCTTCGACCCACTCGATGTCGCAGAGCCTTGCCCGCTGCGCCGCACGCCGATCGGCTCGGCGACCTCGTCGGCAGTCGGCACCAGTGCCGGGATGCGCGGCGCAGTCGGCATCGCCGCGCTGGCCGCCACGGCGGCCGGCATGGCTNCGACGCGGCTCCGCCGTGGCGGCCGCAGGCCGGTCACGCGACAGCTTCGATTCGTCCGGCTCACCCGGCGTCTGTCTGCTGATCGCGAACCGTTGGAGGCCATAGGCCGCCATGGCGATCAGCGCGAGCGTCGGCAGCGCAACCGCCAGCAGCCCCTTCCTCGACATCGAGGCGCGCTTCGGCACGGCCACGTTTGGGATACCGGGCTCGCCGGGCAGCGGCGAGATCGCGTTGGGGTCCGGATCCGGTTCGGGGCTTCGGTCGCTGGTTCGCTCAGTCATGGCGTTGCTCCAATGCTGGCGCCGCGCGGCGCGGCAAAGCCCCGTCGGCCTTCACGACGCGCTCGACGCCCGGCACGGTGGTGCCACCACCAGGCGGCACGCCGTCGATGTCGAAGGCTTCGTTCCACAGGCCCACGACCGCAGAGCCGGCGCGCAGCATCAGCCGACGGCTGACCCGGTCGACGACCAACAGGTCGTCTTCCATCCGGGCGTTGACCAGGGTCTCGCTGCCGTCGCCGAGCACGTGGAACACCGCCGGCACCTCGCGGTTGCCCGGAAAGCGCAGGTAGGTGAACCGGCCGTCGTCGAAGACCAGCGTCGGCACGATGTCCTGCGATCCCTTGCCTTCGGCGATCGTGTAGTTCGTGTTCATCACCTGCGGGCTGGCCTGCAGGCGTTCGGCGACGAGTTCCTGGGAGGAGGGTGGTGGTGGCAAGGCCGGCAGCGCCCCGAGCGGCGCCAGGTCCCTGAGGCTCGGCCGCAAGGGCGAAACAGTCCGGACCTCGGGCGCCTTGACCCTCAGCCGGTACACCGGTGGTTTGGGATCTCCGTCCGCGAGCACCACGAACCGGAACGCATGCGTGCGCCGGTCGGTGACGACGGCCAGGTTGTTCGGTGCCGAGGCCGCGCGCTTGGCCTTGACGAAGAGGTTGCGCCCACCCGGCTGCGCGGCGATGCACCAGGCGGCGTCGGGCTTGCTGCAGTCGCCGCCCAGGCCCGCGGCGACCTCGGTGATGGCCTCGTCAGCGCCGAGCATCACCAACGTCACGACGCCGCGCTTGACCGGCACGGTGACGACGGCCTGCGGGTCGTAGGTCACTTCGCGGAGGCGAGGATCCGGAGTCGCTGGTTCGGCCGCTGCGGCCAAGGCCAACGCCATGGCGACGGTGCCGAGCGCGATCAGCACGGTCCATCGACCAGCGATCGCGTTCATGGCTTCGCTCCCGGCGCGGCCGTGTTGATCTCCGGGTCGGACCGGTACGCGGTGACGACGAACCCGAACGGGTTCTCCATCCGGTCGCGCTCCTTGGCCAGCACCTTAGGCTGGTACTGGTAGACGATGCTGGCCACGTGCCGGGTAGTCGCCTCGGGCAGATGGCGATCGGTGAGCCGCACGGCCTTGTCGTAGGTGACGGTGGCCTCGCCGCGGTTGCCGTTGCGGCCCGACGCCGCCAGGCGCACGCCGACAATGTGGATGCGCCAGTCCTCGCTGCCGGCGAGCCTCTTCTGCAGCGCCGTGTCGCCCTCGAACTGGCGGTTGTAGTCGGCAAACACCGCCGGCACGGCCATCCGCGCGACCTGGTCGAAATCGCGCTGCAGGAACATCCAGCTGTAGCCCTCGCGGGCGCGCACGAAGGTGGCCAGGTTGTGCTTGTCGAGTGCCTCCATTGGCGGGATGGTTTCGACGCTCAGCCGCTGCTGGATCGTGGCCTCGCCGGTGACGCGGTCGACGACGATCGGGATCTCGACGACGCGGCGCAGTGGCCCCTGGACGAAGACCGCGGCGATGCCGACAAGGCCCAACGCCAGGCCGGCAACGGCGACAGTCCATGCGCGTCGCTCGGAGCGTTCGAGCATCAGCGCGCGGTCGATCTCCCAGGCGCGGTTGCCTTCGAGCGTGTTCGGTTCCGCGGCATCGGCCTGGTCGCGCGGGCGATCGGGCCATGCAGCGGCTCTTCCTGGCGTCAGGACGGCATTCATGGGGTGACCTCAGGTGGACTGGGGGATCGGCGCCTGGCTACGGCAGGAAGTCCGACAACTTGCCGTGGCGGGCCAGCATCTCGTACTGGCGCTCGCGTTCGCGCGAGCGGGCGATGCGCTCCTCGCTGTCGGCCATGCCCTGCAGCATCTGCACCTGCGAGATCTCGTGCGCGAGCAGCGCGTTCTCGGCGCCGATGCGGGCCTGGATCTCCTGCACGGCCTTCTGGTCGACGGTGGCGTCGATCTGGCCCATCAGCGCCTGGATCTGCGCGAGGCGTCCGGCGGCCGACTTCATCGCGTCCTGCAGCAGGCCCTTCTGCTGGTAGGGCTGGGCCAGCACGGCCTGGCACGCGGTGCGGGCGCGTCCGGCCAGGTCGAGGCAGTTGTAGACCATGCCCGCATCGCGCAGTGCCTTCGCGGTGCCGTTCAGGCCCCCATAGCCCGCGGCGTCGACGGCGTTGAGGAAGGCGTAGGCCTCGGGGGGCACGTAGTTGCGCAGCAGCGGGTTGTTGAAGACATTGCCCAGGTTGCGCACGCCGTTGATGCTGTCGAGGTGGGTCTTCAACTGGGTGATCTGCTGCACCTGGTTCTTGATCTTGGTGACGTCGTGGATCACCTGCTGGATGGTCTGGATCAGGTTGGCGGTGTCGATGACCGGGATGCCCTGGGCTTGGGCAGTGCCGAAGGCGAATGCCACAGCGATGGCTGCGGAGGATTTGAGGATCGTGGGCATGGTGACGCTCCTGTGTTGAGTGAGGATCACGACCGGCGGCCCCGCAGGGCGGCCAGCTTGTAGGCAGCGATGCGGGCGGCGCCAGCGCCCTGGCGGGCCATCGCGCCGGTAGCCCGACCGGCGGCATAGGCAGGGCCGGCGCCGGCCTGGATGACGCCACCCGCCGCGGCACCACCGGCGGCTCCGCGCGCGGACGATGCCGAGCGCAGCCCCGACACCATCATCGCGTTCTGGATCATCTGGATGCCCTGCTGCACCGCCGCGCCGCCGGTCAGGGCCGAGGCCAGGCTCGGCGCCTGGAAGCAGATGACGGCCATCAGGGTCATCAGCACGCAGTAGCGCGTGGCTTCGCCGAGGACGTTGAACGCCGCACCGAGGAACCCGCCGCCCGCCTGGATGGCCACGAACATCTGATTGCCCACGAACGCGCTCAGGCCCAACGCGAAGAATGCGAACCAGGTGAGCACGACGGCGTTCAGCACCATCGACAGCCAACTGTCGAAGAAGCGCTGCGTTGGCCGCCACGCCAGGCAGAACACGAACAGTGGCCCGACGGCGATCACGAAGGTCAGGAACAGCTTCGACAGCGTGACCACGAACAGCGCGATGCAAAGGAAGACCATGGTGCCGAGCGAGAAGATCGCCGCTGCAAGCAGCAGATCGAGTCGGAACATGCCGGCCTCCTTCATGATGTCGGCCACCTGGGTGTTGGCGTCGTCGTTGAACTTGTCGAGCAGCGCGTATGGCGTGGCGATAGTGGCGGGGTCCATCCCGTCCGGCAGGAAGGTGCCGGCAACGCCCATCGCCAGCGCATCGGCCGAGTCCGCCACGTTGGCGATGTAGAAGCCGGACTGCAGCGCGAAAGCCAGGATCATCCCGAGCTTGAAGACCTTCCACAGGAAGCTGGGCACCGTCTCGGGCACCTCGTTGCGCAGCACGGCCCAGCCGTAGAGGGCCACCCACAGCGTCATCGCTGTCAACGCGATCGGCGTGATCGCGGCCATCAGTGCCGTCACCACGTCGAGGACATAGGTGTCGAGCACGTCATCGAACTTCGCTCCCATCCACGCAAACATGATCAGCCTCCGATCTATTGAACGGCGTCGTACGGCAGGTTCGACGGGGGGCGGGCGTGCATGTCGACGCACTTGCTGCCCAGATCCGGGTACTGGCACCAGAACCATGTCGACCCTTTGCGTGCGACCCACAGGCGCGCCAATCGGCGCGCGCCGTAGCTCGAGGATCGGCAGGTGGATGGCCGCGCGAAGGGCTCGGTGCACTCCCGAAGGCCGTCGCTCGTCTCGACCATGTGCCAGGCGCCGGCATGGCAGCCGTCATCGGCTGCACAAGGCCGGAACTGGCTGGCAGGGCCTGTGCTCGGCATGGGCGGCGTGTAGAAGCGTCGCGAGCCATCGGGCATCAGCCGGACAGCCTCGTTGCCCTTGATGAACTGGGCCGATGCGGCCGTCGCGGCCAGGGTGAGCACCGCCAGTCCGATGCCTTGTCGGAGGATGCTCATGGCACGCTCCTGGAAGCCAGCGCCTTGCGCTCGTGCACTGCGTGCAGCAGTGCTGGAAGCCATTGGGTCGGATCGTCCCCATGCCGCGCACGCACCGCATCGAGCAGCCGGACGTTGTCGGTGGTGGCCGACAGCACGGTGACAAAGTCGTCCAGCCCCGTGAGGTCCAGCTCGCAGATCGCGCTGGCGTGCCCCTGCTTGACGAGGAACCGGTGGCCGCCGTGGACCCCCAGGCCGCGCACGATCTCGAACTCGGCGGCGCTTAGGCCGAAGCCTTCGATGTACTCCTCGCGCACCGCCTCCGGGTTGGCCAGGAAGATCTTGGTCACGCTCTGCTCAACCATCGTGCGGCCGATCGGGTGGCGCAGCACGTCCGATGGGCTCTGGGTGTCGAAGATGCCCAGGCCGTTCTGCTTGCGGATGGTCTTCTGCTTCTGCTTGGCGAAGTCGCTGAAGATCTCGTGGTCCAGCGCCTTCCAGAACTCCGAGATCACGTAGATCAGCCGCTCGCCGGTGACCAGTTCCTCCATCACCTGCAGCAGCACCATCATCACCGGCGTGCGCACCTCGGGCAGGTCCAGGAACTCGGTGGTGTCGAAGCCGATCACTTGAGCCGACTCTAGGTCCCGCAGCCGATCCTCGGCCTGGGCGCCATCGCAGTCGAACACCCAACCCAGCGCGCCGCCCTGGCACCAGCGGCCCAGGCGCTCGAACAGGCTGTTCTCACCCGCCTTCGGCAGGTTCTGCCGCACCGTGGAGAAGCGTCGCAGCGGCGCCGGCATCATCGCCACCGCCCGCACGGCGTCGGCGATCGCCCGCTCGTCCACCGGCAGCAGCGGCAAGGCCGGCGTGGCGATGCAGGTGCGGATCAGCTGCTCCCAGAACTGGACGCGCGCCGGGGTCGGATCGCGCTGCAGCGGGTTCAGATGCGTCGGCTTGCCGGCTTCGAGCGTGAAGTACCGCCCTCCCAGCGCGCGGATCGCGATCTCGCAACCGCGGTCGAGGTCGAACAGCACCAGGCGCGGCGCAGGATCCCACTTGCGTGTCAACGTCAGCAGGAACATCTCGAGCGTCGTCTTGCCCACGCCGGTCGAGCCGATGATCAGCGTGTTGCCCGGCAGCTTCTTGTCAGCCGAGTCCTCGCCCTCGGGGCTCGAGTGCAGGTTCAGGTAGAAGGGCTGGCCGGAGGGCGTGCGCAGGAGGGCCAGTGCCTCGCCCCACGGGTTGCCGTCGCGCTTGCCGCGCGCAAAGTTGTGGCCGCTGGCCAGCGCCGCAAACGCCCGCGACGACAGCTTGGCGTCCCGCGGCCGCCACTGCCAGTTGCCCGGCATCTGCGCGAACCAGGCCGCGTCGGCGACCAGGTCCACCGGCGACATCTGCAGGCTCGACGCTTCACCCACCGCGCCGATGGCTTGGGCCGCACGGCGCCCGGCATCGGCGATGTCGTCGCCGAAGACGACCAGGCTGTAGTGGTACTCACCCATGCAGAACTGGCCGTCGCCCAGGTCGTTCAGTGCCACGTCCATGTCGGCCACCTGGCTGGCCACCACGTCGTCGCTGGCAATCAGCTGGTCGCGCTGCAGTTCCAGCGCGCGCAGGGCCTCGCGCCGCGGCAGGATCGAGAAGCTCTGCGTCTCGATGAACTCGCTGGCCTCATAGAGCAGGGCGTTCAGGATGCCGGGCTCGACTGCGTCGGCGTACTCCTTGATGTCGACCAGCGCGGCGTAGCGCCGCCGGTCGCCCTGGCGGAGTTCCAGCTTGTCGAGGCCAAAGGACAGGCGAGTGGTGGGCAGCGTGCGGAACAGCGGGCCGGCCGCCAGCGGCACCGGGCGCCAGCAGCCGTTGACCAGGTGGCCGAGGAACTCGGCCAGCTCAGAGTACCGGCGGCCGTGCTGCTCACGCACGCCCAGCAGTTGCGGACCGTAGCCACGCAGCACACGGGCGACCATCGCCGAGCGTTCTTCCATCACTTCGAGCGCACGCGTCTGCGCCTCGGCGATGGCGGCGCGCGAGCGGCTGGACGACTGCAGCGCGCGGCTGATGCGCGAGGGCTGCTGCCGGAAGACCAGGGTCAGGTAGAGCTCGCTGCCCATCATCCGCCGCTCGCCCAGCTTGCGCTGGTACGCGACGGCGAGGTCGCGCGCGAAGCCAACCTGGGCCGGCACCAGCAACGCATCATCGACGACGCGGTGCAGCCGGTGCGTCCAGACGGCCCACTGGCCGCCGGCCAGGTTGCGCAGCAGGCTGCACAGGGCCTCGTGCCGCTCGGCCATCACCGGCTCGTCGGCGCATTCGAAGGGCACACCGTCCAGACGCCAGACGCGCAGGTGGTCGCCGCCGCGGGTGATCACGTCGTGCGGGGTGAGCAGCGACGAGAACGGCACGAAGCGGGTCAGTGGGTTCTCCGCCTTTGCCTGCGCCCAGAAGCGCGGACGCAGCAGCGGGAGCGGGGACCGAGCACGGCCGGAAGCGGATCTACGCATGCCAAGCATCGCGGGCTCCCCGGTAGAGGGTGGGTGAGTAGCTGCGCGCCTGCCAGAGCCGGCGGTTACGGTCGTGGACCTTCAGCCTCGTGGCGAGGCAGACCTGCCGGATGCGCTGGTCGTCGCGGGCGGTGGCCAGGCGCATCCAGGCCAGCACCGGCGCGATGGCNTTGAAGCCGGCCCAGATGATGGCGATCGTGACCACGGCGATCGAGATCGTCACGAGGATCTCGTTGACGTTGGTGACTGTGGTGTTGATCTTGTCGAAGCCCTGGGCGCGGGCGAGTTTAGGCAGGAGCCCAGTGGCCATCAGGGCCAGTGCGGTGCAGGCCAGACGGGTTTGGTGCGGAATGGAGGAGCGAACGAACGTGGGCATGATGGAGACCTCGAAGGGGAGTGGACCGAAGGGCAGGGAGCGGCGCCGGCTCACGGCGGCACCCCGCTGACGCGTCGGCCTGTCGCGGCGGCCTGCATGACCCGCTGTGCCACCCGTTGCACGTAGCCGTGGCGGAAGCCGGTGACGAAGTTGCCGCTGTAGTAGCAGGACAGGGACTGCCGCAAGGCCGACTGTGGTGCAGCGCGCTGCGACGCTCGCTCGAAGCACTCGTCGAGCACGGCCTGCATCGCCCGCAGGTTCGCGCAGGGGTCGAGGGCAGTGGCTGGCGTCAGCCCGAGCCGGTCGAAGTTGCGCCGGTTGATCTGCGCGAGGCCGAGGCTGAAGTTCCAACCATCTGCCAGCAGCCGTTCCGCCGTGGCCAGGGCTTCGGCGCGGGTGCGCGGCTGCCGATCCAGCACACCGCCGACGACGCCGATGGCATGCGGGTTGAAGCGGCTCTCGACCGCGACGAGTGCGTGGGTGGTGCTGGCGTGCACGGCGGGTGCACAGGCCAGTGCCAGTGCGGAGAAGGTGGTCGCGTCCATGGCCGACTCGACAGTCGATCAGGGCTGAGCCGGCGCGGGTTGCTGCGCCACCTGGTCGACCGGGGCGGGGTCGACACCGGCGTCCCAGGCGCCGAGGCGGGCGCGCGCCGCCCGCGAGAACACGGTGACGGTCTCGCCATCGGTGTTCCACCAGGTGTGCGACCACAGCGCGCCATCGATTTCGACCGTGACCAGGCCGTCGTAGAGGCACGTGTAGACCCAGCCGCCCTCGGTCTCGTGGACGCGCGTGTACTGCGGCGGGCAGGCCTCGGGGGCGCTGGTCCAGAAGTGGCTGGCGGCATTGCCCGCGCCGGCCATCGCGCAGCGCGGGAAGGCGCGGCCGCGGGCCAGATCGCGCAGCACCTGGCGGATCGGCGGCACGCACTGCGGGATCGCCCGCCAGTTCGGCGCGGCGAAGCACAGCAGGACGAGGCAGCCGTCAACGGCGCGAGCTGGCGGAGCGATCGTCGACAGGCTCGCTGCAGTGAACAGGGAGAGCAGACCAGTGCCCACAGGCCCCGAGAAGGCTGATGAAGCGACGTGAAGGTGACGACGAGTGGAGTCGAGTCGGCGCGGCATGATCTGCTCCTGCTGTCTCACCGCGGTCCCGTCCCTGTCGGGTGGTTTGCGCGGTAGGCAGGTTCAATGTAGGCCGCGAAGTGCTCGGTGCTCGCGATGAAATCCAACTGGAAATCAGCAAGCTGCGCAAACCCTCTGATGACGTCCAAACGCTTGGGCGGCGGCAATCAGGCCGTGCGCATCGCGCCGACTGTTGCCACCGTTCGGCGACGCTGACAGGTTTCCGGGATGCTGGACACGGCTCCCTGGATCGGCCGCCGCAGTGCCGGCGCCGATCGCAGGCTCAAGGCCCCTCAGCTCTTGTGCAGACCGAAGCAGGTGAGGCGACGGCCGGCCGAGCGCGGATCCGTCGGGTGTGCCATCCAGTGGGCGTGCGCGGGCAGCATCACCAACTGCCAAACCTGCGGCACCATGCTGGCGAACATCAGCAGCACATAGCCGGTCGGCAGGCGTGGTGAATCGGGCGCAAGGGTCAGGCGATAGAACGGCAACCTGCTGTCCTGGTGGTGCCGGTCATGCAGGCTGATTGACAGGGTCACCCAGGCCTGGAACTGGCAGTCTTCTTCCCAGCCACGACCGAAGCCGACACGGTCGCCAACGTCATCGTCACCAAGACCCCAGTGCTGGATGAAGGTGATGAGCTGGATGCCGAAGGCCACGCCCGCTGCAACACCAAGGTACAGCAGTGCGCCACGCCAACCGCCCAGCAGCGCGAAGGCCAGGGCGGTGGCCAATGTCGTCGCCGTGGCAGCCTGGGTGCGAACGACACCTGGCAGCCCAGCTCCCCAGTGCCGTAGCGGCGATCGATGGCCGAGCAACTCGCCGACGATGCGCGTCAACCGACGGCCTGCGAAGTGCCACATCGATTCCGCCTTGCGCGGCACTTCGGCCAGGTCGGTGTTGCCGGGCCGGCCGTGATGGGCCAGGTGTTCCATGCCCAACGCCGGATAGCCAGTAAAGCCGACCAGCACATGGCCCAGCATGGCGAATCGCTTGTCGCGCCGGTGGATCAGCTCATGCGCAACACAGGTGGCGAAAAGCTGCGTCATCCAGAGGCTGAGGCCCAGTCCGACCCAGGCCACGACATCAGACCCCACTTGCTCGAGCACCGTGCCCATGGCGATGAGCACACTGGCAAACAGCGCTGGCACATAGGCCGCCGGCAGCAGATCGAGCGCGGTCGCCACGTGTTCGTGCCACTCGGGCGGTCCGTCCGCCGGCAACGAGCCAACCACCAGCCGCGCCAGCGGAAACACGAACACAACGACGCCGAACGCCAGCCAGGGCTCACGGATAAGCACCCCGATCAGGAAAAGTACTGGCATCAGGAAGATCGTCAGGTATCCCGAGGCCTGGATCCATTGGCGTCGCATGGTTGCACCTCCTCCGCAGTCGGAGTGATCGTCAGATCAGGCCGTACTCGGCAGCGAGCTGTGCCGCCGCCTTGCGGTTGGGCACACCGAGTCGGGCATTCATCCGCTGGAAGCGCGAGTTGATCGCGTGCGGCGACATGTGCAGCAGCCTCGCCATCGTCTTGGTGCCGATGCCGCGCCGTTCTTGTGTCAACAGGGCCAGGTCTTCGTCGGTGAGCCGCGCCGTCGAGATCACTTCGCGCTTGATGCGTTCTATCCACCAGGCATGCAGTTCCATGGCCAGGCCGCGAGCGACCAGTTTCAGCACCGGGTAACCGGCATCGTCGAAGAACAGAGGTGTCGACGAGCCCAGGCAGAGCACGCCCATGCGAGTCAGCTGGCCACTCGACGGTGCCGGCACGATCAGCGACGAGCGGAAGCCGTACTGCTCGGCCAGCGCCACGACGGCCTTCTGCCCCTCCGACAGATCCGAAATCTCGTGGTCTCGCGCCGGCTCGGAATGGTGCAGTGCGTACTGCAGCCACGGGTCGGCGTCGTACCAGGCCCGACGCTCGTACTCGAAGCACCAGACCGGATCGCACGCCAGCAGAAAGCGGAAGGACTCGTGGGAGTCGTCGTCGTGCACGAAGCTGACAAATGCCGCCGCGTCCAGGCCCATGGCCGCAGCCGCATCCGCCAGCACGGATAGGGCCTGCGCCTCGTCTGTTGCCGCGCTGATCCGGCCGGCGATGGCCGCCAGCCGCCCGGCGTAGTCCGGGGCGGCTGCCAGTTCAGCCAGAGTGGGCCGCGTGGGCGAGCATGTCGAAGAGGTCATCCCCATGGCGCGTCACCTTGTCGGACAGCAGGGGGTAGTTGAAGCGCGCGGCGTCGGCCGCACACCATCGATGGAACTCTGCGCGCGTGCCGAATCGCGCGGCCTGCATCACCCGCGCCGCGCCGGATCGTTGCACCATGCGGCGCACGAAGAGGCCATCCGCCGTGCACTGCAGGCTCACGGTCACCGTGCCGTCCGGACTGCACTCGGTGACGACCTCGGGTCTCTCGCCCTCAGTCCATGGAGCGAAGGTCGTCTTCATCATCGATCAACGCATGGTGGCAGCGCTGGCACGACAGCTTCTGCAGGTCTGATGCACTGGGTGTGATCGGACAGGTGTGCGCCGTTTCGTCGCCACAGTTCGGGCACTCGAGCACCAGGACGTTGAAGTGCTCGCGGCAGCCATCGCAGACCAGCCGAACCGACTCGCCCGGCGACAAGACCTCGTAGGCGTCCACGTCGACGGTGCCGCAGTACGGACAGCGGTAGCTGAGGCAAGACTGGGCGTCTGGCGTTTCGAGTTCCATGCGGCACCTCACTTTCTTGGGAGCATGCGCGGCAACGCGATATTTACGCCGGAGTCGGTCACCTGTCCAGCGGCGTGGCGGATGCCACCACAGGAAACAGGAGGTAACCATGCGGTACCAATCGGGGTCGGTCTTGTCGTAGGCTGGAAAGCCTGTGCTGCCGCTGGGGCCGTGACCTTGCCGTCACCGCGCCCCGATCGGCAAGGAGGTTGGACATGTGGATCCTCATCGCGCGAGCACCCCGTCCCGATGCACCGTACTGGCGCGGGCGGCGAACCCTGGCGCTGATCGATGCCGCCCTGTGGCCGATCCTGGTCGCCACTGCGTTGAACCACCTGCCGCTGAGCGCGGGCCTGGCCGGCTCGGTCCTGATGGCGGCATGCGTCTTGATCGGCGCGCGCTGCGTGTCGGTTGCCATGTGGGACGTCGGGCAGTACCGGTTCATCACGGCACGCATTGCGGTTCCCTTGGTCGTGCTGCTGGCCGTTGGCGCGGTGCTGAAACTCGCCGCGTAGCGCTCAGTGGCCCGCGGCGGGCAGCGATTCGCTCCACCGGTCCAGATCTGCCCGCCGCCAGCCGACGGCGCGGCCGGCCAGTCGCACTGGCGACGGAAACTGCTTGGCCGCGATGAGGCGGTAGATCGTGGAGCGCCCCAAGCCCGTCAGTCGAACGACGGCTGACATGCGGAGATGCTGCTGGGGAAGGATGTTGACGGCGGCTGCGGTGGCAGCAGCGGCGACGCTGGCGATGTGCTGAGGCATGGCGGCATCCTTGTCTCGTTGTCGGCAGTCTATGCACGGCTCTGGGCGTCTCGCGCGATGAATTGCAGCAAAAAATCGGCAGATGCTTTTTGAGGTGGGCGGGTGCGGAGTGGATCCTGCTGCCTTGTGCGCCCTGGCGTTGGATTCTGCGCGTGGCGGCAATGCGAATCGAGAAAAGTCCTGGGCGCTGCAGCACGGCGTCCAGTGGTCAGCGCTTCAACGGTTCAGAGACCAGCGCGCCGGTGCTCAGCTTGTCGATGGGGGAGACTCGACACACACGAAAGCCGACGCCGCCGCTTTGGTACTCGGGTGCGAGGACGTTGCGAATGGCTGCGCGCAGGCCCCCGGCGTCGCTGACCCAGGAGCCACCGCGCAGCACGCGCAAAGGACCCTTCGTTTCGCCTCCTGGGTCAGCCTGGTCGTCAACCCACTGCCAGACATTGCCCGCCATGTCGAAAAGACCCCAAGCGTTGGCGGGGTAGCTGCCCACCGGCGTCGTGCGCCCCGGCGCGCCTTCGCAGTCAGCGCAGTTGGCCCGTTGGCCCGGTGGTTCGTCGCCCCACGGGTAGCGCGCTTCCTTGCCTGCGCGCGCCGCATACTCCCATTCCGCTTCGCTCGGCAAGCGGTAGCGCTGGCCCGTAGCCCGGCTGAGCCAGGCCACATAGGCCTGGGCGTCGAGCCAACTGACGTTGATGACCGGCCGTTGGTGGCGGCCCCAGCCCTGGTCAGTTGGGTAGATGATCTTGCCGCCGCTGTCCCACACGTAGTGGTCGTACTCCAGAAACGTCACATCGAATCTGCCGATGTCGCAGGGCTTGTCTAGTGTCACCTCACGCGCAGCCGGCAGCCCTGCCTTCGCGCAGTTTTGACCGACTTCGACATCGCGCCCCGGCTTGCAGCCCATGGTGAATCGATTGGGCTTCAACTCGACGGTTTCCGGCACAGGCAGCGATCCCAGGGTCCACTTGATCGGCATGAAGACATAGGTGACCGGCAGGTTGTTGGACGCGACCCACCATAAACCGTGCACCGCAATGCCCAGAAGCGGAACGAGCACTGCCAACATCGTTGCCGCTGTGAACTTGACGCGCCTGCTTCGCGCCGTCATGTGCCGTAAGGCTTCATACTGGGCATGTTTCGCTTCAACCAACTGCGCTTCCAATTGCTTCTTCGCCAGATCGGCTTCGCGTGCAGCTTCCCGCTGGCTGGAGGCTTCGAGGCGGGTGGTCGCGAGTTCCGATTGCGAAACCCGCGCGTCCAGCGCTGACCAGTCCAGGTGATGCTCCAAGAGTGTGGCCAAGCGTGAGTAGGCGGCGCCGAGCGAAGTCGGGTCGGCACGTTCCCGCGGCCCTTCAAGCACAGGAATCGCTTCACCGAAACTCCAACTTGCAATGTACGGGATGAACAGGCGCAGCAATGCTTCCGCCGGTTCCACAGCCTTCGGCAGCCAGTCGCGATACAGCTCGCCAAACTCGTCGGCAAAGATCTTCTGCCAGGCTTGAAATTTCTGGGACTCGCGGTCACGTTCGTCGCGTGCCGGCACGGGCACGCCCAGGAGCTTGGACCGCTGTATCGGCAGCTTTGATCTCGCACGAACCGCCCGCGCCATCAGGCCCTTGATGCCTTCCACGTTCTGATAGTTCGTGACGAACATCAGCACCAGCACATCGGGCAGCAGCACCGTGCAGATGTCGCCGATGTCGGTGATGCCGGTGCGGCTGTCCACCAGCACGAAGTCGTAGGCAGCGCGCCAATCATTGCGCAAACGCTCAATGTAGTTGCCAATCTGGTGTTCGCTGAACAGGGTTTCCCAATTCAATTGCTGCACGCGGTGGCGGTAGTCGTCGTTCCGCTTGCCTGCCGAGATGATGTCCAGAGAATGGCCAACGAATTCAGCTTTCAGCAAACACTCACGCCAATCAAGCGGCCGCCCGTCGGCATGCGCCTCAAGAAGATCAATGACACCGTGGACCGCTGTAGGATCGCCCTTCAGCTTTGCCGAATGCCTGAAATAGGCCTCCAGGCCAGGTGCCTCCAGATCCCAGTCGATCAACAGCACCCGATGACCTGATGAGGCCAGGATTACCCCCACATTCGCCAGCGCCATCGACCTTCCCACTCCGCCCTTGTAGGAATAGAAGGTGTAGACGATGCCCGGGGCGCGTTCCCGGTCCGATTCAAGGCGCTCAGACATCGGCGATGCGTCCGATGGGCAGTTCCGGCTGGGTGTCGTGTTCCGAGGCGATCAGGACAGGGAACGCTTCGTCGTACGGCGGGGCGGCGCGGATCAAGGCCGCCAGATCACGAGCGAAGGGACGAAGACGCGATTCTTCAAACCGTACCGCCGATTCAGTGTCCCAAAAGCGTGGCATCGTAGACGCAAACTCGCTGAAGTCCAGAGTCTGAATGGCTTTGGCGGTGTCGGGGAAAGTCTCGCCATCGTGAAATGACGCCGGGATGATGAGCTGTGCCCCATAGTTGACCTCCCGCTGGAGGAAGCTTTGCCATTCCGACAAGCACCAGGACGAACGAAAGTACAGCGGCGACCAGACGCAGACCAAGCATTTTGAGCGCCGCAGCGAATCGGCAATCTTGGCGCTGAAGCGAGATCCAGTGCGTATCTCTTCGTCGTCGAAGAAGATTCTCACGTCTGTGCGGGCCAACTCCAGGCGCAGCCAATAAGCGATCTTGTCTTTGACGCGCCGATGCCAAGCGTCACTCTCCCGATCCCGCTTGTAGCTAAAGAATGCGTCGTATGCGTATGTCACGTGCTGCCCTCCCCAGTTCAGCGACCCGATCTGCGCCGTAGCATAGCCCGACGGGCGGGTGCCCTTGAACTCCCGCAATCACCTGCCCTTGAACAGAAGAACCAGCGCCACGCCGAATGGCGTGAAGTTGTTGACATGGCGCGTCACCACTGTCAAGCCCTGCAGTCTGGCGGTCACCG
The DNA here is from genome assembly GCF_002198735.1 of Ideonella sp. A 288. Taxonomy (GTDB): domain Bacteria; phylum Pseudomonadota; class Gammaproteobacteria; order Burkholderiales; family Burkholderiaceae_C; genus Pseudaquabacterium. The sequence goes on from NZ_MWLO01000135.1 coordinate 27,387, forward strand.
CGATCATCGCGTCCCCACGAACCGAGTCAGGCATCCGGTGCATCAATTGCGCTCACGCCCTGAACACCACCGCGCACTTCGGCAGCGTTGTAGGGCGTGGCGACCTGGGCATGGGCCTCGTGCGCGGCAGCGGTCATCGAGCGATTCTGTACGGACCGGGAGTGGACGAGCGCATCGGTGTTTCCCCCCCCAATTGGGGAGGCAGCCTTGGCCCGCAGGCCCCGCGGCTTGCCGGCGGCGCCCGCGGCGAGCGAAGATCGCAGGCGCCCTGGCCAGCGAGGAGCTCCACCTTGACCGACAGCCCGATCCCCGAGATCTATGTGCTCTGGCACCCGTGCTGCACCATCGGCGAAACGCTGGCGCGGAGCATCTACGCCTGGCTGCGGCCAGGCAATGGCCTGGGCCCCCAGGTGTACTACCGCAGCCTGACAGAACCCGGCGGCACCGCAGGAGGCCTGCCGTTGGCATTGCCCGGTGAGCAGCGCGCCGGACGAGCCACCCGTGAACCCGTGCCGCCGAGTTCGCGCCAAGTGAACCTGCAGATCGTGATCCTGCTGATCGACGACCACATGATCGCCGACATGACCTGGCGCCACTGGCTCACCGCCCTGGCGCGTGACAAACCCGCCGTGCGGCGGGCCTTCGTGCCGGTGGCTCTGGATTCGACCGCGTACAACGTGCCGGCGCCGCTTCGCGAGCTGAACTTCCTGCGGCCCGCGGGACTGCCCCTGACCGAGCCCGAGGGCGCCAGGCGCGACGCCGCGCTCGAAGCCAGCGTGCGATCGATGCTGAAGCAACTCACCGAAACCCTGTGCCGCACGATGCTGACCACCCCGACCGCACCGGCCACCGGTGACAGCGCAGGGCAGGGCAGCCTGCCCAAGATCTCGATCTTCCTCAGCCATGCCAAGGCCGACGGCACCACGCCGGCCAAGCGCATCCGCGACCACATCTACAGCCAGACGCAGCTCACGGCCTTCTACGACGAGAACGACATTCCGTTCGGCTCGGTGTTTGCGCAGGTGTTGCAGTCCAACGTCGCGTCGAAGCAGACGGCGGCCATGATCGCGGTGCGCACCGAGCGCTACGCCAGCCGCCCCTGGTGCCGGCGCGAACTGTCGCTGTTCAGGCGGCCATGGCAAGAACCGCTGCCCGCCGCCATGACGACCGAACACTGGCGCTTGCACCCTATGGTGATCGTGGATGCGCTCGAGCCCGGGCGCCAGACCCTGGGCGTGCCCGAATTTGGCAACGCCACGGCCGTGCGCTGGTCAGACAGCCTGCCCGACCAGGAGGAGACCATCGTGACCCTGGTGCTGCGCGATGCGCTGCTGGCGGCCTTTCATGCGGCGCTGGGCCGGTCGCTGAAGCTGTCGCCCGGCACCCTGGTCTTGAACTGGCTGCCCGACCCGACCACCTTGCTGCACATTCCCAAGGTGCGCGATGGCCTGGCTGAAGTGCAGTTGCTGCACCCGGGCCGCGGTTTGTCGGGGTTGGAATTGGCGGTGCTGGACGAACTGTTTCCGCGGGTGTCGTTTCATTGCTTCGATCAGGCGGCGGCATGAGTACCTCGTCCACTTCACCCAACGCCGTTGCCGGCGCCAAGTACTTTTCGCGCAGCAGCGCGAGATTGACCGTCGGCATTTCGGTGTCGTACGAGCGCGATCACCTGCTGGCCCGCGGCATGGGCCTCGAACATCTGCGCGAACTGCTGCTGCGCCTGGCCCGACCGCTGCTGCGCCGCGGCGGCTACATCGCGTATTCGGGCCACTGGGAAGAGGGGCCCGAGAACTTCACCTACGACCTGCTGCGCTTGATCAGCGCCGAGCAGGAAGACCTCAGCGTGGGTGATTGCGAAACCGAACAGTCGATTGGTCGGCTGCTGAACCACAGCGCCTGGCCGCACTACCTGAAGCTGTCGCCACGCATCGAGGCGCAATGGATTCACTGTTGCCGGGTCCTGCGGATCACCCAGCACATGGCCGGCATCGCCCCCGCGGCCCAGGTGGCCGATGACCAGGCCGGCGAGGGCGGTGATCGCGCAAGACTCAATTCCGCCATCTGTCTGAGCAGCCTGCGGCGCCTGGCAACGCAAGGGATGTTCATCGCGAACCCGGCTTTTCCAACGCAGGAGTTCATCGCCCCATTGAGCGCGCGCATCGTGCTGGGCGGCAAGACCAAGGGCTACAGCGGCTTCATTCCGGGCGTGTTCGAGGAGGCGTCACTGGCGCTGGAACGAGGCATTCCGCTTTACGTGCTGGGGGGCTTTGGGGGCGCCGCCGAGGCCCTGGCCGAAGCGCTGCTGGCGCCGGCCAGATCGCGGCAAGACGCCTTGACCGTGGCGTGGCAGGAGGCCGGCACGCCCGAACTGGCCACGCTGCGAACCGCCGCCTCTGCGACCGACTTACCTGTGGGTGTCATGTCGACGAAAGCCTGCCTCGATGCCCTGCACCGGCGCATCAAGGCGGCGCGACCGAAACTGGCGTCGAACCTGCACACCGGCTTGTCCAACGACGAGACCCGCGAACTGCTCGCCACGCGCGACATTAGACGGGCGGTGGAACTGGTGCTGCGCGGCATCAAGACGAGGCTGGGGTTGGATGAACTCCCTGCCTGACGAGCTGGCCGCTGCGGCGCCTGCGGAGGCGATTTCGGGTTCGGTTGCACAGACGGCACACGACTTCGACGCCTTCTTGAGTTACTCGACCCGCGGCGACTATTGGGTCAGCCGCCGGGTCGAATCGTTTCTCGAAGCCTTTCACGCCAGGTTGGCGCCCAGCGGCACCACCTTGCGACCGTTGAGGGTGTGCCGGGACGGCAGCGATTTCCGCCAGGTACTGTCCACGCCCTTGTCGGCTGACGATGCCATCTGGCAGCGCATCCAACAGTCGTTGCAGCGCTCGCGCCGACTGCTGGTGCTGTGTTCGCCGGAATCGGCGGCCTCGCCCTGGGTACAGCAGGAACTGGAATGGACCTTGCACCACAAGGGCGCGGCAGCAGTGCTGCTGGCCGTCACTGCGGGCGACGACCCCTCGGGCCATCCGAGCGGTGTGGTGCCTCCGGCGGCCATCCAGGCTGGCCTGCACCGCAACCATATCTGGTACGACCTGCGCGAATGGCGCGGCGTTCGCGGACCGCTGGTGCGCAATGCCGAAGACGAACTGGTTCGTCTGGCGCTCGACTTGCTGGAATGGCCGCACGATGCGCAATCCGATCTGGCAACCATCTGGCAGCGCGAAGACCTTTCGCGACGCAGGCGCCTGCTGTCTTGGGGACTTGCGGCGGCCAGTGTGTCGGTGGTTGGCGCTGCCGTGGCCGGCTGGCAGTTCCACGAAGCCACGGTCCGTGCCGAGGAAGCCGCCGCTGCGTCTCTGATCCGCATTGCCGATGCACAAGCCAGCGCGTCGCCGTTGACGGCCGCGTTGGTTTTTGCCGAAGCCGCTGCGCAGCGCGCGCCGGCCGACGCATTGGATGTGGGCCATCGATTGCTCGACAAGCCCATCGCACGCGCGCGCCTGCGCGGGCACCGGCATCGCCTGGTCACCGGCCGTTTGACGGCTGATGGCTTCGCCGTCACGGTGGATCAGCGGGGCCACGTGCTGCGGCGCGCCGCCATCGGCATCGGGCCCGATCAGGAACTGGCGTCGGCCGGGGCCGTGGCGGTTGCCGATGCGGTTGTCAGCGCAGGCGGCACGGTCACGACCCTGGGACTGAAGGATGGCGAGATTCGCCAGTTGCGGGCCGGTGGCCCTTCACGCGCATGCATGACGCTGGCCGACGATCCACGCTACCTGCACGTCAGCACCGACAGCCGTGCGGCGTTGATCACCGGCTACAAGGCACAGGTTTATGGGTGCGAATTTGACGATGCCGGCATGCCGGCCGCGCGGGTGCTGCGCACTGACTCCGCCATCGCCGCCGCCTGGTCGGCAGGCGGTGAACCGCATTCGTGGTTCGGCGTCAGCAACCTCGGCGTCTTCTGGCGCTTTGCGGTGCGCGAAGGCGTCGCCATGCGCATGCCAGACGAACACGTGACCGCGCAATTGCGTGACGCCGGCATCGTGCACGGCGCTGTCGCGGGCGCGCAGGGCGCCCTCGCGGTGCAGGCTGGCGACGCCTTGTTCGTGGGCGACATGGGCACCGACCGCGTGCGCCTGGAGCGCCTGCCGGGCAACGCCAAGGTCACCGCCGCGGCGTTCTCGCCCGACGGTGCGCGCCTGGCCGTGGTAACGGCCGATGGAGCGGTCACGGTCTACGCGCGGGCGGGCTTGAAGCTTCTGCGTGTGCTGGAACATCGGCTGCTGTTCTATCGGCTGGGCGCAGACCGCAGCAGCGCGCAGAAGTCTCCCGAATCGTTCGAGGTTGCGCACCTGGCCTGGTCGCCCGACGGGCAGCAACTGGCCACCTTGCAGCCTGGCCGCGGGGTTCAGCTTTGGCAGATGGCCGACGGCCGTGCCGAAGAGCCGCACCTGCTCACGGGCCACGACGGTGCGCAGGACATGGTGTGGTCCGACGACAGCCGGTGGCTGGCCACACCCGGTGACGACGGCGAACTGTTCGTCTGGACCGTCGAGCGTGCCGGCGCAACCGCCACCCGCGTGGCGGCCCGCCTGTATGCCGCCGCCGTCGATCGTCGAACCCGCACGCTGGCCCTGGGCACCGGGGATGGCCGGGTGCTGGTGTTCCCGCAGGGCCGGCTCGAAGCACAACCGGTCGAATGGAGCGCTGCCGACGAATGTGGCGACGACAAGCGGCCGCGGGCCATCGGGCTCTTGCATGTGGAAGCGGAAGGCGGTGCCTTCTGGTCCGCGAGCCAGGGTGGTTTGGTGCGGCGCTGGGACGAACTTGCCACAAGCGCACAGCCGGCCCCGCTGCGACTTTGCGCCGTGGGCACAGGACACGCCTTCAACCCGAAGCTGAAGGGCATGGTGTTCATCGACGGCCAACAGCGGCTCAGCTTGGCCGACCGGCAAGGCGTTCGGGTGCTGGATGCAGTGGCACTGCCCAGCCCGACCGAGGCCCTGGCCGTGTCTGAAAGCGGGCGCTGGATCGCCGCCGGGTTGACCGACGGCTCGGTGGTCCGCTGGGATCTGGCTGCAGGAGTCGTACAACGCAAGGTCCTGAAGGCGCACACCGATGAGGTCCTGTGCCTGGCCATCGACGACCAAGAGGGCCGCGTGCTGAGTGGCTCGAAGGACCGCAAGGCCATGTTCAGTTCGGCCTCGTTCGACGCCGCCGGCATGGCGGTCTGGCAGGGCGACGACGGTTGGATGGAAAGCTGCACGCTGCTGGGCGACCGGGCCTTGGCCGGCTCGTCCACCGGTCGGCTGTGGCGTCTGGACACCGCACACCCGGGCAGCAAATCGGCCCTGGCTGGACGCGTCGATACGGCACACATTGGCCCAATCGGTGCCTTGCACCTCGATCGCCAGGGCACGCTACTCGTCACAGGAGGCGGAATGGATGGGCGGGTTCGCGTGTGGGACGGCCAAAGCCGCAAGCAACTGGCCGACGTGCCGATGGAAAGCAGCGTGGTGGCCATCGTTCCCGATGCCGATCTGCCGTCGGTGACCGTGGTTGCCGAGAGCGGCCTGATCCGTCGTGTGCTGCTCACCGTGCCAGGCGTACAGGCCGCATTGCAGCGCGCCACGTCGGCAGCGCTGTCGCCAACCGAACGCGAGGCTCTGCTCAACGAGTCGGCCGACGACGCCTATTCGCGCTACGTCGAGCGCGAGCGTGCCCGGGACCGCACGCCACTGCCGCGCGATTGGCGCTTTGCCATCCCGTTCTGAGGCCGGCCATGCCCATGGTGCCTCGCGGTTTGCGGTGCGCTGCATGGCATCATGCCGTCAAACAAGGGTGACCACGGCAGGGCGAACGGGACGTCGCCACATGGCACCCCATGGAGGACCATGACCCGCCCGCGCCTGCGCATCTTTCTGGCATCGCCCAGCGCCGACACATTGGTGGCGCGCATGCATGCAGCCGCGGCCGTTCGCGAGGTCAACGCCGATCTGCGGGATGCGGAACTGGTGCTCTATCGGTGGGATGACCCCGACCCGGCCCGTCGTGCGGTGATGTCCGCCACCCACAGTGGCCAGATCGACGTTGTCGAGCAGATTGCGCACCCCAAGGACTGCGATCTCGTGATCGGCCTCTTCGGCCACACCATGGGCAGCACATTGGACGACCAGACGACCTTCGGCCAGTCGCCTGCGATGCGACCCTGGCACTGCACCGAATGGGAAGTCTCCCAAGGCCTGCTGGGGCATGCGGCCGGCACCGTGAAGGACATCTGGGTCTGGCGCCACGCGCAGCACCTGCCCATCGACCCCAGGATGACCAAGGCGCAGCAGGCCCTGATCTCCAATGACAGCCTGCGCGTGACCGAGTTCATCGAGTCGCTGAAAGGCCGCCCAAACTACTTCACCGACCCAGCCGATCTGGCTCTGCAACTGCGGCCGTTGCTGCGGAACTGGGTTCGCCGCCAGTTGGACACCGTAGGTCCAACCGGCACGTCCGCCATCGCCACGACGACGGAGCAATTGACGCCGACCCAGCAGGCCTTGCTGGCCGCCTTGCTGCAATCACCCACCGGAGGCACCACACCATCGCCCCTCACCGACGAGCAACTCCAGCCCCTGCTCACCGAGCCCGTCCGAGGCCTGCGCGGCCATCTGCTGCGCCGTCATGCCCAGTGGGCCACGCGCGAAGGCGGGCGGCTGGACCGGCGCTTCGTCAACCTGACCCTGTTGCTCGACAAGGGGCTCGAGTTCGACGGCCCGCGCTTCGGGCCCGATACCGGCAAGGGCGACCAGGGCCGTTACGACGACCTGGCCAGGCTGCTAGACGAGAACCCCGATGTCGCGGCCTGGGTGTTGGTGGGCGACCCGGGGTCGGGCAAATCGACCCTGTTGCAGCACCACGAACTGACGACGGCGCTGGCGGCCCTGGCGGCGCTGCAGCCCGGTGACCAAACCGATGCCCAAGCGGCGCGTGCGCCCGAAGTCTGCTTCTGGCAGCGCCTGTCGGAATACAGCAGTGCCAGCCCGCCGCCCGCGCAATGGCTGGCCGAACGCTGGGCCGCCCAGCACCCGGCCTTGCCGCCGCTGGACCAGATGCACAAGACCGTGCGCCTGCGCTGCCTGCTGGATGGCCTGAACGAGATCAGGGCCCCAGACCGCGACGCGCAGGTGCGCGCCGTCGATGCCTGGACCGACTGGGCCGCGCAGCAGGCCGCCGGCGCGCGGCTGGCGCCCCTGTTCAGCGTCCGCACGCTCGACCAGAGCCCGATGGCCAGCAGCGGGTTCGAGGTGCGGCAGATCACCGTGTCGCCGTGGACCCGAGACCAGATGCAGTCCTACTGCCAGCAGGTGCTGGGCGAAGGCAATGGGCTGTGGCCGGCGATCGCGGGCGACCCGCATCAGCTCAGCCTGTGCAGCCTGCCTTTCAACCTGGCCAGCCAGTGCGAACTGTTCCGCCACCTGCAACGCCCGGCGCACGACCGCGCCGAACTGCTCAGCGGCCTGTTCTGGCTGCGCCTGCGCAATGAGCGCGCCAAGGGCACGCTGACGGCGCCGGGCCTGCTTACCGTCGACGATTTCGGCCGCCTGGCCGGCGACCATTGGCGCAAGGCGCCGCTGGCCCTGCCGGAGCGCGGCTGCCTGGTGCCCTGGCTGGACGCCATCGCCCAGCAGATGCACCGCAGCGGCCGCGCCGTCAGCCTGGCCCGGCCGCTTTTGCTGGGACGCGTGCAGACCTTGCACGACACAGCCGTCGCCGCCGGCCGACCGGCGGTCGGGCCTGCCGTCTGGCTGGCTGCTGTGCACGCGCTGAACCTGATCGGCGAAGGCGATGTCGACGCCCACAGCGGCGAGCCCGACCTGCGTTTCACGCACCAACTGTGGCAGGAGTACTTTGCCGGCCGCGGCCTGCGCGGCCTGCCGCAGCGGCCGGCCGCTGAATGGCCACCGCTGCAGGCCCCTGCGCTGCCCGACCTGGGCGAGACCGTGGCGAAGCTGGGTGTGCAGCAGCCCTTGCCCGGCCCCGATCCCACGCATTGGGAAGAGGCGGTGAAGCTGGCATTGCAGTTCGAACGCGACCCGCTGCCCTGGATCGGACTGCTGCAGGGCCTGAATCTGCCGTTGGCCGGGCGCGCCGCGGCTACGGTGTTGCCGGCCCTGCAAGCTTCACCGGCCGGTGTGCAGGCACTGGCGCCACTGCGCAGCGCGCTGCTCGCCCGCAGCCGCGACCCGGCCACCGACCTGCGCCTGCGCATCGAAGCCGCGGAAGCCCTGGGGCCGTTTGGAGACCCGCGCTACGTGACGATGTACGGGCCGCAGGGCGACCGCTGCCTCATCCCTGGGCGAGCGCACTGGGTGCGATTTGCGGCGGGGACTTTTGCCATCGGCAGCGACTCGCCAGAGGAACCGGATGAGGGGCCCGCGGCGGACATCGAAGTGGCCCCATTCGAGATGGCCTTTGCGCCGGTGACGAACGCCGAGTACGCCTGCTTCGTCGAGGCTGGAGGCTACGCGAACGAGCACTGGTGGGTGGGTGAGGTGGCTCAGAAATGGCGGCGTGGCGAACTGCGCGACGAGGCGTCGATCGAGCAATACGCCCAGGTCTTCGCGGACCTGCGAACCGACTTTGGCGGCACTGTCGCGCGGTTTCCAAACCTCACCGAATCCGCCATCGATGCCTTTCGGACCTATGCGTCCTGGAGCGAACAGGAAGGCCTGGATCAACTGGATCGGTGGTATGGCGCGAAGCATTGCACCGAACCGCAGGAATGGCACAACCCCAACTTCAGCCAACCGCTCCAGCCGGTGGTCGGCATTTGCGTCTACGAAGCCGAGGCCTATCTGCGCTGGCTGGCCGCGCAAACCGGATTGCCTGTGCGTCTGCCAACCGAAGCCCAATGGGCGCGGGCCGCCGCGGGCGCCACGGGCCGAGGCTGGCCCTGGCCCGGCGATGCCGACCCTGACCGCTGGCAGATCAACGCCGACCCTGTGCATCTGCGCAGGACGAGTCCGGTCGGCGTGTTTCCGGGTGGCGACTCGGACGAGGGCCTCGTCGATTTGGCCGGCAATGTCTGGGAATGGACATCCAGCGCCTTCACCGACAGCATAGACGCCGATGCCGTATCTGAAGCTGCCAGCGATGAGGGTGCGCGGCGGGCGGTGCGTGGCGGCTCGTGGAGCGTCCATTCCACGTTCTGCCGCGCGTCTTTTCGCAGCTGGAGCACCCCTGGCGGCCGCAACAACAACCTGGGTTTCCGTGTCGTGTGCTGCCCCATTCATGAACCCTGATCCCTGGGTATTGGCTGTTGGCTATTGCCTTGACCGAGCGCGCACGGCGCACCGCCGATTTCTTCCGCATCGCTCACTTCCCCAGCCAGCACCCGTCCAATGCCAGCCCGCCCAGCACATGGCGCCGCAGGCCCCAGGTGTCGGCCTGGCCGACATGATTGATCCAACCCTGCACCGTGGCATCGAATTCGCCGAAGCTGATGTCGCCGCGCTGCCATGCCGCGTGGCTGGCGCGCAGGCGGCGCGTCGCGGCCACCACCTTGCGCGACTTCACGCGCTGATGATCGGGGTAGACCACAAATCCAAGCCAAGGGATGCCCGCCGCACAGGCCTGCACCTGCGCCGTGTTGTCGTGCACGCGCAGGCGCAGCCGCCGGGCCAGAAAATCCTGCACTGCGACGCCCCATTCGCGCAGCACGACCTTGTCGTCGTGGAACAGCGCAAAGTCATCGACATAGCGCAGGTACGGCCCGCAACGCAGCGTGCGCTTGACGAACTGATCCAGCGGGTCGAGAAAGCAGTTGGACCAGAACTGCGAAGTCAGGTTGCCAATGGGCAGGCCGCGCGGCCGGCACTGCGCCAGCAGATCGTCGCCATCGAAGAACGCGGCGGGCACTTGCTCGGCATGGATGCCATCGCCACTGGCCACGATGTGCCGGATGAGATCGCGGATGCCGGGTTCGGGGATACGGCGCCAAAGCAGATCCTTCAGGATGGCATGGTCGATGCTCGGGAAGTGCTGGCGCACGTCCAGCCGCAGCACATAACGGTGCAGGCGCGCGAATTGTTGCAGCCGGTCGACGGCACGGTGCGTGCCCTTGCCAACGCGGTTGGCATAGCTGTCGCCGATGAAACTGCGTTCGAAGCGCGGCTCGATCACGCCGCACAGCGCATGATGCACCACGCGGTCGGCAAAGGGCGCGGCGCTGATCCAGCGGCGTTTGGGCTCGTGGATGCTGAAGTGCACATACGCCCCCGGCCGCCAGGCTTGCGCCAGCAGTTGGCTCCGCAGGGCCAGCAGGTTTTCGCCCAGCCTGTAGCCAAAGCTCGCCACCGCCGCTGCGGCCTGCTTGCCGCGCGAGGCCAGAACCCAGGAGCGCAACAGATTGTCCCCATCCGCCACCGCCAGCAGTCCGCCCGTGCCGCCCGACGCAGGCGATTCAGTCGCCGCCACGATGGTGGTCCACACCCGGGCGCGCGAACTGCTGGAATGGCTGCTGCCGCATACCGGCAAGTTCCCGCGGGAACAGCGCCACCTGATGGCGAGGCACATTGCCAGCCTGGCCCTGGGCGTGCACGACGCGCTGATCGCGGCGCGCCATCTGGCACCGGGCCCGCGCGCCACGGCGCTGCTGGATGCCGACATCCAGCTCGACCAATTGCGCCAGCACCTGCACCTGGCCTGGCGCTGGCAGTGGCTGAGCGGAGGCCAGTTCCAGCATGTCAGCGGCCTGACCGATGAACTCGGGCGCCTGATCGGCGGCTGGAGGCGCGCCAAGCCCGCGCCACATGCACCGCCTGCGCGCCCTTAGGTGGGCCGCGCCGGAGCACGGGGCTCGAAGCGCGGCCCGGTTCGATAGGCGCCTGGGACAGAGCGCCCAGACGGGACCCACCCGCGCCATTCCAAAGGGCAGAAGCTCGGCGGGCCGACCGTGATCAGCCCGCATCACCGCCATGGCCGGCCGCACTGGCCGGCCCTGCCCCTGGGGATGTGGCAGCACACGACACGGAAACCCAGGTTGTTGTTGCGGTTGCCAGGGGTGTTCCTGTTGCGATAAGACGCGCGGCAGTTCGTGGAATGGTTGTTCCACGAGCCGCCACGCACCGCCCGCCGCGCACCTGTCGGGGGACCCCACAGCCGAAGCTGCGGGCCGAGTATCGGTGCGATGGCCCATCGCCGAATGACAAATTTCGGCGGCGCGCTGCGCGCGCTCGGCCAAGGCAACGACCAACAGCCAATGCCCAGGGATCAGGGTTCTTGAATGGGGCAGCACACGACACGGAAACCCAGGATGAGGTTGCGGTCGCCAGGGGTGAGCCTGTCGCGATAAGACGCGCGGCAGATCGTGGAAAGGTAGCGCCACGAGCCGCCACGCACCGCCCGCCGCGCATCACCGTCAACCACATCGCTCGTCAGCGCCTGGGCATCCAGGCGGTCGGTGTAGAGGCTGATGGTCCATTCCCAAACATTGCCGGGCATGTCGGTCAGGCCCGGCGTCGTGTCGGCGTTGGGGAACACGCCGACAGGACTGGTGCGGCGCAGATGCGCGGGGTCGGCATTCAATTGCAGCGCAGTGGGATCATGCATTCCCCAGGGCCAGCGGCGCCCGCCGTGGCCGCGCGCGGCGGCGTCCCATTCGGCCTCGGTCGGAAGGCGCAGCGGCTTGCCGGTCTGCACCGTCAGCCAGTGGGCATAGGCACGGGCTTCGAACAGGCTGATCCCCACCACGGGTTGCAGCGGCTGATTGAACCGGGCGTCGTCCCAATGGGCCGGTTGGGTTGCTGCATTGGCACCGAACGACGACTCCAGCCGGGCCTCGGCTTCGGCTTCAGTCCAGCCTGCGTAGGTTCGAAGTTGTTCGTCCACGTAGGCTTGCGTTTCGCCGGAAAAATACGCTTGAATGGCGGCATCAAAGTCTTGTCGCAGCGCAGCCAATCGGGGCCGCCAGTACTCGATCTCGGCATCGTTGCGCAGGCCCTTCTCGAGCCACTGCCGGGCCAGGCCAGGGTCCCACCACTGCGCATCTTCATAGCCCTTGGCGTCGATGAAGCAGGCGAACTCGGCATTGGTGACGGGCGCAAAGGCCATCTCGAAGGCGGCCACGGGCACCGCCGTGGCGGGGCCTTCATCGAGACGCTCGGGCGTATCGCTGCCGACGACGTGCCTGCCCGCAGGCACCTTGATCCATTGCTCGGCAATGGGCCACAAGAAGCGGGCACCCCCGGGACCGATGCCCTCGCGATAACGCGGGTCGCCCAGCAGGCCCAGGGCCTCGGCCGCCTCGATGCGCCGACGAAGATCGGTGGCCGGGTCGCGGCTGCGATCGAGCAGGGCCTGGCGCAAGGCCTGAAGCGCTTGGTTGCCGGTGGCCGAGCCCTGCAGCTTCGCCTTGACGGCCAGCGCCGAGCGGCCGGCCAGGGGCAGGTTGATCGCTTGCAGGCGGGTCAGCCAGGCCGCCGGGTCGTCGCTTAGCTGTACGGCCAGCTTGATGGCTTCTTCCCACCCGCACACATCCGGGCCGGGCAGCGGGTCCTTGGCGGCCAGGCGGGCCAGCGCCTGATTCATATCTTCCAGCGCTGGCGGGCTCAGGTCGGGCCAGGCGCCGGTTGGGTCGGCCGGCAGGTTGCGAACGGCGCGCGCGGCAAAGTACTCCTGCCACAACTGGTGGGTGTAGCGAAAGCGGCCATTGAGCTCGACCTCGGTGAGGTTCAAGGCCGCGGTGGCCTTCAGCCAGGCGCTGCGCTCGGCCGGCGTGCCAATCCAGGGCGCCACGGCCTGAGCGGGCACGCCCACTTCGGTGCCCTGGCCGCTGCGGTGCATGGCCTCGGCCTGGCGCGCCAGACCGGCGAGCAGGCTGCCTTCTTCGGGCAGGTCGGTCAGGTGGCTGCGCCAGTGGTCGGCGTCGATCAGCTGTCGGCGGTCGCGCGGGCTGAGCAGGCCATCGCCATCCAGTTCGTCGCGCTCGAAGGCGCGGCGCAGGCGCAGCCAGGCCAGCCCGCCGAACAGTTCGGCCCGGTCTTGCGCCGGCCGGCCCAGGGCCAGTGTCAGGTCGCACTGGGCCGCCAGGTTGAAGGGCAGGGCGCACAGGTCTTTCAACCTGGCGTCCTCGTCGAGACGCTGCCACAGCGCGTTGGCGGGGCCCAGGCGCAGCACGCAGTACTGCCGCATCTGGCTCGGTTGCCAATGGGCCAGGCGGGCCTGTTCCACCTGCAGCGTGGCGCTGCTGAGCGGCTCGCTGAATTCGAGCGTGCGCACGCTGAACAGCGGTGGCGCGTGATGGCCCGCTGCCTGTGTCAAGCCGGCGGCCCAGCCCGCCCAGCGCCGCACCGCCTTGCGGTAGGCGGCGGCATCCGGGGCCTGGATCTCGTTCACGCCGTCCAGCAGGTAGCGCAGGCGAAGGTTGCGGGCCAGTGTCTTCAACGGCGCCAGTGCCGGATAGAGCAGTTGCCACTGCGCATCCAGCCAGGCCTGAGGGTCGGGCGTGTCGTGGGGGCAGTCGGCCAGGCGTTGCCACACGCACAGCTCGGGCAGGGGATCGCCCGCATCCAGCGCACGCAGCAGGGCGCGCTGGGTCTGCAGTTCGTGGTGCTGCAGCAGGGTGGACTTGCCGCCGCCCGGGTCGCCCACCAGCACCCAGGCGCCCGCCTGGGGCCGTGCCGCAAACAGCGCCTGCAGGCTGGGGTAGCGATTGCGCGTGGCCCAGGTTTCGCCGGCCGCGCCTTCGGGGCGATAGGCCAACAGGTCGAGGTTGACGAAACGCGTGTCCAGTTCGCCATGGCCGGGGCGGCACCAGGCCGCGAAGCGGCGCAGGGCGTAGCTGCGCAGGTCTTGCACGTCGGCCTGCCAGGCCGACTCGATCAACTCGTCGTCCAGGGGCTGATCGTGGTCGAGCAGGATGTCGGACAGGCGCTGCTGGGCGCTGTTCAAGGGTACGTGGCCGGCGGAGGCCGGTGGGGGCGGTGCAGCAGCCGGCGGCACCGGCGCTGCCGTCAGCGCGTCGCGCCTTTGGCATTCATGTGTCAGCCATTTGTTCAGCCTGCGGGTGAATCCCGCCTCGAAGTCGCTCAGGCCATGGTGCTCGTTGATGCCGCGAAGGATCTCGTGCGTGCCCGGCTTCTTGCAGGCGTCGAAGAACGCCTTGACTCGCGCGTACTGCGCATAGGCCTGATCGTCTTCGTCGATGCTGGCGTCGGGATGGATCTGGAAGATGTCGAGGTCCCGAAACACCAGGATCTCGCGCACCTCGCCTCGCTTCGCTGCCTCCACGGCGCGGTGCAGTTCCCATTCGGTGCCGGTCCACGCGTCGCCATTGGGCGAGTGACCGAAGTCGTCGATCGGCAGAGGTGAACCGAAGGTGTGGCGGAACAGCGCGATCACCAGGTCGCAATGGCCCGGGTCGCCGGTGCTGGCAACCACGTCGTGCTGCGGGTTGCGCAGAAAGGAGCATGGCACCGGATGCTGGGGGTCGTCCCAACGCAGCAGGTCGATCTGCACCCGCTCGCTGAGCAGCGGGTTGTCGTTGATGCCGTCAACCACCCTGGCCACCACCTCGCGCGCGGCGGCCGTGTCCTTTGGCGAGGCCAGAAAGATGCGGACGCGGTGGAGGGCTGCCATCGGCATCGCTCAGGCCAGCAGGGTTGCGTCCGGCGTCCTCACTCCTGTTCCAGCCGGGTCAGGTCTTCAACCCCCGCCAGTTCGGACAGAATGCCCGCGTAACTCACCAGCACCTCCTGCAGCGCCGCCAGCTCGGCGCGGAAGCGCTGGCACTGGGCCGCGTCGGCAAAGGCCCCGGCCAGCGAGGCCTTGTGCCAGTGGGCGGTGAACGGCCGCACCTTCTGGTTGAGGATGACGATGGCCACCTTGGCGAACTGGTCGGCGTGTCGGGCACCCGTGGCGCGCAGCACGCCTCGGGTGATCTCGAACAGCTTGTGCACCGACGCCAGCGCAGCCGCTTCGTCGCCCTGGTCGACCGGCAGGGCCTGGGTGGTGACGCGGGTCAGCAGTTCGACATACATCGCCCAGGCTGCGTCCTTGTCCTGATCGTTGGGCTGGAACTCGACGTCGAGGAACCCGGCGTTTACCTTCAGCTTGGTGAGACTCCAGCGGTCGAACAGTTCGCGCAGTTTCATCGTCACCCGCCATGGTTTGACTGTGCAGACCAGTATATCGGCCGGCACCTGGTGGGCACCGTGACTCGCAGGCCACGCGGCTGCCACAGATGTCCCGCGTTGGATGCCAGGGTGGCGATCACAGGACAGGCTTTGACTTCGAGCACCGCAGATCGCAAACTTGCCCGATGGACCCCATGCGCCTGTATGTCGTCTTCGATCCTGGCTTCGAACCCGCGGGGTCGGCCTGGGTGAGTTGGCTGGCCGATGCCCTCAGCGGCCTGGGCATGCAGCGCGACGGGTGTCGGTTCGGGGTTCCGGTGCAATGGCGCTCGCAGCCCTGGGGTGCTGAGCAACCCGGCCTGCCAGGCGTGCAGCACCCCAGGCGAATCGCACTGGACGACGCGGCCAGCAACTGCGTGCTGCTGCTGATGGACGACAGCATGGGGGCTGTTCAACCAACCCGGTGGGTGGCCTACGTTGAAGAATTGCGCGCGCGCATGGCCCACCGCGCGGGGCGGGATCTGCTGGTGACGGTGATGTTGACGGCCCAGAAGCCGCTTTTCCCAGGGTTGCCGCACACCATGCGGGGCGCAGTACCCGACCTGCCATCGCAACCGCAGGCCGCCGTGCGGTTTCTCGTGCAGTTGCTCAATGCATTGCTGGTGCACCGCCAGCCTGAATCGGTGGTGGGCGCGCACCGGCCCGGCCATGGCATCTTCGTGTCGCACGCCAAGCGCGACGGCTGGCGCACTGCAGAGCGCATCGTGCAGGTGCTGTCGCGCGTGGGGCAGGGCGCCCGGCCGGCCTTCTTTCTGGACACCGACAGCCTGGTGCCCGGCAGCGACTTCGAATCCCGATTCGAAGCCGCCATCGGGGCCGGCAGCCTGCTGGCCCTGGCCACCGATGCGTACCACACGCGGCCCTGGTGCCGCTGGGAACTGCTCACCGCCAAACGGCTGGGGCGGCCCATCGTGGTGGCCGACCTCAGTTCCGGCCGCATCGAGCGCACCCTGCCGTACCTGGGCAATGTGCCGTCGCAACGGGTGCCGGTGGCGGTCGGCGATGACGACGATGACCTGTCTGAACCCGTGATCGAACAACTCGCGCTGGCGCTGCTGTCCGAGGCCCTGCGCTTCGACCTGTGGCTCCAGCATGCTCGAGAACGCATGGCCGGCCGCCATTGCCGCTTGATGGCGCGACCGCCCGAATTGACCGACCTGGCCGAAGCCGCCGCGCAGGCGAACGGCAACCCGCAGACCTTGCCGTGGATGGTGTACCCCGACCCTCCGCTGGGACGGGAAGAGGTTGACCTGCTCGGCCGCGCCTTTCCACAGCAGGGCGTGTTCAGCCTCAGCCAGGCGTTGGCACGGTCATGAGCAACGCCCCGCAGTCCCCCGCCGTGGGCAGCCGCCTGGCCGGCCGCTTGCTGGCCGTGTCTGTGTCGCCGGCCGACGATCTGCCTCGGCTGGGGCATCCGCCCGGTCAACTCAACCAGGCCTTGCAGGCGCTGCTGGTGCCGCTGGTGTCCGAAGGCGCGCGCATCGCCTACGGCGGGCGAGTCCATGCCCGAGTCCACAATTACACGCTGTTCATTTCGAACCAGCTTGCCGAAGCCTATCGACGCCTGGACCAGGCCCCGGGCAGTCGGCCCTTCGTTCACTTCCTGGCCTTGCACGTGTTCCAGAACACCCCAGCAGCCGAACTGTTTGCTCACCTGCAGCGGTTGGCGCCCTATGGCGAAATCTGGGTGACAGGCGATGCCGGCGTGCTGGCCACCCTGGCCGCGGTGTCGCCCGAGTCCGACCAGGTGGCGGCCTGCAGCGGCTGCGGGCTGGACGCCGCCACCGATCTGCAGTCGGGCCACGGCCTGGCCGGACTGCAATCGCTGGCCTCGGTTCAGGCACTCAGGAGCATGCCGGTGCCGCATCCCAGCGCCAGCTACAGCATCATGCGCCAGCAAATGGCCGAGCGATGCCATGCCCGGGTGCAATTGGGTGGCCGCAAGTCGGACTTTCGCGGCAGCATCTCGGGCCTGTGCGAAGAGGCCTTGCTCACCATCGCTGCGGGCCGCCCGCTTTACGTGCTGGGCGGCTTTGGCGGTGCCAGTCGCGACATTGCCGCTGAGTTGGGTTTGATCGACCAGGATGCCTGCGTGCCCCGTGTTTCCCAGCCCGGCGAAACCCGATATGCTGACGGCCTGCAACGCTTGCGCGATGTGCGCCCCGCCTTCGAGGCGCTGTTTGCGCCCCGGCAGATGCCGGCCCTGCGCGAACTGGCCCGCACCGAAAGCCTGTCAGATGCGCCCGAGTTGCTGATGACCTTGCTGACCTGACGAAAGGATGCCTCGATGTTCCGCATTCTCAGCATCGATGGTGGTGGCATCAAAGGAGCCTTCGCAGCGTCCGCGCTGGCCACCCTGGAAAAGGACCTGGACTGTCGCGTGGCCGATCACTTCGACCTGATCACCGGCACCTCCACCGGCGGCATCATCGCGCTCGGCCTGGGGCTGGGCCTATCGGCACAGGAGATCCTGCAGTTCTACATCGACAAGGGCCCTGCCATCTTCCCCGGCACCAGCCTTGTGCAACGCCTCAGTGGCAAGGTAAAGCAGTTCATTCTCGGTCCCAAACATTCCCACCAGGTGCTGCGCGATGCGCTGGAGCAGGTGTTCCAGCAGCGCCGCTTTGGCGAATCCAGTTGCCGCCTCGTCATTCCCACCTACAACGCCATCGGCGGGTGCATCTTCATCATGAAGACGGCCCACCACGAGCGCTTTCGCTACGACATCGACGCGCCGGCCGTGGACGTGGCGCTGGCCACCTCGGCAGCGCCCACCTATTTTGCCGCCGCGCGCTTTCCGCAGCACGACTACGCCAGCTACGTGGACGGCGGCGTGTGGGCCAACTGCCCGGTGCTGGTGGGCGTGACTGAAGCGCTGGCCTTTCTCGGCCAGAAGTTGGACGACCTCGACGTGCTCAGCATCGGCGCCACCACGGCACCGTTCTCCATTGCCGAGCATGCCGACTCCAGCGCGATGGACTGGAACGTGGGCCTGGTGGACCTGATGTTCGAAGCGCAGGTGCAGACCACGTTGGCGCAGGCCGGCCTGATGCTGCCCGGCCGACTGCATCGGCTGAATGCCGTGGTGAAGGACGGCACTTTCTCGCTGGACGATTCCCGCCCCGAACGCATCAAGCAACTGGTGGTGCTGGGCCGCAACGAAGCGGTGAAGAAGCAGAACCTCGAGCCCATCCGGCAGCGCTTTCTCAATGGGCAGAAGGCGGCACCGTTCGTGCCGGTGGTGGCGCTGAAGGCTGTGTGACATGGGCGCCGGCGCCGTCGCCGTCGCGGCCAGCCAGTCGGCGCCCTTGCCGGTCATCAGTCATGCCCACGCCCACAGCCCGCCGCGCGTCGCCCGGCGCGGCGCCTGCGTACCCACGGGCTGGACGGGTGGATGAACGAAGAGCGCCTGAGCAAGGGCGTGCAACTGGCACCCAGCATCGCCAGCCACCTGGCCGAAGCCGACGCCCTGGTGGTGATGGCCAGTGCGGCTGCGGCGCGGTCTGGCTGGGTGCGCCGGACAACCGCGTCGAGGTGGTGTTGCGGTTGGGTTGAGCGGACAACTTCTGCATCCACTAGTCCTGGCCGGTGCAATAGGTAGACTCGTCACAATGGTCCAGCCTGTCCGCCCCGCAGACGTGTTCGTGTCCTACAGCCGGGGCTCGAGCGACTTGTGCAAGACGGTCGTGGAGTTCGTCGAGGGCGCCCTCAATCTCACCGTCTTCCAGGACGTCGCAAACATCCACCCAGGCGTCCGCTGGAACGAGGCGATCGAGCGCGAGCTTCTGGCCGACCGACGCCCCACCGTGCTATTGCTCGCGACGCGCCCGGCAGTTGAACATCCCGAGTACATCGTGGGCGAGCTTGTTATCGCGCTACGGACCGGGCTCCATATCGTGCCGCTCGAAGCCGACCCAGGTTGCGCACGCCCCCTGCTGGAAATGGCGATCCGCGGCTCCGGGTCGCTTCCCGAACGGGTTCGCGTTCATCCCCAAGTGCTCGCCGTTCACGACTTCAACGCGAATCGCGCACGCCTTGAGGATGGCCTGCGCCTCGGGCTGTTGGGCCCGCGCCTCGTGGAGCTTCTGGCGCGCCGCAGCGGCGACTATGCTGCCTGGCGCGCCCACTTGGCGCGCACGCACAGCTTCTGGGTCGATGCGACCTCGCCGCACGCCGAGACGCTCGAAGCCGACGGCGGCCTTGTCCTGATCGGCCCGGCTGGTGCGGGTAAGAGCTCCCTCGCTGCCCACGTCGTCGATCGTCTAGTCGCCGACGCGCTGCACGCTCCGACGCGCAGCACAAGTGGGCATCCCCTGCTGCTGCGCCCGCTCCTGTTGCGCGAATCTGATCTGCGCGACCGCGGTGACAGCCTCGCACGCGAGCTCGGCGCGCGCAGCATCGACGAGCTCCAGGCGCACCTTGAAGGCTGCCGTGAGAGCTTCGGCGTGCAGCTCTTGTTCATCGTCGACGGTCTTGATCAAATGGCGCCGGACGTTGGACAGACGTTCCGCGGGTACGCCGAAGCTTTGGCGCGACTCTCACGCGTGGCGTCGACGCTCGTGACGTGCCGCCGCGAGGTCTGGGACGAGGCCTATCGCCGTGACGTTTCCCTGAGCCGCCACGACATCGAACAGCTTTCGCCCGAGACGGTTCAGCGCGCGCTGGAGGCGAAGTTTGGGGGACGCGCGTTCCAAATGAACACGCTGCTCCTGCGGCGCGCGCTTTTTCTCGACCTCCTGCTGACCCACGGGGAGCGCTGGAGCTCCGTCCCCGACGACGACCTGGGTTTCCTCCAGCAGCTCTGGCGGGACCTCGCTGGCGAGCAAAGTGTCCCGAGCAGGGGCGGACGCGTCTCCCATCGGCCGGCACTTATTGCTATGGCGAAGGCGCAGCTCGAGCTGTTTCGGTTCGACGTCCCATGGTCGATGCTTGCTGTATCACAGACGAACAACGTCGTTGCAGCTTTCGAGTCGCTGATCGAGGCTCGCATCCTGCGTCGCGTTGACGACGGGCGCGTTCGTTTCTCGCACGACTTGCTCGACGCGTTCAGCATGGCAGAGGGCCTCCTGGCGGCCCCGCACCAGTTCGACAAACTCGTCGAAGCGCTGGCTGAGGACGGCATGTGGTCCGTCGCCGCGACCTATGCCGGAATCGCGCGTCACCGCGCACCGGAGCACGCTAGAGTACTCTTCGAGCGATTCCTCGGCGTACTGGACGACAAGCCCATGGGTGACCTAGCGATGGCGCGAGCTTGGGCGGTCACTTACGCGTTGCAGGAGCGTTTCGAGGACTTCCTGCCGTTCATCCTCGAGTGCTTCGAGACCGATGAGCTTTTGTCGCCCGGTGCGCCCGCGCCAAAGAGCCGCCTCGCGCCGCCGCGTCTCACTCAAGCCGCTGCGAGCACGCTCGCCTCGGCGTTTCTAGCGCTCCGACGAGGGCGCGCCTTCGATGCGGCGCGTGTGCTCCCGCGCCTCAAAGGCAAGCTCTATACATGGCGGCTACGATTCCGCGTCGTTGACGCGATCGCCAAGTTCGACGCACCCGAGGCCCGTGACGCTTTGCTCGGATTCGCAGGCTGGCAACGTAGGGCGCTCGCAGCGCGCGAAGAAGTTTACGATGAGCGCGCGCTCGTAGCGAGCTTGAGTGCGCTCGCCGGCTACGACCACGGCGACGTGCGTGCCTTGTTGAGGTCAGTCGAACGGGACGACGCGCTGCACCCTCGGGTACGCCGAGCGGCGCAGCAAAGCCTCGGCCTCGGGCACAGCACGCTGGCCGAGCCGCTGGAGCTGACCGACGATGAGCTCGTTGAGGACCTGCGTCCATTCGAGCCCGACAGAGACCACCCGGGTCATGACCGCTACACCGATTGGCGCGGCGTCGAGGCTGCGGCCAAAGCGATTGAGCTGCGCATCCGGAAGAACGGCGGCCAACCCTCGGCGCGCGTCGTCGCCGCGCTGATCCGCGCGCTCGTTCACGACCAAACCGCGGTGCGGTGCACCGTTGCAGAGTGCCTCGCACTGGTCGACTCGAGCGACGCAGGTGTAGCGCTCGTGGCCGAGCTCGGTGAGGCCGACGTCCCGCCGCAGGTGCGCGGCGCGTGCATATCTGCGCTCGCGCGTATCTTGCAGCGCACGTCAGGAGTGCGGTTGCACGCCCTACGGCTCGATGCGGCGCGCGCCGCGGTCGTCGCTCGACGCCTCGGCCGCAACCGTGCGGCCGAGGCGCTGTGGGCACTCGCGACTGGGCACGAGGCTGCAGGAGATTGGCCGATCCTCGCTGGCGGGGCGGCGCTGACCCCGATCGGAGCGAAAGATTTCCACGTTATCGAGTCGGTCTCGGGCGCAGCGCCGCCAGTGGACTGGGCGGGAACGCTCCTTCATGCGAACGAGCTGGCCGCCGCGGGGCCAGAGCTAGAGGCGAAGTTTCGGTACACGGGAGTTCACGCAAACGGCGACGCGCTGACGCTCGCGGTTGAGCGCTCGAACTGGCCTGTCGCGCGGACGTTCCACGTCGTGGCGCGTGAGGCGCCGGAACGTCTCCTTCCGAGATTCCCCACTGCATCGCTCCTGCCTCGTCCGTTCGGCGGCGCAGCGGCTCCTGGCATCGCCTGCGTGCACGTCGTCGTGCGGACGTTGGATGGGCGGGTGCTCTTGGCGCGACGCTCGTCGAAAGCCGGCTATTGGCCCGGGGCTTGGTCGATCAGCTTTGAAGAGCAGGTCACGGCCCGGGCCAACGGCACGCCCGAGGACGTCGTTAGCGCCGCGCTGCGCGGCTTCGAAGAGGAGTTTGGCCTGACGATCGATGCGAGAGCCGCGACGGTCAAAGGCGCGCTGCTCGAACTCGACACGCTCAACGTCGCTGTTGTCGTGCGCCTCGACGTCCCGCACAGGTCCGCGGAGATCCACACCCGTTGGTCGACGGAGCCGCGCCCGAGACACCACCACGAGGCCGCGGCGCTTGAGTTCGTCGACGATGAGCGTGCCCGGATCGCCGAACTTGTCGCAGGGCGCTCTGAGCGAGAGCCACTGCACCCGACGTCGCGTCTGCGATTGGCCATGGCAGGGCTCGGCGACGGCTCACATGATCTGTTGGCGCCGACCGAAAACTGACACTGGGGGGCGGGCCGATCATCATGTGGGTGTTGGTTTGCGTCACCATAGTGGGAAGTTTCTCCTTGGCATGGCCGCTGAAGCGACCCCCGGTCCCCAGGATTCGTGTTCGGGCCCGCAGTGGCGCGCACGCTATCAATCGCTTCGGCGATTTGCGTCGGAGGTCGGAGCGCGCTGCTTGGCTACAGGGTCAGCCTTGCCAACGCAGCCGCCGCGTGGTCCGCACGCAGGTGCCCGTAGTGCCTCTCGATCATCGCTACGCTGGTGCCGCTGAGTTGCGCCACCGTCAGCAGATCGAGTCCGTCAGTCACCAGGTCAGTGATGACGCTGTGCCGCAATGCGTAGGCAGTGGTTGCCGGTGGCAGTTCGGCCGACGCCGCGGCGGCCTTGACGGGGCCCTTCCATGCGTCCTTGTTCCAGGCCTGGCCATCCTGACGGCACAGTAGCGGCGCGGTGAGTTCCCGATCTTTGGCATGCTGCTCGAATAGAGCGGCAGTGAGTTCTGGCAACTTGATCCGGCGATCACGACCAGCCTTGTCCTTGCCAATGGTCAGAACCGATCGACGAGCGTCAAAGCTGCCGACCGTCAGCGCCGCAACGGCACCCGGACGAAGTGGCACCAATGCCAGTGCCTGCAGCAGTGCGGCAAGATCCGTCGACGCGTTCTCGATCAAAGCACGCCGTTGGTCACGGTCGAGATAGACATCGCGCCTGCCGTCGGCGTTCTTGGCAGGTCGAAGTGCCACCCGCCACGCCATGTCGGTGGTGACGCTGCCAGCGTCGTGCGCGAAGTTGAAGGCTGCGCGCAATGCGGCCATGTCGCGATTGACGCTCGACGCCGCTCTGGACCTGGTGATCGGAACTTCGCGGTTGTCACGGTTCACTTTCACCGGCGTCTGGGTCATCGCATAGCGCCACGATTCGACGCGTGTCTTGGTCAGCTTGGCCAGATCCAGGTCCGCCAGCCCCCGATCGCAGAACACCCAGCGCTTGAAGCGCATGTCGAGGTCATCTGCCGGCGTGTCCCCGCGATTTGCTCGCACATGCTTCACATATCGCTCGCAGGCAACGCGCACGGTGACAGCCTCTGCCGCTCCCCCTTTGCCGAGGTGCAGGAACCAAGCCTCGGCGGCCTTCTTCGCCGCGTCGTATCGTTGTGAGGGAGGAATGTCGCCAAACTCACCCAGGCTCCGCTTCTGCTGTTTGCCTTGGTCGTCGCGGTAGCGAGCCAGCCAAGTACCTGTCGACGACGGCGTGAGCTTGCGGAAGCCGAGGAAGCAACCCGCGCTGAGCTTCTGCCAGTGCGGCTCGTGTTGGATCTTCAGCTTGTCACGAGACAGGACGACGCCCAGGGTCGGCATGTCGATCTCCTTCGAGATGCACCCATTCGTCCGGAGCAGACCGATAGGGCAGGGGATCAGGTGGGGAAAAAGTGGGAAAAACCTTGGTGGAATTCTAGAGACGATTCGGGACGATTTGTCTATGAAATGATCGTCCAGGGTCGTCCCACTTTGCACCGCTTACCGTCATTCACACGGCAGGGGTCGCAGGTTCGAACCCTGCACCGCCCACCAAAGTTCTTCTGTAGATTCAACACGTTGCGCCACCTTCGGGTGGCGTTTCGCTTTCTGGTACTGAAAAGGTACGGAAAAGCGCCTTTCCGGCGCAACCTCCGGCACCCGTTGGTCCTGCAGGTTGCACGTGGACTGACCCTGTACCTGTCTCAGCACCGTCCAGGCGTAGAAACTTCCGGCTCGGGCGCTCGAATCCGGCGCACCCAGGTCTGCCATCCCATCCTCGATCCTCCACCGACTTTTGTGGGTGTGCGAATGCCCGCCGATTCTGATCGGAGGTCTCGTCATCTCTTGTGCGCGCTGACCACGCCTGGCGATCGACATTCGCCTCGAGCAGCCGAACGCCGTCACCGTCGAGGCCACCCGTGCGTGCCACTGCGAGCAAGGCGTAGACCACCTGCCCGCACCGCAGCGGTGAGCCTGGCGCGCAGCCAGGTCACGCCGCGGCGGTGGCGTTGACCTCAGGCCTTGGGCAGGCGGTGCAGGCCGCAGAGCTTGTTGCCGTCGGGGTCGCGCAGGTAGGCCAGGTAGAGCTTGCCGGTGGCGCCTTCGCGCACGCCGGGTGGGTCTTCGCAGGTGGTGCCGCCGTGGGCCAAGCCGGCGGCGTGCCAGGCGTCGGCCTGTGCGGCGGACTCGCAGGCAAAGCCGATGGTGCTGCCGTTGCCCACGGTGGCCGGCTTGCCGTCGATCGGCACGCTCACCGAGAAAATGCCGGTCGGCGTGCGCCAGAAGACGCGGTGGCGGTCGACCGCCCCGGCGGGCACCCCCAGGGTGCCCAGCACGGCGTCATAGAACGCCTTGGCCTTGTCGAGGTTGTTGGTGCCGATCATGATGTGCGAGAACATGCTGCGAGGGTCTCCAGGCGGATGCGCGATGCGCGGGGGTGGGGTGGACAGGACATGGGACCCGCGGACCCTGGCCTCGCCACAGGGGCGAGCCGCAGGGCCGCGGCCGGTCGGAGAGGATAGGGCATGCCCGGCCGGCGTTGACTCCGCCTCCGGGTGGGTGAACCCTAGTGCAGTGTTCGACACGATGCAGCACATAAAGCCGCGTCTTTGCCGCCCTGGCGTTGTTGCAAATCCTCGCGATGCCACTGGGCATCGCTGCGGTTTGCGCCTAGCCAGGACGACAAATCCATCGGCTTTCCTAAGTGCTGCATAGCATCGAACACTGCACTAGTGTCCGCCGGCCACCGGCAGTTCGCGCCGCTGGGCCGCGCTGAGCGTGCCCAGGTCGAGCAGGTGCATCACGTCCAGCGCCTGTGTGGCCGGCACCGGGTTGGGGGCGAGGCCGCGCAAGGCATCGCGGATGGCCGCGTAATAATCCGGATAACGACCGTGCTGTGTCGGCCATGCTCCATCGACCAGCTCGTTGGGCGACTGGGGCGACGGCGCCGCGACGGCCAGGCGGCCAGCGCTGGGGTCGGCGCCCCAGTCCTGCGGCCGGGCGGGGTCGGGGCGGCGGCCGGCCTTCAGGTCGTCTTCCTGCCGGTCGAGGCCGAACTTCACCCAGCTGCCGAGCGTGCCGTGCAGCGCGAAGCGCGGGCCTGGCAGAGCGGCCAGCGTGCTGCCATGCAGGTCGGCGCGCAGGCCGTCGGCCCAGCGCAGGCGGGCGTGGAACAGGTCGGTGCCCTGGGCGCCATCGCGCACGCCGGCCAGGTCGGCCGCGATCGCCTCGGGCATGCCGAAGAGCTGCAAGGCCTGGTCGATCAGGTGCGGGCCCAGGTCCAGCCACAGGCCGCCGCCGGCCGCGTCGGCGTCGCGCCACCGCGACTGGACCACGGGGCGGTAGCGGTCGAAGTGCATCTGGGCATGCACCACCCGCCCCAGCGTGGCACTGCGCACCAGGGCCTGGGCGGTCAGCATGTCGCCGTCCCAGCGCCGGTTGTGGAAGACGCTCAGCAGCACCGCCCGCTCGTCGGCCACGCGGATCAGGTGCCGCGCCTGCGCCGCATCCAGCGTGAAGGGCTTGTCCACCACCACCGACCGGCCGGCCTTCAAGGCGGCCAGGGCCAGGGGGTGGTGGGTGTCGTTGGGCGTGGGGATGACGACCAGGTCGATGTCGTCCCGGTCGACCAGGGCCTGCGGCGCCGCGTGCACCTGCACCTGCGGGCCCAGCGCCGCGCGCACCGCGTCCGGCTGGCGACTGGCCACGGCCACCAGCTCGAGCCCGGGCGTGGTCGTGATCAAGGGGCCGTGGAACACCCGGCTGGAGGCGCCCCAGCCGATCAGGCCCACGCGGACCGGCCGATCGGGCAAGGGATGGGGTGGCGTGGTCATGGCCGGGCCATGGTACCGGTCGCACGAGCGAACGGTGGCGCGCTCGGGCCGCCGCACCGACGGGCCCCCCGTGCGGGCGGATCGCGCGCTCAGCCCGCCGCGTCGTAGGCGGCCCGCATCCAGGCGCCCAGCGCCGCGTCCACCTCGTCGGCATGGCCGATGCGGGTGGTCACGGCGCACATGCTGTCGGGCGGCATGGCCTTCAGCCGAGGGTGCGGCGGCAGCGTCTTGATGGCCAGGCCGATCTCCACCGCGTCGCGGGTGGCCGGCCCGATCGTCAGGAACTGCTTCCTGCGGCGCAGGCTGACATAGGACTTCTTCGGCGCCAGCTCGAAGTCGCCGAAGCCCTGCACCACCGCCATCACCGCCTCGTGCAGCGGCCGCAGGTGTGCCTTACTGCCGGTGTACAGCGTGTCGAGCGGATCGCCCGCGGCCGGCGCGGCGGCCGCGGGTGTCGCACCGGCGGCGGCTCCGTCGCCCAGGTCGGGCAGGGGCTTGTCCATGAAGTGCACCACCGTGTTGGCATCGCCATGGCCCAGCTTCAGGTGCGCCATGAGCCAGCTGCGGCGCTCGCCGTGCCGCACCAGCCCGGTGGCGTGCACGGCGGCGTGCAGCTCGGCGATGGTGCGGCCGGTTTTGGCCTGGATGTTCTTCAGCTGCGTCAGCAGCGCTGCGTGCGGATCGGCCATGGCGGGCAGCCCTCGTGTCAGTGTCAGGTCCAGGCGCCGAGGATGCCACCCATCGCCGTGTAGGCGACGACCTGGTAGCCGCCGTTGATGAGCCAGAGGCGCAGCGAGCGCTGCTCGAAGAGGTAGATCACCCCAAGCGACATGGCCACCCACCCCAGGCCCGTGGCGAAGCCGGCGAACAGGCCGAAGCCCAGGCTCGCCCTGGCGCCGATGAAGGCCGCCAGGTTGAAGGCCATGACCAGTTGCGCCACCGCCGACAGCGCGAAGATGCGGCCGACCGGCGGGTGCGTCACCTGGTCGTCGCTGAGCCCGGCCTCGCGCTGCCAGACCCTGGCGAACAGCAGCGGCGAGTACCAGAGCCCACCGATGAGGAAACCCGACAGGGCGGCCAGCAGCACCGCCGGATAATGGAACTGGATCGACCCCATGCACTTGCTCCTCCGTTGCCGACGCATCGTCGCGGCACTGCGGCGGCGCCGGCAAGCCACCAGCCACCGAAGCCCCCCATGCAGGCGCTGAACCCGGAGATTCCGCCGCTGAACCCGCTCGGCGCCCCGGCGGCCGCGAGCTTCGACGACCGTGCGCTGATGGCGCTGGGCATCCCCGGCTTCGGCCTGAGCATCCCCTGGCTGACCGGGCTGTGGGGCAACGTGCGACCGGGCGACGGGATCTTCTGGGTCGGGCAGGGCCTGTTCATCGGCCTGGCCGCGGCCATCTGGCTGGGCAACCGCTGGCTGCTGTTGAAGCAGCGCCAGCACTTCGACTGGTTCAGCCACCCGCTGCGCAAGCTGTCGATGCTGGTGACGGCCAACGTGCTGTACACCGCGCCGGTCACCGTGGGGGGGCTGATGCTGTGGTTCGCGGCGGGCGGCATGCCGGCACCGCGCGGCACGATCGAGGTCGTGGTGCTCACCAACGTCATCTGCGTGCTGTTCGTGACCCATGCCTACGAGACGATGTTCCTGATCCGCGAGCGGCAGTCCGACCGCCTGCGGGTGGAACGGCTCGAGCGGCTTCGCACGCAGGCCGAGCTGGGGGCACTGAAGGCGCAGGTGGACCCGCACTTCCTGTTCAACAGCCTGAACACCCTGGGCCACCTGATCACGGCCGACCCGCCGCGCGGCCGGGCCTTCTGCGACGCGCTGGCCGAGATCTACCGCTACGTGCTGGCCAGCCGCGAGCGCGACCTGGTGCCCCTGGCCGACGAACTGGCCTTCGCGCGGGTCTATCACCAGTTGCTGGCGATGCGGTTCGGCGCGGCCATCCGGCTGGACATCGACCCGGCGCTCGACGGCCTGGCGGTGCAGATCGCGCCGCTGGCGCTGCAGACGCTGATCGAGAACGCCGTCAAGCACAACCAGGCGGGCGAGGACGCCCCGCTGGCCATCACCGTGCAACCGGGCGATGGCAGCGTGCGCGTCGGCAACGCGGTGCTGCCGCGCCGCAGCCGGCTGCCGTCGGCGGGCCTGGGCCTGGCCAACCTGGACGAGCGCTGCCGCTGGTTGACGGGCCGATCGCTGCGGCGCGACGACGACGGCCAGCGCTTCGAGGTCGACGTGCCGGTGGTGCCGTGATCGCCCTGCAGTGCTTCATCGCCGAGGACGAACCGCCGGCCCGCCAGCGCCTGCAGGAGGCGCTGGCCCGGGTGGCGCCGCAGGCGGCCGTGGTGGGCCATGCCGACACCGTGCGCGGCACGGCGGCGTGGCTCGCCACGCATGCGCCACCCGACCTGCTGCTGCTGGACATCCAGCTCGGCGACGGGCTCTCGCTGGAGCTGTTCGACGGTGCGGGCTGCCCGGTGCCGGTGATCTTCACGACCGCCTACGACCGCTTCGCGCTGCAGGCCTTCCAGGCGCTGGCGGTGGACTACCTGCTGAAGCCGGTGGCCGACGCGGCGCTCGCCGGTGCCTTGGCCAAGGTCGGCCGGTTGCGCCAGGCCTTCGCGCCGGATGCCGCGCGCCTGGCCGCGGCGCTGGACGGCCTGCGGCCGACGCCCACGGCGTTTCGCCGACGGCTGGTGGCCCGCGGGCCCGGCCAGGCGCACGTGCTGCCGGTGGAGGCGGTGGCCTGTGTCGTGTCGCTCGACAAGACCAGCGTGGCCGTCGCCCGCGACGGCACGCGGCACCTGCTGGACGAGCCACTGGCCGAGCTCGAGGCCGCGCTGGACCCGCAGCAGTTCTTCCGGGCCAGCCGGCAGGTGCTGGTGGCCGCGATCGCGGTGCAGGCCTTCGAGGCTATCGGCCGCGGCCGCTTGCGGGTCGACCTGCAGCCCGATCCGGGTTTCGAGGTCGTGATCAGCCAGGAGCGCGCGGCGGTCTTCCGCGCCTGGCTGGCGCGCTGAGCCCTTGCGCGGGCCAGGGCGGCCGCATGGGCGCCGCCCGGGGCCGCCCCGTTCACCGCGGCGCGACTAGCCGATGTCGAGCGCGATCTTGCCGAACTGAGTGCCCGACTCCAGGTGAGTCAGCGCCTGGTGCACGTCGTCCAGGCGGTAGCGGGCGTCGATCACCGGCCGCAGGCGCCCCTGCCGGCACCAGGCCAGCAGGTCGCGCAGTTCGCCGGGGTCGCCGAGCGTGGAGCCGAAGATCTGCAGCTGGCGGATGAAGACGCGGCGCAGGTCGGCCGGCGGCTGGTCGCCTGCCGTGGCGCCGCAGGTGACGATGCGGCCGCCGCGCACCACCGACTTCAGCGCGGCGCTCCAGGCCGTGCCGCCGATGTTCTCGATGACCACGTCGACACCGCGACCGCCGGTGAGCTGCTGGACGCGCTTCGCGACATCCTCGGCGCCGCTGTGGATCGTGGCGTCGGCGCCCATGGCCGCGGCGCGTTGCAGCTTGCCCTCGTCGCGCGAGGTGACGAAGACGCGGGCACCGCAGGCCTTGGCCAGCTGCAGCGCGGCCAGCGAGACGCCGCCGCCGACGCCGAAGACGAGCACCGTCTCCCAGGGCTGCAGCCGGGCCTTGGTGAACAGCATGCGCCAGGCGGTGAGGTGGTTCACGCCCAGCGCGGAGGCCTCGGCGAAGTCGAGCTCGTCGGGGATCGGGAAGGCGTTGGCCGCCGGCACGGCCACGAACTCGGCAAAGGTGCCATCGCGGTGCTCGCCGAGCAGGCGCATCGCGCTGCACAGCACCTGCTGGCCGCGCCCGCAGAACTCGCAGCGGCCGCAGGTGATGCCGGGGTACAGCACCACCCGCTGGCCGGGGCGCAGCAGGGTCTCGGTGGCATCCACCTCCTCGATCACGCCGGCGCCGTCCACGCCCATGGTCTGCGGCAGCGTGTGCGAGATGCCGGCGCCGCTGTTGCGCATGTAGAGGTCCACGCGGTTGAGCGTGGCGGCCTTCAGGCGCACCAGCGCCTCGCCGCTGCGGCGCTGCGGCAGCGGCCGTTCGCCGACGGAGACCACCTCGTTGCCGCCATGGCCTGTCAGGTGCGCTGCCTTCATCGGTCGTCCTCTGTGGTCATCGGCGCCACTCTAGCGCGACGATGCGTGGCCCATCCGGCGCCCGGCCTCAGGCCAGCGGATCGCCCTTCATCACCATCGCGCCCCACGGGTCCATCGTGATCAGGCCGCCCGCCGTGTCGGCCCGGCCCTGGTCGCGCGCCGGCAGCATGCCCTGGATGGCGTCGATGCGCTTCCAGCAGACCGTGCGGCGCCTGCCCGGGCCGTCGCTGCGCAGGGTGCCTACTTGGCCTGGCGCAGCGCGACGCGGTAGGCCTCGAGCCGGGCCTCGTAGTCCTGCGCGTCGCCATAGGCCAGGAAGCGTTGGTAGCGGCCGTGCGTGCCCAGGATCTTGTGGGCGTGCTTGATGGGGCAGAAGTACTCTTCGGTGCGGCCGACGATCTCGCGCAGGTAGGCGATCAGGCCGTTGGCGTACTCGCAGTAGGTGCAGTGGAACTTCTCGATGAGGTTCAGGTACTCCAGGTGACGCCGGTCGAACACCAGGTAGTCGCTTCGCTTGACCTTGGCGATGCCGTAGATCGGGAAGCACGCCCATTGGTAGAAGCTGACGAACAGGTCCAGCATCAGCAACGGCAGCGCCATGCCGTAGATGATCGGCCCGGTGATCAGGTTCTGCGGCCGGTTGTTCACCAGCCAGCGGAAGAAGCCCTTCCTGAGCTTGCGGTGGGCATCGCGCACACCACGCTCGAACTCCACTCGCTTGCCGTTGATCTGGAAGAACATGCGGCTCTCCTGCTCGTGCACCGCGGTGCGCAGGTCGTCCTCGAGCCCCGCCATCTGGGCCAGTATCCGGTCGATTCGATCGTTCATGGGCGCAGCATAGACCCGCCGTCCGCCGCTGTCCGATGAAACTGACAGGTCGGCCGCCAGAGGCCGTCATTGACCCGTCTCAACGCGGGTGGACGGCCCAGCCTTAGGCTCGAGATCGGCGTTCGCGGAGTTGGGGCGACGCTGCGATGGCGAAAACAACAACACGTGAAGTGAGCGCACTTGGAGTTCAAGGACTACTACGCCGTGCTGGGTGTTCCGCGCGATGCCGCGGCCGGCGACATCAAGAAGGCCTACCGCAGGCTGGCTCGGCAGCACCACCCCGACGTCAGCCAGGCGGCCGACGCCGGGCAGCGGATGAGCGAGGTCAACGAGGCCTACGCGGTGCTGTCCGACGTCGAGCGGCGGGCGGCCTACGACAAGCTGTCCGCGGGCCACCGGGCGGGCGAAACCTTCACGCCCCCGCCAGACTGGGATGCCGGCTTCGAGTTCACCAACGCCGGCTTCCACGGCCCGACCGGCGGCGACTACAGCGAGTTCTTCAGCGAGCTGTTCGGCCGCATGGGTGGTGCTGCGCGCAGCGGCCGCCACCGGCCGTCGGCGGCGGACGGCCCGGTGCGCGGCGACGATCACCATGCCAGGATCCTGCTCGAACTGGACGACGCCTGGCTGGGCCCGCGGCGCATGCTGGACCTGCAGGTGCCGCAGGAAGACGCCGACGGGCACCTGCGCCTGGCGCGGCGCACGCTCGAGGTGAAGATCCCGATCGGCGTGCGGCCGGGCCAGTTGATCCGCCTGGCCGGCCAGGGCGGGCCGGGGCGGGCCGGCGGGCCGCCGGGCGACCTGCTGCTGGAGGTGCAGTTCCGGCCCCATCCGCTGTTCTCGCTCGACGGCACGACGCTGCACACCGGCTTGCCGGTGGCACCGTGGGAGGCCGCGCTGGGCGCGGTGGTGCCGGTGGCCTTGCCGGCGGGCCAGCAGTTGAACGTGCGGGTGCCGCCGGGTGCGCAGACCGGTCAGCGCCTCACCGTGTGTGGCAAGGGCCTGCCGGCGCGCCCGCCCGGCGACCTCGAGCTTCAGGTGCGCGTCGTGCTGCCCAGTGCCCTCGACCCCCGGGCCCGGCGCCACTACGAACAGATGGCGGCCGAACTGGTCGATTTCGATGCCCGCAAGGTCAGTGCCGCCGAGGCCGAGCGGCAGCGTGAGGAGTCGGCGACATGAGCTTTCGTCCATCACCACCTGAGGGGCCGCCCGAGGACAGCAGCCTCGACCTCGAGGCCCTGTGCCGACTCACCGGGGTCGATGCCGCGTGGGTGTTGCAGCGGGTGGCCGAAGGCCTGCTGGCGCCCCGCGCGGCGCGCATCGGCGAGTCCAGGCGCTTCGATGCCGCCACCTTGCATCGGGCCCGCTGCATGCTGTGGCTCGAGAGTGAGTTCGAGGCCGGCCCCGAACTGGCCGCGCTGGTGGCCGACCTGCAGGAGCAGATCGGCACCTTGCGGCAGCAGTTGCGCTTGCTGGGTCACTGAGCCTGGCTGGTGCTCGCCGGCATCGGGCCGTGCGTGGTGGCGTTG
Source organism: Ideonella sp. A 288 (assembly GCF_002198735.1). Classification (GTDB taxonomy): domain Bacteria; phylum Pseudomonadota; class Gammaproteobacteria; order Burkholderiales; family Burkholderiaceae_C; genus Pseudaquabacterium. Next base: position 60,037 of record NZ_MWLO01000135.1, read on the forward strand.
ACTGCACTCAACGGTACACCGCAGCGGCGGCGACCCAATCGATGCATGCCAGCATCTAGGAAGCAGCATGGCTGAACGACTGAGCGCCGGGGAAGTCTGCACGCGGATCGTGAGCTTCGCCGAGCGGGGCATGGACATCACCGAGGCGGCCCGCCTGATGCGCGAGCACCACGTGGGGTCGCTGGTGGTCGTCGACGAGACCGCGGCCGGCCGGGTGGCCGTCGGCATGCTGACCGACCGCGACATCGTCACCGCGGTGGTCGCCAAGGGCGTCGACGCGACGTCGCTGCGTGTCGGCGATGCGATGGGCCCCGACCTGGTGTCGGCGCGCGAGGACGACTCGATGGTCGACCTGCTGGCGCTGATGCGCGGCAAGGGCGTGCGGCGCGTGCCGATCGTCGGTGCCGGCGGCGTGCTGGTGGGCCTGGTCACGATGGACGACCTGCTCGGCATCATCGCCGAGGAACTGCGCCTCGTGGCCGTGGCCATCGAGAGCGGGCGCCATCGCGAGGCGGGGCAGCGGCCATGACATCCGGCCCCGGGCTTCGCATCGATCGGGTCGCCTGAGCCCTGCCGATGGCCAAGGATCCACCTGCGGCCCGTCGTGGCCGCGACGATGAAGAGGAGATCACGATGACCTGTTCGTTCAAGCGCACGGCGATCGCCGTGGCCGCGGCCGGCTCGCTGCTGGCCATCGGGGCGCTGCCGGCCCACGCCGCCGGATTCCAGATCAACGAGAGCTCAGCCTCGGGCCTGGGCACCGCCTTCGCGGGCGGCGCGGCCGCCGCGGAGGACGCCTCCATCCTGTGGTCCAACGCCGCCGGCATCTCGCGGCTGCGTTCGCGCCAGGTGGTCGGTGCGATCCACCTGGTGACGCCGTCGCTGAAGTTCCGCAACGAGGGCTCGCTGCCGGCGGCCTCGCAGCCATTGGGCGGCAACGGTGGTGATGCCGGTGGCGTCAACGTCGTGCCCGACCTGTTCGTCGTCGCGCCGCTCGATCGCACCTGGACGGTGGGCCTGGGCGTCACCGCACCATACGGCCTGGTGACCGAGTACGACGACGGCTGGATCGGCCGGTTCCAGGCCATGAAGTCCAGCATCCGCACGCTCAACCTCAACCCCACCGTGGCGTGGAACCCGGCCGGCGGCCTGGCCTTCGGGCTGGGGCTCGACGTGCAACGCATCCAGGCCGTCTTCACCAACCGCATCAACTATTCCGGCGCGTTGCTGTCCGCCGCCGCGTCGCGCGGCATCGCGCCCGGATCGGCCACCTTCAACGCCATCGCGCAGGCCACCGCCGGGCTGGAATCGGCCGCCGATATCCGCGGCTCGGACAACGCCGTCGGCTGGAATGCCGGCGTGCTGTGGGAGATCGACGGTGACAGCCGCGCCGGTGTGCACTACCGTTCGCCGATCCGCTACCGCATCGACGGTCGCGCCACCTTCGCCAACCCGGTGCCGAGCGTGCCGCAGCCGCTGGCCGCCGTGGTCGGCGCGCTGGCCACCGGTGTCAACGCCGCCGTGTTGAACGACACCGCGGTGACCTCCGAGGTCAAGCTGCCGGCCATCGTCAACCTGTCGTACTTCACGGCGCTGGACCGCCACTGGGACGTGATGGTCGATGCGCAGTGGACGCAGTGGTCGTCGATCCAGGAGCTGGCCTTCCGGCGCAGTGATGGATCGCTGCTGCAGAGCACGCCCGAGCACTTCAAGGACGCCTGGAAGCTGGCCCTCGGGGTGAATCGCCGGATGGGCAGCGACCTGATGCTGCGCGGCGGCGTGGCGGTCGACCGCTCGCCGGTGCAGGCGAACCTGCGCACGCCGCGGCTGCCGGACGCCGACCGCCTGTGGCTGGCGGGTGGGTTCCAGTACCGCGCAAGCCCGTCGCTCAGCGTCGATGCCGGGGCGGCCTACCTGTGGGTGCGCAAGGCCACCATCTCGATCAGCGGCCACCCGTCCAGCACCTCGGCCTACGGCCTGATCGACGGGCGCTACGACAACCGCACGGTGATCCTCTCGGCCCAGGCCACGCTCGTGTACTGACGGGGCGCCGGCAGAGGCCGATTGAGGCGGCGCAAACCGGTCGGTGGCCGGGGGCGCACACTTGGCGTCGAGAGTCCCTGCGGGACGCCGCCTGCCAAGGTGCGAATGAACACCCTTGCCCCGGCCGGTGCCCGGGGCGAGGCCAGTGCCCGCCCCGGCGTCGAGCCGGCCTTCTGGAGCCGCGAGGCCAAGGCGTTGCTGGCCGACCTGGGCAGCGGCCCGCAGGGCCTGTCGTCGACCGAGGCCGCGCGCCGCCTGCGGCTCGACGGCCCCAACCTGATCGACGAGGAACCCGCGGCCGGTGTCCTGCGGCTGGCGCTGCGCCAGTTCCAGAGTCCGCTGGTGCTGATCCTGGTGTTCGGCGGTGCCGTGTCGGCGGCGCTGCGCGAATGGGTGGACGCGGCCATCATCCTGGCCATCGTGCTGGGCAGTTGCGGCCTGGGCTTCGTGCAGGAGTTCCGCGCCTCGCACGCCGTGGCGCAGTTGCGGCGGCGCCTTGCCTTGAAGGCCAGGGTGTGGCGCGATGGCACGCCGCGGCTGATGGAGGCGCGGGCGCTGGTGCCCGGCGACGTGGTGCAGCTGGCGGCCGGCCACTTGGTGCCCGCCGACGGCCTGGTGCTGGAGGCGCGCGACTTCCTGGTCAACGAGTCCAGCCTCACCGGCGAGTCGTTCCCGGTGGAAAAGCAGGCCGGCGTGGTGGAGGCCGCCGCGCCGATGGCCCGCCGCAGCAACGCCGTCTTCATGGGCACCTCGGTGCGCAGTGGCACGGCCACCGTGCTGCTGGTGCACACCGGTGGCCGCACCGCGTTCGGCGCAGTGGCGGCGCGCCTGCGCGACGTGGCGCCCGACACCGAGTTCGAACGCGGCGTGCAGCAGTTCGGCGTGCTGCTGGTGCGGGTGATGGTGGTGATGGTGCTGTTCGTGCTGATCGTCAACCAGTGGCTGGGCCGCCCCTGGATCGAATCGCTGCTGTTCGCGGTGGCGCTGGCGGTGGGCCTGTCGCCGGAACTGCTGCCGGCCATCATGAGCGTCACATTGTCGGCGGGGGCCCGCCGCATGGCGCGGCGCGGCGTGATCGTGCGGCGCCTGGCCGCTATCGAGAACCTGGGCGGCATGGACGTGCTGTGCACCGACAAGACCGGCACGCTCACCGAGGGCGTGATGTCGCTGGACGCGGCCGTCTCGCCGCAGGGCGATCCGGCGGTCGAGGTGCTGCGCCTGGCCTTTCTCAACGCCGCCTTCGAGACCGGCATCGAGAACCCGCTCGATCTGGCGCTGGTGGCGGCCGGCGAACAGGCGGGGATGGACACCCAGGGCTGGCGCAAGGTGGACGAGATCCCGTACGACTTCCTGCGCAAGCGGCTGACCATCGTGGTCGAACCGGCCGCGGGTGGGCCGCACCGGGTGATCACCAAGGGGGCCTTCGACAACGTGCTGTCGGTGTGCACCCAGGTGGACCGCAACGGCGTGCCAGTGGCGCTGGACGATGCCGAGCGCGAGCGGTTGCGCGCCTGGTACCAGGCCCAGGGCATGCGCGGCCTGCGCCTGCTGGGGCTGGCCACGCGCACGACGGAGCCGCGCGCCGCCTACGGCCACGACGACGAGCGCGGCATGTGTTTCACCGGCTTCCTGTGCTTCGTCGATCCGCCCAAGGCGGGGGTGCAGGCCACGCTGGAGCAGCTGGCCGCGCGCGGCATCGCCATCAAGGTGATCACCGGCGACAACCGGCACGTGGCCGCCCACCTGGCCGCCCGGGTGGGGCTGGACGCGCAGGCGATGCTGACCGGCGAACAGATCAACGCGATGAACGACGAGGCGCTGTGGCAGCGCGCCGGCGGCACCACCCTGTTTGTCGAGGTGGACCCGCAGCAGAAGGAGCGCATCGTGCGCGCGCTGCAGCACGCCGGGCACTCGGTGGGCTACCTGGGCGACGGCATCAACGATGCGCCGGCGCTGCATGCGGCGGACGTGGGCATCTCGGTGGACCAGGCGGTGGACGTGGCCCGCGAGAGCGCCGACGTGGTGCTGCTGCGGCGCGACCTGGCGGTGCTGTGCCAAGGCGTGGAGGAGGGCCGCCGCACCTTCGCCAACACGCTGAAGTACATCGGCATCACCACCAGCGCCAACTTCGGCAACATGGTCAGCATGGCGCTGGCCGCGCCGCTGCTGCCGTTCCTGCCGCTGGCGGCCAAGCAGATCCTGCTGAACAACTTCCTGTCCGACCTGCCGTCGCTGGCGATCTCTACAGATAACGTCGACGAGGAGCGCCTGGCCTTCGCGCAGCGCTGGGACGTGCACGACCTGCGCCGCTTCATGATCGTCTTCGGCCTCACCAGCACGGTGTTCGACCTGCTCGGCTTCTGGCTGCTGCTGAAGGTGTTCGACGCCCACGAGGCGCTGTTCCAGACCAGCTGGTTCGTGGTCTCGCTGCTCACCGAACTGGTCGTCGTGCTGCTGTTGCGCACGCACCGGCCGGCCTGGCGCAGCCGGCCGGGCACGCTGCTGGCGGTGTCGACGCTGGCGGTGGCGGTGCTGGCGGTGGCACTGCCCTATATCCCGCCGGTGGCGTCGATGTTCGGCCTGGAGCCGCCGTCGCCGCTGCTGTGGCTGGGCCTGGGCGCGCTGCTGCTGGGCTACGTGGTGGCCACCGAGGTGGTGAAGCAGCGCTTCTACGCGGCGCCGCCGGTGCGTCGTCGCGGGCGCGTGCGGGCCCGGCGCCGTCGCGCCGCGTGACCCCCGCGCGGCGCCCGTGTCACTTCGTCAGCAGCACCGGCACCGACGACAGGTGCACCACGCGCTGCGCGGCCGAGCCCAGCAGCAGCCCGCCCAGCGCGGTCATGCCGCGCGTGCCCATCACGATCATGTCGAACTTGTGTTCGGCCGCCACGCGCACGATCTCGGCGGCGATGGCGCCCACCGCGGCCATCGTGGTCACCTTCTGCAGGCCCTGCACGCGGGCCTGGGCGGCGGCCGATTCGAGCAGCGCCTCCTGTTGCACCCGCAGCGAGCGCTCGATCGAGTCATGGTCGATCGGCGGCAGCTCGCCGTGGTAGCCGGAGTCCTCGCGCACGTTGAGCAGCATCACCTCGACGCCTTCGGCCTGCGTCGCGAGCCGGGCGGCGGCCTCCACCGCATGGCGTGCGTGGTCGGACCCGTCGACCGCGATCAACAACTTCAGCATGTGTGCTCTCCAGGGTTGTCGGGGCTCAGCGGCGGGTTGGTGCGAGCTGGGCCAGCATGTCGGGCGTGACCAGCGTGACGCCCTTGTCGGTGACGACGAAGCGGGCGCGGTCCTCGGCCGGGTGCACGCCCACCTTCAGCCCGTCGGGCAGCACGCAGCGCTTGTCGACGATGGCTCGGCGCAGCACGACGTTGCGGCCGACGATGGCGTCGGGCAGCACCAGCGAATCCTCGACCAGGCTGCCGTCGCCGATGCGCGCCTTCGAGAACAGCACCGAGCGCCGCACCGTGGCGCCGCTGACGATGCAGCCGCTGGACACCACGGAATCGATGGCCATGCCGCGCCGGCCTTCGTCGTCGAACACGAACTTCGCCGGCGCCAGCTGGTGCTGCAGCGTGCGGATCGGCCAGTCGTCGTCGTACAGGTCCAGTTCGGGCAGCGGGCGGGTGAGGTCCATGTTGGCCTCCCAGTAGGCGTCGAGCGTGCCGACGTCGCGCCAGTAGGGCGCGTCGCCGTTGGCGCCGACGCAGCTGTTGGCGAAATCGTGGGCATGCACGTGGGCGTGCGCCACGGCCCGCGGCAGGATGTTGCGGCCGAAGTCGTGGCACGAGTCGTCCACCGCGGCATCGCGGTCCAGCTCGCGGTACAGGAACGCGGCGTTGAAGACGTAGATGCCCATGCTGGCCAGCGCCCGGTCCGGGCGGCCCGGCACCGGCCGGGGGTGCTTCGGCTTTTCCTCGAAGTCGATGACGCGGCCGAAGTCGTCGATGCGCATCACGCCGAAGTCCCGGGCCTGCTCGATAGGCACCTCGATGCAGGCCACCGTGGCGTCGGCGCCGCTGCGCACATGGTCGGCCAGCAGGGTGCTGTAGTCCATCTTGTAGACATGGTCGCCGGCCAGCACCAGCACGTGGCGCGGGTCGGACTCGCGCAGCATGTCGAGGTTCTGGTACACGGCATTGGCCGTGCCGCTGTACCAGCCCGAGTCGATGCGCTGCTGGGCGGGCACCACGTCGACGAACTCGCCCAGGCCGGCATCCAGGAAGCCCCAGCCACGGGTGACATGGCGGATCAGGCTCTGGGCCTTGTACTGCGTCAGCACCGCAACCCGCCGGATGCCCGAGTTGATGCAGTTGCTGAGCGTGAAGTCGATGATCTTCAGCTGGCCCGCGAAGGGCATGGCCGGCTTGGCGCGGCGGTCGGTCAGCGGGCCGAGCCGCGAACCGCGGCCACCGGCCAGCACCAGGGCGACGGTCGAGCCGGCCTGGCGCCGCGTGGTGATGGCGCGCCGCTCCTGCGCGCCGGTGCGGGGTTCGGGGCGTCTTCTGGACATGACGGTCATCGGTGTGTCCTTCGGTGACGGGTCGGGCGACCGACCCCATGGCGACGCCGGCCAGTCTGCGCAGGTGCCGTCCGTTGCGATTGCGCAGAATCAATGCGCGGCCCTGTGCGCCGCGCTGTTCCGCCGGGTCCCGCACTCGGACGCCCAGCCGGCCCGATTCAGTCGACCGCGTTCAGACCACCACGCGCAGCGGCATGCGCCGGTGGCCGGTGCGGCCGGCCAGCCGCGGGTCGAAGCGGCCCGCCACCGCCGTGTGGCAGTGCGGGCAGGCGCCGTGCTCGTCGAGTGCGTAGTGCAGCACCGCGTGCCAGTCGCGCTCGATCAGCGCGGCATCGCAGCCCGGGCAGCGGGTGGTGCCGCCTTCGACGTCGTGCACGTTGCCGGTGTACACGTGGCGCAGGCCGGCATCGCGGGCGATGCGGCGTGCGCGCTGCAGCGTGGCCGACGGCGTGCGGGGCAGGTCGCCTAGCTTGTAGTCGGGGTGGAACGCGGTGAAGTGCAGCGGCACGTCGCGCCCCAGGTGGTCGGCGATCCAGCGCGTCATGGCCTCCAGTTCCGGCGTGCTGTCGTTCAGGCCCGGGATCAGCAGCGTGGTGATTTCGAGCCAGCAGCGGGTGTCGTGCTGGATGTATTGCAGCGTGTCCAGCACCGGCGCCAGGTGCGACGCGGTCTGCTCGACGTAGAACTTGTCGGTGAAGGCCTTCAGGTCGACGTTGGCGGCGTCCATCCGCGCAAAGAACTCGCGCCGCGGCTCGGGGTGGATGTAGCCGGCGGTGACGGCCACCGTCTCGATGCCCAGCGCGTGGCAGGCGTCGGCCGTGTCCATCGCGTACTCGGCGAAGATCACCGGGTCGTTGTAGGTGAAGGCCACGCTGGCCGCGCCGCTGGCGCGCGCGGCCTCGGCGATGCGCTGCGGCGAGGCTTCGTCCTGCAGCCGGTCCATCTCGCGGCTTTTCGAGATGTCCCAGTTCTGGCAGAACTTGCAGGCCAGGTTGCAGCCGGCGGTGCCGAAGGACAGCACCGCCGAGCCGGGGTGGAAGTGGTTCAGCGGCTTCTTCTCGATCGGGTCGATGGCGAAGCCCGAACTGCGGCCGTAGGTGCTGAGCACCATCGCGTCGCCGCGGCGCTGCCGCACGAAGCACAGGCCGCGCTGGCCGTCGTGCAGGCGGCAGTCGCGCGGGCACAGGTCGCACTGCAGGCGGCCATCGTCCAGCTTGTGCCACCAGCGGGCCGGGTGGGACGTCCCGGCGGGTGTGTCAGGGGAGGCGGTCATGGCGCGGCTCCTCGAACGACGTGACCTGGTAGCGCTGCAACCCGATGTCGTGGGCCCAGAAGTCGCGGGGCAGGCCGGCCTTCTGCAGCAGTGCCTCGAGGAACGCCCGGCGCTCCGGCAACTGCGCCCACACCTGCGGCAGCAGCGTGCCATGGTGGCCGTGCCAATCGAGTTCCACACCGTCGATCCCAGGCCGCAGCAGGGCGGCCGCGTCGTCGGCGCTGGCGGCGCGGGGCAAGGGCTGCAGTGGGCCCAGCACCGACACCTCGATGTGCAGGCTGGACAGTTCCTCGGCGGACACCGAGGCGAAGCGCCGGTCGCCGAAGGCCGCGGCCAGCGCGTGGCGGCGCACATCGGTGCCCAGCGCGTCGCGCGGTTCCAGGCAGCCGACGCAGCCGCGCAGGCGGCCGCGGCCGTCGTGCAGCGTCACGAAGGTGGCACCGGCGCGCTGCAGGCGGGGGTGTTCGGGCACCGGTGGCGCAGGCAGGCCCAGGGCCTGGGCGATCTCGGCGCGGGCGATGGCGAGCAGGGCCTGGCCGAGTTCGGGGTCGCTGGTGGCGTCGGGCGCCTCGTCGTCCGACGGGCGCCAGTCTGCCGGGGTGGGCGCCACGCCGTCGAAGGCGAGCGCCGCATAGCCCACCACCCGGTCGTGGCCACGGCCTGCCGTGTCGGCCGAGTTGCGCAGGTCCAGCAGGCGTGGCACCAGCCCGTGCCGCTGTGCGGCGCGCATCGCGCCGTTCAGCGCCACGGCGCCGCAGGCCTCGTCACCGTGCAGATTGGCGGCAAAGTGCAGCAGGCGCTGCGTGGTGGCGAGGTCGCGCCGGCGGGCCGCGTCGTAGGGCAGGTAATGCGACAGGTCGGAGCTGACCACGATCAGCGTCTCGTCGCCACCCCACAGCCGCTCGAGCACCTCGTCGACCTCGGCGGGCGTGGCGTCGCCGACGGCCAGCGGCAGCAGGCTGAAGTCCTCGCCCAGCACGGTCTGCAGGAAGGGCAGTTGCACCTCCAACGAATGCTCCAGCGCATGGGGTCGGTCGCTGACGATCACCTGCGGCAGGTCGGCGAGGCGCGAATGGGCGTCGCGGTCGATCGGCACGCGACCGAGCGGCGTGTCGAAGGCCTCGGCCGCGGGCAAAGCCAGGCCCCGCACCGCCACACGGTGGGTCGGACCCAGCAGCACGATGCGGCGGATGCGGCCGTGCAGCGGCGCCAGCAGCGCATAGGCGTTGGCTGCCACGTCGCCGGAATACACGTAACCCGCGTGCGGCACGACCAGCAGCTTTGGTCGGTGACCCAGGGGTCCGCCATCGGCGGCTTTGGCAGGCGCCGCCACGCGAGCGAGGTGCGCCGCGACGGTCGCACGCAGGGCAGCCGCCTCGGCGGGGTAGAAGCTGCCGGACACGGCAGCGGGTCGGATGCGGTCCATCTCAAGCACCTCCACTGTCCTGCAGTGTGGGCCTGTGCGCCGAAACTTCAAGGCCCGGGGCGCACGCAAGGCCCCGGCGCGTCAATGCCGCGTCAATCAAGCAGGCGCAAGGCCGCGGTCAAGCGCTCGTCGTACGCCGCTCGCACGGCCTGGGCGGCTTCGGGCGTCCAGGTGATGAAGCCCTGGCCGCTCTTCATGCCCGTGTGGCCCTCGGCGATCAGCCGCTCCAGGCAGGCCGGCGGCACGGTGCTGTTGGACAGGTGGGGGTAGATCTCGCGCGCCGCGCTCAGCGTGGTGTCCCAGCCCGACATCTCCTTCTGCAGCACCGGGCCGACGGCCGCGAAGCGGAAGCCGAAGCTGTAGCGCACCGCGAGGTCGATGTCCTCGGGCGAGGCGATGCCGCTGTCGATCAGCGCCAGCACCTCGCGCAGCAGCGCATGCTGGATGCGGTTGGCGATGAAGCCGGGGATGTCGCGCTTCACCAGCACCGGCTTCTTGCCCGCGGCGGTGAACATCGCGCACACCCAGTCGGCCAGCACGGGGTCGGAATCGGCGCCCAGCACCACCTCCACCAGCGGCACCCGGTGCGCGGGCATGAAGTAGTGCATGCCGAACATGCGCGTGCGCGTGGCCAGTCCCTCGGCGATGCGCGAGATCGGGTAGCTCGAACTGTTGCTGCCCACCGGCACTTCGGGCGGCACGTGCGCATCCAGCCACGCGAACAACTGCTGCTTCAGGGCCAGGTCTTCCTTCACCGTCTCGATGACGAGCGACAGGCCGGTCCAGTCGTCGAAGCCGTCGATCGCGCGCACCGACAGCGCCGCGGACTGCTCGGCGGTGGGGAAGTCGATCAGCGCCAGGGTCTTGCGGTGGATGTCTTCGCCGCGCGCAGGGTCTCGCACCAGCAGCACCACGTCGTGGTCGTGGGCCAGCAGTCCGGCCGCGATGCCGCAGCCCATGATGCCGCCGCCGACCACGAGCACCCGGGGATTCGATCTGTCCATGCCGCCTGTCTCCTGTGAAGTGGGGGTGTGCACGCGCTCTGGCCGATGGTAGGCCAGGACCACGCGGGTGCCCCGGCGCGGCGTCGGACGGGCGGGCGAACGGACGAACGGGCGCGCCCGGTGCGGAGATTGGCCCGAGTTTGCCCAGCCTCAATCCGCGGCCACGGGAGTTCTCTACAGTCCGGCGGTTTTGCCACGCGGCGTGTTGCCGGGCGCACGCCAGGTCGGGCGCATGTCCCAACAGCTTGCAACAGGGCCCGACGGGCTCGGCCGCCGTTGCCCGCGCGGCTTCGAAAGACACCATGACCAACGATTTGCAGCAGGCCCCCGAACTGGTCTGCCCGGCCGGCTCTCTTCGCGCGCTGCAGGCGGCGGTGGACGCGGGCGCCGACGCCGTGTACCTGGGCCTGAAGGACGCCACCAACGCGCGCAACTTCGCCGGCCTGAACTTCGACGACGCGCAGGTGCGCGACGGCGTGGCCCATGCCCATGCGCGCGGCGCCAAGGTGCTGATGGCGCTGAACACCTTTGCCGATGCGCGCGACGCCGGCCCCTGGCGGCGCGCGGTCGACAAGGCGGTGTCGCTGGGCGCCGACGCGCTGATCGTGGCCGACACCGCCGTGATGGGCTACTGCCGCGACGAGCACCCTTCGCTGCGGCTGCACCTGTCGGTGCAGGCCTCGGCCACCAGCCACGCGGCCATCGAGTTCTACCGCAAGCGCTATGGCGTGCAGCGCGCGGTGCTGCCGCGGGTGCTGACGATGCAGCAGGTGGCCCAGGTCATCAAGCACACCGACATCGACATCGAGGTCTTCGGCTTCGGCAGCCTGTGCGTGATGGTGGAGGGCCGCTGCGCGCTGTCGTCCTACGCCACCGGCCAGTCGCCCAACAACGCCGGCGTGTGCTCGCCGCCGTCGGCCGTGCGCTGGCAGGACGCCAAGGACGGCGTGCAGGCGCGGCTGAACGGCGTGCTGATCGACTGTTATGCCCCCGACGAGCCGCGCGGCTACCCCACGCTGTGCAAGGGCCGCTTCGTCGTCGACGGCCGGCGCGACTACGCCCTCGAGGAGCCGACCAGCCTGAACACCCTGGCCATCCTGCCCGAGCTGATCGCCATGGGTGTCAAGGCCTTCAAGATCGAAGGCCGGCAGCGCAGCGCGGCCTATGTCGAGCAGGTGACCCGCGTGTGGCGCGCCGCCATCGACCAGGCCTGCTCGGCGCAGGGCCGCTACAGCGTGCAGCCCGAGTGGGCGGCCATGCTGTCGCGCCACGCCGAGGGCCAGCAGCACACGCTGGGCGCCTACAACCGCCCGTGGCGCTGAGCGCATTCACCGACCCATGACCTCACCGATGACGAACGACGTTTCCTCGCGCCTGGCCCTCACCGTCGGCCCGGTGCTGTACCACTGGCCGCGCGCCACGCTGATGCAGTTCTACGCCGACCTGGCCGACAGCCCGGCCGACACCGTGGTGCTGGGCGAGGCCGTGTGCGCGCGCCGGCGCGAACTGCGCCTGGACGACTGGCTGGCCATCGGCCGCGAACTGGCCGCCGCCGGCAAGGACGTGGTGCTGGTGGCGCAGACGCTGATCGAATCCGAGGCCGACCTGCGCCTGATCGAGCGCCAGGGCGAGCAGCACGAGTTCGCGGTGGAGGCCGGCGACGCATCGGCGCTGCAACTGCTGGCCGGACGCGTGCCCCTGGTGTTGGGGCCGCACCTCAACATCTACAGCCGCGCGGCACTCGTCGAGCATGCCGACCTGGGCGCCCAGCGCTGGGCGGCGCCGGTGGAACTGGCGCTGGACGCCATCGGCCTGGTCAACCCGCCGAACGACCCGGTGCGCACGCCGCAGGGCGAGGCCATCGCCACCGAGGCCTGGGTCTTTGGGCGCATGCCGCTGGCCTTCTCGGCGCGCTGCTTCACCGCGCGCCACCACCACCTGGCCAAGGACGACTGCGGCTACCGCTGCCTGGCCGACCCCGACGGCCTGGCGCTGGCGTCCACCGAGGGCCAGCCCTTCCTGGTGCTGAACGGCACCCAGACGCAATCCGCCACGGTGCAGAACCTGATCGGCGAAGGCGCCGCGCTGCGCGCCGCCGGCGTCTCGCGGCTGCGGCTGTCGCCCTGCGCCCAGGGCTTCAGCCAGGTGCTGGCCGACTTCGAGGCGGTGATGAACGGCGGAGCGAGCGAACAGGGCCGCGCCTCGATCACTGCCGACAGCCGCGCCGCGGCGTGGACCGCCCAAGGCGTGCCCGGCCCCTTCAGCAATGGCTATGCCCGCCGACTGCCGGGCATGGTCTGGAGCAACGCATGAGCGCACCCGTCGATCGCATCATCCCGGCCGGGCTGCCGGCCTTCCTGGCGCCGCTGCACCGGCGCGTCGTCCAGCTGGTCGAGCGCCTGCCGGTGACGCCGCCGTCCTTCGTCGCCGCGCGCGTGCTCGACCGGGTGCTTTTGCCGCGCCTGCCGGCCGACGCGCGCCAGGCGCTGGACCGCCGCCATGTCGAACTGTGCGTCACCGATTTCGGCCTGCGCGTGCGGCTGCAACTCACCCCCACCGGCTTCGCGCTGGCCGGCGAGCGCGGTGAGGTGGCGCTGCGCATCCTGGCCACCGGCTCCAGCTACCTGCGCCTGCTGCGCGGCGAGGACGATCCCGACCGCATGTTCTTCGAGCGAACCCTGGTGATGGAGGGCGACACCGAGCTCGGCCTGGTGCTGAAGAACACGCTCGACGCGATCGGGCCGCTGTGGCCGCGGCGGGCGCCGACCGCAGCGCCCAGCACGCGTCCTTGACCAGTGCGTCGCGCCGACTGCGCGACTGGCGCCGATGTTCAATGTGTCGGCCAGACGGACACGAGGGGCAACAAAGTCCAACCCTCGTTCCGGTGTCTCGAGGTCAGGGCCATTCGTCGGATCCTCTCCGATTCGACAGGCTCGACATGAGGTACTTCGGCGTCATCGGCTCCTCGCTGTTTGCCGACAACGCGTCGTGCTAGGCGAGGCTGAGGTCGATATCGAAACTGTTCGTCCAGGGCCCACCGAATGCGATGTGCTTGTAGTGCGGCATCGCCTGGGCGGCCTGGCCTGCCATCGCACCAGGTGCGAACACGCCGGCCAGGCCGGCCACGAGCAACGAGCCTTGACCAGGCACCCCTTCGACCACCACGTAAGTCGGGTTGATCGACACGTGCAGCGTCAATTGCTCGGCGAGTCCGGCAGCGTTCTCGTTCATCCAGACCGCCTGACCCGGAATCGGCAGGTTTGACAGCGCCAGCACCGGGGGTTGGTTCAACTCGGGCTTGGCGTTGATCAGGTTGGGCGCGCCATCGCTGACCAGATCCATCCAACTGCTGTAGGTCTTGCCGCCACGCGACTGCGACATCGTGATTTCGTGGCGCAAGACGTTCGCGTCCGAGTGCTGCGCGAAGGTGAAGTCGGTGACCGAGTGGCTGCGAGTGGTGCCGAAAGTGACGCCGCCGCCGGCGTTGCCGGTGGGTGTATCGCCGAAGAATCCGGCCGAGCCGTTGACGTTGTACGAGACCGAACTGCTGATCGAACCGGATTGGTTGGTGCCCTCGGGCGACTCGGTCTGGATGGTCCAGTTCGGGCTGGCCTTGTCGGGGTCCGGAGCGTCGCCCGAGCGCTGCAGCCACGCCAGGCACGACAGCTTCTCGATGTAGTAGCCGCGGATATCGTCCTGGTCAAAGTAGCCCTGCGTGCCGGGGCCCGTGGCCTGCGAGGAACCGACGCCCATCTCGCTGCCGCCGAAGTCGACGTAGAGAAACTTCTTGTGGACCTTCGGGCCGCCATTCGTCGTCACGAAGTCGTCGCCGGTGAGCTGCAGCTTGACGTTGAGACGGCCCGACAGCGTCTGGTGCAGGTCGTAGCCTCCGCACGGGCTCTTGTACACCTGGGGTGACGAGTACGGGACGGTGACGTTTGGCAGCGTGTTGACTTTCAGGCTCATGTCGGCGCTTTCGGTGACCCCCGGTGCGCCGGGAGTGGGTCGGAGGTTCGGCGGGCTTGGTCGGCGGCGTGGGCGTTCACCGCATCCGCGTGGTCATTTGAACAGCGCGTCGGGCACCTTTCCGTAGGTTCCCTCGACGGTGGTGGTCGGATCGGGGGGTACCCAATACTCGGACCCGGCGTCGACCTTGGTGCCTGCGATGTCGTCAATGTTCGATGTTGCGCCGGCCGTCAGGTCGCGGTCTTCCCGGAGGTAGGCGTCACCGGGGGCCGGTGGTCGGGTGTAGCCTGCACCGGGCACCGCATACGGTACCGCCCGCAACTGCATGTACTCGGCCTTGGCCGCCGTCGTCGCAGTGGCGAGGTCGGCGACCTCGTTGTTGATCGCGTTGCTCGGTGAGACGCTCGCGTCCAGCGTGATTCCGAGTTCGCTCTTGAAGAACGGCGCGATCTGCGCAACTGCCGCGTTGAACTGCCGCGTGCCACGGGTCGTCGCGTTCATCGGATCGGCGCGGATGCGCTCACAGCGCTCGACGACGGCGGACAGCGCGATGAGGTCGGCCTCCGAAATTGGCTTGTCCGGGACCGTGGCGCCGATCTCCTCGAAGAACTTGCAGGTCCCGACGACGAACCAGCTCTTCTCCCGCTGCTGGGTCTTGTACTGCGACCACACCTCGATGGCGTTCTTCAGGCCGAGCGTGAGGTCGTAAGGACTGATGGTCATTGTCAAGGCGCTGCTCCTCAGACTGTGACCGCGCGCGGCAACCACGCGCACCAGTCGGTTTTTCGTACCGGCGATGGTAGTGAGGTGTCGACGCCACCGCAACCCGCGCCAGGCGCCCGTGCACCTGTTGGCCGGCAGGTCCGCGCCTCAGAGGGTGGCGCCGGGGGCCTCATCGTCATCTGACAAGGAAGAATGGCGACCTCAGCAGTGGTGTCGTGACGAAGGCCCTGTCGACAGCACGGCGCCGGCAGAGGCGATGAGCCTGGCGCCTATCCTGCTGCTGGCGCTGCCGAGTGCGCTTTATGGCTTGTGGCTGATGCGCCATGTCGGCAAAGTGGATGCAACGACGGAGAACCCATGAATCGGATTGCCACCACCATCTTCTTCTGCCTGTCGAGCACCTTCGCGCTGGCTGGCCCGCCCAACCCGTCGGCCGCCGTGATCCACCGGCCCGTCAAGCCCACCACCCAGTCGCCAACCGGGGTGATCGGCTATTCGGCCAGCCACATGGACCGCAGCGTCGACCCGCGCCAGGACTTCTACGCCTATGCCAACGGCAACTGGCTGAAGCGGCTGGCGATTCCCGATGCCGAGTCCGACATCGGTGGTTTCTCGATGCTGGGCGCCAACCTGGATGGTCAGCTGCAGCGGCTGGCCGTGCAGGCCAGCCAGGGCCAGGCACCCAAGGGCAGTCAGGCGCAGCAGGTGGGCGATTTCTACCGGGCCGCGCTCGACATGCGGCAGCGAGACGCCGCCGGCCTGCAGCCGTTGCAGGCCGACCTGGACGCGGCCACGCGCGCCGTCGGCCCGGCCGACCTGGCCCGGGTGTCGCTGCGGCTGCAGGCCGGCACCGGCAATTCGCCGCTGTTCAACCTGATGACGGTGCCCGACCTCAAGGACAGCAGCCGCACGCAGCTGTCCCTGCAGTTCGGGGACCTGCAGCTGCCGCAGGACCAGTATCGCGATCCGGCCAGCCAGAAGATCCGTGACGTGTACGTCGACTACATCACCCGCATGCACCAGCAGCTGGGCGATGCGCCCGATGTGGCGGCCGCCAAGGCGCGCACCATCCTGGCGATGGAAGGGGAACTGGCGGCGAGGCGCTTGACGCCTCTGCAGTTGTACGAACCGGCGCTGATCTACAACCTGCTGTCGGTGGATGAGGCGCAGGCCCTGATCCCCGCCTTCGACCTGCGGGCGATGGCTGCGGCAGCTGAGCTGACGCTGCCCGCCCGGGTGCAGGTGTACGACCTCGGCGCGGCCAAGGCGACGCAGCAGTTGCTCAGCAGCCGGCCTGCGCAGGACGTGCAGACGCTGCTTCGCTGGTGGGTGCTGGCGCTGAACGCCGACTTGCTCGGCCAGCCCTGGTTCCAGCTCAGCCAGGACTACCAGCGCCAGCGCGACGGCCTGGCCACCTCGCTGCCACTGGAGCGCCAGGCGGTGAAGGCGCTGACGATGCAGCTGTACCACCCGATGTCTCAGTTGTATGTGCAGCAGTACTACACCGACACCACCCGGCGCGAGATCACGCAGATGGTGGGCCACATCAAGGCTGAGTTCGCCCGGCGCCTGAAGTCCAACCCCTGGCTGGATGCGCCGACCCGCGCCGCCGCGCTGGGCAAGCTGGCCCAGGTCGACATCCAGGTCGGCTACCCGCAGCGCTGGATCGACTTCAGCGGCGTGGAAATCCGACCCGACGACCACCTGGGCAACAACCAGCGCCTGGCCGCCTTCCGGCTGCAGCGTGAGCTCGACAAGGTCGGCAAGCCGGCCGTGCGCGAGCGCTTCGCCGAGGTCGGCCACACCACGCCGGTCTCGGTCAACGCCGCCTACGACCCGCAGCTCAACGGCATCGACATCACCGCCGCCATCTCGCAGCCGCCGTTCTACACGCCGGGCGCTGACCCGGCGGTGAACTACTGCACCATGGGTGCGGTGGTCGGCCACGAGCTGACGCACGGCTTCGACAACTTCGGAGGCAAGTTCGACGCCCAGGGCAATGTGCGCGACTGGTGGACGCCCCGGGCCACGGCCGAGTTCAAGAAACGCAACGGCCGGCTGGTCGCGCAGTACAGCCAGTTCCAGCTGCTGCCGGGACTGAAGGTCGACGGCGCCCTGACGCTGGGCGAGAACACCGCCGACCTGGGCGGCATCACGATGGCGCACGCCGCGCTGCACCGGGCGCTGAAGGGCAAGCCGCAGCCCAAGGTGGACGGCCTGAGCACCGACCAGCGCTGCTTCGTCGCCTGGTCCCAGCTGTGGATCTACAAAGCCCGCGAGGAGCTCATCCGCGTGCGGGCCGCCACCGACTACCACGCCAACAGCGTCGTGCGCGGTTACGGCCCGCTGTTGAACCTGGACGCCTTCCACAAGGCCTTTGGCACCCGGCCCGGTGACGCGATGTGGCGCAAGCCGTCCGACCGGGTGCGCATCTGGTGAACCGCGATCCTGGAGCGCTGCCAGGGCGGTCGCGGCAGGGGCGGGGAGCACGCTGCGCCACTGTCGCGACCTGAGCATGTCGATCAGGGCCTGCTTGTCGTCGGACGATGCCGGCCCGGCCTTGCGCCATCGCACAGGCTCGAGATGAGTTCACCGAACGGAAACACCACAGGCCCGCCTTGAAACTGAAGGTATACGGTCAGCGATGACGACCTCTTTGCGGCAGTCAAGTGGCGGGCGCAAGCGTCATCGTCGGGTCGCGCTCGGGCACCCGATGGGGCGCCCATTGGCGCGCCCTCAACGCAGCGCCAGCGGCGGCCCTTCGGCGCGCAAGCGGTCCAGCAGGGCCTCGGCGGGCCAGCGCCACGGCATGGACGGCAGCTCGGAGGCGCCCTCGTGCGCCCGCCACTGCTGCAGCACCCAGGCTGGCGCGCCCAGCGCGCGCAGCGTGCGAGCGGTGGCCAGCAGCGCGTCGTCGTCGACGTAGGCGGGGTGGTAGGTGGTACGCAACTCGTGGTCCACGCCGCTGGCCAGCAGATGATCCAGTGCGCGACGCACCGCATCGCCGCTGCGCCGCGTGCCGGTGAGTGCGTCGTACCGGGCGAAATCGGTCTTCACGTCGAAGCCCACCCAGGCCAGGTCGGGCAGCAGCGCCGCCAGGCGCTCGGGGTAGATGCCGGCGGTGTGCAGCGCGGCCTGCAGGCCCAGGCCGCGCACGTCGGCCACCGCATCGGGCAGGCGGGGGTCGAGCGTGGGTTCGCCTCCGCTGAACACCACGCCGTCGAGCAGGCCGACGCGGCGCGACAGCGTGACCATCACCTCGGCCCAGCCGGGCCCGCGGCCCGTGCCGCGCTCTTGCAGGCCGGGGTTGTGGCAGTAGGTGCAGCGCCAGGGGCAGCCCTGCACGAAGGCCACTGCGGCCAGGCGGTCGGGCCAGTCGGTGGTGCTCAGCGGCGTGAAGCCACCCAGCTCAAGCACAGGCCGGCGCGGGCGCTTCGGTGTCCACCTGCGGCGTCGGCGCGCGGCCGGGCTCGACGAAGTAGCGT
This sequence comes from Ideonella sp. A 288, assembly GCF_002198735.1. Taxonomy (GTDB): domain Bacteria; phylum Pseudomonadota; class Gammaproteobacteria; order Burkholderiales; family Burkholderiaceae_C; genus Pseudaquabacterium. Next base: position 78,480 of record NZ_MWLO01000135.1, read on the forward strand.
CGCTGGTTGAACTCGCCCTGCTTGCCGATGTTGAACGACGCCATCGGGCGGTGGTAGCCCATCACGCGGGTCCAGACCTCGCAGCGCTGGCGCTCGTGGTCGGCCAGCAGCGGATGGGTGGGCAGGCTCAGGCAAACGGTCATGGAGGATCCTTGTCGAAGGTGTGGGCGCGTGGGCGGAGGGAAGGGCGCGGGCGCGCCGGTCACGGGGTTGCCGGAGCGGCCTGCAGGGCCGCGGCCTTGCGGGCCAGCGCTGCGTCGTCGCACTTCGGGCAGAAGGCGTGTTCGCCGGCCAGGTAGCCGTGCGTGGGGCAGATCGAGAAGGTGGGCGTGATGGTGATGTAGGGCAGGCGGAAGCGCGTCAGCGCGCGTTTCACCAGTTCGCGGCAGGCGGTGGCCGACGACACGCGCTCGCCCAGGTACAGGTGCAGCACGGTGCCACCGGTGTACTTGCGCTGCAGCGCCTCCTGCCGTTCCAGCGCCTCGAAGGGGTCGGTGCAGAAGCCCACCGGCAGCTGCGACGAGTTGGTGTAGTAGGGCTGCTCCGACGTGCCCGCCTGCAGGATGCCGGGCAGGCGCTTGCGGTCTTCCTTGGCGAAGCGGTAGGTGGTGCCCTCGGCCGGCGTGGCCTCGAGGTTGTAGAGGTGGCCGGTCTGCTCCTGCAGTTGCACGATGCGCTCGCGGATGTGATCCAGGTAGTGCAGCGCGAAGGCCTCGCCCCAGCCGGTGGTGATGTCCTCGAGGTCACCGCTGAAGTTGCGGATCATCTCGTTGATGCCGTTCACGCCCACGGTGGAGAAGTGGTTGCGCAGCGTGCCGAGATAGCGCTTGGTGTACGGGAACAGGCCGCTGTCGATGTGGCCCTGGATCACCTTGCGCTTGATCTCGAGGCTGGTGCGGGCCAGGCTGATCAGGCGGTCGGTGGCGGCCAGCAGCGCGGCCTCGTCGCCGGCGTGCAGGTAGCCCAGGCGGGCGCAGTTGAGCGTCACCACGCCCAGCGAGCCGGTCTGCTCGGCCGAGCCGAACAGGCCGTTGCCGCGCTTGAGCAGCTCGCGCAGGTCGAGCTGCAGGCGGCAGCACATCGAGCGCACCATGTGCGGCTCGAGGTCGGAGTTGAGAAAGTTCTGGAAGTAGGGCAGGCCGTACTTGGCCGTCATCTCGAACAGGCGCTCGGTGTTGGGGTGCTCCCAGTCGAAGCTGCGCGTGATGTTGTAGGTGGGGATCGGGAAGGTGAAGGCGCGGCCCTTCGCGTCGCCCTGCATCATCACGTCGATGTAGGCCTGGTTGATCAGGTCCATCTCGTGCTGCAGGTCGCCGTACATGAACGGCAATTCGCGCCCGCCGATCACCGGCACCTGCTCGCGCAGGTCGTCGGGGCAGGTCCAGTCGAAGGTGAGGTTGGTGAAGGGCGTCTGCGTGCCCCAGCGCGAGGGCACGTTGAGGTTGTGGATCAGCTCCTGCAGGCACTGCCGCACCTGCGGGTAGTCCATCGCATCCTGGCGCACGAAGGGCGCGAGGTAGGTGTCGAAGGAGCTGAAGGCCTGCGCGCCGGCCCACTCGTTCTGCAGCGTGCCGAGGAAGTTGACGATCTGCCCGACGGCGCTGGACAGGTGCTTCGGCGGCCCGGCCTCGATCTTGCCCGGCACGCCGTTCAGGCCCTCGTGCAGCAGCGTGCGCAGCGACCAGCCGGCGCAGTAGCCCGACAGCATGTCCAGGTCGTGGATGTGCAGCTCGGCCTCGCGGTGCGCCAGGCCCACCTCGGGCGGGTAGACGTGGTTGAGCCAGTAGTTGGCGATGACCTTGCCCGACACGTTGAGGATCAGCCCGCCCAGCGAATAACCCTGGTTGGCATTGGCATTGACGCGCCAGTCCTGTTGCGCCAGGTACTCGTTCACCGAGCGCTCCACGTCCACCGCCACCGAGCGGTCGGCGCGCAAGGTGCGGTGCTGCTCGCGGTAGACGATGTAGGCGCGTGCGGTGTCGAAGTGGCCGCTCTCCTGCAGCACGCGCTCGACCTCGTCCTGGATCTGCTCCACTCCGGTGACACGACGCTGCAGCCGCGCAGTGACGAGCAAGGTGAGCGACTCGGCGCGCGCGGGGCCGAACTCTCCGGTGGCCGCGCCGGCGCGGGCCAGCGCGGCGCCGATCTTGGCGGCGTCGAAGGCCACGGTGCGGCCTTCGCGCTTGATGACGGCCAGCGGGGTGGCGGTGGAGGCAGTGGGCGGTGTCGTGGGTTGCATCGTGTGGGCACTAGATGTGGTGTCTCCTGGACTTCAGGACACTAGCGGTAGTGTAGGAAGCCGGCGCGACGCCAAACCTTGATCCAGCCCAAAGCGGGGCGCGTCAGTGGGCGGCGCGCCATGCGGGCTTCCCCTGATGTCTACCCCTGCATCAGCCTGGCCAAGCGCGTGCCCCAGCGCGAATGCTCGGCCACCACCTTCAACAGCACCACCAGCGCCGGCCCCAGGAACAGGCCCCAGATGCCCCACAGTGCGCTCCAGAACATCAGGCCGATGAACACCGTGGCCGGGTTCATCTTCGCGGCGCGGCCCTGCAGCCAGGCGGTCACCAAGGTGCCGATCACGGTGGACATCAGCACCAGGTAGGTGGCCATCGCCAGTGCGGCGCCGATGGACTCGTGGGCCAGGAAGGCCTCGGCCGCGCCCAGCACGGTGAGCAGGGCCATGCCCAGGTAGGGCACGACGTGCAGCACTGCGGCGGTGACGCCCCAGCCCACGGCATCGGGCAGGCCGGCCACCGCGAAGGCCGCCCACACGGCGATGCCGATGGAGGTGTTGGTGATCAGGAGCACGCCGGCGTACAGCCGGGTCTGCCGGGCGCACTCGAACATGGCCAGGCGGGCGCTGTGGTGCACGCGGTGGTTGTAGCTCCACAGGCCGAGGAACCGTGCCGCCAGCGACTGGCCGCCGCTGAGCACGAAGAATGCGATGAACAGGATGATCGCCAGGTTGCTGGCCAGGCTCATCAGGGCGCTGGAGCCACTGACCGCCGTCTCGCGCAGGGCCACCGTGGCGCCGGCGGCCAGGCCCAGGTTCGGCGACGCTGCGGACGCTGGCGAGGCGACCGGCGTGGCCGCGGGCCGCCTGCCGGGCCGCGTCACCGGCTTGGTGGCGATGAGCCGGTCGGCGGCGCGGTCCAGCTGCTGCAGCGCATCGCGCGCCCGCGACAGCACCGACACCGCGGCCGTGTCGCTTTCGGCCAGTTGCTGCGCGGCCATGCTGATCATCTCGGGCACGCGCTCGGCCACGCGCACCAGTTGCCCGCCAAAGGCCAGCGCGCCGGCGGCCAGGGTGCCCATGGCCAATGCCAGGCCCAGCACGGTGGCCGCCAGGCCGCTGTGCAGCCAGGCCCCGAGCCGCGTGGTCAGGGGCATCAGCAGCATGGCGAGCATCAGGCCGGCGGTCAACGGGACCAGGAAGCGCTGGCCCCACCAGAGCGCGGCGATCACCGCCAGCGTGGCCAGCACGATGCTGGCGGTGCCGGACCGCGCGCGTGGTGGGGCCTGCGCCTCGGCCAGCTCGGCCGCTTCTGCGGGCAGCTCTGCCTGTGGTGCGGCGTCGGCCGCGATCATGGCGCCGTCGGCGGGCGGTGCGAAGGGCTGTTCCGGGGATCGGTTCGTGGCGACGACGGAGGTGCCGACGTCTGCCGTGCCGCCAGCGAAGCCACCGTGGCCAGCACCGACAGCCATCCTGCCGACGTCACCTTGGCCGTGACCTTGGCGAACAACTGTGGCAGCAGGGTGGCCAGCAATGTGGGGGTCAGGATCCACCGCCAGGGCCGGCCCCAGGCCAGCAGGGCGCCGGTGAGCATCGCGCCCAGCACCAGGCCCACCGGGTGGCGCTGCGCCACCGGGCGCAGCAGCGACTGCAAGGCCTCTGCCAGCACCTCGACGGCGATGCGCATCGGGTGCTTCGCCCACCAGGCACCGACGGCCTCGGCCACGGCCTCGCCGCCGGGCAGCGAGTGCAGCCCCTGCCGCCAGGCACTGTCCTGTTCGTTGGAAGGCGGGTCCGACTCCTCGGCACCGATGCCGGAGGCCTGGCGCAGGGCGGCGCGCAGGTGCTCGCGCGACCGGGCCAGTCGGTCGACCGGGCTCGGCAGGTCGGTCATCGGCCCGCCAGTTCGCGCAGCATCGAGAGATCGGCGGCCACCTGCTGGCGCAGGACGTGGAAGCCGCCGCGCGGGTTGGCTGTCCGTGCGGCGATGCCGCAGGCCAGGGCCACCACCGCGGGCAGAACCGGAGCAGCGACCAGCGCCCACGGCGCCAGCAGGGCCGCCGGGGGCGTGACGGCCCAGAGCATCAGGGCCACGCCGGCCAGCACCGCGGCCACGCCAGCGCAGCAGAAGGCCGTCGCACCCAGCACCGCACGCCGTTGCCAGCGGGCCGACGCGCTGCCGAACTCGGCCGCCACCAGATCGGCATAGGCCCCGGCATGGTCAGCCAGCAGTTGCGGCCGCGTCGCGGCCAGTTGAAGCAGGGGGTGCATGCGGTGATCCGTGCGCGGGTGGGGCG
>NZ_MWLO01000136.1 GCF_002198735.1 Ideonella sp. A 288
CGCCCAGCCCCGCAACCCGCTGCACGGGGTGACGCTGGAGGCCATGGTGTCGGCGCTGGCGGCGCACTACGGCTGGCCGGGGCTGGCCGAGCGCATCCCGCTGCGCTGCTTCAGCAGCGAGCCCAGCGTCGCGTCGAGCCTGAAGTTCCTGCGCAAGACGCCCTGGGCGCGCGAAAAAGTTGAGGGCCTGTACCTGTTCATGCAGCGCGAGATCCGCCGCGACGGCGGTGGCGCTCAGCCCGGCCGGCGGTAACCGTCGGCGATCCAGGCTTCGGCACTGGCCGTGCCGAGCCTGAAGTTCGGCGCCACGCGCACCCGCGCCAGCGGCTCGCCGTCGGCATCGGCAGCGGCCAGGAAGGCGTGCGGCTCGTCCTCGTCGGGCACGATGTCCAGCGTCACCGTCACGCGGCCGGTGGCCGTCATGACGACGAGGTTCTTGTGCAGCTGCGCGTGCCGCTGCTGCTCGTGCCGGCGCAGCACCTCGGCGGCGGTCTTGACCAGCGTGTGAAAGGCCGCGGTGTCCAGCGGCTTCGGGTTCTTCTTGTCGCGGCCCATGGTCCACGGGCCCACCAGCGCCGGCTCCGATTCGCCATGCAGCACCATCTCGACCGCCCAGCCGTCGTCGTCCTCGTTCTTGACGACGCGGGCCGTCCAGCCGTTGTCGCGCCACAGCCGCGGCTCGTGGATGGCCTCGGGCGTGTCGGCGGTGTCGGGCTCGTGGGTCGGGTTCGATGTCATGACCGACATCCTACGTGCGGGCCAGCCGGCAGACCCGCAGGCACCTGCTCACTTCAGCGCATCGGCCCAGATGTTCTTGGCCCAGGCCTGGGCGTAGCGGCCTTCGAGGTCGGAGCGCGCATCCGACACGCCGCCCGAGCCGCCGATGGTGCGGAAGGTCTTCTGTGTCGGCACGTACTCGTGCACGCTGGCCACGTGGATGACGTGGGTGTCGTCGACGAAGCTCATGCACACGTTGGTGAGCATGGGGTGCGGGTCGGGTTCGAAGCCCATCAGTTCGGCCACGATCGCCGAGGCGGTGACCTTGGCGTGCGAGTTGGCCATGTGCCCCGACTTGGGCATGCCCGCGGCCACCTGGATGGCGTCGCCGATGACGTGGATGTGCTGCTGCGCGGTGGATTCGAAGTTCAGGAAGTTCACGTGGCACCAGCGGGCGTTGGCGTTGGCCAGCCCGGTCTGCACGGCGAGTTCGCCGGCGCGCATCGTGGGCAGCACGTTCAGCACGTCGGCCTTCACGTCGTCCTGCACGTCGAAGCGCACCGTGCGGGTGGCGCCGTCCACCGACACTGCCCGATGCTGGGCACGGTACTCGATCATGCCGCCGTAGATTTCCGACCAGGCCTTCTTGAACAAGCTGCCCTTGGAGGTGACATCGGGATTGGCGTCGAGGATCAGCACCTTGGATTTCGGCTTCGCACGCTTGAAGTACGCGGCCACCACGCTGGCCCGCTCGTAGGGGCCCGGCGGGCACCGGTACGGCGCCTCGGGGATGACGATGGCGTAGGTGCCGCCGTCGCGCATGGCCTCGAGCTGGCGGCGCAGGGCCACCGTGTCGGGCCCGGCCTTCCAGGCATGCAGCACCTGGCCCGCCGCATTGGCGGCTTGCAGGCCTTGCACGCTGTCCCACATCATGTCGATGCCGGGGGCCAGCACCAGCTTGTCGTAGGCCAGCGTGGCGCCGCCGGCCAGCGCCACGGTGCGTTTGGCCGGGTCGATGGATGTCGCGCGGTCGTGCACGATGCGCACACCGTGCGTGGAAGCCAGGCCATCGTAGGGGGAGGTGATGTCGGCCATGCCGCGCTGGCCGCCGAGCACCAGGTTCGACATCGGGCACGAGACGAACTGGCGCGCAGGCTCGACCATCGTCACGTCGATGCGCTGGTCGGACAGCAGCCGGATGTACTTGGACACCGTTGCGCCGCCGTAGCCGCCGCCGACCACCACGACGCGGGCTTTCGAGGCCGGGCCGCCGGTGGCCGCGCAGCCGGCGAGGCTGGCCGCCGCGCCCCCGAAGAACAGGCCCTGGAGGAGTCTTCTGCGTTCGATCATGGTGTCCGCCCTCACTTCTGCGCCGCGAAGTAGTTCGCGACGGATTCGAGCTGCTCCTGCGAGTAGCCCCGGGTGATCTGGTGCATGATGGTGGCCGGCCTCTGCCCCGTGCGGAAGTCCAGCAGCGTGGCCAGCAGTTCGCTGGCAGGGCGGCCGGCGAGCGACACCAGCGCCTCGCCCTGGACAGCGCGACCATCGGTGCCGTGGCAATGCGCGCAAGTGGCCGCGAGGGTGCGCGCGCGCAAGCGTTGCGATGCGTCCTGCGCCTGCGCGCCCAGTGCCATGCCGGCCAGCAGCGCGGCCGCTGCCAGGGTGCCGATGCGCCGCTGCGGCCAGCGCCCGCTCGGGTGGGTGACGGTCCTCTTCATGGTCGTTTGTTCCTTTGTCGTCGGCCGATGGCCAGCCTCGCCTCGGGTGCCTGCCGGCTTGCCAGTCTCGGGCTTGGCTGCCTATAGTGTGTCGAACATCATTGCATCTGCATGTAGCGGTATCCCTATGCCCCCCACCGTGTCGATTGCGTGTTTTCCCGCCATCGCCAGAGCCTGGCGTCTGGGGTGGCTGTTGCTGGCCCTCGGCATGCCGTGGGCCGTGGCGCAGGCACAGCCCGCTGCACTGTCCACCGTGCGCATGGAAGCCGTCGAAGTGGCCGCCGGCACCTACGTCGTGCAGGGCGAAGCCGCGCTCGGCTCGCCGGCCAACCTGAACTTCATCTCGAACGCCTCTTTCGTGGTGGCCGACGGCGGCGTGTTGGTGATCGATGCGCTGGGCTCGCCGCCGCTGGCGCAGCGGCTGCTGGAGCTCATCGGCCGCATCACGCCGCTGCCGGTGCGCTACGTGGTGGTCACGCACTGCCACGCCGACCACATCTACGGCCTGCAGGTGATGAAGGCCGCCGGGGCCAGCGTGGTGGGCCACGTCGGCTGCCGCGAGTACCTGCATTCCGACACCGCGCGCCTGCGCATGCAGGCCAGCCGCGAGCAGTTGTACCCCGCGGTCGACGAGCACACCCGGCTGGTGCCGCCCGACCTGTGGCTGGGCGAAGGTGGCGACAACGCCGACCTGATGCTGCGCATCGGTCAACGCAGCTTCCGCGTCCGCCACGCCGGGCCGTCTCATACGCCGGAAGACCTGGTGGTGCACGACGCGGTCACCGGCGCGCTGTTCGCGGGCGACATCGTCTTCCGCGGCCGCGTGCCCTTCGTGGGCCAGGCCGACAGCCGTCGCTGGATCGTCGCCCTCGACCGCCTGCTCGAGCTGAAGCCCACGCTGTTGGTGCCCGGTCACGGGCCTGTGTCGAGGCAGCCGGCCGACGACCTGGGGTCGACGCGCGACTACCTGGCCTACCTGCGCAAGACCATGGGCGAGGCGGCGGCGCGGATGGAGCCCTTCGACGAGGCGTATGCACGCACCGACTGGTCACGCTTTGCCGGTCTGCCGATGTTCGGGGCGACGCACCGCATGAATGCCTACAACACCTACCTGCTGATGGAGCACGAGAAGCCCTGAGGGGGCCTGGACGAACTCAATGCCACCGCCTCCGACGCGGTCTCCGGGTCCATTCGTGCGTACGCATAGAATCAGATTCGGACGCAATGCCCATGCCCTCGACCACCACCGACGCCAGCTGCAGCGATGCCGTCTTCGAGGCCGTGGCCGAGTTGTTTTCACTGCTGTCCACGCCCGTGCGGCTGCGCATCATCGGCGCGCTGTGCAATGGCGAGAAGAACGTGTCGCAACTGCTGTCGTTGATCGACACCACGCAGCCCAACATGTCGCAGCACCTGTCCACGCTGTACCGCGCGGGCGTGCTGGGCAAGCGCCGCGAGGGCACCCAGATCTACTACCGGCTCGAAAGCGAGCGCGTGGCCACGCTGTGCCGTGCCGTGTGCAGCCAGGTGGCGGTCGAGCTGGATGCGCCTGCCGACGTCGTCCGCGGCGAGCGGTTGGTGGCGCGCAGCGCGCACTGAGCCTCAACCCGGGCCGCAGGCGCGCACCCGCCTGGGCTCACTTCAGTTGCACGCCCTGGGCGTCGAACACCGCCACGGTGACCGGGATGCTCGCCCGCACGCTGGCCGTGACGGTGCAGAATTCCTCGAAGCTGCCGAGCACGCGGTCGAGGTGCTCCAGCGATGCCGCCGGCACGCCCAGGGTCAGGCGGGCGTGAAGTCCCAGCACGCGCAGCCGCTTGTCGGCGTTGCGGCCGACCTCGGCCGACACCTCGCAGCCGATCGGTTCGGGCTGCTGCTTGAACTTGCGCAGCGAGAACAGCATCGACGCCGACAGGCAGTTGCCCACGGCCGCGCACAGCAACTGCATCGGCGACGGGCCGGTGCCCTGGCCCAGCGGTGCCGGCTCGTCTGTGACGAGCACGGGCAGGTCCGGGCCGAAGTGGGTGTCGAACTGGAAGTCGTGGCGTTGCGCCAGTCGCACCGTGACGGGGGTATCGCTCATCGTGGTCTCCTGAGTCGGGCTTGGGGGGCGGGGCCGGGCAGTGCCAAGCCCTTGGGGCGCTTGGATCGGTGAAGGACCGCCCCCAGGCGACTCAACCCCCGTGGGGGGCGGGCGCTGGGCGGTCTGTCAACGCACCTTGCCCAGCAGCACCTGCACGTCGTCCAGCACGGCCGCCAGTTCGCCTTCGTGCTTGGCGTCGGGTTCCAGGCGGGATTGCAGCTCTTGCTGCATGTAGCACACGGTCATGCGCACGTAGGCGCTGTCCAGAGCCTTGCGCACCGCGGCCATCTGGCTTGCGATGCTGATGCAGGGCTCGCCGCCCTCGATCATGCGCTGGATGCCCCGCAACTGACCTTCCGCGCGCTTCAGGCGGTTGAGAAGGTCGGTTCGTGTTGCATCGTCGGTGAATTTCGCCATGGTGCAGGCCTCCGCAGCCGGTCGTCCGGGCGGCATTGTCGCCTTACCGTCGGGGGTTTGCTGCACCGGGTCCATTCCGGCCCCCGGGTCAGCGTGCGCAGGCGGCCGTCTCGGGCACGCCCAGCTTCTTCAGGATGAAACCGAGGGGGCACACGTTGGTGAATCCGAACTGCAGCAGGTTGGCGCCGACAAAGGCGGTGAAGGCCAGCCACCACGGGCTGACGAACAGCGGGCTGCCCTGCACCCCGAGGGCCAGCGACAGCAGGATGAACGAGCCGGCAAAGATGCGGATGAGTCGGTCGACGGTCATGGAAGGTCTCCTTCAGGGGGTTTCGAGCACAGGGTCGGGGTGGCGGCCCTTGTAGGCCGCGAAGTACAGCACCGGGATGACGACCAGCGTGAGCAAGGTCGAGACCAGGATGCCGAAGATGAGCGAGACGGCCAGGCCGTTGAAGATCGGGTCGTCGAGGATGAAGAAGGCGCCGATCATCGCGGCCAGGCCGGTCAGCGCGATGGGCTGGGCGCGCACCGCGGCCGACGACACCACCGCCTCGCGGAAGGCCACGCCCTGTGCGAGCTGCAGCTCGATGAAGTCGACCAGCAGGATGGAGTTGCGCACGATGATGCCGGCCAGCGCGATCATGCCGATCATCGAGGTGGCGGTGTACTGCGCACCCAGCAGCGCATGGCCGGGCATCACGCCGATGATGGTCAGCGGGATCGGCGCCATGATGATCAACGGCGTCAGGTAGCTCTTGAACTGCGCCACCACCAGCAGGTAGATCAGGATCAGGCCCACGCCATAGGCAGCGCCCATGTCGCGGAAGGTCTCGTAGGTGATCTGGAACTCGCCGTCCCACTTGATGGCGTAGCCCCGGAAGGGGTCGGACGGCTGGTTGATCCAGTACTCGCCCAGCGCGCCGGTGCCGGGCAGCGCGGCGTCGGCCAGCGCCGGGCGGATGGCGGCCAGACCGTACAGCGGCGAATCCAGCCGCCCGCCCATGTCGGCGATGACGTAGCTCACCGGCTGCAGGTCCTTGGTGAACAGCGGCTTGTCGATCACGCCGCGCTCCACCCGCACCAGCTCGGACAGCGGCACCAGCTGGCCGCTGGCGGCGCGCAGCGGCAGCGCCAGCAGCGCGTCCAGCCCCACCTGCGATTCGCGCGGCAGTTGCAGCCGCACCGGCACCGGGTACTTGGCGTGGCCGTCGTGCAGCCAGGCGGCGTCGGTGCCCGACAGTGCCGCCTGCACCGCCTGCGCCACCGCGGCCGCCGGGATGCCCAGCGACTCGGACTTCTGCCGCTGGATGCGCAGGAAGGCGCGCGGTGCGTCCTCTTCCAGCGAGGTGTCGATGCCGACGATGTCGGGCGTCTTGGCGAAGCCCTGCGCGATGCGCCGCGCCAGTTGCTGGCGGCCGGCCTCGTCGGGGCCGTAGACCTCGGCCACCAGCGGGCTCAGCACCGGCGGGCCCGGCGGTACCTCGACCACCTGCACGCGGGCCTGGTGGCGCGCGCCGATCTGCTCGAGCGCCGGGCGCAGGCGCTGCGCGATGGCATGGCTCTTCTCGTGGCGGTGCTGCTTGTCGACCAGGTTCACCTGCAGGTCGCCCTGGTCGGCGTCGGCGCGCAGGTAGTACTGCCGCACCAGGCCGTTGAAGGTGATCGGGCTGGCCGTGCCGGCATAGCCCTGCAGGCTGCGCACCTCGGGCTGCTTCGCCAGAAAGGCACCCAGCTCCTGCAGCGCCGCCGCGGTGTTCTCCAGCGGCGTGCCCGCGGGCATCTCGACGACCAGCTGGAACTCGCTCTTGTTGTCGAAGGGCAGCATCTTCAGCACGACGCCGACGGCCCAGGTGGGCACCAGGGCCAGCGCCACCGACAGCGCCAGCGCCGACAGGATGCCGGCCAGCAGCAGCCAGCGCTTGGCGGCACTTTGCAGCAGCGGCATCAGCAGGCGCTGGAACAGGCGCTGCAGCTTGCCGCCCAGGCCGCCGCCGGCCGCGGCGACCGGGGCATGGCCGGACGCGGCATGCGACTTCATCAGCTTGAGCGCGAGCCACGGCGTCACCGTGAAGGCGATGCCCAGCGACAGCGCCATGCCCAGGCTGGAGTTGATCGGGATCGGGCTCATGTACGGGCCCATCAGCCCGCTGACGAAGGCCATCGGCAGCAGCGCGGCGATGACGGTGAGCGTGGCCAGGATGGTGGGGCCGCCGACCTCGTCGACGGCCAGCGGGATGATCTCGCGCAGCGGCTTGTGCGGGTCGAGCTGCTGGTGGCGGTGGATGTTCTCGACCACCACGATGGCGTCGTCGACGAGGATGCCGATCGAGAAGATCAGCGCGAACAGCGACACCCGGTTGAGCGTGAAGCCCCAGGCCCAGCTCGCGAACAGCGTGGCCATCAGGGTGAGGATGACGGCTGCGCCGACGATCACCGCCTCGCGCTTGCCCAGCGCCAGGCCCACCAGCAGGATGACGGACGCGGTGGCGAAGGCCAGCTTCTGGATCAGCTTGTTGGCCTTCTCGGCGGCGGTCTCGCCATAGTCACGGGTGACCGTGGCCTCCACGCCTTCCGGGATCACGGTGTTGCGCAACTCGTCCAGGCGCTGGCGCGCGGCGGCGGCCACGTCGACCGCGTTCTGTCCCGGCTTCTTGGTCAGCGTCACCGTGACGGCGGGGTACACGGCACCGGCATCCGCGGCCGATGCTGCCGGTGCTGCGGCAGCCGCGCCAGGGGTGTGCCAGACATACTGCAGCGGCTGGCCGGACGCGGCCTCGACCCGGGCCACTTCGCGCAGGAACACCGGCCGGCCGGCGTTGACGCCCACCACCAGGTCGCCCACCTCGTCGGCCGAGCGCAGGAATTCGCCCGTCTGAACGGCCAGCATGCGCGAGCCGCTCTCCTCGACCACCGAACCGGCCGGCAGGCCGACGTTGGCCGCAGCCAGCGTGGCCTTCAGCCGCATCACGTCGACGCCGCGCTCGCGCAGCCTGGTGGGGTCGAGCGACACCTGCACCACGCGGCCGGGGCCGCCGATGGTCTGCACTTCGCGGGCGCCGGGCACGCGCTTCAGCTCGGCCTCCAGCGTGTGCGCCACCCGCTCCAGCTCTGTCGCCGCGCGGCCGTCGCGGGCCCACAGCGTGATGCCCAGGATCGGCACGTCGTCGATGCCCTTGGGCCGCACGATCGGCGGCAGCGTGCCCAGCTCGCGCGGCAGCCAGTCCTGGTTGGCGTTGAGCACGTCGTACAGGCGCACCAGCGCCTCGGTGCGCGGCACGCCGACCTTGAACTGCACGGTGAGCAGCGCCATGCCCGGCCGCGACACCGAGAAGGTGTGCTCGATGCCGGCGATCTGGCCCAGCACCTGCTCGGCCGGGCGGGCCACCATGGCCTGCACGTCGGCGCTGCTGGCCCCCGGGAACGGGATCATCACGTTGGCCATCGTGACGTTGATCTGCGGCTCTTCCTCGCGCGGCGTCACCAGCACCGCGAACAGGCCCAGCAGCAGCGCGACGATGGCCAGCAGCGGTGTCAGTGCGTTGGCCTGGAAGGCCGCGGCCAGTCGGCCGGACACGCCCAAGGCAGGCGGGGCCACGGCGCTGCCGGAGGTCGTCTCGTGGTCGCTCATGGCGTGCTCAACGGGCCGCCGGCACGGCGCCCGCCAGGCCCGCCTTGACCGCATCGGCGGCCAGGCGCTCGCCAGGCTTCAGGCCGGCCAGGATGTCGACGCCCGCGGCACCGCGGTGGGCGCCGGTGCGCACGGCGCGCAGCACGAAGCGCTGCTCTTGGACCACATAGACGGCGGTGAGCTCGCCGCGGCGCAACAGCGCCGCCGACGGGATGGTGAGGGCGCCGCCGGGGGTGGCCGGTGCGGCGGCTGCACCGCCGACGAAGGCCACCTGCACCGATTGGCCCGGCAGCACCGGGGCATCGCCCGTGCTGGCCGAAGCCGGCAGGTCGAGCCGCCATTCGACGGTCTGAGACACCGGGTCGGCCACCGGCAGCACGGCGCGCGCGATGGGCTCGACCGAGCGGCCATCGGGCAGTTGCACCAGCACGCTGGTGGCGGAGCGGGCGGCGCCGGCCATCGATGCCGGCACCTGCACCACGGCGCGCATCGCGCCGGGGGCATAGACCGTGGCGATCGGCCGACCTGGCGTGGCCAGGTCGCCGGCCTCGACGTGGGTGGCCAGCACCACCGCGTCGAAAGGCGCGACCACGGTGGTAAAGCCCCGTGCCAGCGCCGCCTGGCTGCGGCCGGCCTGCGCCTGCTGCAGCCCGGCCTGGGCGGCCTTGAACTGGGTTTCGGCCACGTCGAGCGCGGCCTGGCTGACGAAGCCCTGCTGGCGCAGATCCCGGCTGCGCTCGGCCTGCAGCCGGGCGTTGCGGAACTCGGCCTCGGCCTGCGACACGCCGGCCTCGCTGCGCTGCAGGCCGGCCTGCAGTTCGCGCTCGTCGACGCGGGCCACGGCCTGGCCGGCGCGCACGCGGTCACCGGCCTTGACCGACAAGGACACCACGTTGCCCCCCACCTGAGCCGCCAGCGTGGCCTGGCGAAGCGGCTGCACGACGCCGTCGAGCGACAGGCCACGTGTGGTGCCGGCGCCCTGTGGCAACAGGGTGGGCACCGACACGGGATCGGCGGCCGAGGCCAGCCCGGCCGCGGCGAGCCCCGCAAAGGCCAGCGAAATCGCCGTGCGGCGATGGAGGTTGAGCGGCAGTTTGATACCCATGGCGAGATCGTATCAGATACCCAATAGGGTATCAAGGCCCTGTCGCTGGCCAGGCAGTTTGGCCCCCTGCCGCCACATGCTCCGTCGGGGCCTGCACGGCCGCGGAACCGGCGGACGGCCGTGCCGCTCGACCTCCCGGCCCCTGTCGTGCGGCTCGGCGCGCGCCTTTGGCCGACGCCGCGCCCGGCGGTCGTCGGACGCCCAGGTCGGACGATATGGGTGGCGGCCAGGTCCGCGGATTGCCCTCATGGGCCAGTGCATCCATACGCCGCGGCGGTCGACATGCCTACCCCCCTCAATCGGTGTTTCTCGAGGCACGGAACTCGCATAGCATGCTTCCGCCTCCCAGTGCCATGGGATGCCCGAGTGCCTCGGGGGAGTGCACGCCAGACAAGAGTGGTGCGATGTTCACATCGGTTCAACGGCGTCTTCTGACGCTTGTCATAGGTGTTGCCGGATTGATCGGCAACTCACAGGCGGCCTACACGGGCCTGGTGTTCTTCGGCGACAGCCTGGTGGACACCGGCAATGTGGCCGCGCTGACGGGCGGCGCGTTCCCGAGCAACCAGGGCGCGCCGGGCCGCTTCTCGAACGGCCCGGTCTGGACCGAACACCTGGCAGCCGGTCTGGGCATGCCCGACGCGGCCAAGAACAGCAACCTGGTCTTCGACGGCACCTCGGTGGTGCCGATCGGCATTCCCGGCGGCACCAACTATGCGTTCGGCGGTGCGCGCACCGGATTTGGCGGACTGGGCGGCCCGACCACCGGCCTGATGAGCCAGTTGATCGCCTGGAACGGGTCGGTGTTCGGGTCCGGCGCCGACCGAGTGGCCGACCCGAACGCGCTGTACGTGGTGATGGCCGGGGGCAACGACCTGCGCGATTACCGCAACGGCCTGCCCGCTGCGTTGACTCCGCTCGAGACCGCGGCGAACGTCGTCGCCGCCGTCGGCCGTCTGGCGCTGTCGGGCGCCCAGCACTTCCTGTTGTCGAGCCTGCCAGACCTGGGCAAGACGCCCGAAGCCGGCATGCTCGGCAAGACGGCCGAGTCGACCGCCGCGACGCTGGCCTTCAATGCCGCCCTGGCTGCCTTGTCCGCCGACTTCGATGCGCAGTACCAGGCCCTGACCGGTGTCGACCTCGACATCCACTGGATGGATTTGTTCGGCCTGAACGAGGCCGTGGTCGACGATGCGCTCAACAACGGCGGCGCGCGATTCGGCATCACCAACGTGTCGTCACCTTGCCTCGGGGCCGGACCGGTCTCGGGTGAGTACTTTGCCCCGGATGCCTCGGCCAGCGGCTGCGACGTGTCGGCTTACTCCGATCCCCTGCACCCGTCCGCGGTGTCGCACCAGTTGATCGGGCAGTTGGCGCTGGCGACCGTGCCCGAGCCCGGCTCGATCGCGCTGGCCCTGTGCGCGCTGATGGCCCTGGGCATCGCCCGTCGTCGCGCCGCGTGACCCGGTCCACCTGACCGCCGCCGTCGCCGGCGCACCGCCGCAAGGCAAGCGCCCCGACAACGCAAATGGCCGCCCTGGGGCGGCCATTTTTCATTCCCCGCCTTGGCGGACGGACCGGTCTGGGTTCAGAACGGGATGTCGTCGTCCATGCCGTCGAAGCCGGTGCTCGACTTCTGCGGCGCCGGCCGCGGTGCCGCAGCGGCCGGTCGCGCGGCGGCGGGACGTGGCGCTGGTGCCCGTGAACCGCCCCCCTCGGCGCCGTAGCTGCCCTCGTCGGCGCCGCCACCGGGGCCTTCGCGGCCGCCGAGCATCGTCATTTCCTGGGCGATGATCTCGGTGGTGTACTTCTCGACGCCTTCCTTGTCGGTCCACTTGCGGGTCTTCAGGCGACCCTCGATGTAGACCGACTTGCCCTTCTTCAGGTACTCGCCGGCGATCTCGGCCAGGCGGTCGTAGAAGACGACGCGGTGCCATTCGGTCTCTTCCTGGCGCTCGCCGCTGGTCTTGTCCTTCCAGTTGCGGCTGGTCGCCAGCGTGACGTTGCAGATGGCCGAACCGCTGGGGGCATAGCGCACTTCCGGGTCGCGCCCCAGGTTGCCGATGAGGATGACTTTGTTGACTGAGGCCATGGCGCCCGCTCCTGTGTGGTGGGCTCGACCGGCCCGAGTGCACATGATAACGAGCGCCTGCCCGCGCGCGACCTCACCCTCAAGGGGGCCCCGGTTTGGGGGATCGGCCCGGTTCGACGTCGACCCAGACCCCTCGAATCAGGGGGGCCAGCCTTTAGGAGGGTTAAAAGGAAAGCCGGAAGCAGGTTCAATCGACGTTGTTGTAACCGCAGTACAGGTTGTCCCGCCATGAGCCCACCCGCCGCCGATGTTCCCCCGCCCGCCGTCCCGTCTGCCGCGCAGGCCGACCGCCGACAGGCGCGCACCGCTGGCGGCTATTTCGAGTCGTCCTGGGATCTGGCCCGCGGCCTCGACGTGACCTTCCGCTCGGTCGGCACGCTGCCCGATGAATTTCGCCACGAGCCGAAGCCTGTGAAGTCCGCCGGCAGCCCCTGACGGCCCTTGGAGGATGCGCCGGCCGGGCTACTTTGGCTGGAACGCCGGCGCCCCCAGCTGCCACAGAAGGAAGGCGTAGAGGTCGGCCCGTTCCTCAAGCTGCTGGCGACGGGTGTTGCCGATGCCGTGCCCGGCGTCCCAGTCCAGCCGCAGCAGCACCGGCTTGCCGCTGGCGCTGGCAGCCTGCAGGCGCGCGGCGGTCTTGGTGCTTTGCCACACCTCGACGCGCGGGTCGTTGACGCCGTGGGTCAGCAGCACGGCGGGGTACTTCACGCCGTCCTTCACCTGGTGGTAGGCGCTCATCGCCAGAAGTGACCGGAAGCCCGCCTCGGTGGTGCGGCTGCCGAACTCGGGGATGTTGGGCACGCCGTTGGGGGTGGTCTCGGCGCGCACCATGTCCAGCGCGCCGACGGCCGAGACCACCGCGCCGAAGAGGTCGGGCCGCTCGGTCATCGCCCGCCCCACCAGGATGCCGCCCGCGCTGCCGCCCAGCAGGCCCAGGCGCTCGGGCGCGGTGTAGCGCTTGGCCACCAGCCATTCGGCGCAGGCAATGAAGTCCTTCCAGGTGTTGGGCTTGGTGGCCTGCCAGCCGCCGCGGTACCAGTCTTCGCCGTAGACGCTGCTGCCGCGCGGGTTGGCCACCGCGAAGACGCCGCCCGCGTCCAGGAAGGCCAGCCGCCCGAGGCTGAAGTACGGCTCCTCGGTGATGCCGTAGGCGGCGTAGCCGTACAGCAGCGTCGGGTTGCGGCCGTCCAGCGCGATGCCCTTGCGGTGGATGATCGACATCGGCACCATCGCGCCGTCGTGGCTGCGCACCTGCACCTCGGTGGTCACCAGGTCGGCCGGCGCATCGAAGGGGCCTTGCGGCTGCAGGCCGGTGTTGCTGAGCACGCCGAAGCCGTTGGTCACGTGGATCTGCCGCGCGCGGGTCCAGCCCTGCAGGTCGACCACCAGGCCATGCAGCCGCGGGTCGCCGGCGCTGGTGCCGGCCTCGCTGTCGGTCAGCGCGAACGCGCCGGCCACCGGCAGCGCGATCTCGGCGAGCACGTCGCGGCCCCAGATGCGCCGGTACAGCCGCTTGATGTTGCCGTCGCGCATCTCGAGGTACAGGCCGTCGGCGGTGGTGGCCAGGCCGGTGATCACCTTGTCGCCGGCCGGCACGATGAGGCGGGCCTGCGCCAGGTCGGCCTCGTTCAGGTCGAGCCGCAGCACCTTGAAGCGCGGTGCGCCGTCGTGGCTGCGCAGGTACAGGCCGTTGGCCTTGTAGGCCTGGCCCACCACCTTCGCGTCGGCCCCGAACAGCTTGCGCCACTGCGGCTTGCCGGCCAGCAGCGCCGGCGCGGGCGACAGGTACAGGCCGTACTCGCTCTGCGTGCCATTGATCACCTGGCCCAGCGCCCAGCGGCCGTCGTGGGTGAGCTGCACGATCGGCGTCTCGCCGGGCTCGATCTGCACGCCGTCCTGGCCGATGCCGAACACCGGCACCGCCTGCTCGATCGGCTCGGTCGGGTTCCACAGCAGCACCTGGCTGCGCTGGTACTTCTCGGTCTCGGGCAGGCCCGGCGCCATGGCCTGCAGGCGGTTGAAGACCAGCCGGCGGCCGTCGGGCGCCCAGCTGACGCCGCCATAGTCGGCACGGCTCACCGGCCCGCCGACGAGCTGCCCGGTCTGCACGTCCAGCACGTGCAGCGCGGCGTCCTCCGCGCCCTGGGCCGAAAGCCCGTAGGCCACCCAGCGGCCGCCCGGCGATGGGCTGAACCAGTTGATCGCATGCGGCTTGCCGGTCTGCTTCTCGACGGCCTCGGGGTCGACCAGCAGCTTCTCGGCGCCGGCCAGGCCGCGCCGCACGACGAGCTTGAACTGGTTCTCGCCGGCGCCGCGGCGCAGGTAGAACCACAGGTCGCCGGCCTCGCGCACCACCTGCACCACCCGCACCGGCACGGCCGATTCGAAGCGCTCGAGCTGCGCCAGCAGGCCCGCGCGTCCGGGCACGGCGGCCAGCGCGGCGCGGGCGTGGGCGTCCTGCGCCTTCATCCAGGCCACCACGTCGGGCGCGGTCTTGTCTTCCAGCGCGCGGTAGGGATCGGGCACGACGGTGCCGAAGAAGGTCTCTGGCACGTCCTTGACCGGGAAGACCGGTGGTGCGGCGGCGGCCCAGGCGGCCACCAGCGCGCCGGCCAGGCCCGCGACCAGGCCGATCAGGCCGCGCACCCGCCGAGTCATCGCGCCACCTGACGGGTGGTCGCACGGAAGCAAGGCCGAGGGGTGCGGGCCCTGGGCCGCAGGCGAACGTGGGCGTGGGGGGTCATGGGTCCTCCGACTGGATCAGGCGCCACGCTAGCACAGCGACAATGTCGGCCGAACCGCCCCTGCCGCCCGTGAACTCCGCCGACACCGATCCGCTCCACATCCTGCACGAGGTCTTCGGCTACGGCGCCTTCCGTGGCCGCCAGGCCGAGATCATCGAACATGTCACCGGCGGCGGCGACGCGCTGGTGCTGATGCCCACCGGCGGCGGCAAGAGCCTGTGCTACCAGGTGCCGGCCATCGCCCGGCACCGCGCCGGCCGCGGCGTGGCGCTGGTGGTGAGCCCGCTGATCGCGCTGATGCACGACCAGGTCGGGGCGCTCGACGAAGCCGGCGTGTCGGCTGCCTTTCTGAACAGCACGCTCGACGGCGACGAAACCCGCCGTGTCGAGCGCGACCTGCTCGCCGGCAGCCTGGTGCTGCTGTACGCCGCGCCCGAGCGCATCCTCACGCCGCGCTTCCTGGCGATGCTCGATTCGCTGCACGAGCGCGGCCTGTTCAGCCTGGTGGCCATCGACGAGGCGCATTGCGTCAGCCAGTGGGGCCACGACTTCCGAGAAGAGTACCTCGGCCTGTCGGTGCTGCACGAGCGCTACCCCGGCGTGCCACGCCTGGCCCTGACCGCCACCGCCGACGACCACACCCGCGCCGACATCGTCGAGCGCCTGGCGCTGGAAGGCGCGCAGCGCTTCGTCGCCAGCTTCGACCGGCCCAACATCCGCTACACCATCGTCGAGAAGGACAACCCCCGGGCGCAGCTGCTGCGCTTCCTGCGCGACGAGCACGAAGGCGACGCCGGCATCGTCTACTGCCAGAGCCGCAAGAAGGTCGAGGAGACCGCCGCCTGGCTGGCCGGCGAGGGCCTGTCGGCGCTGCCCTACCACGCCGGCATGGAGGCCGACCAGCGCCGCCGCCATCAAGACCGCTTCCTGCGCGAGGACGGCATCGTGATGGTGGCCACCATCGCCTTCGGCATGGGCATCGACAAGCCCGACGTGCGCTTCGTCGCCCACCTCGACCTGCCGAAGAACATCGAGGGCTACTACCAGGAGACCGGCCGCGCCGGCCGCGACGGCCTGCCCGCCGACGCCTGGATGGCCTACGGCCTGGTCGACGTGGTCAACCAGCGCCGCATGATCGACGAGGGCGAGGCCGGCGAAGACTTCAAGCGCCTGCAGCGCAGCAAGCTCGATGCGCTGCTGGCGCTGGCCGAGGCGCACGACTGCCGCCGCGTGCGGCTGCTGGCCTACTTTGGCGAGGGCGCGCCACTTCAGGAGGCCGACATCGGCGAGGACCCGCCCGCCGCCGGGCCGCCCCAAGGCGGGCGGCGCCCCCTCGGGGGGCAGGGAGCGCCCGAAGGGCCGACCGTGGGGGCTCGTTACCGTTGCGGCAACTGCGACAACTGCCTGCACCCGCCGGCGGTGTGGGACGCCACCGAGGCCGCGCGCAAGGCGCTGAGCTGCATCTACCGCTTCCGCCAGCAGACCGGCATCGGCTACGGCGCCGGCCACCTGATCGACGTGCTGCGCGGCAAGCTCACCGACAAGGTGGTGCAACGCGGCCACGAGCGGCTGTCCACCTTCGGCATCGGTGCCGACATCGACGAGCAGGCCTGGCGCGGCGTGCTGCGCCAGCTGATCGCGCTGGGCCATGTGCAGGCCGAGGGCGAGTACGGCACCCTGGCGCTCACCGACAGCGCCCGCGCCGTGCTGCGCGGCGAGGTGCCGCTGATGCTGCGCGTGCCCAGCGAGGCGCCCAGGCGCGTGCGCG
This sequence comes from Ideonella sp. A 288, assembly GCF_002198735.1. Lineage (GTDB taxonomy): Bacteria > Pseudomonadota > Gammaproteobacteria > Burkholderiales > Burkholderiaceae_C > Pseudaquabacterium. The sequence continues at coordinate 16,273 of NZ_MWLO01000136.1, forward strand.
GGTCGCGCGGCAAGGCCGGCTCGGGTGCCGGTGCGTCGCGGGCCGACAAGCCGCCGCCACTGCCGCTGGACGAGGCCGGCCTGGCCCGCTTTGCCTTGCTCAAGGCCTGGCGCGCCCAGGTGGCCCAGGCGCACAACCTGCCGGCCTACGTGGTGTTCCACGACGCCACCCTGGCCGAGATGGCGCGCGAGGCGCCGGGCTCGCTCGATGCGCTGGCGGGCATCAGCGGCGTGGGCGCGAAGAAGCTCGAAGCCTATGGCCGCGAGATCCTGCGCGTGCTCGACGAGGCGGTGGGCTGAACTCAAGCCCACGGGCAGGCGGTCGATAACGGAACAAGGCCCCCCTGCCTGGGGCCGTCACCGCATGCCCATTCCGACCCCCTCCAATTCCCTCCGTCGCCTGTGGCCGGACCTGCTGAGGATCACGGCGTTCTCGATCGTCGTCTCCAACGTGCTGTGCTGGTTGTTCGTCGTCCAGATCGGCGGGCAGGCCATGGGCCCGATCGTCTACCTGCCGGCCACGCTGGTGCCGGCGATGATCGCGCCCTTCGTCACCTGGCGCATCTTTCGGCTGGTGCATGCGCTGGAGCGCGCGCAGGCCGAACTGCGTCACGTGGCCTCCACCGACAACCTCACCGGGCTGCAGAACCGCGGCAGCTTCACCGACACGCTCGGCCGCGACATGGCCCGCGCGGCGCGCACCGGGGGGCCCCTGGTGCTGATGATGCTGGACCTCGACCACTTCAAGCACGTCAACGACGAGCATGGCCACCCGGTCGGCGATGCCTTGCTGCAGGGCATCGCCGGTGTGTTGCGCGGCACGCTTCGCGACGTCGACCCGGTGGGCCGCTGGGGTGGCGAGGAGTTCATCGTCGGCCTCGACGCCTGCAGCCTGGACGACGCCTGCGAAGCCGCCGAGCGTGTGCGGCGGGCCATCGAGGGCTTCGGGCTGCCGCTGGCCAACGGCGCCGAACTGCATGCCAGCGCCAGCATCGGCGTGGCCGCCTGGGCCGGCCCGGGCGAATCCTTCGATGCCCTGGTGCGGCGCGTCGACGACGCGATGTACACCGCCAAGCGCGCGGGCCGCAACCGCGTCGTGGTCGATGCGGGTGCGGGTCGGTGCGCGGCCGCAGACGACGAGGCCGACATCCTCGGCGCGGCGCCAACGCCGGCGCGGTGGCCGGTGCTGACCTAGTGCAGTGTTCGACGCTATGCAGCACATAAAACCGCGTCTTTGCCGCCCTGGCGTTGTTGCAAATCCTCGCGATGCCGCTGGGCATCGCTGCGGTTTGCGCCTAGCCAGGACGACAAATCCATCGGTTTTCTCAAGTGCTGCGCAGTATCGAACACTGCACTAGCCCGCCGCCTCCAGACGGATCGCCTCCAGCAGCGCCGGCATGTCGATGCGCGCATGGCGCACGTCCGGCGTGTCGATGACGCCCTCGCGCTTGAGGGCCGACACCAGGCGGCTCGCCGTCTCGATGGTCATGCCCAGCATCGCGCCCATCTCCTGGCGCGTGGGCAGCCAGATGCGGCCGTCGGGCTCGTCGTACTCGGTCAGCTTCAGCAGCAGCCGCAGCATGCGCCAGCGGGCGCTGCCGGCCGACAGCTCGGTGAGCCATTCGTCGGCCTCGTCGAGCGCGCCCTGCCAGCGCTTCATCAGGTCGCGCAGCAGGCCGGGCTGCTCGCGCGCCAGCTCGTCGACCAGCATGCGCGGCAGCCGGCAGGCACGCACCGTCGTGCAGGCGACGGCGTCGGCGGCGTAGGTCTGCCCCAGCATCGCCTCCAGGCCGACCAGGCTGCTGCGGCCGGCCAGGCGCACGATGCGGCGTTCGCCGCGCTCGCTGCTGCGCTCGAGCCGCACCACGCCTTCGCGCACCGTGTAGGCCGCGGTGCCGTGGTCGCTGGCCATGTACAGCGGCTGCCCGGGCTCGAGCGTGATGTCGGCGATGTGGTAGTGGATGTGCTGCAGCTCTTCGGCGTCGAGCACGCCGAAGAGTGCAAAGCGGCGCACGCCGCAGTCCATGCAGACGCGCGCCTGCGGGTTGAAGGGCACGCGCTGCTGCAGGTCGAGCGGATGCAGGGCTTGCAGGGGATCGCGGCGCGGGCTGTTCACGGCCGGAGTATCGCTGCGGCGGGCCGCGTGCGGGGCCCCGTGCGATGACCGCCGCCAGAGGCGTCAAGGCTGGCCGCGTGGCGCCAGTTCGTCGCGCACCAGGCGCACGATGAGCTCGTCGAGCGTGTCCACCGAGTAGTCGTGCACGTCGTGGGTGGTCTCTCGGCCGGGGCCGCTGCCGGGGCGCTGGGCGTCGCGGTAGGTGAGGAAGACGAAGCGCCCGCCGGTGGCCTGCGCCAGTTGGCGGAAGACCGCCTGGCCCTGGGGGTCCAGCCCGCTGGCGCCCACCGCATGCAGCTTGATGCCGCGTGCCAGCGCCGCGGCCGCGGCCTCGTCGTGGTGTGGGCCGTGGCGGTCGACGTGCGGCGGTGCATCGCCCAGCAGCACCAGCAGCCGCGAGGTGCCGGGCCCACGCCAGCTGACCCGGTGCACCGCCTCGTCGAGCGCCTCGTCCAGCGCCTCGGGGTAGTCGCCGCCACCGCCGGCCTGCAGCCGGCGCAGCGTGTGCTGGAAGGCGCCCAGGTCGTCGGTGAGGTCGTGCGTGCGGGTGACGAAGGCGTCGCCATGGTCGCGGTAGGCCACCAGGCCCCAGCACAGGTCGGGCTGCGAAGGCAGTGCGCCGACGCGGTCGGCGATGCTGCGCAGGCTGTCGCGCAGCTTGTGGATCTCGTCGGCCATCGAGCCGGTGGCATCGACCAGGAACACCAGGTCCAGCGGCACGCGGGCCGGCGCGTCGCCGCCATGGCGCAACTGCACCTGCACCGCCGGCTTCTGGCCGCGTTGCAGCGCGGCGCGCTGCACCTCGCCGTGCGTGGCCCGCACCTGCACCTCCAGCCAGGGCTGGCGCGCCAGCACCTCGGGCGCCAGCAGCGCGCGCGGGTGCAGCCAGGCCTGTCCGGCGGCGTCGGTGCGCGCCACCAGCACCGCCGCGCGCGCGCCCGGCCACGACAGCGCCACCTCGGCATCGGCCGCGGGCCGCCCGGCGGCGTCGCGCACCTCCACGCGGTAGCGCTCGGCCTGATCGCGGTCGCGCGGGTTGAGATGGCGCGAGCGCGTGCGGTAAGCCAGGTAGTCGGTGAATGCGGCGTTGTCGTCGACCATGCCGGCGGTCACCGTCTCGGCCGGCCGCTGCAGGTTCTGCGCCGCGGCTGGGGCCTGCGGGGGTGCGATGGACGGCACGGCGCGCCCGCTTGCGACGGCGTCTGCGGTGCGCGGCCCGGCGGCCGGCCAGGGTGCCGGGGCCAACATCGACGGCACTGCGGCGCGCTCGGCCAGGGTGGCGGCTGCTGCCGCCAACGGGGGTGCTGCGGCGGTGCTACCTCCCGCCGACTTGGCCTCCGAGGCGTCGGCGCGCCGGGCCACGTCGCGCGCGGCGTGGTCTGCACCGCCCGGCCGTCCGAGCCAACCGGACGGCGCCGGGGCGTTCTGTCCGCCCTGCTCGCGCACCCGCGCCGGGCCGCTGCAATGCCGCGCCGACGGCGGCTCGAACGACGGCACGCCCCAGGGCGGCGACGTCGACCTGGCGGGCGCCTGCAACTCCGGTGTCGACGACCAGCCGCCGGGCAACGGTGCGCTGCCGTCGGCCGGCCTGCCGGGCGCGTGGCTGCAGGCCGGCAGGCTCAACAGCACGGCCAGCATGGCGGCGGCCAGGGCCAGCGGGCGGGCCGCCGCGCGCGGGTGGCGGCCTGCGGGGCCATGTCGGCGGGTGTCGTGGCCATGCAGGCCGGTCGACCGGAAGCAGGGGGATGGGGGCATCGAAGGCTCCTTCGTGGGGTGGTTGGGCAACCCTGGGTGACACGTCCGGCAGCCCTCGGCGGGGTCGCGCCGACTCTGGAGAGCTGCCTCCACGGATCGCCGAACCCCGATCGCCCGTGTCGGCCGTACAAGGCCGGATGGACCTCCCCTTGCCCGTGGCAGACTGCCCGCCCATGGCCCCAGACCGCGATGCGCGCGCCGCACCCGCCGACGTCCCCGGCAACAGCGGCGCCGACGCCCTCGGCAACGGCGACGCCCTCGGCAACGGCAACGCCCTCGGCAGCAGCGACGCCGACGACCTGCGCTGCATGGCCGCCTTCGCGCGGGGCGATGCCGCGGCCTTCGACCGGCTCTATGCCCGCCACGAGCGCGCGCTGTACCGCTTCGTGCGTCGCCTGCTCGGCCGCGAGCTGGCCGCGCAGGCCGACGAGGTGTTCCAGGACACCTGGCTGCGCGTGGTGCGTGCCCGCGCCGATTTCGTGCCGCAGGGCGCGAGCTTCCGCACCTGGCTGTTCACGCTGGCCCACCACCGCGCCATCGACCTGCTGCGCCGCAGCGGCCGCGAGGTGTCGGCGCCCGACGACGACGAGGCGCCGTTCACGCCGGCCGGCGAACCCTGGCTCGACTGGCCGGCCGCGCCGGTGGCGGGGGCCGACGACCGCCTGTTCTGGCGCCGCGCCGGCGAGCGCCTGCTGATGTGCCTGGACGAGCTGCCGGCGGCGCAACGTGCGGTGTTCCTGCTGCACCACGACGACGAGCGCACGCTCGACGACATCGCCCGCACGCTGGAACTGGGCTTCGAGACCGCCAAGAGCCGGCTGCGCTACGCGATGGCCAAGCTGCGCACCTGCATGGGCGCCTACCTGGGTGCCGACGCGTTGGGGGCCCGCCCATGACGAAGCCGGACGAGACGCCGGACGAGCTGGCCCGCGACGCGCACCTGCGCGCCGCGCTGCGGCACGCGCCCGACGCGCAGGACGNCGCGCTGCGAGCGGCGGCGCGGGCGGCGGTGCGGGCGCCGCCGCCCTTGCGGCCGACGCAGGTGCCGTGGTGGCAACGCGCCTGGCAGTCGCTGGCCCAGCCGCGGCCGGTGTGGGCGGGCGGGGCGGCGGCGCTGCTGGTGTCGGTGCTCACGCTGCAGCTCTGGCACGACGAGCCGGTGCCGCCGGCGGTGACGGGCGAGGCACCTGGGGCGAGCCGGTCGGCGGCGGAATCGGCGCGAACGGGCGGGCCGGCGACCGCGCCAGCAGCCGCGCCAATACCCGCCCCAATGGCCGCGCCAACAGCCGCGCCATCGGCACCGCAAGTGCCCCCCGATTCGTTGCCCGCATCGCCGCCGCCAGCGCTCGCAGCCGCGGCGCCGGCCCAGCTCACACCGCCGACGGCCGACGCTGCCACTGCCGGGGCGGCCACCGTGCGGGACGGGGCGAAGCAGTCGGCGAGACCCCCAACCCCGTCGGCGCTGCCGCCCGCCACGGTGCCGCCATTGCGACCGGCACCTGCGGTGCAATGGACATTGCCACCCGAGGCCAAGGCCCCCGCACCGGCGGACAACGCGGTGGCCTCTGCGCCGAGGCCTGGCGCCGAGCCGGACACGGGTGGCGCCGACACAGCAGCGGCCGAAGCGCCAAGCTCGCACAGGGACGCGACGGCACCGCCCGCCGCCGGCCGCAGCGGGGCCGGGCCGCAGGCACCCGAACCCGGGTCGTCCCACCCGTCGCCGGCACCACTGCCCGTGCCCCGGTCCTCCCCACCCCCGCTGCCACCGCAGGCCAGGTTCTGGGCGCCCACGCCGCCCGCCGTGGCCTCTTCGGCGGCCGGGGCGGCCCAGCAGGCGCCCATCTCTGCCGCCCGCGCGCTGGCGTTGGCGGAGAAGCTGGCCCGGCTCGATGGCCGCGCGTTGCCGCCGGGGTCTCTGGCCCAATGGGTGCTGGCAGCGCGGCAGGACGTGGCCGACCCGGCCTGGCCGCTCACACCGGCGCAGCGCCGCGTGCTGCGCCGGTTGGACAACGCCGGCGCCGGCTGGCAACTGCAGCCCGCGGCGACGCCCGGGCCTGCACAGGAGGCCGCCGCTGCCCCCGAGCTGGCCTGGGTCGACGCCCAGGGCCGCCGTTCGACCCTGCGGCTTGACGACGCCGGCGCCCGCTGGACCGGCCCCGATGGCCGCCAGTGGGTGCTGCCGTTGGACAGCGCCACGCGCGAGGCCCTGGCCCGCGAGTTCTGACCGCGCCCCCACGGATCCCGGCGCCTCCAATGAGCGCAGCGCGGACGAGGCCCGCCTGCCCCGGAGTGCCCCGCGTTGGCGCACGGTGCGCGCGAAGACCGCCGCCCCTATCATCGCGGGTTGCCCTCGACCCGCCGCCCCATGCCCCAG